>NZ_JBWKPN010000005.1:0-319860 GCF_059418265.1 Variovorax sp. GW821-FHT09B05
GGGCACCGGCGCGCGCGCGGGCAGGCGGGCCGGCGCGGCGGCACCCACGGCGCGCGATGGCGCGGCGGCCGGCTCCTGCTGCGCGGGCGCCTGCGGTGCCTGCGCCGGCAGGTGCAAGGTGAAGGTGCTGCCCTGGCCCGGTTCGCTCTGCACGCTGAGCGTGCCGCCCAGCAGTTGCGTGAGGTCGCGCGAGATCGACAGGCCCAGGCCGGTGCCGCCGTAGCGGCGGCTGGTGGTGCCGTCGGCCTGGCGGAAGGCCTCGAAGATCACTTCCTGCTGGTGCGGCGCGATGCCGATGCCCGAGTCGGAGACGGCAAACGAGGCGCCGCCGTCGGCCGTGCCCGAGATCACCAGCGAGACCTCGCCCTGCTCGGTGAACTTGAGCGCGTTCGACAGCAGGTTCTTGAGGATCTGCTCCACGCGCTGGCGATCGGTGACCAGCGAGGCCGGCGCGGCCGGATGCAGCTCGAGGCGGAAGCTCAGCCGCTTCTCGTCGGCCAGCGGGCGGAAGGTGCTCTCCAGGCCCTGCGCCAGGCGGTCCAGGCGCGTGTCTTCGGGCACCAGGTCGAGCTTGCCGGCCTCGACCTTGGCGATGTCGAGGATGTCGTTGATCAGCACCAGCAGGTCGTTGCCCGAGGCATAGATCGACTCGGCGAACTTCACCTGCTCGGTGCTCAGGTTGCCCTGCGGGTTGTCGCCCAGCAGCTTGGCCAGGATCAGCGCGCTGTTGAGCGGCGTGCGCAGCTCGTGCGACATGTTGGCGAGGAATTCCGACTTGTAGCGGCTCGCGCGCTGCAGCTCGTCGGCGCGCTCCTCGAGGTCGCGCTGGGCGTGGCGCAGCGCCATGTTGCGCTGGTCGAGCGCCTCGGTGCGTTCGGACAGCTGGCTGTTGGTCTGCTCGAGCTCGGCCTGCTGGTTCTCGAGCATGGCCTGCGAGGCGCGCAGCGCGCGCGACTGCTCCTCGAGCTCCTCGTTGGCGGTGCGCAGCTCTTCCTGCTGCACCTGCAGTTCCTCGTTGAGCTGCTGGGTCTCGGCCAGCACGTCCTGCAGCTGCTCGCGGTAGCGCGCCGCGGCCAGCGAGGTGCCGATGTCCTCGGCCACCACCTCGAACAGGTCGCGCGCGCGCTGGTCGGGCGTGCCGGGCAGGCCGAGCTCGACCACGCCGTTGGACACGCCGTCGTTGGCCACCGGCAGCAGCACCACGGCGCGCGGGCGCATCTCGCCCAGGCCCGAGTTGACCTTGAGGTAGTCGGCCTCGACCGGGTCGATCAGCATCAGCCGCTTCTCGGCGGCGGCCTGGCCGACCAGGCTCTCGGTGGGCGAGAACACCTGTTGCGCGTTCTCGGCCTCGACCGAGAAGCCGTAGCTGGCCGCGCGGCGCAGCGGGCCATGACGCTCGCGCACGTAGAGCGCGCCCACGGTGCTGCCCAGGTGGCGCGAGAAGAAGGCCAGGATCTTGCGGCCCATGTCGGCCGCGCTGAGCTCGCCGACCAGCTCGCCGACCAGCTCGGTCTGGGCCGTGCGCAGCCAGGCCTGCTCGGTCAGGCGCTCGGTGTGCGCCTCCTGCTCCTGCAGCACCGCGTCGTAGCTCTCGGACAGGCGCACCAGTTGCCGGCGCCCGAAATAGGCGACCAGGCCGCTCAAGGTGAGCGTGAACAGCAGGAACAGGCCCACCACCATCCAGCTGGTGCGCTTGACCTCGGCGTTGCGCTGGAAGCGCAGCGACTGCTCGGTGTTGATGAAGTTGTCGAACTCGTTGCGGATGTCGTCGGTCAGGCGCTTGCCGCGGCCCAGCTTGACGGCGGCCTCGAAGTCGCCGCCGCTGCGGCGCGCGGCGATCATGTCGGCCGCGAACTCGTTCCAGGCGCCCTGCAGCGAGCCGATGCGGTCGACGCGCTCGATCTGCTGCGGGTTGTCGCCCACCAGCTGGCGCAGCGCCGCGGTGTCGGTCTTCACGCGCGCCAGCGCGGCGTCGTAGGGTTCGAGGAAGCGGTCCTGCCCGCTGATCAGGAAGCCGCGCATGCCGGTTTCCATGTCGATGGAGCGGCGCTGCAGCTCGCTGGCGCTGCGCACCACCTGGTCGGTGTGCTCGACCCAGGCGATGGTGGACAGCAGGTACAGGATCAGGGCGACGAAGACGACGGCACCGAACAGCCCCCCGAGCAGCGGCAGCTTGATGTTGCGGCTCAGCAGGCGCTCGAAGTCGGCGGTGTCGATCGCGGCAGCAGTTTTCATTTCGAACGTAGTTGTGAACGAACAATTGACATTGTCTTCGACCGGACGGGACGGGCGGCGCGCGGCCGCCCGCCCGGCCCCGGAACGGCGGCAAGGCGCGAGGGAAGAGGAGGGGAGGAGAGGCCGCGGGCCTCCCCGGGGCTCAGTACTCTAGCCGCGGATACCAGTCGCTGCCGCGGCCGGCCGGCGTCAGGTCGAGGATGTTCCACAACGGCGTGGGATCGACCGCGAGGCGCGGATCCTGGCCCGGGTCGGCGGTTTCGGCCAGCTCCGGCGCCCAGAAGTGATGCACGCGGCCCTCGCGCCGGACCCAGACGTCGAGCGCCGGCCATTCGCTGCCGTCGGGCGCGAGGCCGCGGTAGTCGCGCGCGAAGTCGTCGCCGACCGTTTCGTAGAACCGCAGGTTGCGCCAGCCGCGCTCGCGCGCGAAGGCCAGCTGGCGCGCCACCGGCGAGCGGCCGAGCACCGCGAACGCCACCTTCTGCGCGATGTCGCGCACCGGCACGTCGAGCGCGCCGAGGAAGGCGGTGCACATCGGGCAGGGCCGTTCGCGCTGCGGGCCGTACATCCAGAAGTAGGTGACCAGGGTGTCGTGGTCGCCGAACAGGTGGTCGAGCCCGACCGTGCGGCCGTTCTCGTCGCGGAAGCGGTAGGGCGGCGGCTCGCCGCCCAGCGGCAGTTCGCGGCGCTGGGCGGCCACGCGCTCGACGTGGCGGCGCAGCTCGATCTCCTCGGCGAGCAGGGCGGTGCGGGCCTGGCGGTAGGCCGCGCTGTCGTTGGGATAGGGGCGGCTCGCGGCGGCAGCGAGTTCGGTGGCGGATTTCAGGGCAGTCATCGGTGTCTCCTTTCGGAAGTCGGACAGGCAGGGCGAAGGCGGTGGCACATCGGACCTTTCCCGACCGGCCGCCGCTGCCGGTTCGGCCCCGAAATGCCCGTGCGCTCCAGCCTACGCGCCGGCAGGGATACTGTGAATTCCACCAGCACACTGGATGAATATCCATATACTGGCGGCCGCCGCATCCTGTCGAACCTCCACGCCGATGTCCCGCGAAGCCTCCTGCGTCACCGTTGCGCCCGTCTCCGTCAAGGCGCTTTGCGCCTTCGGCGCGAAGGCCGGCGACCTCGACCTGCGCTTCGTGCCCGCGCCCAGCGCGCAGGAAGGCATGGCCGGTCACGCGCTGGTGCAGGGGCGGCGCGGCGAGAACTACCAGAGCGAGGTCGCGCTGCAGTCCGAATGCGGCGCCCTGCTGGTACGCGGCCGCGCCGACGGCTACGAGCTGCAGTCGGGCAGTGCCCGCGTCGAGGAGATCAAGACCTTCCGCGGCGACTTCGACGCCATCCGCGGCAACCACCGCGCGCTGCACTGGGCGCAGGCGCGCTGCTACGGCTGGATGCTCTGCGAGGCCGACGGCCATGCGGCGATCACCGTGGCGCTGGTCTACCTCGACCTCGCGAGCGGCGAGGAAACCGTGCTCGAGGAACTGCACACGCGCGAGGAACTGCAGGCCCACTTCGAGGACCTCTGCGGCCGCTACATCGCCTGGGCCGAGCGCGAGGGCCGGCATCACGCGGCGCTGGCGGACCTGCTCGGCGCGCTGGCCTTTCCGCATGGCGCCTTCCGCACCGGCCAGCGCGAGCTCGCCGAGGCGGTCTACCGCGCCGCCTCGAAGGGCCACTGCCTGATGGCGCAGGCACCCACCGGCATCGGCAAGACGCTGGCCACGCTGTTCCCGCTGCTCAAGGCGCGCGCGGCCGGCCGCGTCGACAAGGTGTTCTTCCTCACGGCCAAGACCTCGGGCCGCGCGATCGCGCTCGAGGCGCTGCGGCTGCTCGAGCGCCAGGCCGCTGCGGGCGGCAAGGCGCCGGCCGATCCGCTGCGCGTGCTCGAGCTGACCGCGCGCGAAAAGGTCTGCGAGCACCCGGGCCGGGCCTGCCATGGCGATGCCTGTCCGCTCGCCAAGGGCTTCTACGACCGGCTGCCGGCAGCGCGCGCCGAGGCCGCGCGCGCCGCCTGGCTCGACCGTCCGGCGCTGCGCCGCATCGCGCTCGCGCACGAGGTCTGCCCCTATTTCCTCGGGCAGGAAATGGCCCACTGGAGCGACGTGGTGGTCGGCGACTACAACTACTACTTCGACGGCAGCGCCTTCCTCTGGGCCACCATGAAGGAGCGCGAATGGCGCGCCGCGCTGCTGGTCGACGAGGCCCACAACCTGCTCGAGCGCGCACGCGGCATGTACACCGCGCCGCTCGACGACGGCGCGCTCGAGGAGGCCCACCGCGCCGCGCCGGCCGCCGTACGCGGCCCGCTCGCGCGGCTGCACCGCGAATGGGGCGCGCTGCAGGAGGCGCAGCAGGCCAACGCGGTCGACTACGAGACCGCCGACGAGATCCCCGAGCGCTTCGCGCGCAGCCTGCAGGCCGCCAACACCGCGATGGCCGAGCACTTCGCGGCCACGCCCGACGCGGCGCAGGGCCCGCTGCAGCGCTTCTTCTTCGATGCGCTGCATTTCGCGCGGCTGGCCGAGAGCTTCGGCGACCACTCGGTGTTCGAGCGCACGCTGGGGCCGAACGGCTCGCGCGGGCTGGCCATCCGCAACCTCGTGCCCGCGCCCTTTCTCGAAGGCCGCTTCGCCGATGCCGCCTCGGCCGTCTGCTTCTCGGGCACGCTGTCGCCGTTTCCGTTCTACCGCGACGCGCTGGGCCTGCCCGAGGACGTGGCCGAGCTCGACGTAGCCTCGCCATTCAGCGGCCGCCAGCTCCATGTCGAGGTGGCGATGGATGTTTCCACGCGCTGGCGCGACCGCGCGCACTCGCTGCGCAGCGTGGCCGGCATCATCGGCAGCCAGTACGCGCGCCGGCCCGGCAACTACCTGGCCTTCTTCAGCAGCTTCGACTACCTCGAGCAGGCCTGCGCCGCCTTCGTCGCGCGGCATCCCGAGGTGCCCGTGTGGAGCCAGACCCGCGGCATGCCCGAGGCCGACCGCCAGGCCTTCGTCGAGCGCTTCGCCGTCGGCGGCCGCGGCATCGGCTTCGCGGTGCTCGGCGGCGCCTTCGGCGAGGGCATCGACCTGCCGGGCACGCGCCTCGTGGGCGCCTTCGTCGCGAGCCTCGGGCTGCCGCAATACAACGCGCTCAACGAGATCACGCGCGAGCGCATGGACGCGCGCTTCGGCAAGGGCTACGAGTACACCTACCTCTACCCGGGCCTGCAGAAGGTGGTGCAGGCCGCGGGACGCGTGATCCGCACCGAGCAGGACGAGGGCGTGCTGCACCTGCTCGACGACCGCTTCTCGCGCGCCGACATCCGCGAGCTGCTGCCGCGCTGGTGGGAGGTGCGCCTTGGCGGCCAAGGTGGGCCGGGGAGGGGCGGCGATGCGCGCCGCTAGACGCATCGAGCACGACGCGCAGCCCGACCTGTTCGGTGCCGCGCCGGTCGCCGCCATCGACGGGCTGCGCTATGCGCCGGAGTTCCTGAGCCCCGCCGAGGAGGCCGAGCTGCTGGCCATCGTCGGCGGCTTCACGCTGCGCGAGATGCGCTACAAGGCCTACACCGCGCGCCGCCGCGGCATCGGCTTCGGCGGCCGCTACGACTTCGATGCCAACCGGCTGCTGCCCGGCGCGCCGCTGCCCGAATCGCTGCATCCGCTGAGGCGCCGCGCCGCGGCCTGGGCCGGCATCGACGAGGCCGAGCTCACCCATGCGCTGATCTCCGAGTACCAGCCCGGCACGCCGCTGGGCTGGCACCGCGACGTGCCCGACTTCGAGCACATCGTCGGCATCTCGCTGCGCGGCGACGCCGTGATGCAGCTGCGGCCCTACCGGCGCGACGGCCACTACGCGGCCAACGATCCGATGGTGCAGCTGGGGATCGAGCCGCGCTCGATCTACCTGCTGCGCGGCGCCGCGCGCTGGGAATGGCAGCACGCGATCGCGCCGACGCCGGCGCTGCGCTACTCGATCACCTTGCGCACGCGCTCGCGGCGCAGGGTGGGCGGAGGCTGGCAAGGAAGCACATGAGACGCTGCTTGGGCCGCGTGGGCGCAAGCGTGCCTTCAATGGCTATTCCAGTGGCCAGTCGGTGCGCAGCGCATTGTTGAACGTGACGTCACGCAATTCGGGACGTACGCGGCGCAGGGCATCCATGTCCTCGTTCGATTCGTCGAGGATCACGAGCCTCGCGCGCGCCGGAATCAGTACTCTGAATAGAAGAGACTCGCCAAACTGAGTGTGCAGCACATGCGCGCCGATATAGGTGATCTGTCCTGGCACGACGGTGAAACGCCAGGGCGCAGCAAGAGGAAGCTGGGCCTCCCAGTTGCGAGGCCCGTGGAGCTTGACTTCTCGTTGGAGCAGTTCATAGCTGCCGGCGGGTACGCGGTAGCCAACGAGTACCCGACCGCTCGTGCCAGCGCGGCGGACGATCTCCTCCTCGCTCCAGGCCCCGTTGGTGAAGATCTGATCGGCCGTGGTCAGCTGGATTTTTTTGCCCTCCCGGTCCGGATGAGGCGTCACGACGAGGCGGATGGTCGGTTCCTGCTGGACCCTCACGAGCCGATCGACGGAAACGGTGTAGCCGAATGAGGCGACGATCAGGCCATCCTTGTCGCTGGTGAGCGGCTTGTCCTTCACCAACAGATCGGAGCGGAGCGTTGAACAGCCTGTGAGCATGGCACCGGCAACGGCGAGCGCAAGAACCAGGTGTCTACGGTGCATGGGGCGATCGATCCATTCAATGAGATATTGGGTAGCCGTCGAGGCCGGCCGGCATCGTGCCAGAAATGCGGGGCCGCTCCACTACGATGCGCCTTCCGATGGACCTCATCCCCACACGCCCCCTCTGGCAACGCTTCCTGGTCTTCCTCGGCCCTCTGGTCCTGACCAACGTGCTGCAGGCGCTCGGCGGCACGGCCATCACGATCTACCTGGGCAAGCTGCTCGGCACGCGTGCGCTGGCCGCGGCGGTCAGCTTCTTTCCGCTCTTCATGTGCTGCATGGCCTTCGCGATCGGGCTGGGCACGGGGGCCTCGGTGCTCGTGGGCCAGGCCTGGGGCGCGCGCGACACGGACAAGGTGCGGCGCGTCGCGGGCTCGGTGCTGCTGGGCACCTTGCTGCTGTCGTGCGTCATCGCTGGCATCGGCGCGGCGGGGATCGGCCCGGTGCTGCAGGCGCTGGGCACGCCCGGCGACGTGCTCGCCGATGCCGTGGGCTATGCGCGCGTGCTGTTCGCCGCGATGCCCGTGCTGTTCGTGCACCTGATGCTGGCGGCGCTGCTGCGCGGCCTGGGCGACACGGTGACGCCGCTCAAGGCGCTCGCCGTGGCGTCCTCGGTCTGGGTGCTGCTGACACCGGCCTTCATCCTCGGCTGGCTCGGGCTGCCGCGGCTCGGCACCCAGAGCGCGGCCTGGGCCAGCATGACGGGCAACGCGCTGGCCGTGCTGTGGCTGGGCTGGCACCTGCATCGCAAAGACAGCCTGCTGGCGCCCGCGAAGCTGCGCGCGCACCTGCGCTGGAACGCGCCCGTGCTCGCGACGGTGGCGCGGCTCGGCGTGCCCACCGGGCTCTTCTTCATCACGAGTTCGCTGGCCGACGCGATGCTGCTGTCGCTCGTGAACCGCCATGGCCCCGGCGCGACGGCCGCCTGGGGCACGGTGGGCCAGGTGATGGCCTATGTGCAGTTCCCGGCGATGTCGATCGCCATCGCCGCCTCGGTGTTCGCGGCGCAGGCCATCGGTGCCGGCCGCCTGGACGAGATCTACCACGTGAAGCGCGTGGGCCTGTGGATGAACCTCGCGCTCACGGCCGGGCTGGCCGTGCTGGTGTCGCTGGCGGCGCCGCTCGCGGTGAGCCTGTTCAGCAACGACCCCGTCGTGATCGAGCTCGCGGCCTCGGTGCTGCGCATCACGGTCTGGGGCAGCGTGGCCTTCGGCATGGCGAGCGTGTTCACGAGCGTGATGCGCGCGGCCGGCACCGTGCGCGTGCCCACGGCGATCTCGCTGGGTTGCCTGGCCGTGCTGCTGTTTCCGCTGGCCTGGGTGCTGCAGCAGGCGCTCGGCTTGCGCGGCGTCTGGGTCGCCTATCCGCTGACCTACCTGGTGGCGCTGGGGCTGCAGGCGCTGTACTTCCACGGCGTGTGGAAGCGCAAGCCGATCCGGCGGCTGATCTAGCGAACGCGAAGGGCTGGACAGCAAGTTCGGTCAGGACGCGCCGCGCCCGCGTGGCCGATGATCGCGGCATGGACCGACCCACCCCCGACCCGATCGCCGAGCTCATCGCCTGGATCGAGGCGCGGCTCGACGACACGCTCACGCTCGATCGCATCGCGCAGCAGGCGGGACTGTCGCCGTATCACTTCTCGCGACTCTTCACCGCGCGCATGGGCCGCAGCGTGATGGCCTATGTGCGCGGCCGCCGGCTGGTGCGCGGCGCGCGCCGGCTCTGCGACGAGCCGGAGCTCAAGCTCGTCGAGCTCGCGCTCGATTGCGGCTTCGAGTCGCAGGAAGCATTCACCCGCGCGTTCAAGCGCATCTTCGGCGTGTCGCCCGGCCGCTTCCGCGCCGGCTTCGCGCTCACACCCATCGAAGGCCAATATCCCATGAACCTGCCCACCAGCACCTCCACGGCCGTGACCCGGCTGCCCGACCTCGTGCGCCTCGAGGCCTTCAGCATCGCCGGCCCGGCCCGGCGCTTCGACCAGGAGAGCCGCGCCGAGATTCCGCAGCTGTGGTCCGCACTCATCGGCGCCTTGCCGTTCAAGGGCCAGGAACCGAGCTGGGCCACCTACGGCGCGGTCTGGAGCGTCGACCGGGAGGAGGGCAGCTTCGACTACATGGCGGGCGTGGGCATCGCGCCCGGCAGCACCTTGCCCGCGGGCTTCAGCGAGAAGCGCATCCCGGCCGCGACCTATGCGGTGTTCCGCATCACACTCGACGGATCGGCGCTGCACCCGCAGGTGAAGAACGCGATGGCGACCATCTGGGGCCAGCTGATCCCGGCCTCGGACCTCAAGCTGGCCGACAGCCCGGATTTCGAGCTCTACGACGGCAAGTTCGAACCCACGCGGCCCGGCGCGGTGATCGATTTCCACGTGCCGGTCGAGGGCTGATAGCCTCCGGCTCCCGCCCATCGCCACCGAGCACCGCATGTCCGATCTTTCCTTCAGCCCCGCCGCCGACCGCAACAAGCAACCGATCCTCGAGCGGCTGCGCGCCCTCCTCGGCGACGAGGGCGCGGCGCTCGAGATCGCCTCGGGCACGGGCCAGCATGCCGAGTGGTTCGCGACGGCCTTGCCCGGCTGGATCTGGCAGACCAGCGATGCCGATACGCGCGCGCTGCCCGCGCTCGCACGCCGCGTCGAGCAGGCCGGACTGCCCGGCCTCAGGTCTCCCGTGCTGCTCGACGTGCTGGATGCACCCTGGCCCTCGCAGGGCGCGGCCTTCGCGCAGGAGTTCGATGCGATCTACTGCGCGAACATGCTGCACATCTCGCCATGGGCCACCTGTGCCGCGCTGATGCGGGGCGCGGCGCGGCATCTGCGGCCCGGGGGCGTGCTGGTCACCTACGGGCCTTACTTCGAGGAAGGCACGGTGCCGGCACCGAGCAACCTCGCGTTCGACCGGAGCCTGCGTGAGCGCGACCCGGCCTGGGGCATCCGCCCGTTGAAGGACGTGGAAGCGCAGGCGCTCGATGCGGGGCTGCGCCTGCACGCGCGGCACGAGATGCCGGCGAACAATCTGCTGCTGGTGTTCGGGCGTTGACGGTCACGATACCGTCACATCGATCTGCCAATCCAAAGCTGCAATCTCAATTCCGGCGAATGCATTGCAATGCGATCATTCGCCATGTCGAATAGACCATCCAATTGATGCGGAATTATTTATTCCGCCATTGAACTTTCTTCTCGCAACGGATTGCCGTGGGTGCTAATCCATTGGGTTGTACAACATTCCAATTCAGCGGGAATCCACTCGTAGACGACGATTGACGGCGAAGAAGAGACTCCGCGTCCCATCTCGGGATATGTCCTAAAGGAGTCTTTCCAGTGGCAAAGAAATTCACCATCCTGGCTTTCGTGGGCGGCGGAATTCGCGGACTCATGTCGGTCACGATTCTCAAGCGACTGAAGGAATACAGGCCCGACCTGATTCGCGATGTCGACCTGATCGCGGGTTGCTCGACCGGCTCGATCATCACGAGCGAATTGCTGGCGGGCAAGACGCCCGAGGAGATCATCCATCTCTTCACGCACGGCGAGCTGAACTTCTACGACAACATGAACACCGATCCGACGGCGCCGGCCTATCCGATCAAGTCGGTGTACGAAACGCAGGACCTGCTGCACGGCGCCAAGAAGGTCGGCGACGAGACCCGGAAGAAGGTGCTGTTCGTGACCTTCAACGTGGGCGGTCTCGAACTGGTCGACGGCATCGTGGTCCCCAAGCCGTGGTCGCCCTGGATGGTCACCAACATGCTGACCGAGGCCGACCTGAAGGACGGCTTCGACGGCCATGTGAACTACCCCATCGCCAAGGCCGCGACCTCGAGCGGCTCGATGCCGGGCCAGCTCAATTCCTTCGAAGGCAATGTCGACGGTGCCTTCTTCAACCACGATCCCACGATGGCCGCGATCGCGCTGGCCGTGCACAACGGACACAAGCTCGAGGACATCTCGGCCATCACCATCGGCACCGGATTGATGCCCGACTGGGTCGCGCCCAACACCTACGAATGGGGCGCGCGCCAATGGATGGACGGCGTGCCGAATCCGTTCGAGAACACGACACCGTTCCTGATGAACCAGGAGCGGTCCTCGCCGATGCTCGACATGTGCCTCAACGGCACCTCGGACAACCTCATGCCGACCCTGGCCAAGCTGATGCTCGGGGACCGCTTCACCAACCTCAATCCGCGGCTGCCGTGCTTCATCCCCGAGAACTCGACCAGCCCGCAGGCCATCTCGCTGCTGGAAGACCACGGCAACAAGCTGGATCTCGAGACGGCCTACCAGCTCATCGACAAGTACTGGCCGGGCGGTTCGAGCGATCAGCCGCTCGAGCCCTGAACGCTGCCATTCCCACCCATTGCGAACAGGAGAAATGATGCCGATCACCGACCCGGGATTCATTGCACCCGATGCCTACTTCATCACGCCGGAACAGCCCTTCGTCATCGGCCAGTTCGGCAAGCCGAGCCTGGTCCTCGACGTCTACGGGAACAACCCCGCCCCGAACCGGCAGGTCATCGCCTATCCACCGAACGATGGACCCAACCAGGCGTGGCGCTTCATCCCCGCGGGCGCACCCGGCTGGTGGTACCTGCAGACGACCATGACCACCGGCTTCGTGCTCACCCTGGCCACCGAGCAGAACGTGGTGGTGGCGCCGATCTCCAAGGACGAGGACCAGCGCAAGAACCAACTCTGGTGCCTGATGCCCAGCGAAGTCCTCGGCTACTGGTTCATCCAGAGCAAGTCCGTGGTGAGCAACGAGCTCAATGCCAAGGTCATCGGTACCAGCAATGCGGCGGCCCCGACGATCCCCGACCCGATCGCGGTCGTGGTCGACGTGGACTACGCGAACTACACGCCGCTGGTCTGGTCGTTCAGGCCCATCCCCGTGACGGGCTGACGCGCCGCCCCTCGCGTGAGCGGGGGCATCGGCCGTCGATATTTGATCGATCGTTACAGTAAGCCCTAGAATCGATTCGAGGGGCCGGTACGGGACCGGCCCCTTCTTTTTTGGGGATGTAGACATGACCGATGCCGCGGTGCGAGAACTCGTGGAGACCCTGTTCCGCAAGAACCGGGAAGGAGCCGATCCGGCCGAGATCGCCACCCTGTTCAGCGAGGACGTCGACTGGTTCATCGCGGGCGACACGGCGACCGTGCCGTGGATCGGCCGCAAGCGCGGCCGGCATGGCGTGGCCGAGTTCTTCCGCCAGTTGCGCGAACACGTGGCGCCCGAGCGCTTCGCGATCGACGCCATCCTCGTGGGGCAGGGGCGTGCCGTGGTGCTCGGCGACCTGGCCACGCGCGTGAAGCGCACCGGCCGGCTGATCGAGACCGCCTTCGCCTTCGACATCGGCGTGCGCGACGGCCTGATCGTGCGCTACCACATGCTCGAGGACAGCTGGGCCGTGGCCGAGGCCACGCGATGAGCGGCCGGCCGCGCGGCTTCGACGACACCGCCGTGGTCGAGGCGGCGATGGACGTGTTCTGGTCGAACGGCTACGACGGCAGCTCGGCCGAGGCGCTGTGCCAGCAGACCGGCCTGGGCCGCGGCAGCCTCTACAACGCCTTCGGCAGCAAGCAGCAGCTCTACGAGCAGGCGCTGCTGCGCTACCAGGAGCTCGGCATCGAGGCGCAGACGCGCATCCTCAACGGGCCCGGCAGCGCGAAGGAGCGGCTGCGCGGCCTGATGCTGTGGGGCATCGAGGGCGACCTCGATCCGCGGCAGCGGCGCGGCTGCATGGCGCTGCTCGCGGCGCTGGACCGCGCGGGCAAGGACCCGGCGGTGGCCGAGATCAGCCGCGTCTACGTGGTGCGGCTCGAACAGCTGCTGTGCCACCTGTTCGCGGTGGGGCAGCGCAACGGCGAGTTCGGCGGCGAGCGGCAGCCGCTGGAGATGGCGCGCGCCTTTCTCGCGAGCTACTACGGCCTGCGCATCCTCGGCCAGTCGATGCCCGATCGCGCCTTTCTCGAGGACGCGATGGAGGGGACGCTCGCGAGCCTTTGACGCCGGCTTGCGTTTCATGACGGCGGACCTTCGCGGTCCGCTTTTTTCGCCCAATTCTTGAACAATCATTCCATTGAAACGATGAACCCGATTTCCATCGACGGCATGCGCGAGATTCCCACGCGCACCGGCAAGGTCGTGATCCCCGACGCGCTCGCGGCGGATGTCGCGCAGTTCCACTACGCACCCGCGCGGCGCGCCGGCGATGTCGTCCATCTCTCGGGCATCGTGGCCTGCCAGCGCGGCACCGGGGCGATGGACGAGGCCGGCTTCGAGCACGAACTGCGCAGCGTCTTCCGCCAGATCGAGCGCCTGCTGCTCGCCTGCGACGCGCGGCTCGACGACGTGGTCGAGCTGCAGATGTTCCATGTCTTCGGCAGCGCGAAGCTGCGCCTGGACAAGGCCGGCCAGCTCGCGGCCATGGCGCGCGTGCGCGACGAGTTCTTCGCGGCGCCTTATCCCGCGGCGGTGGAGTTGGCCGTCGCCGAGCTGAACCCCGACGGGGGACTGGTCGAGATCAAGGCGACGGCCTTCGCGCCGCTCGGGCGCTGAGACCGGGGTCGGCCGCTTCGCGGTCGTCGATCTCCGCGACCAGGGCGTGCAGCCAGCTGCGATGCGCCGCGAAGCTCGTCAGGCCATCCTCGGCGGCTTCGCGCGATGAGAGGTGGCGATCGAGGAAGCGGAAGCCCACGGAGTCGGCGGCCTGTTGCAACGTCTCGATGGCGAGGTCGCATTCGTAGAGGAAGTCGAAGCGGCTGGCCCAGAAGCCTTGCTCGGTTCGGGCCCGCACTTCGAAGGCGCCGGGGTCCTCGATGCTGAACTCGATGAACGCCAGGCCGTCGTGCTGGCGCCAGACGGCCGCGACGCGGCTGTCGCGGTCCCACAGCGGCACCAGCGCCGGGCCCTCGGGCACCGCGGCGCCGCGGTAGGCATAGAAGGGCGGTCCGAGGCAGCAGCCCCTGAAGGCCTCGTGCAGGCATTCGCCCGATGCGAGCCGCTGCATGGCCTCGGACACGCCGAGCTCGCGCAAGGCCGCCATCCGCTGATCCTGTGCCACCACTGCCATCCGTCGTTCTCCTGAAACGCGGGGCGAGCATAGCGAACACGATGGCGCGGTCAGAATGCACCTTCCATCCACTCCGACCACGAAGCCGATGACCACCCGTGCCGCCTTCCTCAAGCTGCTGACCCGCCAGCTCTATCCCGTGCTCCAGGCCGAAGGCTTCGAGGGCACGGGCCAGACCTTGCGACGCATCGAGGGCCCGGTGATCCACGTGTTCAACGTGCAGGGCGCGAGCGGCGGCAAGCAGTGCTACCTGAACCTCGGCGCGCACCTCGATTTCCTGCCGACCGAAGGCGGTGGCCAGGTCGCGCCGACGGAGATCGAGGAATCGCATTGCGTGTTCCGCGACCGCATGGACCCGCCGCCCGGGCCTGCCTTCGGCTGGGCCTATGGCAGCTCGATGGCGGAAACCGAGGAGACGGTCGCGTTCATCGTGAGCGAATGGTCCGGACCCGGACGCGCCTTCTTCGCGCGGCACGGCAGCTATCCGCAGGGCTTTGTGCAGATGCTGCGCGACACCGATCCGACGGCGATCCATGCGCGCACGGCGTTGCACCTCGCGCGGATCGCGGTGCACCTGGGCGAGCGATCGATCGCCCAGGCGCTGGTCGACACGGGCCTGGCGAAGGCGCCCGAGCGCGCCACCAGCCTGAAGGCGGATCTCGAGAAGGTGCTCGGGGACTGATCGCGCCCGGTGGAGGGGCGAGTCACCGCTGCTCCTACAAGGCCGGAGGCTGCCTGCCGACGGGACGGGGGAAAGGCGCTGTCTATGGTCGCGTGAGTTCAACAGGCCCACACAGACACAGAGACGCCCACGATCCATGACGGAGGACCTCAGCAGCGACACCCTCGAGCGGCTTCGGCTTCCCGCCGATCCCGCGGCCGCACTGACCCGCCTCGTCGAAGCCGGCGCCGACCGCGTGCCATGGCCCGCCCAAGGCCGCACGCTGATGCGCTGGCGCGCGTTGGCCGAGGTCGCGGCGCACGATCTCTCGCTGGCCAAGCTGTACGAAGGCCACACCGATGCGCTCGCGATCCTGGCCGAGCTGCATGGCCCGGCCGTGCCGCCCGGCTCGCGCTGGGGCACCTGGTGCGCCGAGCCGCCCGATGCGCGCGTCGCCATGCGGCCCGAGGAGGGCTGTCCCGGCGCCATGCGGCTCGACGGGCGCAAGGCCTGGTGCTCGGGTGCCGCGGGTCTCACGCATGCGATCGTCAGCGTGCACGACGAGGAGGGCCGTGCCTGTCTCGCGGCCGTGTCGCTCCGGCAGCCGGGCGTACGTGTCTCGGACGAAGGCTGGGAGGCCGTCGGCATGGCGGCGAGCGCGAGCGTCGACGTGCATTTCGACCATGCGCTCGCGGTACCGATCGGCAAGCCGGGCGATTACGTGAGCCGGCCGGGCTTCTGGCAGGGCGGTGCCGGCATCGCGGCCTGCTGGTGGGGCGGCGCGCTCGGCATCTCGCGCCAGGTGCTCGCGCTCGCGGCACAAGGCGCCAAGCCCGACGCGCATCGGCTCGCGCACCTCGGCGCCATCGATGCCGCGCTGGCCGGCGGTGCCGCGGTGCTGCAGCAAGCCGCGCACTGGATCGACACCCATCCGGCCGACGACGCCCGCCGCGTGGCATTGAACGCGCGCCTCGTGGTGGAACAGTCCGCCGAAACGGTGCTGCGCCACGCGGGCCGCGCGCTCGGCGCCGCGCCGCTGTGCCGCGATGCGCGCTTCGCGCGCGCGATGGCCGACCTGCCGGTGTACTTGCGCCAAAGCCATGCCGAGCGCGACCTGGCCGCGCTGGGCCAGATCGTTTTCGACCAAAGGAGTGCCGCATGGGCGCTGTGACGGACAAGGCACTCGACGACCCGGCCCGCCGTGCGATCCGCGGCGACGGCACCACCGAGGACGAATGGAACGACTGGCCCGGGCTGGCCCGGCTGCCCGCCATCGATGCGGAACAACTGGTGCCCGCGGGCGCGCGCGTCGTGGTGGTGGCGCCGCATCCCGACGACGAGGTGCTCGCGGTCGGCGGCCTGCTGGCGCAGCTCGCGCAGCAGGGCCGCGAGGTGGTGGTGATCGCCGTGACCGACGGCACCGCCAGCCATCGCGGATCGGCCGTGTGGCCGCCCGAGCGGCTGGCGCGCAACCGCCCGCGCGAAAGCCTGCGCGCGCTCGAGCGGCTGGGCCTGTCGATCGAGCCGGTGCGGCTCGCGCTGCCCGATGGCGGGCTGCAGGCGATGCAGGCCATGCTGGCGGCGCAACTGGTGTCGCTGCTGCGGCCGCGCGACGTGGTCTTCACGACCTGGCGCCGCGATGGCCATCCCGACCACGAGGCCACGGGCCAGGCCTGCGCGCTGGCGGCCGCGAGCGCGGGCGCGCGGCTGGTCGAGGTGCCGGTCTGGGGCTGGCACTGGGCGCGTCCCGCGGATGCGCGCATGCCATGGCGGCACGCACGGCGCCTGCTGCTCGACCCCGAGGCGCTGCGGCGCAAGCGCGACGCGGTGCGCGCCTTCACGAGCCAGTTGCGGCGCGATCCATCGACCGGCGCGCCGCCGGTGCTGCGCGCCACCACGCTGGCGCGCGCGCAGCGGCCGTACGAAGTGGTCTTCCTGTGAGCGGCGACACGCATCGTCCGTACTTCGAAGCGCTCTACGCGGCCAGCGAGGACCCTTATGCGCTGCGCGCGCGCTGGTACGAGGCACGCAAACGCGCGGTGCTGCTCGCCGCATTGCCACGACCGCACTACCGGGACGCGTTCGAGCCCGGCTGCGGCATCGGCGAACTCACGCTGGAACTGGCACCGCGCTGCGACCGGCTGCTCGCGAGCGATTTCTCGGCGCAGGCGGTGGCGACCGCGCGGCGGCGCACGGCCGGGCTCGGCCACGTGGAGGTGCGACAGCAGACGCTGCCCGGGGACTGGCCGCTCGAGCCACAGCCGGGCCCCGGCCGTTTCGATCTGATCGTGCTCAGCGAGATCGGCTACTTTCTGGACCGCGAGGCCATGGGCCGGGTGGCCGCCTGCTGCGAACGCACGCTGGATGTCGACGGCACGCTGGTGGCCTGCGACTGGCGCCCCGACTTCGCGCAGCGCAGCCTCTCGACCCCCGACGTGCACGGCGCACTGGCCGCGCTCGGCCTCGCGCGCCTGGTGCTGCACGAGGAGGACGACTTCGTGTTGCAGGTGTGGGCACGCGACGCGCGCTCGGTCGCCCAGCGCGAAGGCATCCGCTGATTGCATCGCCATCGCGGGCTGCCAGAGGCCTGAAGCGCCGCCTTCTGCCACACACCTCGATGCATCCCTGTGGCGTCGCCGACGACGGACAGCACTGACGCAGGCCGCTTGGCTTTTCTTACCCGGGGTGCACGCGGCGCGCGCAGCATGGTTTTCATCTTCATCCACACAGGAGCGATGACCATGCCAAGAGGCGACAAGTCGTCCTACACGGACAAGCAGAAACGCAAGGCCGAACACATCGAGGACGGCTACGAGAAACGCGGCGTGGGCAAGGGCGAGGCCGAGCGCCGTGCCTGGGCCACCGTCAATGCCGAGACCGGCGGCGGCAAGAAGAGCGGTTCGGGCCGCGGCAAGGCCGAGAACCATGCGCCGTCGCGCAAGGGCGGCCACAAGGGCGGTGCCGCGGCGGCGAGCCGGCCCGCGGCCGCGCGATCGGCCTCGGCGCGCAAGGCCGCGGCCACGCGCAAGCGCAACGAACAGCGCGGTTGAACGCCCGCACTCTCACGGAGACACCCATGCACATCATCCTCGGAGCCACCGGCCACGTGGGCTCGGCCCTGGCCGAAGCCCTGCTGGCCAAGGGCCAGCCCGTCACCGTCATCACGCGCCAGGCCGCGAAGACCGAGGCGCTGCGCAAGAAGGGCGCCAAGGTCGCGGTGGTCGACGTGTTCGACGTCGCCGCGTTCCAGCGCGTGCTGGCCGGCGGCCAGCGCCTGTTCCTGCTGAACCCGCCCGCGGCACCCTCGACCGACACCGCGGCCGAGGAACGGCGCAGCCTGCGCAGCATCCTGCGCGCGGTGGAGGGCGCCGACCTCGAGAAGATCGTGGCCGAGTCGGCCTACGGCGCGCAGCCCGGCGAGCGCATCGGCGACCTCGGCGTGCTCTACGAGATGGAGCAGGCGCTCGCGGCCCAGCCCATTCCTACCGCCGTGATCCGCGCGGCCTACTACATGAGCAACTGGGACCTGTCGCTGCAGACCGCGCAGCAGCAGGGCGTGGTCCACACCATGTACCCGGTCGACTTCGCGCTGCCGATGGTGGCGCCGCGCGACCTGGGCCAGTTCGCGGCCCGGCTGATGGAAGGGCCGGCCAAGGACTCGGGCCCGCACCACGTGGAAGGGCCCGAGGCCTACACCAGCGCGGACGTGGCCGAGGCCTTCGCGCTGGCGCTGAACAAGCCGGTACGCGCGGTCCAGACGCCGCGCAGCCAGTGGGAGCATGCGTTCAAGGCGATGGGTTTCTCGGACGCGGGCGCGGCCTCGTATGCGGCGATGACGCGCGTCACGCTCGAGAAGAAGTACGAGGTCGAGAACCCCGAGCGCGGGCGCGTCTCGCTGCGCGAATACATCGCGGCGCTGGTGCGCCGGAACACGGGCTGAGCGGGGCGCTCCCGTCGTCGCGGGCGGCGCGGCTTCACCGAACCGTCATCTGCCCTCCCTAGCATCCGGCGCTTCGCCCACTCGCGCAGCGCCCGATGCCTTCCTTCGTTCCTCCCTTCAAGCCCGCCGCTCTTCGTCTCCTGGCAGCGGCGCTCTGCGCGGCCACGGTCCTGACCGCCTGCGGCGGGGGTGGCGACGGCGCCGTGTTCCTGCCGGTGGCACCGGCGCCCGCACCCGCGGCGCCGCCACCCGCGCCGGCGCCCGCACCCGAGCGCAGCGTGCAGAGCGTGCGGCTGATCGGCGAACAGGTGCTGGCCAACGACCTGAAGATCGACGGCGTGCAGGTCGGCGGGCTCTCGGCGGTCGATTACGACCCGGCCACCAGGCTCTGGTACTTCCTCAGCGACGACCGCGTCTCGTCGCGCTTCCACACGGCCGAGCTGGACTACGACGGCCAGCGCTTCTCCTCGGTGCGCTTCCGCTCGACGATCGCGCTCAAGGACATGAACGGCAATGTCTATTCCAACGTCTCCGGCAGTCCCAGCATCGCGGCCGATCCCGAATCGTTCCGCATCGATCCGCAGGGTGGCGGCCTGTGGTGGGGCAGCGAGGGCGACCGCGCACGCGGCCTCGATCCCTTCGTGGCGCGCATGGCGATCGATGGCGTGGCCAACCTGATCCTGCCGGCGCCCGCGATGTTCAGGATGTCGCCGACGCAGGAGAAGGGCTCGCGCAACAACGCGACCTACGAGGCGCTGAGCTTCTCGGCCGATGGCAAGAGCCTGTGGGTCGGCATGGAAGCGCCGATCTACGAGGACGGCCCCTTGCCCACGCCCACGAGCGGCGCGGTCTCGCGCTTCACGCAGTTCGACCGCGCGGGCACGGTGCTGCGCCAGGTGGCCTATCCGATCGATGCGATCCCCAAGGCGCCCACGGGCCCGAACGCCGACAACGGCGTGTCGGAGATGCTCGCGATCAACGACCACCAGTTCCTCGTGATCGAGCGCGCGGGCGTGCAGGCGGCCGACGGCAACTACAGCAACTACATCCGCCTCTACGAGATCGAGACCGAGGGCGCCACCGACGTGCGCGGCCTCGCCAGCCTCGTGGGCGCCGACTACAAGCCGGTGCGCAAGCGCCTGGTGCTCGACCTCAACACGCTGGGGCTGGCCAAGCTCGACAACATCGAGGGCATCACCTGGGGACCGAAGCTGCCCAACGGCAACGACACGCTGGTGCTGGTGTCGGACAACAACTTCAACACCGCGAGCCAGATCACGCAGCTGCTGGCCTTCGAGGTGCAGCCGAAGAAGTAGGGCAGGGCCGCCGCGCGGCGGCCCTGGTGGCGGCTCAGCCGCGCTGCAGCGAATCCGCCATGCGCTGGCGCCGCACGCCGCCCTGGCGCTCGAGCATCCAGCCCGGGTACTCGGCCGGCAGCGCGCTGACCTTGTCGAGCCGCGCGAGCTCGTCGGCAGTGAGCTTGATGGCGGTGGCGGCGATGTTGTCGTCGAGCTGGTCGACGCGCTTGGCGCCGATGATCACGCTGGTCACCACCGGCTGGTGCAGCAGCCAGGCCAGCGCGATCTGCGCCACCGAGACCTTGCGTGCCTCGGCCAGCTCGCGCATGACGTCGATGCAGTCGAAGGCGCGTTCCTTGTCGACCGGCGGAAAGTCGAAGGCGATGCGGCGGCTGCCCTGCTCGGCCTGCTGCGCCTCGCCCGCGCGGCTGTACTTGCCGCTGAGGAAGCCGCCGGCCAGCGGGCTCCAGACCATCAGGCCGACCTCCTCGCTGCGCAGCATCGGCACCAGTTCGCGCTCGAGGTCGCGGCCCGCGATGGTGTAGTAGGCCTGCAGCGATTCGAAGCGCGCCAGGCCCTTGCGCTCGGCGATGCCCAGTGCCTTGACGATCTGCCAGGCGGCCCAGTTCGACACGCCGACGTAGCGCACGTGGCCGTGGCGCACCAGGGTGTCGAGCGCCTCCACGGTTTCCTCGATCCGCGTGGCGGGGTCGAAGCCGTGGATCTGGTAGAGGTCGATGTGGTCGAGCTGCAGCCGCTGCAGGCTGGCCTTCACGCCGTCCATGATGTGGTAGCGCGAGGCGCCGGCCGAGTTGACGCCCTTGCTGCCGGTCTCGCCGAGCACCTTGGTCGCCACCACCACCTTGTCGCGCGGCACCTTGAGGTTCTTGAGCGCCTGGCCGGTGATGACTTCCGACTGGCCTTCGGAATAGACGTCGGCGGTGTCGATGAAGTTGATGCCGGCGTCGAGCGCGCGGCCGACCAGCGCCTCGGCGTCGGATTGCTGGAGATCGCCGATCTGGCCCCAGATGCCCGAAGACCCGCCGAAGGTCATGGTGCCGAGGCAGAGTTCGGAGACGAAGAGGCCGGTGCGGCCGAATTTGCGGTATTGCATCGAAAGAATTCCTTTGCGTTGGGAGGCCCGGAGGGCTGCGAAAAGTATCCGGCCGGGCACCTGCCCGGGGCCAGCGCGTTCCTGCAAAGGTCTTGCCTAATTCTCCAGACCGGTGGCCGCGGGCGCGCGCTGGCGCCAGGGCAGGTTTAAGCTTCGAGCCGCTTGTTTCTCCACCGTGACAAGGACCCCGCCACATGTCCGACGAAACCCCCGACATCCTTTCCGCCATCGGCACGCCGCTGCCGCTCGAACCCGAACTCGACGAAGCCCGCAAGGAGCTGGTGCGCCTGATCAACCTGGTGACCGGTGGCCGCGACGGCTCCGTCGACACCGCGGTGCCCGGCCTGTTCGTCTACTGCGTCAGCAAGCCCGACGGCCCCAAGCACGCGATGCAGACGCCGGCGCTGGGCCTGATCGCGCAGGGTTCCAAGCGGATCATGGTGGGCGACGACATCTACGTGTACGACCCGATGCACTACCTGGTGACCTCGGTCGACCTGCCGGTGTGCGGCCAGGTGCGCGTGACCAGCGAGCAGGAGCCCTACCTGGGCCTGCGGCTCGAGCTCGCGGTCGACGAGATCGGCGAGCTGATCCGCAACGAGCAGCTGCCGGCCAAGGCCAATGCACCGGCCTCGCGCGGCATGTACGTCAACCGCATCGCGATGCCCGTGCTCGAGCCGGTGCTGCGGCTGCTGCGCCTGCTGGAAACGCCCGAGGACGTGCCGATCATGGCGCCGCTGATCAAGCGCGAGATCATGTACCGGCTGCTGGTGAACGGCGAGGGCGCGCGGCTGCGGCAGATCGCGCTGCAGGACAGCCACACCCAGCGCGTGGCCAAGGCGATCAGCGCGCTGCGCGTGAACTTCGCGCAGTCGCTGAAGGTGGAGGACATGGCGCGCGCGGTGCACATGAGCGTGTCCTCGTTCCACCACCACTTCAAGGCCGTGACCGCGATGAGCCCGCTGCAGTACCAGAAGCAGCTGCGCCTGCAGGAGGCCCGACGGCTGATGCTGCTGACCGGCGCCGACGTGGCGACGGCGGCGCACGACGTGGGCTACGAAAGCCCCTCGCAGTTCGCGCGCGAGTACGGCCGCATGTTCGGCGCGCCGCCGCTGCGCGACAAGCGGCGCTGGCTCGGGGAAGCGGGCAACGACGCGCTCGGGGCCGCATCGCGCGAGGCCGCCTGAGCTTCCTGCCTGCGCCGCGCGCATGGATGCCGTCCTGCACGCGCTGTCGTCCGCGTCCGGCCTCGTGGCGCCGCGCGCTCGCGACACTGCGTGGCTTCAACGCAGGAGAACGCCCGATGTCCGAAGACCTTCAGATCCGCATCCCCAGGGACGATGACCGGATCGACGTGACCGATCTCAAGGAAGTCGACTACTGGACCGAATGGTTCGGCGTGTCGGAAGAGCGGCTTCGCACCGCCGTCGCCTCGGCCGGCACCCAGCGGGACGACCTGCGCATCTATCTCGGCCTGCCCTGAAGCCGGGGCCGGCCAGCCCCGCCATGGCCGAATTCCGCATCGCCATCTACGGCGCGATCGGCGCCAACATCGCCATCGCGGTCACGAAGTTCGTCGTGGCCGGCATCACCGGCAGCTCGGCGATGCTGTCCGAGGGCATCCATTCGTCGGTCGACACCTTCAACGGCATATTGCTGCTGGTCGGCCTGCGCCTGAGCAAGCGCCCGGCGAGCGTGGAGCATCCGTTCGGCCACGGCAAGGAGCTCTACTTCTGGAGCCTGATCGTCGCGGTGCTGATCTTCGGGCTCGGCGGCGGCGTGTCCTTCTATGAAGGCATCGAGCACATCCGCCATCCCGAGCCGCTGCGCGATCCGACCTGGAACTACGTGGTGCTCGCGGCCGCGGCGGTGTTCGAGGGCACGAGCTTCCTGATCGCGCTGCGGCAGTTCCGCGCCCAGGCCGGCGGCACGCCGTTCTGGCAGGCGCTCGACCGCAGCAAGGACCCGACCACCTACACCGTGCTGGCCGAGGACTCGGCCGCGCTGGCCGGCCTCGCGGTGGCGGCGCTGGGCATCTACCTCGGGCACCGCTTCGACATGCCGGTGTTCGACGGCGCGGCCTCGATGGTGATCGGCCTGCTGCTCGCGGGCGTGGCGCTGCTCCTGATCGCCCAGTCGCGCGGCCTGCTGATCGGGGAGGGCGTGCGGCCCGAGACGGCACGCGCGATCCGCGAGCTGGCGATGGCCCAGCCCAGCGTGGAGGAGGTGGGCCGGGTGCTGTCGATGTACATCGGACCCGACCAGGTGCTCGCGATCGTCGATGTCAATTTCAAGGACGACACCGACACCGGCGAAGCCGCCGCGGCCATCGCCGCGATCGAGCGGCAGGTGCGTGCGCGCTTTCCGATGATCAAGCGGCTGTTCATCGAGGCCAGCGACGCGCCGCCCGAGCCGGTCCCGCATTCCTGATCGCGGACACCGCCGCGCGAGGCACGCTGGCGCGACAGCGTGGTGACAGCCCATTACATCGCCCCGGATCGGCTGACAACCCCTCGTCAGGACGGAAACAATTGCTTGCATTCACTTGTAAAGAATGGTTTCATTCTGTTCAGAAATAAGGGAGCCAACTGAGCAGCGAGAAGGGAGCCAGCGTGAACCATCACGTGTCGACGCTTCGAAACCTGGCACGTCCGGCAATGCTTGCCCTGTGCCTTCTGCCGCTGGCGGCCCAGGCCGCCGACGGGACCATCCACTTCACCGGCGCGATCGTCGGCGCACCTTACGAGATGCGCGTCGACGCGAGGCCGGGCGCGCTCGTTCACCGCGTGACGAGCCACGCCACGGAGATCCGTTTCCTGCGCCAGGAGATCGATCCGCCCAGCGCCAGCGTGCGGGTCGATACGCTCGGCGAACAGCCGCTGGCCATCGCGTTCATCGACGCGCGGGGGCGCACGACGCCGCTCGCGCCAAGCAGCGAGCGGTCGATCGGGCAGGACGGTGGGGTGTTGTCGATGGCGGCGCAGGCGGCCGCCGTCGCGCTCGTGACCGTGCGGTACGACTGAGCTTCTCTCGGCGGTCGAGAGAGTTTCGAAGATCCCCGGCGCGAGGGCCGGGTGAAGAAGTGCGCGCCCCGCGGGCGCGCCCATTCAGGCGATGGTCAGGGCCGGCCGATTACCGTCGCTCGACGGCTTCGCGGCTCGCACGGGCAGCCACGGCGGAGTTCACCGAGTTTTCAGAGGCCATGCGCCTGCCGCCGCACAGCGTGCACTGGTAGTGGCGCAGCCACGGGAGCCAGCGCATCCAGGCGCGACGCGGTATGCGTTCGAGATGGGCGAGCCCGCAGGAACACTTGGAAGACGAAATAGCCATCTGCATTGGGATTGGAGGTTGGTTTGCATCCGAGCTTTTTCCCTAGCCGAGGCTCTGTGGCCTGTACGCAGCTTCGTTACGATTTCCGCAATTATTCTTTGTAAATAGTGCATTTGTATTACAGATTGTCAGATTTCTGAATACTGTAGTTTTCCCGCACGTTGCCGCCGGACCCACGGCTTCCCGTCAGATTCCAACGCTAAGTCGTGTCGCCATCAGGTCGAGCGCGGCATGTCCCTGCACATTCGAAGGAATCTCGCTATCGTGCTTTCCCGAATCGCAAGCAACACCAACACGGAGAAATGCATGCTTTGGGAAAAGAAGGTCGAACAGTGGAGCGCGGCCGTCCGCGCACGTGCCAATCTGCCCGCGCGGCTGACCTTGTGGGACGGCAAGTCGTACGACTTCGGCGACTTCAGCGGCCCCGCCGTCACCCTGCACGTGAAGTCGCCCTCGGCGCTGTCGCTGATGCTCGAGCCGACGCTGGCCAACCTCGGCGAGGCCTACGTGCAGAGCAAGATCGACATCGAGGGCAAGCTCACCGACATCATCGACATCGCCTACGCGCTCGCGAAGAGCTCGCTCGACAGCAGCACCGGCGCCGGTGCCAGCGCGCTCAAGAGCATGGCGCGCTACTTCACGCACACCAAGGCGTCGGATCGCAAGTCGATCCAGTACCACTACGACGTCTCGAACGCCTTCTACCAACTGTGGCTCGACCCGAACATGGTCTATTCGTGCGCCTACTTCGAGAACGGCGACGAGGACCTCGAGACGGCGCAGCTCAAGAAGATCGACCACATCCTCGCAAAGATCCAGCTGCAGCCGGGCCAGACCCTGCTCGATATCGGCTGCGGCTGGGGCGCGCTCGTGATCCGCGCGGCGCAGAAGTTCGGCGCGCGCTGCGTGGGCGTGACCCTGTCGCAGAACCAGTTCGACCTCGCGACCGAGCGCGTGCAGGCCGCGGGCCTGGCCGACCGCATCGAGATCCGGCTGCAGGACTACCGCGACGTGGGCGGGCAGTTCGACCGCATCACCAGCGTCGGCATGTTCGAGCACGTGGGCCGCAAGAACCTGCCCGAGTACTTCCAGCGCGTGCGCGAGCTGCTGGCCGATGACGGCGTGGTGATGAACCACGGCATCACCTCGTCCGACCCCGAGGGCGGCGGCGTCTCGTACGGCGGCGGCGACTTCATCGACCGCTACGTGTTCCCGAACGGCGAGCTGCCGCACATCGGCCTGGCGCTGCAAGCCATGCAGCAGGGCGGCCTCGAGGCCTTCGACATCGAGAACCTGCGCCGCCACTACGCGCGCACGCTGCGGCTGTGGAGCGACGCCTACGAGGCGCACACCGAGCAGGTGCGCGCCATGGTCGACGAGGAGAAGTTCCGCATCTGGCGCGTGTACCTCGCGGGCTGCGCCTATGCGTTCGAGAACGACGACGTGGCGATCTACCAGATCGTGGGCCGCAAGGCCGGCCGCGCCGCGAAGACGCTGCCCTGGTCGCGGCGCTACATGTACGCCGGCGCGGTCGCGGCCTGAGCGGGCCGCATCAGCCCGCGCCGCGGCAGCCGGCCTCGACGTTGTTGCCGTCGGGGTCGAGCACGTAGGCGCCGTAGTAGTGCATCTCGGCCGGCCCGCGCGGGCCGGGGAAACCGTTGTCGATGCCGCCGGCCTGCAGTGCCGCGCGGTGGAAGGCATCGACTTCCTGCGGCGTCTTCGCCGAGAACGCAAGGTGGATCGGGCTGGCCGACACCTGGTGCGCGCCGTTCCAGAAGGCCGGCTGGTCGGTGCCGATCCAGACGAAGGGCACCGTCTGCTCGGTGCTGCGCACGAGCAGGAACGAATGGGCGCTGTTGTCGATGGTCCGCAGGCCGAGCGCGCCCGCGACCGCGTCGTAGAAGCGGCGCGCGGCGCGCAGGTCGCGCACCCTGAAGCCGATGTGGTCGAACATGGTGATCCTTTCCTGGGGGCCCGTGCATGGTCGACGCCCGATCGGCGCCCGGGAACGGCCGCGCCGCGCATCGTGCGGCCGGACATCGCCTACGCACGATGTCCCGAAAGGAGGCTTGCGCGTCCTGCAGGAATTCCCGCGGCGTGACATCCTCCGGTCGGCCTGCCTGCGTGCCGCACCGCCGGGTGCGTTGCGAGGGCAGCGAACCACCCCACGACAAGGACACGAACAACATGAAAGTCAATGGAATCGAACGCCCGCTCGACGTCGACGGCGACACGCCGGTGCTCTGGGCCTTGCGCGACGTGCTCGGCATGACCGGTACCAAGTTCGGCTGCGGCATGGGCCTGTGCGGCGCCTGCACCATCCATGTCGACGGCGCGCCCACGCGGGCCTGCCTCACGACCGTGGAATCGGTGGGCAAGGCGAACGTGAGCACCATCGAGTCGCTCGCCGCCACGCGCGTGGGCCGCGCGCTGCAGAAGGCCTGGCTCGACCTCGACGTGGTCCAGTGCGGCTACTGCCAATCGGGCCAGCTGATGTCGGCCACCGCGCTGCTGAGCAAGAACACGGCGCCGAGCGACGAGGAGATCGATGCCGCGATGAGCGGCAACGTCTGTCGATGCGGCACCTATGTGCGCATCCGCACGGGCATCAAGGAAGCGGCACGCGCGCTCTCCGGAAAGGCGGTGGCCTGAGATGCTGATCGATCGACTGACGGAACACGCGCCGGTGGATTCGCCCGCGCTGTCGCGCCGCGGCTTCCTGAGCATCGGCGCCGCGCTCGGCGGCGGCCTGCTGATCGGCGTGGGCCTGGGCGCCGTGCCCGATGCGGCAGAGGCCGCAGGAGCCTCGGCGGGAACCCCGCCCTGGACACCCAATGCCTTCGTGAAGATCGCACCCGATGGCCGCGTGACCGTGACCATGGGCTACATCGAGATGGGGCAGGGCACCTACACCAGCGTGCCGATGCTGATCGCCGAGGAGCTGGAGGTCGACATGGCCGCGGTGCGCGTCGAGCATGCGCCGCCCGACGACAAGCTCTATGGCAACCCCCTGCTGGGCTTCCAGGTGACCGGCGGCTCGACCACCATCCGCGCCGCCTACGAGCCGCTGCGGCGTGCCGGCGCCACCGCGCGCACGGTGCTCGTGCAGGCCGCGGCGCAGCGCTGGAAGGTGTCGCCCGACAGCTGCAAGGCGGCCCGCGGCGAGGTCGTGCACGCGGCCAGCGGCCGGCGCCTGAAGTACGGCGCGCTGGTCGCCGATGCCGCGAAGCTGCCGCTGCCCGAGAAGGTGGCGCTCAAGGCACCGGCCGATTTCCGGCTGATCGGCACGCCCGCGAAGCGGCTCGACTCGCCGGCCAAGGTCGACGGCAGCGCGCTCTACGGCATCGATGCCAAGGTGCCGGGCATGAAGGTCGCCACGCTCGCGCAGTCGCCGGTGTTCGGCGGCCGCCTGCGCAGCGTGGACGACAGCAAGGCGAAGGCCGTGCGCGGCGTGCGCCAGATCGTGCGGCTCGACGACTGCGTGGCGGTGGTGGCCGACCACATGGGCGCGGCGAAGAAGGGCCTGGCGGCGCTCGCGATCGAATGGGACGGCGGCGCCAACGCGGGCGTCGATTCGGCGGCGATCGTCGAATCGATGAAGCAGGCCTCGCTGCAGACCGGCGCGGTGGCGCGCAACGAGGGCGACAACGCGGCGGCGATGACCGGCGCGGCGCAGCGCCTCGAGGCCGTGTACGAGGTGCCGTTCCTGGTCCATGCGGCGATGGAGCCGCTGAACTGCACGGTGCATGTGCGGCCCGACGGCTGCGAGGTGTGGGTCGGCACGCAGGTGATCACGCGCGCGCGTGCCGCGGCGGCAGCCGCATCGGGCCTGCCGGTGGAGAAGGTCACGGTGCACAACCACCTGCTGGGCGGCGGTTTCGGCCGCCGGCTCGAGGTCGACAGCATCACGCGCGCGGTGCAGATCGCGAAGCAGGTCGACGGCCCGGTCAAGGTGGTGTGGACGCGCGAGGAGGACACGCAGCACGACATGTACCGGCCGTACTTCTACGACCGCGTGAGCGCGGGCCTCGATGCGCAGGGCCTGCCGGTGGCCTGGCGCCATCGCATCACGGGCTCGTCGATCCTCAAGCGCTGGCTGCCGCCGGCCTACAACAACGGCTTCGATCCCGAGACCATCGACGGCGCCGAGAAGCCGCCCTATGCGCTGCCGAACATCCGCATCGAGTACGTGAACCACGAGCCGCCGGTGCCCACCGCGTTCTGGCGCGGCGTGGGACCGACGCACAACGTGTTCGTGGTCGAGAGCTTCATCGACGAACTCGCGCATGCGGCCAAGGCCGATCCGGTGGACTACCGGCGCGCGCTGCTGGGTGCCAACCCGCGCGCCAAGGCCGTGCTCGAGCTCGCGGCGCAGAAGGCCGGCTGGGGCACGCCGCTGCCGCCGCAGCGCGGGCGCGGCGTGTCGCTGCAGTTCGCGTTCGGCACCTTCATGGCGCTGGTGGCCGAGGTCGAGGTGCCGAAGGACGGCGGCGAGCCGGTGGTCAGGCGCGTGGTGTGCGCGCTCGACACCGGCGTGGTCGTCAACCCCGACACGGTGCAGGCCCAGGTGCAGAGCGGCGTGATCTTCGGCATCTCGGGCGCGCTGTGGGGCGAGGCGACGGTGAAGGACGGGCGTATCGAGCAGTCGAACTTCCACGACGTGCGGCCGCTGCGCATCAACGAGACGCCGGCGATCGAGACCCACATCGTGGCCAGCGGCGAAGCGCCCGGCGGCATGGGCGAGCCCGGCACCTCGGGCATCGCGCCCGCGATCACCAACGCGATCTTCGCGGTGACCGGCAAGCGCGTGCGCAAGCTGCCGGTGTCGCGCGGGCTGACGAGCGCCTGAGCTGAAACGCTAGCGCGCGAAGACGAGCAGCGTCTGCGTCGCGAAGCCGAAGCGGCCGCGCTCGTCGTGCAGCTGGCTGAAGGTGCAGCCGCTGCCGTCGGGCGCGACCGTGGTCACGGCATCGAGGCCGATCCAGTCGCCCACCGGCTGCCGCGCGAGCTGCAGCGAGAGGTCGGCGTTGGCGAAGTTGAAGCGCTCGACCGGCAGCACCCAGCTCAGGCCATTGCCGAAGTCGGCCGCGGCGGCGGCGCGCATCGCGGGCGAATTGGCCGCGCCCGCGACCAGCGGCACGCGCAGCCGAAACCAAGCAGCCGCCGGTCCCGGTGCCGCGGCATCGCCGGCCGCCACGCGGCTTTCGGTCGCCGTGTAATAGAACGAGCGCACGTCGGGCAGGCCCGGGATGCGCAGCGGTGCCGTGCAGTCCGATGGTGCCGGCATCGACAGGGCAGGGGCCAGCGGCCTTTGCAGCGCTTCTTCGGGCGGCACCACGGGCTGCGTGCGCACCAGCAGCGCATGCGCCTTCGCCACCGGCTTGCCTTGGGCCAGCAACGAGATCTCCACGCGCGCGGTGGTGCGGCCCGCCTCGGTCGTGACGGCGGACGACAGCAGGTCGACCGGCACCGGCCGGATCAGCTCGACCGTGAGCCGCGCGAGCTGCCAGCCTTCGCCCTCCACGGCCGACTCGGCGATGTGCGCGAGCAGGCCGCAGGGCGCACCGCCATGCTGCGCGCGCGGATCCCAGGGACCGCGCGCGAGCTCGCTGGCGCGCCAGGTGTTCGCGTCCTCGCGCACGAAGACGGCATCGGTGGCGGCGAGCTCATGCATGGGCGGCGATCTCGATGCGGCGCAGGGGCGCGGGGGCCGGGACTTCGTCCTCGGTCTCGAACTGCTCGGCCCAATGGCGGAAGCGCATGATGGGTCCGTCTCCCTCGGCGAGGCTGGGGCGCTTCCAGCGCATCTTGTGCTCCCAGATCGGCACGTCCTGGCTCACCTGGTGGATCGCCTCGTCGATCAGCGCGAGGCTCATGTCGGGCGAGGCGATACCCTGCAGCCGGGCCATCAGGCTGAAGCTCACGGCAACCCGGCCGGCCTCGATCGGCACCACCGAATCGACGAACAGGATCTCGGCCAGGTCGGCGATGCGAAAGCGCACCGTCGCGAAGTAGGGGCCGTACAGCGAGGTCTGCAGGAAGCCCGGCAGCCGGCCGCGCGGCGTGTTGAAGTCGTGCAGGATGTTCACGTGCAGCGCCGGCCCCGCGGGCTCGAAGCGGTCGAGCCGCGCCAGCGTGGCCACGCCGTGCAGGTGGTGGAAGTGCGTGGTGTCGACGATGTTCTCCTGCACCTCCTGCCAGATCGTCGCGACCTCCCAGCGCTGGCGCCGGTAGCGCGACCACTGCGCATCGCCATGCTCGGGCATCGCCGGCACCTCGAAGCTGGGCGCGATGCCGCGCGGATGCCACCACACCATCACCAGCCCGTTGCGCTCGACCAGCGGCCAGGACTTCAGGTGCCGCATCTCTAGGCGCGGATTCGGACTGTAGGGAATGTCGGTGCAGGCGCCGTCGCCTGCGAACTGCCAGCCGTGGAACGGACAGCGCAGCGAGGTGCCGCAGACGCGGCCGCCATGGCCGAGATGGGTGCCGAGGTGCGGGCAGTGCGCATCCATCGCATGGGCCTGGCCCTCCATGTCGCGCCACAGCACGAACTCGCGGCCCATGGCCGTGAGGGGCTGCACCTCGCCCTTGCGAAGGTCTTCGCTGTAGGCAGCCTGGAACCAGCCATGACCGAAAGAGGAGTCGTCGAACCTGCGCATGGAGAAGCTTCCTTGGTGGTTGAACTGGACGCCGTGGCCGCCGGCGGCGTGATCGTTGTGATGCGGCCGAGGCGTCGAAGTATAGGGAGCCGGAGTGCAATTGCAATAAGAAATGAACTGTGATTCAATTCTTCGCGTGACCTACCGACGCACATCGAAAGTCGAAGAGCGCATGACGCTCACGCGCGAGCGCATCGTGCTGGCCGCGCTCGAACTCGTGGCCACCCACGGCTACGGCGGCACCACCATGCCGATGGTCGCGGCCACGGCCGAGGTCTCGACCGGCCTGCTCTACCAGTACTTCCCGTCGAAGACCGACCTGTTCGACGAGGTCTTCCGCCAGGCCTCGCAGCGCGAGATCGACGCCTGCGCCGCCGCGGCCGCCTCCGAGAGCGGCGCCGGCGAGCGGCTGGCCGCGATCATCCGCACCTTCGCGCACCGCGCGCTCAAGCGGCCCAAGCTCGCGTGGGCCTTGCTGGCCGAGCCGGTGGCGCCGCAGATCGACGAGGACCGGCTGCGCTTTCGCGAACCCTATCGCGCGATCTTCGTGACCGTGATCGAGGACGGCATCGACAGCCGCGAGTTCCGCGCGCAGAACGCGCACACCAGCGCCGCGGCGATCGTTGGCGCGCTGGCCGAAGCCATGATCGGCCCGCTCGCGCTCGGCGTGCTGTCCAAGCGCGCGGCGCAGCGCGTGGTGGAAGACATCGTCGCGCTGTGCCTGGCCGCGGTGCTCGACCACACCTCGCGCGCCGCCCCCGCGAAGAAAGGGCAGGGCGCGAATGCGCCCGCTCCGCCTTCGGCAAAGGAGACTCCATGACCGACTTCATCCAGCCCCATCCCGAGCTGTCGAACCGCTTCGCGAGCGACCGCACCCTGCACCACACGCTCGAACGCCTGCTGCCCACCGAGGTCTTCGCCGACGCGAGCCCGCTGTTCCAGCGCATGGGCGAGCGCGCGATGCGGGAGATTCCCGCGCTGGCCGCGACGGCCGAGCACAACGTGCCGCGCCACGAGCCCTTCGATGCCTGGGGCCGGCGCGTCGACCGCATCGAGGTCGATCCGGCCTGGCATCGCCTGGTCGACATCGGCCTCGAGGAGGGCCTGGTCGCGCTGCCCTACGAGAACCCCTATGGCGAATTCACGCGCGTGGTGCAGGCCGGCCTCGTGAACCTGTACGACGGCGCGGGCGCGGTGGCCTCGTGTCCGCTGGTGATGACCGATGGCGCCGCGCGCCTGCTCACGCTGCACGACGAGGCACTGGCCGCGCGCTACAAGCCGAAGCTCACGGCGCGGCAGGGCGGCTGGACCTCGGGCCAGTGGATGACCGAGAAGGAGGGCGGCTCCGATGTCGGCCAGACCTCGACCGTCGCGCGTCCGCGCGGCGACGGCACCTGGTCGCTGCACGGCACCAAGTGGTTCACCTCGGCCACCACCTCGCAGATGGCGCTCGCGCTCGCGCGGCCCGAGGACGCGGTACCGGGCAGCCGCGGGCTGTCGCTGTTCCTGGTCGAGCTGCGCCGCCCCGACGGCAGCTGGAACCACATCGCCGTGCGGCGCCTGAAGGACAAGCTCGGCACGCGTGCCCTGCCGACCGCGGAGCTCGAGCTCGAAGGCACGGTCGCGGTGCCGGTCGGCGGCATCGATCGCGGCGTCGCGAAGATCGGGGACCTGCTCAACGTCGCGCGGCTGTGGGCCTCGTGGGGCGGCCCGGCGGGCGTGGGCCATCTGCTGATGCTGGCGCGCGACTACGCGACCCGCCGCCGCGTATTCGGCCAACTGCTCACCGAGAAGCCGCTGCATGCGCAGTGGATCGCGCGCATCACGGCCGAGTACGAGGCGATGCTCGCGCTCAACTTCGAAACCGCGCTTGCGCTCAATCGCCACGAGCGCGGCACCGGCGCGCCCGGACTGGCGCGCCTGCTGGCGCCGCTGACCAAGCTGGCCTGCGCGCGCCAGAGCATCTGGGCCGCGAGCGAGCTGGTCGAGAGCTTCGGCGGCGCGGGCTATGTGGAGGACACGGGCATCCCGCGCGTGCTGCGCAACCTCCATGTGCATTGCATCTGGGAGGGCACGACCTCGGTGCTCGCGCACGACGTGCTGCGGGCGCTGCGCGCGCCCGAGGCGGGCGAGGCCTTTCTCGCCGACATCGACGGGCGGCTCTCGACGCTCGCGGGCCATGGCACGCGCGCACCCGATGCCATCGTGCATGCGCGGCGCACGCTCGCGGAGCTGATGCTGCGCGCGCAGGAGAGCGACGGCCGGCGCCTGGCCTGGGGCATGGCGCGCACCTACCAATCGGTGCTGCTGCTCGAGGCGGCCGCCTGGCGCCAGGCGCGCAAGGCCGACGGCTCGGGATGGACCGCATTGCGGCTGTTCCTGCAGGACGCGCTGGTGCCGCCGGTGCTGCCCGCATCGGACGAGGAACTCGCGGCGCTGGCCTTCGGGCGCGACACGGCCGTGGCGTCGTAAGGGAGCGGGTCGGCGGCCTGCGCGTCGACGCGATTGCCGCTATCCTCGAACGCGAAGTACCGGCGCCGACATGGCGCCTTTCTCTTTCTCTTCGCGCTCTTCCATCGCCCATGACCTACCTCGCCGCCTCCACGCGCTACGAATCCATGCCCTACCGCAAGGTGGGCCGCAGCGGCCTCGTGCTGCCCGCCATCTCGCTCGGCCTGTGGCACAACTTCGGCGACACCACGCCGATCGCCACCCAGCGCCAGCTGCTGCGCACCGCCTTCGACCTCGGCATCAACCACTTCGACCTGGCCAACAACTACGGTCCGCCCTACGGCAGCGCCGAAATCAATTTCGGCCGCCTGCTGCGCGAGGACTTCAAGCCCTACCGCGACGAACTGATCATCTCGAGCAAGGCCGGCTGGGACATGTGGCCCGGCCCCTATGGGCAGGGCGGCGGTTCGCGCAAATACGTGCTGGCCAGCCTCGACCAGAGCCTGCAGCGCATGGGCCTCGACTACGTCGACATCTTCTATTCGCACCGCTTCGACCCGCACACGCCGCTGGAGGAAACCGCCTCGGCGCTGGCCCAGGCCGTGCAGCAGGGCAAGGCGCTGTACATCGGCATCTCGTCGTACTCGGCCGGCAAGACGCGCGAGATGGCCGCGCTGCTGCGCGAATGGAAGGTGCCGCTGCTGATCCACCAGCCGGCCTACAACCTGTTCAACCGCTGGGTCGAGAAGGACCTGCTCGGCGCCACCGAAGAACTCGGTGCCGGCGTGATCGCCTTCACGCCGCTGGCGCAGGGTCTGCTGACCGACAAGTACCTGCAGGGCGTGCCGGCCGATGCACGCATCAACCGCCCGGGCGGCGGTTCGCTGAAGGCCGAGCACCTGTCGGATGCCAACATCGAGCGTGCGCGCGCGCTGAACGCGATCGCGCAGCGCCGCGGCCAATCGCTGGCCCAGCTCGCGCTGAGCTGGACCCTGCGCGATCCGCGCGTGAGTTCCGCGCTGATCGGCGCGAGCCGGCCCGAGCAGATCGTCGACAACGTGGCCGCGCTCAAGGGTGCACCACTGAGCGCGGAGGAGCTCGCCGAGATCGACCGCCATGCGGTCGAGGGTGGCGTCAACCTCTGGGAAAAACCGTCGACCGACTTCGCCTGAACGAGCCGGCGCTCACGCTCACTCGAGCGTGAAGCCGATCTTCAGCGTGACCTGCCAGTGGGCCACGCGGCCCTCGGCCACATGGCCGCGCGTCTCGACGACGGTGAACCACTGGATGTTGCGCACCGTCTCGTGCGCCTTGGCGATCGCGCCCTGGATCGCATCCTCGATGCTGGTGGTGGACGAGCCGGTGAGCTCGAGGCTCTTGTAGACGTGGTTAGACATGGTCGGTATCTCCTGGTGTGCAGCGATGCGGAGGGAAGAAAGGATGCCGGTCCATCGTACGCCGCGCACCGCGCGGCAAGGCGATCACGGAATGCATCAGGTAACTCGCAATCCGTCTTTGAGTTGCCGCATGCCTTGCGCAGAATCGATGCGTTACCCATCGAGTCCCCCATGCCCTTGCGCACCTACCATTCCGTGGCCGACCAGGCCCAGCTCGTCATCTCGCGCACCGCCACCGCGTGGCGAGTGCCGCCCGCATCGGCCCATGCGATCGCGCGCCGCGCGGCCTATGGCCATGTGCCGCGTCGTGCGCTGCGCCGCCTGCAGGCCATCGCCACGCTGCGGCCCGCGGTGCTGATGCATTCGTGGTGAACGACGGCGCCGCGCCGTCAATGCACGAAGCCACCCTTCACAAAACGCACCGGCTGCGCATCCATGCGCGTAATCAGCGCGCCGAGCCCGTCGGCCGCGGCCACCGGCGTGGCTGCCGTTCCTGAAGCAGCCTCCGCGCGGCACAGCAGGTCGTCGTCGCTCCATGCGCTCTTGCCGGGCTCGCCGCGCGCGCGCAGCCAGCCCGCGCGATCGACCAGCAACTGCGTGCCCTCGAGCTTCTCGGTGGCCGCGATCAGCGAGAAGGCCTCCCACGCCGCGGGCGAATCGGCCACGCAGGCGATGCTCCGGTCGTCCTGTTTCGAAGCAGCCGCGGGCTCGCGCTCGAGCAGCACCGTCACCAGGCGCGGGTCCTCGAGCAGCGTGGCCGCGGCATCGCCACCGGCCACGATCCGCATGCGCTGGCCGCGCCAGCTGCTGAGCATACGCACCGGCTTGCCGTCGCAACGCACCGCCATGTCGGGCGGACTCACGGGCTGGGCCCACACGCCCGCCACGCGCAGGCTTTCGCCGGCGGCCTGGGCCTTCATGTAGTCGATCAGGGCCCAGGCGTCGCTCTCGCTCAAGCGGCCTTGAAAGCCCGGCATCGTCAATGCGCCATGGCGATCGCGCGTGCCGTGCAGCACGCGCCATAGCAAGTCGCCGTCGGCGCGGCGCCAGAGCAGCGGGCCGGTGAGGTTCGGCGGCCACACGGGCTGCGCCGCCGCCAGCGGCCCCTGGCCGCGTCCGTCGCTGCCGTGGCAGGCCACGCAGTTCTGCGCATAGAGCGTGCGGCCACGCGCGATGGCCTCGGCGCTGAAGCCCGCCGCGTGCTGCTGAAAGCTCGTGGGATGCGCGGGCACCAGAACCACGTTGGCATCGGGCCAGGGGGCCAGCACCACGGGCAGCACCGCGGCGCCGAGCAGCCAGATCCGGCGCCGGCGCCACAGCAGGGCCACGAGCAGCACGAGCAGCGACAGTCCCAGCAGCACGACACTGATGCCGAGCCGGCGCGCCTGGCCCAGGTCGATCAGCAGGTTCTCGCCCGACAGCCGCTCGGCCCAGGGCCAGGCGGGCTGTCCGTGCGCATGGGCGACCAGGCCCAGCGCATCGAGCAGCCGCAGCAGTTGCAACTGCAGGGCCTGCAGGCCCTCGATCAGGACATTGAGCCAGGCCGCATCGGGCAGCGCGTTCATCGCGCCCGCGCCTCGAAGGCCGGTCTCACCAGGTCGCGTCCAGGCCCAGGTGGCGCAGCGCCTCGTGGCGCAGTTCGGCCAGGCGCGGATCGCCACGATGGCGCGGGTAGGGCAGGTCCACCACCAGCTCGGCCGCGATGCGCGCCGGCCGGTCGCTCAGCACGATCACGCGGTTGGCCAGGAACAGCGCCTCTTCGACGTCGTGCGTGACCAGCAGGGCCGAGAAGCCATCGCGCTGCCAGAGGTTCACGAGCTCGCTCTGCATCGCGATGCGCGTGAGCGAATCGAGCTTGCCCAGCGGTTCGTCGAGCACCAGCAACTGCGGGTCGTTGACCAGCGCGCGCGCCAACGCCACGCGCTGCGCCATGCCGCCCGACAGTTGATGCGGATAGGCCTTCGCGAATTCGGTGAGACCGACGCGCTGCAGCGCCTCGTCGACCCGGCCGCGCTGCGCGTCGAGCACGCCGCGCGCCTGCAGGCCCAGCGCCACGTTGTCCCAGACGCTGCGCCACGGGAACAGCGTGGGGTCCTGGAACACCACGATGCGCGAGGGATCGGGCTTCTCGATCAGTTCGCCGTTCTGCGTGATGCGGCCGGTGGTCGCGGGCTCGAGGCCGGCCACCAGGCGCAGCAGGGTCGACTTGCCGCAGCCGCTCGGACCGAGCAGCGCGACGAATTCGCCGGGCCGCACCTGCAGGTCGATGTTGTCGAGCACCTGCAGCACGCCCGTGGGCACCTCGAACCAATGGCTCACGCCGTGGATGTCGATCAGCGCGCCGGTGTTGGCGGCGGTGCCTTGCTCGATGATGGGGGAGAGGACGGCTTCTACCATTTGACGGTTCCCTTCTGCCACGACAGCACGCGGTCGCGCACCTTGAACAGCAAGGTGATCAGGCCCGAGCACAGCGCGGCCATCACCAGCAGCGCCGCGTACATGTTGGCGTACGAGGCCCAGCCCTGGGCCCACTGCAGGTACCAGCCGAGGCCGGCTTTCACGCCCATCATCTCGGCCGTGATCAGCACCGAGAACGAGGCGCCCAGGCCCATGAACAGGCCCACGAAGACCTGCGGCAGCGCGGCCGGAATGGCCACGCGCAGCACCAGGAAGCGCTCGGAGGCGCCCAGCGTGCGCGCCACGTCGTAATAGCTCTTGCCGACCGAGGCCACGCCCGACCAGGTCAGCACCGCAACCGGGAAGAAGGTGGCGAGGCCGACCAGGAACACCGCGGCCACGTAGCTCGAGGGCGCGAAGAAGAAGGCCAGCGGCAGCAGCGCCGAGGCCGGAACCGGGCCGAGAAAGCGCAGCAGCGGATGCACCCAGTAGCCAGCGATGCGCGACCAGCCGACCGCCACGCCGGTGACGAAGCCGACCAGCGCGCCGATCACGAAACCGTTGGCCAGCAGGCGCAGCGAGTAGGCGGTGGACAGGCCCAGGCGCTGCCAGTCCTCGTGCAGCACGTCGATCAGGCTCTGCGGCGGCGCGAAGAAGGGGGAGGGCAGCACGGCCAGCTTGGCGGTGGCGATCTCCCACAGCGCGAGCACCAGCGCCGAGGCCACCAGCCATTGGCCGGCGGGACGCAGCGCGCGCGCGACGCGGCCGGCGCGCGGGCCGAGCAGCGCGATGACGAGGAAGACCGCGGCGATCACGAGCGTGGCGTAGCCGAATTCCTCGGTGAAGTTCCAGTCGCTGAAGCCGATCGGCTTGTTGGGCCACAGCAGCGTGAGCAGGCCCAGCGCCAGCCAGGCCGCGGCGGCCAGCACGCCGGTGCGCCAGAGGCCCGGCGGCAGCGCGTGGCGGCGCGCGAGCACGGTGGCGGCATCGGTGGCCACCGGTGCGGGCGGACGCGGCGCGCGCGGCGTCGGGGCCGCTGTGGTGCCGCGGAACTCCGGCGCGTTCAGCACGCCGGACACGTCGAGTGCGTGATCGGCCGAGGTCATGCCTGGGCGCTCCCGGTGGCAGGTTGATCGTCGATGAGGGTCATGGGAATTGCTCCGCCGGAGGATGAAGAAGGGAAGGGCGAGTGTTGGCGCTGCACCCGCCCCGGCCAACGAATGAATGCACGCATGGATATGCGGATTCGTCGGCTGCGGCATGTCGCCGCCGGGGCCTTCAGGACGAGACGTTCGCGCCCACGGCCCAGTAGAAGGTGGGCCGGGCGCCGTTGAGCAGGTGGTCGCCGACCACGCGGCCCTTGTAGATGGTCGGGTTGTGCGAGGCCAGCGTGCGCGCGTTGCGCCAGTGGCGGTCGAGCCGGATGTCCTCCTGCAGCGCCGAGGCACCGCCGACGTCGAACAGCCGCGTGCCGGCCTGCAGCACCGCGTCGACGATGCCGGCCTGCGCCTTGGCGGTCTCGAGTTCGACCTGGAACAGCAACTGATCGGGGATCGCTTCGCCGCGCTGGCGCAGGCGGTCGATCTCGCCGAGCGTGCGCGCCACCGCCTGCACCGTCGAACTCGCGACGAAGGCCGTGCTCGCGAGCTGGCCGACGACCTGTTGCACCAGCGGGTCCTCGCGCGGCGTGCTGCCGCTGCCATGGCTGTAGACACGCTTGCGCGGCTGCACAAAGTCGACCGCGTCGCGCACGATCGCGCGCGCGATGCCGGCCAGGGTGGCGAGGTGCGTGAGCTGGAACTGCGCGGTCAGCGGCGTAGGCTGGTCGCGCACGTAGAGCAGCACGTGCGCCGGATCGACGCGCACGTTGCGAAAGCGCGTGGTGCCCGAGGCGCTCAGGCGCTGGCCGAAACCGCGCCAGTCGTCGACGCGCTCCACGCCCGGCGCTTCCGATGGCACCAGCGCGATCACGCGGTCGCTGCTGCCGTCGTCGTTGTGGCGCTGCGCCGAGACCGCGATCCATTCGGCATAGAGCGTGCCGGTGCTGTAGTACTTGTCGCCCTCGAGGCGCCAGCCGTCGCCGTCGCGGCGCAGCGTGGTCTGCATCTGGCCGAGCGGGCCTTCGCCGAGCTCGGTGGTGGCGTTGCCGAAGATCACGCCGTCGGCCGCGAGCCGCAGCCAGGGGCCGTGCAGCGCGGGATCGATCTCGGCGAACAGGCGCTCGATGAAGCCGAAATGGGCGCGCAGGATCTGCGGCAGGTTGGAGTCGGCCTCGCCGAGCTCGATCAGCAGGTCGAAGAACTGCTCGACCGAGGCGCCGAGCCCGCCTTGAGCGACCGGCACGCGCAGCGCGCCGAAGCCGGCCTGGGCCAGCCAGGCCACGGCGTCGTGGGCCAGCAGGCGTTCGTTCTCGCGCTGCACCGCGCCTTCGGCGATGCGCGCGAAGATCGGGCGGAAGCGGTCGGCGAGCTGGTCGTAGGAGGGCGGTTGCGGTTGCGAGGCGCACGGCGGCACGGCCACGGGCGATGGGGTGCCGGGCGCGGTGCGCGGCGGATGCGTGAGGGATTCCATGGGGCAGCGACTTTGCAGCCGCGCCCTTCGATTGGGAAATGCGCTTTTCGAGTTTTCTTATGCCGCGCGACTCAGGCGCGCGGCCTCGGCATCGTCGGCCAGCGCTTGCCCGCCAGGCCCGGTATGCGGGTGGCGAGTTGCTGTGCCCCGAGTTCCAGCATCCACCAGGCGGCGCCGAGCAGGCCCGCCATGAGCGCGCCGAACATCAGCCCGACCGCGATGTCGAGCGGGAAATGCACGCCCACATGGATGCGCGCCCAGCCCGTAGCAGCCGCCACCGCGAACAGCGCGATGCCCGGTGCGCGCAGCGCCGGCCGCGCGAGGAAGGCGAAGGCCACCATGAACATCACCGAGGCATGCGTGCTCGGCAGCGCGGCGCTGGCGCCGTGCGGGATGTAGGCCGGTACCAGGCCCAGGATGAAGGGCCGCGGCATATTGATGCGCGCGGCGATCTCCTGGCACAGCATGGCGGTGAGCCCGGCGCCCGCGAGGATGAAGAGGACATAGGCCCGATGGCCGGGCCGGCGCCAGGCGGCGGCGCCGATCACGGCCGTGGAGAGCCAGGGACCGCCGAGCGCGAGTCCGACCGCGATCGCCAGCACCCAGGGCGTGGGATGGGTGCCGGCGGCAAGCCACTGCAGCAGGTCGAGATGGAATGCGTTCATGCAGCCTCCCGGAACGAACGGGATGGGGCAAAGACGGTGCGCGGGCAGGCACGAGCGGCGCGGCAAGGACGCGGACGGGCGAAGGACATGGAGGAGGCCTCGTGGGCGAAGTGAAGCGGCCCTGCCGCAGGGGCGTCAGGGAAGCGATGGATGCGGCGCGGGCGCGCCGCCGGAATGGATCAGGCGAAGGACGGCGGTGCCGTGGTCGGCGGCAGCCGCAGCCAGGGGCGGGGCAGGGGAGGCGCCCCACTCCGCGCACCGATGCGCCGCGGCGGTTCGTGGCGCGCACCGGTCAGGCCGGTCGCCACGACGATGGTCAACGGCAGCAGCGCGAGCACGATGCCCATGAAGCCATCGAAGGCCGCGCTCAGGACATTAACCATGACCGTGCAGCAGGACGCCTGCGCGAACATGGTGGTCTCGAGGCTTTTCGCATGGCCGGCGCGCTCGTCGGGTTCGAAACGCACGGTCTCGCCGGCATTGCGCACCTTGAGGCCGGGCTCGTCTTCGAGGCCGTCGCTGTGGAAATGCGCCGAGATGAACGGGTGCAGCAGCACCAGCCAAAGGCCGATCACGCACCCGATGCATCGGTGCGCGTCGATCCATCGGCGAAGCCTGGCCAGCAGCATGCGGCGGATGCTAGGCGGCAAATATGAACAGAATATGAGTACTCGCCGAATTCATGCGGATTCGAGGGCCTCCCGAAAGCCCCGAACTATCGGCGCCGTCCGACACGGACATTCATCACGAAGACTCAGCATCCCGGTGTCCCGAGCGACTCCTCCTCCCTGGCTTGGGGCACCTACCGTGACAGCTGTAGGTTCTTGAGCGCCCGGCCTTGGTGCCGGGCGCCTTTTCTTTTGCGGGGTCGATGGGCTTCGTGGGGACGGGGCAGCGGTGGCCTCTTCAGGTCGCATTTCCGCAATCACGCGTCACAACGGTCTTGCCTCGCTTGGCTGCCATCGGGCCAAACAACAAGATCATTAATTTTACATAATGCACATTGTGCGGATTAACCGGAAAAGCAGAGAGGCGGGGTTTCGTGGGCCATGGCTCCCAGCGCTGCAGGAATGTCAGTCGATGCCGCGAATCCTCAGCCGCTCATGGCAACAACTCGATCCGGGTACTGCAGGCATGTGGCCCCCATGCCCACGACTGCGATCGCAGCTTCTGCATTCGCGGGCACCCGGCCCCGCATGCGAAACCTCAATCCCGCGCGTCCAACCCGCCATCAATCGCCAGGTCCGCTTGCCGGATCTGCCGGCGCCGACGCAGCGCCTCGCTCATGCCGTCACGCACACCGGCCTTGATGACCAGGTACAGCAGCCAGCCCACGAGCGTGCCGGCGATCAGGATCGCTGCGAGCAAAGACATCTGCCATGCCAAGGCGCCGCCGCCGAGCTGCTGGATGGTGACTTGCATGGATGTTCAGGGCGAAAAAAAGGGCTTCATCGAAGCCCTCATTCTGTCCGCGCCTGTTTCCAACAAATACAAACTTCATCAAGCTTTCACTTGATCGGCAGGAAATAAGTCACGAACTACAGCCGCCAGAAACAAAAACTACTACTTTATTAACAATTTACTACCACTTCCCATCCTTCGGAATCGGCTTCGCCGCCGACGTCGCGCCGATCAGCGCCGCGGCTTCCGAACGATTGGCGCGGTTGGCGAAATCGACCGCGGTCATGCCCAGCTGGTTCTTCATCGTGACGTCCGCGCCCTCGGCCAGCAGCAGCTTCACCGCGTCGGTCGAGCCATACATCGCGGCCATCATCAGCGGCGTGGTGCCGTTGGGCGATTGCGCATCGATGAAGGCGAAGTTGTCGAGCAGCTGCTTCATGATCGCCAGGTGCCCGCCGGTGGCCGCATAGTGCAGCGGCGTCCAGCCGGGCTTGTTGATGTCGGCATCGCGCTTGATGAGCTGGGTGACCAGGTCCTGCTGGCCCTTGATGGCCGCGAGCATCAAGGGGCTCTCGTCCTTGGCGTTGCGCAGCTCGACATTGGTCTGCGGCGACTCGAGCAGCACCTGGATGACTTTCGGCGACGGCTCGCGCAACGCGATCAGAAGGCCCGTCTGGCCACGCTCGTCGCGCGTGTTGGGGTCGAAGCCGCGCTGCAGCAGGCTGCGGACACCGCTCGGGTTGTCGGCGCGCACGGCCCGGAAGAAGTCCTCGAACGAACCCGCGTGCGCGGAGAAAACTGCTGCAAAAGCAGACAGATAAACGAGTTTCTTGAAGTTTTTCTTCATCATTGTCGAACCCCCTTGAACAGTGTCTCGAAGTTGTCGCTGGTCGCCTGGGCCACGGCCTCGACCGGCAACTGCCGCAGCTCGGCGATCTGCCGCGCCACGTACGGCACGTAGGCCGGCGTGTTGGTCTTGCCTCGGTACGGCACCGGGGCCAGATACGGGCTGTCGGTCTCGATCAGCATGCGATCGAGCGGCACGAAGGCCGCCACGTCACGCAGATCCTGCGCCTTCTTGAAGGTCAGGATGCCCGAGAAGGATATGTAGAAGCCGAGGTCCAGCGCGGCGCGCGCCACCTCGGCGGTTTCGGTGAAGCAGTGGAACACGCCGCCGGCCGCGCCCGCGGAGCCGTCCTCGCCCTCCTCCTTGAGGATCGCGATGGTGTCGGCCGAAGCCTCGCGCGTGTGGATCACGAGCGGCTTGCCGGTCTGCCGGGCGGCCCGGATGTGTACGCGGAAGCGCTCGCGCTGCCATTCGAGGTCGGCGATGCTGCGGCCGCCCTTGCGTTCTTCCATCTGGTAGTAGTCGAGGCCAGTCTCGCCGATCGCCACAACGCGCGGGCGCGCGGCCAGGCGCACGAGGTCGTCGACGCTGGGCTCGAGGGTGTCCTCGGTGTCCGGATGCACGCCCACGCTGGCCCAGAAGTTGTCGTAGCGCGCGGCCAATGCCTGCACCTCGTCGAACTCCTCGAGCCGGGTGCAGATGCACAGGGCCCGGTCGACCTGGGCGGCGGCCATGGCGGCGCGCACCGTGTCCATCTGGTCGGCGAATTCGGGAAAAGTCAGGTGGCAGTGGGAGTCGGTGAACATCGCCAGGAATCTGAGGAAACGAAGGGAGCCGGAAAACTGGCGAGCGCAAGAGGCGGCCGGGCCGCCCCGGATGTCAGATCGTCTGCGTCGGCCGGTCGGAAGCCATCGAGCCGCCCAGCGCGGCCTCGATGCGGGCCTTGAGCTGGCGCGATTTCTCGTCGGACGGAAAACGGATGCCCACGCCGGGCGCGCGGCTGCCGGCCGCGCGCGCCGGCGTGATCCAGGCGACCTTGCCGGCCACCGGATAGCGCTGCGGGTCTTCGGGCAGGGTCAGCAGCACGTAGACGTCGTCGCCGAGCCGGTATTCGCGCGAGGTCGGAATGAAGATGCCGCCCTCGGAGAACAACGGGATGTAGGCCGCGTAGAGCGCGCCCTTCTCCTTGATGGCGAGCTGGATGACGCTCGGCCGGTGCGGCGTGGCGCCACCCGCAGCGGCGGCGGCTGCTGCGGCAGCGGTCGCTGCGGAATTGGCGGAGGGGGCTGCGGGTTGGTTCATGGGCGGCGAGCGGCTGAGTTGAGGGTGCTGCGCGCTTCGCTCACGAGCGCTTCCAGCATGAGTCCTGCATTGAACGGATGTTCCGCGGTCCGGGCCGACGCGGCCAGCGATTTCGACCAGCGCGCCAGCGCGAGCCGCGATGGCGCGGCCGGCAGGTCGCCGGGTTCGAAGAAGCGCGGCGCGGCGCCATTGCCGACGGCCATCAGGTCGTGGCAAAGCTTCTGCAGCGCGCCGACCGCCTGGGCCGGCGCCTGGTCGGCCAGCGCGCCGACGTCGCCGCGCAGCACGGCCTTGGGCAGCAGCGCCCAGGCCTTGGGCGACTGGCCGGTGCGCGCGAGCCGCAAGGCGTCGCTCGGGCGTCCGCCGGCCGCGCGCAGCAGGGCGGCGGCATCCGCGGCGGGAACATCCTGCGTTGCGAGCCAGGCCTCGGCCTGCTGCGTGTCCGGCCAGGGCAAGGTGAAGCCGAGGCAGCGGCTGCGGATGGTCGGCAGCAGTTGCCAGGCGGCCTCGCTCGCGAGCACGAAACGCACGTCGCCCACCGGCTCCTCGAGCGTCTTGAGCAGCGCATTGGCGGTGATGGTGTTCATGCGCTCGGCCGGATAGACCAGGACCACCTTGCCGCGGCCGCGCGCGCTGGTGCGCTGCGCGAAACCGACCGCGTCGCGCATCGCCTCGACGCGGATCTCGCGGCTGGCCTTGCGCTTCTTGTCGTCGATGTCGGCCTGGGCCTTCTCGTCGAGCGGCCAGCCCAGGTCCAGCATCGCCACCTCGGGCATCAGCACGCAGAGGTCGGCATGGGTACGGACCTCGATGGCATGACAGCTCGGGCAATGGCCGCAGGCGGCGCCCTCCTCCGTCGGCTGCTCGCAAAGCCAGGCCGAGGCCAGCGCGAGCGCCAGGTCGTATTGCCCCAGGCCCGAGGGCCCTTGCAACAGCCAGGCATGGCCGCGCTGGCGCAGCAGCTCGACCAGCGGCTGGCGCAGCCAGGGCGAGAGTTCCGCTGCGCTCATGCGCGCCCCTCCCCGGCCAGGCCGCGCGCCACCAGCGCCGCCTCGACCTGTTGCCAGACCTGGTCGCGGCTCTGGCTCGCATCGATGCGCACGAAGCGCGCCGCATCGGCCGCCGCGCGCTCGGCATAACCCTGCGCAACCTTGCGGAAGAACTCGACCGGCTGGGCCTCGAACTTGTCGGGCACGCGCGCGCCGGCCAGGCGCTGGGCCGCGATCTCGGGTGCGAGGTCGAACCACAGCGTGATGTGCGGCTGCAGCAAGGCCACGTCGGACTGCCCGCCGCGCCCGGCCTGCGCCCAGCGCTCGAGCGTGGACAGCACCTCGGCGTCGAAGCCACGGCCGCCGCCCTGGTAGGCGAAGGTGGCGTCGGTGAAGCGGTCGCACAGCACCACGTCGCCGCGTGCCAGTGCTGGCTCGATCACCTGCACGATGTGGTCGCGCCGCGCGGCGAACACCAGCAGCGATTCGGTCAGCGGGTCCATCGGCTGTTCGAGGATCAGCGTGCGCAGCGTTTCGGCGAGCGGCGTGCCGCCCGGTTCGCGCGTGCGCGTGACCGTGCGGCCCCGGCCCTCGAAGAGCGCCTGCAAGGCATCGAGGTGGCTGGACTTGCCGGCCCCGTCGATGCCCTCGAGCGTGAGAAAGAGTCCGCCAGCGTTCATTGGGCCGCCTTCGTCGCAGGGGTGCCGCCGCCGCGCTGGTAGCGGTTGACGGCACGGTTGTGGTCGTCGAGCGAGCTGCTGAACTGGCTGGTGCCGTCGCCGCGCGAGACGAAATACAGCGACTTGCTCTGCGCCGGCTGCACGGCCGCCAGCAGCGCGGCCTTGCCGGGCATCGAGATCGGCGTGGGCGGCAGGCCGTTGCGCATGTAGGTGTTCCAGGGCGAGTCGGTCTGCAGGTCCTTCTTGCGCAGGTTGCCATCGAAGGCGGTGCCCATGCCGTAGATCACGGTCGGGTCGGTCTGCAGCGGCATGCCGATGCGCAGCCGGTTGTTGAAGACGGCGGCGATCTCGGCCCGGTCGGCTGCCTTGCCGGTCTCCTTCTCGACGATGCTCGCGAGGATCAGCGCCTGCTCGGCCGATTGCAGCGGCAGGTTGCTGCCGCGCGCGGCCCAGGCGGCCTCGAGCTTCTTGTCCATGGCACGCATGGCGCGCTGCAGCAGCGCGATGTCGGTCGAGCCCTTCGAGTAGGTATAGGTGTCGGGGAAGAAGCGCCCTTCGGGGTGCTGGCCGGGCCGGCCGAGCTTTTCCATCAGCGCCTCGTCGCTCAGGCCCACGCTGTCGGGCTTGAGCTGCTCGGCCTTGGCGAGAGCGGCGCGCACCTGGCGGATGTTCCAGCCTTCCACCAGCACCAGGCTGCGCGTGGCCTCCTCGCCGCGCACCAGGATGTTGAGCAGCAGCTTGGGCGTCACGCCGCGGTCGAGCTCGTAGCTTCCGGCGCGCATCTGCCGGTCCTGGCCCGAGATGCGGAACCACAGGTAGAGCAGCTGGGGGTCGACCGCCACGCCGGCGTCGGCCACGGCCTGGGCGATGCCGCGCGGCGTGGTGCCGGGCTCGACCGACAGATCGACGTTGGGCGCCGGCAGCTTGAGCGGCTGGTGCACCCACCAGAGCCCGCCGGCACCGGCGGCCAGCGCGGCCAGGGCAGCGAGCAGGAAGAGCGTGAGGATGAAGCGGCGCACGGATCCGATGGAAGAGCGGAGGAGGATGAGGTGGCGGAACGGGCTGGACGGGGCTTTTCGCGGCAGCGTGGCGGCCGCTCGAGGCGGTGGCCCTGCAAGAAGAAAGGCTGCCGTCGCCGCGGTCCTGACGAATCAGGCCCGGCCATGATAATTCAGCGATGACCACAGTCGTTCTCAATGGCGTTGCGCCCCTCGCCCATCTGGGCGTGATCCGTGCCGAGGGCCCCGATGCCGCGGCCTTCCTGCATGGCCAGCTCACTCAGGATTTCTCCCTGCTCGGCGCCGCCGAGGCCCGCCTGGCGGCGCTGTGCACCGCCAAGGGCCGCGTGATCGCGAGCTTCATCGGCATCCGCCCGCAGCCCGATCTCGTGCTGCTGGTCTGCAGCCGCGACATCCTGGCCGCCACGCTCAAGCGCCTGTCGATGTACGTGCTGCGCGCCAAGGCCAAGCTCAGCGACGCGACCGAGCAGTTCGCGCTGTTAGGCCTCGCGGGCACCGCGCTCGCGGCCAACGGCCTCGACGCCTCGGCCGCGCCCGGCCAGCGCCGTGCGATCGAAGGCATCGAGGGCGGCAGCGCCATCTCGCTCTACCCGGCCGATGGCGTGCCGCGCGCGCTCTGGCTGGCCCCGGCCGGCAGCGCCGCGCCACAGGGCGCCGCGCTCGACGCGGCCCTGTGGTCGTGGAGCGAGGTGCGCAGCGGCATCGTTACGCTCACCACCCCGGTGGTCGAGGCCTTCGTGCCGCAGATGATCAATTACGAATCGGTGGGCGGCGTCAACTTCAAGAAGGGCTGCTACCCCGGCCAGGAAGTGGTGGCGCGCAGCCAGTTCCGCGGCACGCTCAAGCGCCGCACCTACCTCGTGAAGGCCGACGGCGAAGTCGCGGCCGGCCAGGAAGTCTTTGCCGCCAGCGATGCCGAACAGCCCGTGGGCACGGTCGCGCAGGCCGCGCCGGCGCCCGACGGCGGCTGGGCCGCGCTGATCTCGATGCAGATCGCCGCGCTCGAGGCCGGCGGCCTGCATGCGGCCTCGGCCAGCGGCCCGGCGCTCCAGGTGGAACCTTTGCCTTATCCGCTGCTCGAAGATATCTGAGTCTCCGAACAGCACCGGGCGCCGACCACCGGCACCGCGCTGCAGCTTGAAGCCCAATCAGTGAGGCGTTTTGGGCTTCCAACGCCCGTCGTTCGGGCGCAAGGCGCTATCTTTCAGATAGCGCCTTTTTTTGTGCGTCTTTCTTAACCCCGTTGCCGCCGGTGCGCCGTAGAAGCCTGCACCGACCACTTCCGGCAAGGAAAGAGAGACCTCCATGAACCGCAGATTCTTCTCGACCGCCCTCGCGCTGGCCGCGCTCTCGGCCTGCACCCAGACCCCGGCGCGCCCCTATCTGCCGCCCTCGCCCGTCGACCGCCTCGGCGGCCTGATGGAAGTCAGCGTGATCGACCGCGCTACCGGCCGCGAGCTGCCGATCTACCGCGCCAACGGCGAGTACTGGGTGGCCGGGCGTCCCGGCGCGCGTTATGCGCTGCGGCTGCGCAACCGCATGGGCGAACGGCTGATGACCGTGATGTCGGTCGACGGCGTCAACGTGCTGACCGGCGAAACCGCGGGCGTGCAGCAGAACGGCTACGTGCTCACGGGCGGCGAGCGCGCCGACATCGCGGGCTGGCGCAAGAGCGATTCGCAGATCGCGGCCTTCGAGTTCACCGCCAACGGCAATTCCTATGCGAGCCGCACCGGCCGGCCCGACGAGGTGGGCGTGATCGGCGTCGCGGTGTTCCGCGAGCGCGTGGCACCGCCGCCGCCGCCCGTGCCGATGCCCTTCCCGCGCCGCGACGGCTACAGCCGCGAGGAGTCGGCGCCGCGCGGCGATTTCGAGGCCCGCAACAAGTCGATGGCGCCGGCGCCGGGAACCGCGCCCTCGGCCGACAGCGCGGCCCCCGCGGAATCCTCCGCCATGGCCCAGTCGCGCAGCCAGCCCGCTCCCAGCCTGGGCACCGGCCATGGCCGCCGCGAGACCTCGTACGTCGGCCACACCACGTTCGAGCGCCTCCGTTCCTCGCCCGACGAGGTGGTGCGCATCCGCTACGACAGCCGCGAGAACCTGGTCGCCGCGGGCGTGATCCCGGCCAATCCGGCGCCGCGCTGGCCGCGTCCCGCGGGACCCACGCCGTTCCCCGAATCCGAAGCGGGCTACGTGCCCGATCCGCCGCCGCGCTACTGAACGACGCTCAGCGCAGCACGCGCCGCATCTCGATGTGCGGGATGTCGGCCTCGACGAAGGGCTCGCCGTGCACCGCATAGCCGAGCCGTTCGTAGAAGCGCTCGGCGCTGCGCTGCGCGTAGAGCGCGATCTCCGCATCGCCGCGCGCCCGGGCCGCGGCCTCGAGCGCCTGCACCACCGCCACGCCGTGGCCGCCGCTGCGCAGCGCGCGATGCACGGCGATGCGGCCGATCATCGAGCGGCCGTCCTGCGCCGGCAGCAGCCGGCCGGTGGCGATCGCCTGGCCGAGCCGGTTGCGCACCACCACATGCGGCACGGCCGCGTCGTGCTCGTCCCATTCCATCGCCTCGGGCACCTTCTGCTCCTCGATGAAGACCGCGCGCCGCAGCGCCGCCGCGCCTTCGCCGAGCGTGGCCCAGTCGCCGGTGTCGATCGCGCGCATCGTCTCGCCGGCCTCGAAGCCCTCGAGGATCGCGCGCAGCGAGGCCGGCACCGGCTTCGAGGTCTGCGTGGCCGGGTCGGCGAATACGTAGACCAGCTCGCAGCCGACCAGGAACTCGCCCTGGCGGAACAGCCCGCCCTCGAAGGTCATCGACGAGGTGCCGATGCGCGCGCAGCGCATGCCCACGTCGATCACGTCGTCCATGCGCGCCGAGCCGCGGAAGTCGATGGTCGCCTTGCGCACGTAGAGATCGCCGCCCAGCGAATGCATCGCCTCCTCGTAGGGCAGCGCCAGCGCGCGCCAGTAGTCGGCGATGGCGGTGTCGAAGTACATCAGGTAGTGCGCGTTGAAGACGATCTTCTGCATGTCGACTTCGGCCCAGCGCACGCGCAGGCGGTGGAAGAAACGGAAATCACTGCGTTGCATTCTTCTTGTCTCCAGGGGAAATGAAATCGGGGTCGTCAGGGCCGCAGCGCGTCGCGCAGCGCTTTCGCCGCGTCGTCCTGCGCCTGCAGCGCCTCGGGCACCGCGCGGCCCATCTTGAGGAACTCGTGGATCACGCCGCGGTAGATCTCGAGGTCGACCGGTACGCCCGCGGCGCGCAGCTTGTCGGCATAGGCGATGCCCTCGTCGACCACCGGGTCGCACTCGGCCAGCGCGATCCAGGCCGGTGCCACGTCGTCCACGTCGTCGGCGATCAGCGGCGCGAAGCGCCAGTCGTCGCGGTCGGCCGGGCTACGCACGTACTGGCCGAAGAAGTAGTCGATCAGCGCCTTGGTCAGCAGCGGGCCCTGCGCATAGCGGCGGTGCGACTCGGTGTCCTGGTGGCCGGTGGTGCCGGGGTAGATCAGCAGCTGCAGCGACAGCGGCAGGCCCGCGTCGCGCGCGAGGATCGCGCAGACCGCGGCCAGCGTGCCGCCCGCGCTGTCGCCGCCGACCGCGAGCCGCGCGGGATCGAGGCCCAGGCTCGCGCCCTCGCGCGCGACGAAGGAAAAGGCATCCCAGGCATCGTCGGAAGCGGTCGGGAACTTGTGCGCGGGCGCGAGCCGGTAGTCGACCGACACCACGGCGCAGCCGCTCTTCTTGCAGAGGACGCGGCACAGCGTGTCGTGGGTGCGGATGTTGCCGACCGTGAAGCCGCCGCCGTGGAAGTACACGAGCACCGGCAGCACCTCGGCCGAGGGCGCGTAGAGCCGCGCGGGGATCGCATGGCCGTCGCGCGCGGCGATCTCGAAGTCCTCGATGCGCGTGAGCTCGGGCTTGGGCACCTCGAGCACGCCCGCGCCGCGTTCGTACGAGGCCTTGGCCTCGTCGGGCGTGAGCTGGTCGAGCGAGGGGTGGCCGGCGCGCGCCATGCGCTCGACCACGCTGGCCATCTTGGCGGTCAGCGGATGGGGAAGTCGTTGTGCGGTGGGATTCGTCGTCATGTCACTTGAAGGAAACGACCACGGGCTGGGCGCGCGCCAGGCCTTCGTAGGTCACGAGCACCGTCTGCCCCGCCTTGGGCGGCAGCAGCGGCGAGAAGGAACCGAGGCTGATGAGGTCGCCGGGCTTCATGGCGATGCCCTCCTTGCCGAGCGCGGCGGCCAGCCACACCACGGCATTGAGCGGATGCTCGAGGATGTCCGAGCCCTTGCCGCGCGCCAGTTCGTTGCCGGTGCCGTCCTTCATCACCACCGTCATGTCGCGCAGGCTCTGCAGCAGCACGGCCTGGCCCGCGCTGTCGGCAGGCACCTCGATCGCCACGCCCCTGACGCCCAGGCGCGCCGCCACGTTGATGGCCGCGAGGCCCGGGCCGCCGAGCTTGGGCGGGGTCTGCACCGCGAGGTCGGGCAGCTCGATGAAGGGAATCACCTGGTCGATGGCGGCGAGCACCTCGGCCGATGTCTTCGCGGCGTTGATGTCGGCGCTCTTCACGCGCACCAGCATGTCGGCCTCGAACAGCGGCCGCGCGCCGAAGGCGGCATCGACCACCGCGCCGGTGTCGAGCACCATGTCGCGGTAGAGCACGCCCCACACCGGCTGGTCGTAGTTGAAGCGCTTCTGCACCGCGGGATTGGTGAGCCCGGCCTTGTAGCCGACCACCGGGCCGAGCTTGCGCGCATGCAGCGCATTGAGCTTCGCGCGCGTGCAGGAGGCATCGGTCTCGCCCATGTTCTCGATGTCGGCCGCGGGCCGGTGGGCCTCGAGCGCGGCCGCGAAATCGGCGACCTGTTCGTCGCTGAGGCAGGCGGCCAGCGCCGGGGCGGCGGACAGCGCGGCGATCGCTGTGCCGAGCGCGACAGCGGCAAGGGTTTTCTTCGTGTGCAAGGTGCCTCCCTCCTGATAGTTTCGGTAGATTCGATGGTCCGCCATCGTACTGCCCGCAAGCTCCGGAACCCCTCCCCCACCCCATGGCCCTCATCCAATACCTGACCCAGATCCAGTTCGAATTCGGCGCGGTGAAGCTGCTGTCGAGCGAGTGCGCGCGCATCGGCATCCAGCGCCCGCTGATCGTGACCGACGCCGGCGTGCGCGCGGCCGGCATCCTGCAGAAGGCGATCGATGCCATCGCCGACCTCGAGGTCACGATCTTCGACCAGACCCCGTCCAACCCGACCGAGGCCGCGGTGCGCGCGGCCGTCGAGCTCTACCGCAGCGGCCGCTGCGACGGCCTGATCGCCGTGGGCGGCGGCTCGGCCATCGACTGCGCCAAGGGCGTGGCGATCGCGGCCACGCACGAAGGCCCGCTCAAGACCTACGCCACCATCGAGGGCGGCTCGCCGAAGATCACCGACCGCGCGGTGCCGCTGATCGCGGTGCCCACCACCAGCGGCACCGGCAGCGAGGTCGCGCGCGGCGCGATCGTGATCGTCGACGACCACCGCAAGCTCGGCTTCCACAGCTGGTTCCTGATGCCCAAGGCCGCGATCTGCGACCCCGAGCTCACGCTCGGACTGCCGCCGCGCCTGACCGCCGCCACCGGCATGGACGCGATCGCGCACTGCATGGAGACCTTCATGTCGGCCGCCTTCAACCCACCGGCCGACGGCATCGGCCTCGACGGCCTCGAGCGCGCCTGGGGCCACATCGAGCGCGCCACCAAGGACGGCAGCGACCGCGAGGCGCGCCTCAACCTCATGAGCGCCTCGATGCAGGGCGCGATGGCGTTCCAGAAGGGCCTGGGCTGCGTGCACTCGCTGAGCCACAGCCTCGGCGGCGTCGATCCGCGCCTGCACCACGGCACGCTCAACGCGCTGTTCCTGCCCGCCGTGATCCACTTCAACGCCGGTGCCGAGTCGGTGCAGAAGGAGCAGCGGCTGCAGCGCATGGCGCAGGCCATGCACCTCGATTCGGCCGGCGACCTCGGCGATGCGATCCGCGACATGAACGCACGCCTGGGACTGCCCAAGGGCCTGGCCGAAGTGAGCGTGACGCCCGCGCTGTTCGAGCAGATCATCGACGGCGCGATGGCCGACCACTGCCACAAGACCAACCCGAGGCTGGCTACGCGCGACGACTACCGCGCGATGCTCGAAGCCTCGATGTGAGGCCGGGCCGGGGCGCCGACCCCGGCCTTATAAACAGTTCGTCTTAAGCGCGCGGTCTTAGCGCGCCGCATGCGCCATCGCGTCATGTCGATGACATGAGGGCTTCCTAGACTGGCCTCGACGACCCGCACCCGCCGGGTCCTTCGAGAACAGGGAACACCTTCGAATGACGCGAACCATCCGGGTCCACACCGCACTGAGCGCCGAGCAGTTGAAGTTTCGCGCGATGCGGGGACAGGAAGGCCTCTCCCGACTCTTCGAGTTCGAGGTCGACATGGTCAGCACCAGCTTCAACCTCGACCTGAAGACGCTGCTGGGCACCTCGCTGAGCATCGAGGTCTCGGACGACGCCGGCCCGCGCTTCCTCAACGGCACCGTGGTGCGCTTCGAACTGCTGGGCCGCGCCAACGAGACCGGCCGCCACTACGTCTACCGCGCGCTGGTGCAGCCCTGGCTCTGGTACCTCACGCGCACCACCGACAGCCGCATCTTCCAGAACCGCAGCGTGCCCGAGGTACTCGACGAGGTGCTCGGCAAGTACGGCTTCGAGTACGAGAAGCGCCTGACCGGCAGCTACCGCAGCTGGGAGAACTGCGTGCAGTACCAGGAGAGCGACTTCGCCTTCGCGAGCCGGCTCATGGAGCACGAAGGCATCTCCTACCACTTCGAGCATTCGAACGGCTCGCACCTGCTGGTGCTGGCCGACGATGCCGGCGCCTACCGGCCGCTGCCCGGCTACGCCAGCATCCCGTACCGGCCGCGCGATCGCGTGGTCGATGCGCTCGAGCCTTGCATCGACCGCTGGCGCGTGGCCGAGCAGATCACCTCGGGCCGCGTGATGCTCGACGACTTCGATTTCCGCAAGTCGCGCGCCTCGCTGCAGAGCGTGCAGCAGGACCCCAAGGGCCACGACCACGCCTCGTACGAGGTCTACGAGTGGCTGGGCGGCTACAGCGAGCACCAGCAGGGCGACACCTATGCGCGCATCCGGCTGCAGGAGCTGCAGTGCGCGCACGAGCTGGCCGCGGGCCACACCAACGTGGCGGGCATGGCGCCGGGCTACCTGTTCTCGCTCACGCATTGCCCGCGCGAAGCCGACAACCGCGAGTACCTGGTCACCGAGACCCGCTACGACCTGCAGGAGCCCGAGTACTCGAGCGGCGGCAGCGCCGAATCGGTGTGCGAGTTCGACTTCAGCGTGCTGCCCTCCTCCGTGGTCTACCGGCCCGCGCGCAAGACGCCGCGCCCGCGCACCAACGGACCGCAGACCGCCACCGTGGTCGGCCCGCAGGAGATCTGGACCGACCGCTTCGGCCGCGTGAAGCTGCAGTTCCGCTGGGACCGCTACGGCCAGGCCGACGAGAACAGCTCCTGCTGGGTGCGCGTGTCGAGCAGCTGGGCCGGCGCGAACTTCGGCACCATGCACATGCCGCGCGTGGGCCAGGAGGTCATCGTCGACTTCATCGGCGGCGAACCCGACCGGCCGATCATCACGGGTCGCGTCTACAACAGCGACCAGATGCCGCCGTGGGAACTGCCGGCCAACGCCACGGCCAGCGGCATCCTCACGCGCTCGAGCGAAGGCGGCGCGGCCAACCAGGCGAACATGCTGCGCTTCGAGGACCGCACCGGCGCCGAGCAGATCCTGCTGCATGCCGAGCGCAACCTCGACGTGGAGGTCGAGGCCGACGAGACCCACACCACCGACGGCACCCGCACCACGCTGATCAAGGGCCACGAGTCGGCCACCTACCAGGACGGCGAGACGCGCGACATCACCGCGGGCGCGCAGGAGACCATCACCGGCGGCGACACCCGCGACGTGACCGGCGGCTTCAACGAGACCATCAGCGGCGGCGTGAACCAGCGCATCACCGGCGGCAAGAACCGCAACCTCGCGGGCGGCCTCAACGACACCATCACGGGCGGCGTGAACCTCGCGATCACCGGCGGCTTCCACGGCACCATCGACGGCCAGGAGATCCGCTTCGTGAGCGGCGGGCGCAACGACACCATCAACACCGTCAACAACACGACGGTCAACGGCCCCTCGACCACCATCGTGACCGGCCCGACGGTGCACACCTCGCCCGACGTGACCTTCAACACCACGAACCACATCCACAACACGACGCAGCACGTCATCAACACCAACGTCTACAACACGACCTCGACCACCTACAACAACACGACCAACAACTACACCAACAACTCCACCGTCTACAACAACAACTACGCCTCGAGCGGCGACTGGCGGCTCGCGCGCGTGGGCGGCGTGGGCTTCCGGCTGAGCCTGGTGGGGATGTCGCTGGACGTGTGGGGCGCGCGGCTGCAGTACTACGCGGCACTCAATGCGCAGCTCGCGACGGTCAAGATCGACGTGGCCATCTTCTCGCTGAAGAACGCGCCGCTGAAGATCAGCACCACGGGCCTGAAGATCGCCCAGAAGGGCATGCTGATCGCGACCGGCGGCCTGGCGGCGAAGTTCAAGGTGCTGACCCTGGTGGTCTGACGCACCCGGCAACGATGGAAATCCTCCTGTGGATCGTCTTCGCGGTGCTGATGGGCTCGATGCTGCTGGTGGCGGTGTCGGTCGTGATCGTGGCCACGCGCGAGAACCGCGCCTATTCGGCCGAAGCCAAGACCTGGGAACGGCTGGCGCAGACCGGCATTCCCGCGCAGGCCGTGGTCGAGTCGCTCAAGCGTTCAGAGAATGAACTCTCGCGCGGCGGCTCGCAGGGCCAGACCGTGTATGCCGTGGAGCTCGCGCTGCGCGTGATCGGCACCGACGCCATCGTGGACGAGCGCCCCGCCATCGTGCGCACGCTGATCGACGAGGGACTGCTGCCGCAGTTCGCGGTGCCGGGCAAGCCGGTGCACCTGCTGCGCGATCCGAACGACGCCTCCATCTTCGCCATCGACCGCGCGCGCACGCCGCTCGAGATTCCGCGCGCTTCGCACTGAGCGCGCGTCCCTCCGTGAAAACAGTCAAACCCCTGCGGCTGAGCGTCATCACGCGCCCCTTCCTGCGCCAGGGCCATCAGCGCCTGGCGCTCACGGTGATGGGCATGGTGTCGATGGACGAGCAGCCGGTGCTGCTGCCCGAGACCGAATTCTGGAAGACGGTCTCCGAAGAGCTCGGCCCCACCGGCGCCATCGACCTCGGCATGCCCAAGGCCTGTGCCGAGTTCCTGGCCACCGGCCATGCCTACACCCACCACCAGGCCGAGAAGACGGCCTGCGCGGTCGAGCTGCGCGTGGGCGCGCTGGCGCGGCAGCTGGTGGTGTTCGGCGACCGCTACTGGGTCGACGGCCGCGCGAGCGCGCCGCAGCCCTTCGAATCGATGCGCCTGGACTGGAGCCGCGCCTACGGCGGCCCGGCCTTCGCCGACAACCCGCTGGGCATCGGCCAGCAGCCCGAACTCGTCAACGGGCTGTGGGTGCAGCGGCTGCCCAACGTCGAGCATCCGCAGCGCCGCATCGACCATCCGGGCCGGGCGATGGAGCCGGCCTGCCTCGGCGCGATCGACGTGAGCTGGCCCGCGCGCATGCGGCTGATCGGCAGCGACTACGGCGCGCACTGGCGCGAGCACCTGTTCCCCGGCTTCGCGCAGGACATGGACTGGCGGCTCTTCAATGCCGCCGCGCCCGAGCAGCGCTGGCCCCAGGCCGACCGCATCGCGGGCGGCACGCCCTACGAGATCTGGAACATGCACCCCGCGCAGCCCGTGCAGCGCGGCCGGTTGCCCGACTGGCGCGCGCGCGGCTTCGTGGCGCGCAAGACGCAGGCCGGCGGCGACGAGCCCGGGCACTTCGACGAGCTCGAGCTGCGGCTCACCACCGCCTGGTTCTTCCCGCACCGCGAACAGATCGCGCTGATCTTCCATGGCGAGACCGCGATCGCCGAAGACGACGCCGCCGACATCACGCACGTCATGCCCGCCATCGAGCGCGCCGCCGATGCACCGCGCCCGCTGGCCCACTACCTCGAGATCCTGCAGCGCCGCAGCGACCCCGAGACCGGCGCGCTCCACACCTTCCGCGACGAGGAGCTGCTGCCCGCCGAGACCATCGGCCCCTGGATCGACCAGCTCGAGGAAAAGGAATCGCCGCTGGTGCGCAACATGCGCGAACGCGCGCGCGTGCTGCGCGAAGACCTCGCCGACAAGGGCGTGGCCGCCGGCCACAAGCCGCGCCACTTCAAGGAACGCGCGGTGCCCGAGCCCTTCACCAAGCGGCCGAGCCTCAGCGAGCTGCCCGCGTTCATGGAGCGCGCCAAGGCCTACGAGCGCGAACAGTTGCAGAAGCTCGAGGACGGCCGCCGCGACCTCGCGCGGCATGCGAAGGCCAACGCGCCCGAGTCGCGCAAGGTCGGCTTCGACACCGGCGAGATGGTCGACAGCGCGCAGCGCACCGAGGTCAAGGGCCCGCCGGCCTTCGATGCGAGGACCGTGATGCAGGGCCTGCTGGGCATCGCGCCCGCCACGCGCAGCCCGCAGATGCCGCCCGAACAGCAGCGCGCGCTCGAGCAGGCGGCCGAGAACGGCCGCCGCGGCCTGATCGACATGTACCGGCTCGGCGCCCAGCACCAGAGCGCGGCCGATGCGATGGACGCTGTGCGCGCGGCCGAGGCGCGCGAACGCGTGCTGCAGCTCATGGCGACCACGCGCGACCTCTCGGGCCTGGACCTGACCGGCGCCGACCTCTCGGGCATCGACCTGCGCGGCGCGAGGCTGCACCGCACCCTGCTCGAGAGCGCCTCGCTCGCGGATGCGCAGCTCGACGGCGCCGATGCCACCGAGGCGGTGCTGGTGCGCGCGAACCTCGCGCATGCCTCGCTGGCCCACTGCGTGCTCGACCGCGCCAACCTGAGCCTCGCGCGCTGCGAGCGCACCTCGTTCGCGCATGCCCGACTGCACGAGACCACGAGCGAGAAGAGCCGCTTCGACCATTGCGACTTCGGCGGCGCGCAGCTCGCGCAGCTGAACCTGTTCGGCATGCATTTCGAGGGCTGCCGCTTCGACGATGCGCACTTCGACTACGTGACCGTGCTCGAAGGCAGCCGGCTCCTGGACTGCAGCTTTCGCGGCGCCACGCTGCACAAGTTCGGCCTCATTGCCTGCGAGGTCGAGGGCCTGGACTTCGCGGGCGCTTCGCTCGAAGCCTGCGCCTGGGCCCACACCGTGGCCGACCGGCGCGTGAGTTTTCGCGGCGCCACGCTGCGCACCACCTGCTTCGTCGGCACCAGCAGCCTGCGGACGGTCGATTTCGAAGGCGCCACGCTGGTCCATTGCAGCCTGCGCGAGATGCAGCTCGAGGGCGCGCGCTTCGTGCGCGCCACGCTCGACACCTGCGATCTTTCGGGCTGCGTGCTGACCGGCACCGACCTGAGCGCCATCGACGCCCCCGACAGCCTGTTCATCCGCGCCGACTTCACGCAGGCCTCGCTGCGCGGCGCCAACCTCATGAATGCCCATCTGCAGAAATCCCGCCTGCTTTCCTGCGACCTGCGCGAAGCGAACCTGTTCCGTGCCGATGTCTCGCAGACCGTGATCGACACGGTGACCGACACCCACGGCGCCTACCTCGAACAGGCCAAGACGCTGCCACGCCGCGCGGCGGACCCGGTGCAATGACGCCGGAAACCCTGGCCCTGAAACTGCGCGGCGGCGAATTCATCGAGCGGCAGGACTTCCAGGGGATGCGATTCGATGGCCTGGACCTCAGCGGCGGCGCCCTGCGCGACTGCGATTTCTCCAACGCCAGCCTGCGCGGCGCGAAGCTCGCCGAATCGGCCTTCGATGCCTGCCGCTTCGACGGCGCCGTGCTCGACGCGGCCGACCTGCAGCGCGCGGGCTTCCATCGCTGCAGCCTGGCGCGCGCGAGCCTGCGCGGCGCCACGATGAGCCGCGCGGCCTTCAGCGACTGCGAGCTGCACGAGATGGATGCCGCCGAGGCCCGGGCCGATCTCGCGGCCTTCCACCAGAGCCGGCTCGATGGCGCGAGCTTCGCGGGCGCCGAACTCACGAAGGCCGTGTTCGGCGAGTCGAGCCTGGCCGGCACCCGCTTCGACGCGGTGGCGCTGAACACCACCGTCTACTACCGGGCCGCGCTGCGCGGCGCGCGCTTCACGGGCGCCAGCTTCCACAACGTGATCTTCAGCGAGGCCGATCTCGCGGGCCAGGACTTCTCGGGCCAGCAGTTCCGGCTCTGCCAGTTCATCGATGCCGACCTCGGCGGCTGCAACTTCGACCGCGCGACGCTGGTCCAGTGCAACTTCAAGGGCGCGAAGCTCGTGCGCGCGGTGCTCACCGCGGTGCATGCGCCGCAGTGCCTGTTTCCCGAGGCCGACCTGCGCCACGCCGATGCGCGCGGCGGGCATTTCGACCAGAGCCTGTGGGTCGATGCGCGGCTCGACGACGCCGACCTGTCGGATGCGCGGCTCGAGCAGTGCGTGTTCCACCGCGCGCAGTGCCGGCGCACCTCGTTCGCGCGCAGCCGGCTCGTGTATGCCGACTTCGCCTATGCCGACCTCAGCGAGGCCGACCTGCGCGGCGCCTTCTTCGAGCGCACGCAGATGCACCGCGCGCTGCAGTCCGGCACCCGATGGGGCGACCGCGGCGGCGTGCTCGACAGCGACCCGGCCCTGTTCGAGGCCGAACGCTTCTCGGCCGCGCGCCAGGACCGCCCGCAACGCGCGGGCCGCGATGGTTTCGGCCGGCCGCTGCCTTCCACTTCCGACGACCTCGAGGACCTCGCACCATGAGCCCCGCCGCCCTGCGCGAACGCGCCTCTTCTCCCGCATCTTTTCCCGCCGTGCACGACGCGCCCGACATGCAGACCTTGCTGCGCCGCCCGATGCCCGCGCCCGCCGCCTGGACCGGCAATGCGCTCGGCACCGTGGTGCAGGCCTTGCCCGACGGTGTCTTCCTCGTCGAGGCCCAGGCCGGCGGCGAACGCTGGCACTGCCCGCGCGCCGCGAGCTGCCTGCTGCAGCCCTCGGTCGGCGACACGGTGCTGGTGGCAGGGCCGCGGCGCGACCAGGCCTACCTGATCGCCGTCATCAAGCAGGCCGATCCCGCACAGGCGCGGCTCGCGGTCGACGGCGTGCTCACGCTGCAGGCCGGCACCCGGCTCGAACTGGCCGCGCCCGAACTCGATCTGCAGGCGCGCAAGGCGCGGCTCGAGGTCGGCGAGATGGACTACCGCGGCGGCGAAGTGCGCATCACCACGCTGCTCGCGCGCTTCGTCGGCCGCACCTGCGAGACCGTGCTCGACCGGCTCAGCGTGCTCACGCGCTCGAGCTTCAGGCTCACCGAGGAGGTCGAGCAGGTGCGCGCGGGGCAGATCGACTACCAGGCGGAAGAGACCCTGCGGCTGCATGCGAAGAACACGCTGGTGAGCAGCAAGGGACTGGTCAAGGTGGATGCCGAGCAGATCCACATGGGCTGACGCGCGCCATCGACCACCGACCATCGACGACAGCCAGAAAGGAACAGCCACCATGTTCGCCAACGCACAGATGATGGGCGTCGACCTCGCCTTCCCCGACGTCTGCAAGACGCCGCCGGCATTGCCCATCCCCTACCCCAACTTCGCGCTGGGCCCAACAGCGATTCCCAACGCCTGGAACATCCTCTACGGCGGCACGCCGGCCCACAACATGGCGACCGTCACGCCGATCACCAACGGCGACAACGCGGGCGTGCTGATGGGCGTGGTCTCGCAGACGGTGATGGGGCCCTCGCGCCACATCACGGGCGCCTTCACCGTGCTGCTCAAGGGCACGCCGTGCACGCGCATGACCAGCCTGTCGGTACAGAACCGCTGCAACATCGTCGGCATGCGGATCGTGCCGAGCCAGTTCAAGGTGCTGGTGCTGGCGGCCTAAGCCACCGACAAGGTGTGATGCCTCAAGCCGCTCGGGCGGACGGCGCAGCGAACCAGTCCTCGGCCCAAGATTGGCGCTTCACCGGCTGGAACTCGCTGAAGGCGAAGCGCGCGAGCTGTTCGCGGCTGAACGGGTCGTCGAGAAAGAAGGCCTGCAACTGTTCGAGCGACTCCGCGCGCGCCAGCATGAAGCCGCCGGTGGCCGGCACCTTCGGGCCCGAGCACAACAGCAGGCCGGCGTCGTAGCCCAACTGCAGGTAGGCGCGATGCGCGGGCACGAATTCCTGGATGCGTGCCAGGGGCACGAGGTAGTCGATCTCGACGATGAAGTGCTTCATGAACGGCGGGCAAGCACCCGCCGTGCCAGCGATGGCTACTCCGCCTTCACGCCCGCGGTGCGGATCACCGCGCCCCACTTCGCGGTCTCCGACGCGATGAAGGCATCGAACTCCTCGGGCGTGCCGCCCGCCGGAAAGGTGCCCATCGCATCGAGCTTCGCGCGCGTCTCGTCGCTCTTGATGATGCGCGCCACCTCGTCCGACATGCGCTTGACGATCTCGCGCGGCGTGCCCGCCGGCGCGAGCATGCCGGCCCAGGTGCTGCCGGTGAAGCCCGCGAAGCCCTGCTCGATGAAGGTCGGCACGTCCGGCACCGCGGGCAGCCGCTTGTCGCCCGCCACGCCGATCAGCCGGATCTTGCCGGCCTTGGCCTGGTTGATGAGCCCGGTGGGCGCATCGAAGAAGAGCTGGATCTGCCCGCCCATCAGGTCGGTCAGCGCCGGCACCGCGCCGCGGTACGGGATGTGGATCATGTAGGTCTTCGTGAGCGACTTCCACAGCTCGGTCGTGAGGTGCGCGGCCGAGCCGTTGCCCGACGAGCCGAAGCTCACCTTGCCGGGGTTGGCGCGCGCGTAGTCGATCAGTTCGCGCGCGGTCTTGAACGGCGCATCGAGGTTGACCGCCGCGAGCAGCGGCGACACGCCCATCAGCGACACGCCCGCGAGGTCCTTGCGCGGGTCGTAGGGCAGCTTCGGATAGAGCGAGGTGTTGGCCGCGTAGGCCGCGATCACCACGCCGAAGGTGCTGCCGTCGGGCGCGGCCTTGGCGACCGCATCGACGCCGATCAGGCTGTTGGCACCGGGCTTGTTGTCGATCAGCACCGGCTGGCCCAGCCGCGTCTGCAGCCCGATCTGCACCAGCCGCGCCATCTGGTCGGTGAAGCCGCCGGGCGTGTAGGGCACGACGATGCGGATCGGCTTGTTGGGCCAGGCGCTCTGCGCGAGCACCGGCAGGCCGAGCGTGGCTGCGGCACCGGCGGTGGAGGTGGCAATGGCGAAGCGGCGGCGCGACATCAGGGCGTGGGGCATCGGGAATGGTCTCCTGCTTGTTATGCGCCGTCCGGGGCGGACGGCATGCGGGCCATTCTCGAAGCGCGGGCCGCGTGCCCGTTCAGGGTTTGCCCGGCGCCGCTCAGAGCGGCAGGATCTCGGCCGCGCTGCCGCGCGCCAGCCATTCCTGCAGTTCGTCCGACAGCCGCTCGGCCTCGCGCGTGGCCCGGGTCCAGGCCGCGATGCGCGCCTGCGCGTCGTTCTGGAAATGGATGAAGTCCTTGCGATCGGGCAGCTTGCCGTTGGGCAGTGTCTTCACCCAGTCGGGATCGGGCGCGAGCACCACCATGCGGTCGAGGAAGCCCGTGGACTTGTGGCGCCAGCGCAGCCCCTTGTCGAGCCAGCCCGGCACCACCGCGCGCTGGAAGTGCGGATACAGCACCAGGCCGTCGTCGACCGGCTGATAGTCGAGGTGCAGGTGGTAGTCGGTGATGCCGCCATCCCAGTAGGCGCCGCGCGGCGCGCCCGGGATGTCGTGCACCGCGGCCAGCAGGAACGGGATCGAGCACGAGGCCTGCAGCACCAGGTTGAAGTTGTCCTCGCGCAGCGCATGCTGGCGGGTGCGGAAGTCGCGCGTGCCGAAGGGCAGCTCGGCGCCGGGCGTGGAGAACACGCAGCGCTCGAGCCAGGCGCCGAGCGTCTTGCGGTGCACGCTGTTCGAGGCGAAGGCGCCGAGGTAGCCGACCGGCGTGCGCGCCCTGCCCTCGCGCCCGAGGATGTGGCGCCCGCGCGAGGTGACCACGTGCAGCCGGTAGCGCGGATGCGCGAGCACCTCGCCGATGCGCCCGCCATAGAAGGCCTGCAGGCTCTCGGCGAAGCGTTCGCTCAGCTGGTGCGGGCTCAGCCGCTTCTGCCCCGGCGGCACCTCGAACTGCTGGCGCACATAGTCGTGCTCGAAGCGCCCGAAGGCCGCGACCGGATCGCCGAGGCAGGCCGTGGCCAGTCGCCAGGCGCCGATCGATGCGCCCACCAAGTGGACCGGCTGGCTGGACTGCGTGAGCCATTGGCCGAAGACGAATCGATCGATCGGCCCGAGGATCAGCCCCTTGGGACCACCGGCCGCGCCGGGGATGGTGCGCACATCCTGCGGCCGCAGGCCCTGGACCTCGATGTGCCGGCGCGCGGCGGGGCCGGCGTAGATGCGCAGGGCCTTCATGGCTTGCCGTGCTCGAAGGGATTGAGCAGCGCGACGCCGAAGTTCGCGAAGTCGGCGACGTTGCGGGTCACCACGGTCAATGAATGCTGCCTGGCGGTGGCCGCGATCATGGCGTCTTCGTACAGCGTGTTGGAGCTGCGATGCATGAGCTTGGCCCAAAGCCTGAAGGTGTCCGCATCCATCGGCAGGACGTTGTAGGAACCCGCGACCAGCGCGGCCCACTGCTCGATCTCGTCGGCCTTGGCCGCGTCCTGCTCGCGCGTGAGTTCGATCCCGGCCTGGATCTCTCCGAGCGTCACCGCCGACAGATGCAATTCGCTGTCCGCGATGGCAGTGAGCCACGCGATGACCGCGCCGTGCGGGCGCGGCTTGCGGAGTTCCGAAATGACGTTGGTGTCGAGCAGGTACATACGGCCCTCGTCCTCAGCGCAGCGGCGTGACCTTGCGCCTGCGGGCGGCGCCGCGCTCCGGCACCAGGAATTCGGTGCGTGCCTCGGGGGCCAGCAGCAGCTCCTTGAGCGAAGGACGAGCCGTCGCGTGCAAGCGCCGCCACTCGGCGGCCGGCACCAGCACGGCCGCCTCGGCACCGCGCTTCGTCACCATCTGGGGCCCCTCGGCCAGACAGGCTTCGAGGAACTCGCTGAAACGCGCCTTGGCGTCCTGTACCGGCCAGCTTTTCATGGGAAACCACCAATCAGACTAGTTAGATGACTAGTTTAACAGATGGCTTCACCATCGGCTTCGCCTACTTGCGCAACCCCTGCAACTTCGCAAACGCATTCGCCATCTGCCCCGAAGGCTGCGGCGTGTTGTCGCGGCGCGGCTGCTGGCCGCGGCCGGCGCCTTCGAAGCGGTTGTCGCGCGGGCCGTCGCGGCGCGCGGGGGCGGCGTCGAGCTTCATCGACAGGCCGATGCGCTTGCGCGCGACGTCGACCTCCATCACCTTCACCTTGACGATGTCGCCGGTCTTCACGACTTCGCGCGCGTCGTTGACGAACTTGTGGCTCAGCTGGCTCACGTGGACCAGGCCGTCCTGGTGCACGCCGAGGTCGATGAAGGCACCGAACTGGGCGACGTTGCTCACGGTGCCCTCGAGGATCATGCCCTCCTGCAGGTCGGCGATGTCCTCCACGCCGTCGTTGAAGCGCGCCACCTTGAAGTCGGGGCGCGGGTCGCGGCCGGGCTTCTCGAGTTCGCCGAGGATGTCCTTGACGGTGATGACGCCGAACTTCTCGTTGGCGAACAGCTCGGGCTTGAGCGTCTTGAGCATGTCGGCACGGCCCATCAGCTCGGCGATCGGCTTGCCTGTCTTGACGATGATCTGCTCGACCAGCGGATAGGTCTCGGGATGCACGCCGGTGACGTCGAGCGGATCGGTGCCGCCGCGGATGCGCAGGAAGCCCGCGCTCTGCTCGAAGGCCTTGGGGCCGAAGCCCGTGACCTCGAGCAGCTGCTTGCGGGTGCCGAAGGCGCCGTTGGCATCGCGCCAGCGCACCACGGCCTTGGCCACGGCCGAGGACAGGCCCGAGACGCGGCTCAAGAGCGGCACGCTCGCGGTGTTGAGGTCCACGCCCACCGAGTTCACGCAGTCCTCGACCACGGCCTGCAGGGTGCGCGCGAGCTCGCTCTGGTTCACGTCGTGCTGGTACTGGCCCACGCCGATGCTCTTGGGGTCGATCTTCACGAGCTCGGCCAGCGGGTCCTGCAGCCGGCGCGCGATGGAGGCGGCACCGCGCAGGCTGACGTCGACGTCGGGCATCTCCAGGGCCGCGAATTCGCTGGCCGAGTAGACCGAGGCACCGGCCTCGCTGACCACCACCTTGTCGACCTTCATCTCGGGCGCGCCAGCCTGGGCGGCCATCTTCGCGAGCAGCTTGATCAGGTCGGCCGCGAGCTTGTCGGTCTCGCGGCTGGCGGTGCCGTTGCCGATCGCGATCAGGTTCACGCCGTGCTTGGCGCAGAGCTTGCCGAGGGTGTGCAGCGAGCCTTCCCAGTCCTTGCGCGGCTCGTGCGGGAACACGGTCGCGGTCTCGACCAGCTTGCCGGTGGCATCGACCACCGCCACCTTCACGCCGGTGCGGATGCCAGGGTCCAGGCCCATCACCACGCGCGGGCCGGCCGGCGCGGCCAGCAGCAGGTCGCGCAGGTTGTCGGCGAAGACCTTGATCGCGACCTTCTCGGCGTCCTCGCGCAGGCGCGTGAACAGGTCGCGTTCGGTCGACAGCGCGAGCTTCACGCGCCAGGTCCAGGCCACGCACTTGCGCAGCAGGTCGTCGGCCGGGCGGCCGGCATGGCTCCAGCCCAGGTGCAGCGCGATGCGGCCTTCGGCGACGCTGGGCTTGCCCGGCTCGGGCTCCACCGGCAGCACCAGCTTGGCGTCGAGGATGTCGAGCGCGCGGCCGCGGAACACGGCCAGCGCGCGGTGCGAGGGCACGCGGCCGATCGGCTCGTCGTAGTCGAAATAGTCGCGGAACTTGGCGACGTCGGCGTTGTTCTCGTCCTTGCCGCTCATCAGGCTGGACTTGAGCAGGCCCTCGTTCCAGAGCCATTCGCGCAGGCGCTGCACCAGCACGGCGTCCTCGGCCCAGCGTTCCGAGAGGATGTCGCGCACGCCGTCGAGCACGGCGGGCACGGTCGAGAAATCGGGGCCGGGCTTGCCGTCGTCGAGCGTGGTGGCGGGCTGCAGGAAGGCCTTGGCCTCCACGGCGGGATCGAGCGTGGGGTCGGCCAGCAGCTTGTCGGCCAGCGGCTCGATGCCGAACTCGCGCGCGATCTGACCCTTGGTGCGGCGCTTCTGCTTGAACGGCAGGTACAGGTCTTCGAGCTCCTGCTTGGTCGGCGCGAGTTCGATCGCGGCGCGCAGTTCGGGCGTGAGCTTGCCCTGCTCGTCGATGGCCTTGACCACCGCGGCGCGGCGGTCATCGAGTTCGCGCAGGTAGCTCAGGCGCGCCTCGAGCTCGCGCAGCTGGGTGTCGTCGAGGCCGTCGGTGGCTTCCTTGCGGTAGCGCGCGATGAATGGAACCGTGGCGCCCCCGTCGAGCAGTTCGACGGCGGCCTTCACCTGATGCTCGCCCACCTTGATTTCGGCGGCGAGCTGGCGAATGATTTTCTGCATTGCTGAGTGGCGTCCCTGTCGCTGCGACCGGCCGGCCGGTCGCGTTGGTCGAATGAAGCGCGCGAGTTTGCCATAGTGAAAATGGCGTCCGGCCATCCGGCGCGGACACTTGTCCGACCGCTCCACGCCCCCACCTCCCCACCGTGCAACCACCCTCCTCCCCTGGCCCGCGCCGGCCGCCGTCCCGCTTCGGGAAGTTGTTACGGACGGTGTTCGCCGTGCTGCTGGTGCCCTTGCTGCTGTTCGAGGAATGGGGCTGGGAACCGCTGGCCGCGCTCGCGGCGCGGCTGGCCCGGCTGCCGCTGTGGGCGCGCGCCGAAGCCTGGCTGCGCGGCCTGCCGCCCTGGGGCGCGCTGCTGGCCTTCCTGCTGCCGGTGCTGCTGCTGTTGCCGGTCAAGGTGCTGGCGCTGTTCCTGTTCAGCCATGGCCACGCGGGCAGCGGCGTGGCGGTGCTGGTCGCGGCCAAGCTGGCCGGCACCGCGGTGGTGGCGCGGATCTTCCAGCTCGTCGAGGGCACGCTGATGCGCATCCCGCTGTTCGCGCGCTGGTATCCGCGCTGGAAAGCCTGGAAGGACCGGGTGCTGGATTTCGTGCGACAGAGCCGGCCCTGGCGGCTGGTGCATGCCTTCAACCGGCGCGCGCTGCGGGCCTGGCGGCGCTTGCGCAGGGTTTGACGCGCGCGCCTATTTTTACCCGGGTAGATTGATTCAATCAATTTAACCCGGGTAAAATTGGCGCCATGACACTTTCCCAGGAATCACGGCGCGCCCTCACCCGGCAGTACAAGGACAGCACGCTCCCCGCCGGCGTGTTCGCGATCCGCAACCTGAAGACGGGGCGGGTGTTCGCCGCGGCCGCGCTCGACATCGTGGGCGCGATGAACCGCCAGCGCTTCGAACTGAACCTGCGCAGCCACCGCAACAAGGCGCTGCAGCAGGACTGGATCGCGCTGGGCGCCGAGGCCTTCGCCTTCGAGGAGCTGGCGCGCGTGAAGGAGCGCGACGATCCGGCCTTCGACCGCGCGGCCGAGCTCGAGGCGCTGTTCGAGCTCTGGGCCGAGGAGTCCGGCTGCCACGGCGCGCAGGGCTACAACGGCCCGGCGCGCCCGAGCGCCTAGGCCCTCGCCGGTGCCCGCCGCCCCTCTCGCCTTCCTCCTTCGCCGGGCGCAAGAAAAGTCAGGCTTTCTTCATTGCCCCCGGGTAAATTACCGCTCCGCCTCCATGACCCTCGAGACCTCTTCCCTCCCGGCCTGCGCCGATCCCGCGTCCACCCTGACCGCCTTCGCCGGCTTCCACCGCATTGCACGCGGCTCGCGCGCCGAGCTGGTCGCCGCGCTGCGCGCGCGCACCGACGACACGCCGTACCTGGTGTTCGATGACCGCAGCGGCGCGCAGATCGACCTCGACCTGCGCGAACCACCGGCGCCGGCCGGCGAGCCGCCGCGCGGCGTCGGCCGCCCCAAGCTCGGCGTGGTGGCGCGCGAAGTCACGCTGCTGCCGCGCCAGTGGGAGTGGCTGGGCCGCCAGCCCGGCGGCGCCTCGGTCGCGCTGCGCCGGCTGATCGACGAGGCACGCCGCGTCAACGCAGGACGCGATGCCGCACGCGCGGCGCGGGAAGCCACCTACGGCGTGATGACCGTGCTGGCCGGCAACCTGCCCGGTTTCGAGGAAGCCATGCGCGCCCTGTTCGCGCTCGAGCGCGATCGCTTCGAGCAACACATTTCGACCTGGCCCGAGGACCTGCGGGCCCACCTCCAAGAACTCTCCAGCGCGAGCTGGACCCACGAATGAACGCCAAGACAGACACAGCCCCCAACCCGAGCGGCCTCCAGGGCACGCCCGTGGCACCCGTGGGCGCGCCGCGCGCCCTGTGGAAGACCTTCCTGTTCTTCCTCGCCCCCATGCTCTTGAGCAACATCCTGCAGTCGCTGTCGGGCACGCTCAACAACATCTACATCGGCCAGATGATCGGCGTGACCGCGCTGGCCGCGGTCTCGAGCTTCTTCCCGGTGTTCTTCTTCTTCATCGCCTTCGTGATCGGCCTGGGCGCCGGCGCCTCGGTGCTGATCGGCCAGGCCTGGGGCGCGCGCGACGTCGCCCGCGCCAAGGCGGTGGCCGGCACCACGCTGAGCGTGGGCATCCTGATGGGCCTGGTGATCGCGGTGTTCGGCGGCGCCTTCACCACGCCGCTGCTGGCGGCGCTGGGCACGCCGCCCGACGTGCTGGCCGAGGCCACGCGCTATGCGCGGATCATGCTGATCGCGATGCCCGGCGTGTTCGTGTTCCTGATCTCGACCGCGATGCTGCGCGGCGTGGGCGACACCGTCACGCCGCTGCTCACGCTGCTGATCTCCACCACCATCGGCATGCTCGTCACGCCGGCCCTGATCCGCGGCTGGGGCGGCCTGCCGCAGCTGGGCGTGACCAGCGGCGCCTGGGGTTCGGTGCTCTCGTTCCTGGTGGCGACCCTGTGGCTGGGCTGGCGGCTGCGCCAGCGCAACAGCCCGCTCGCGCCCGACGCGGCCTTCCTGCGCAGCATGCGCATCGATCCGCAACTGCTCAAGACCGTGCTCAAGGTCGGCGTGCCCACGGGCGTGCAGATGATCGTGGTGGCGCTGGCCGAGGTGGTGCTGCTGTCGCTGGTCAACGGCTACGGCTCGAGCGCCACGGCCGCCTACGGCGCGGTCAACCAGGTGGTGGCCTACGTGCAGTTCCCGGCCATCTCGATCGCGATCACGGCCTCGATCCTCGGCGCGCAGGCCATCGGTGCCGGCCGCGCCGACCGCCTCGGCGCCATCGCGCGCACGGCACTGATGATGAACCTGCTGCTCACCGGCGGCCTGGTGCTGCTGGGCTACCTGTTCTCGCGGCCGCTGATGGGCTTCTTCATCACCAGCGCGCCGGTGATCGAGATCGCCCAGGAGCTGCTGCACATCATGCTGTGGAGCCTGGTGATCTTCGGCATGGCCTCGGCGCTGTCGGGGATCATGCGCGCCAGCGGCTCGGTGCTGGTGCCCACGCTGATCTCGATCGCCTGCCTGCTCGGGCTCGAGGTGCCGGTGGCCTGGTTCATGAGCCACCGCATCGGCCTCGACGGCATCTGGTATGCCTACCCGGTGACCTTCGGCGCGATGCTGCTGCTGCAGACCGCGTACTACCAGCTGGTGTGGCGCAAGAAGGCGATCAAGCGGCTGGTGTAGCGATCAAGCGCCGTCGAAGGCCTTCTTCACGGTGGCGATGTCGAGCTTGACCATCTTCATCATCGCCTCCATCGCGCGCTTGGCCTTGGCCGGATCCTTGTCCTGGAACATCCGGATGATCTCGTCGGGCGCGACCTGCCACGAGACGCCGAAGCGGTCGGTGAGCCAGCCGCACTGCACCGGCTGGCCGCCGCCCTCGAGCAGCCTGTCCCAGTAGCGGTCGACCTCGGCCTGGGTCTCGCACCGCACGTACATCGAGATGGCCGGGGTGAACTTGTACTCGGGGCCGCCGTTGAGCACCATGAACGCCTGGCCATCGAGCTCGAAGGTGGCGGTGAGCAGCGAGCCCTTCTTGGCCGGGTTGACGTCGCCCCACAGCAGGGTGTCGGTCACGCGCGAGTTCGGGAAGATCGCGCTGTAGAACTTCAATGCCTCCTCGCCATTGCCGTCGAACCAGAGGCAGGGAACGATCCTTTGCATGGGTATCTCCTTGGAGCTTGATTGATGAACCTGCAAGTTCAGTATCGAAGCTGCGCGCGGCCCCTGTCAACCCGGGCGATGCCCTTCAGCCGTAAGTGTTCGTGCGGCCCGCAAGCGGCAGCCGGACGCTGAAACCCACGCCGCGCCCCGGCGCCAGGCCGTCGACGATGGCGACCTCGCCGCCCATGCGGTGCACCGCCTGTTTCACGATCGCGAGGCCCAGGCCCGAGCCCGGCGTCTCGTGCGCGCCCTCGCCGCGGTGGAAGCGCTCGAACACCCGCTCGCGCTCGGCCGCGGGAATGCCGGGCCCGTCGTCGGCCACCAGCAGCGCGAGGCAGCCCTCCTCCACCCCCAGCGTCATCGCCACCTGCGCGCCGTCGGGCACATGGCGGATCGCGTTGTGCAGCAGGTTCTCGAGCACCGACTGCAGCGCCGGCACATCGACCTCGGCCTGCAGGCTGTCGGGCGCCTCGAGCGCCAGCTCGATGCCGCGCGCCATGGCCTGCGGCGCCGCCTGCGCGAGCAGCCCGCGCGCGAACTGCGCCACGTCGACGTGCTTCGGCGCCGAGGGCTGCGCATCGTCGAGCAGCGCCAGGTCGAGCAGCTGCTGCGTGAGATGCGAGGCGCGCGCGATCGCCTGCTCCAGATGCAGTTGCGCGCGCTCGCGCTCGGCGGCATCGGCCGCGCCCGCCAGCGCATGGGCCTGCGCGGCGATCACCGCCATCGGCGTGCGCAGCTCGTGCGCCGCGTCGTGCACGAAGGCGCGCTCCTGCGTGAGCTTGTCGCGCAGCTGGCGCAGCATGCGTTCGAGCGCCGAGGTCAGCGGCTTGAGCTCGGCCTGGGGCGGGTCGTAGCCGATCGGCGACAGGTCGCTGCTGCCGCGCCGCGCGATCAGGTCGGCCAGCCGCTGCAGCGGCCGCAGCCCGAGCCGCACCGCCAGCCACACCGGCAGCAGCACGATCGGGAAGGCCAGCAGCAGGTAGGGCAGCAGGCGCGTGGCGTTGCGCTCGAGCACCCACCAGCCCGTGATGCGCGGCTCGGCGAGCTGCAGCCGCCAGCGGCCGGCCTCGGTGCCGTGGACCCAGTACGAGACGCCATCGAAATCGCGCTCGATCACCTGCGGCGCCGGCGCGTCGAGCACGCGGTCGCCGAGCGAGGCCGTGCGGTAGAGCACCATGCCATCGTCGCGCCGGCGCAGTTCCATCCACACGCTGCCGCCCGGATTGCCGCTGATGCGCAGGGTCCTGAACTGGGTCGCGGTGGAACGCATCACGCCCACCGCCTGCGCGTCGCTGTCGACCTCGCGCAGCGAGGCGCTCATCGCGCGGCCCAGCTTCTTCAGCCCCTGGTCGACCGCGAGCGCCTGGCGGAACTCGACGTAGAAGTAGGCCAGCAGCATCAGCCAGACGCCGACGAAGGCGATCAGCATCGCGGCCAGCACGCGCCGCCCGATGCTCGGGCCGGGCCATCCGAATGACAGGCGGCTCATGGCGTCAACATGTAGCCCACGCCGCGCACCGTGTGCACGCGCGTGGCGCCGATCTTGCGCCGCAGGTTCGACACGTGGACCTCGACCGCCGCGAAGTCCAGCGGCTCGCCCAGCGGTTCCAGCCGCTGCGCGAGCACGCCCTTGGCGACCACCGCGCCGGGCTCGCGCGCCAGCTCGAGCAGCAGCCTGAACTCGCGCGGCGACAGCTCGAGCGCGCTGCCCGCCAGCGTGGCCTGGTGGCGCCGCGGCGCGATCGAAAGCGGCCCCAGCGTCCAGACCTCGCTGGCCTGGCGCGCCGAGCGCCGCAGCACCGCGCGGATGCGCGAGATCAGCTCGGCGGTGGCGAAGGGCTTGATGACGAAGTCGTCGGCGCCGCCGTCGAGGCCGGCCAGCCGGTCCTCGACCGCCGAGCGGGCGGTGATCACGATCACCGGCACCGTGCCGCCCTCGCCGCGCCATCGTGCCAGCAGCTCGAAGCCGTTGCCGTCGGGCAGCGAGAGGTCGAGCAGCACGCAGTCGAACACGGCCGCGTCGGGCACGCGCGGCGCGTCGCGGGCGCGGCGCAGCCACTCGCTCGTGAGGCCGTCCACCTTGAGCGCGGCCTGCAGCGCGCGGCCCAGGTCGAGGTCGTCTTCGATCAGCAGGATGTGCACGCGGCGATTGTGCGCGCGCGTACCTTGGGCCCAGCCAAAGACGGGGCGCGCCATCTTTGGCTTCGCCCAAGGTCGGGCTTCGCACAATCGATGGCCACCGTCTCCAGGAACCGGAACCATGCGCCGCGACTTTCGCCCCACCGCCCTGCTCGCCCTGGCCTGCGCCGCCGGCGCCTTGCTGCTGTCAGGCTGCGCTACCGCGCCCACCCATCCGGCGCTGGCCCAGGCCAGCCAGGACCGCACGCTGCCGCCGCTGGTGCCGATGCGCCGCTTCGTCGCCAACATCGACACGATCGGCGGCCACGTGCTGTCGCCCGATGGCCGCAAGCTGCTGTGGGTGCAGACCGTCGGCACCGACGTGGGCCTGGCCGTGTGCGACAGCGCCGACGCGGCCACGGTGCAGTCGGCCAGCACGCGCAGCTTCGCCACCGGCACGCTGGCGAACGCGTCCGCCTACGCCTGGCTGCCCGACAGCCGCCACATCGCCTACCTCAAGGACGCGAGCGGCGACGAGAACACGCAGATCTTCGTGCTCGACAGCCAGTCGCCCGAGGCCCGGCCCTGGGCCGTCACGCCCTGGCCCGGCGTGCGCTCGGCCGGCGTCATCGGCGGCGCGCCCGGCAGCCCGAACTTCTTCTTCACGAGCAACCGCAACGACCGCACCAGCCTCGACCTGTTCGAGGCCGACCCGCGCACCCGCAGCGTGCGCGAGGTGGCGCGCGGCGAGCCCGGCAGCCGCGTGGTCGCCTGGTATGTCGACACCCGGCGCGAGCTGGCCGCGCGCATGCGCCAGCTCGGCAGCGTCGACGGCTCCGACCTGCTGATGGAACTGCGCCAGGCCGACGGCAGCTGGCGCCCCTTCAAGACCATCGAGGCCTTCGACGCCTATGCGCCGCTGCGCATCGACCGCGCCGGCGGCCGGCTCTGGGCGCTCGGCAACATCGGGCGCGACAAGCTGGCGCTGGTCGAGGCCGACCTGGCCACCGGCGCCGAGAAGGTGCTGGCCGAGGATGCGCAGGTCGACCTCGGGGCCGTCTACTTCCCGCCGAACGAGGGCGCGCCGCAGGCCTGGACCTCCGAGCCCGGCCGCCCGCGCATCCGCTACCTCGACGCCACGCTCGACGCGGAGGTGACCGCCGCCATGAAGCTTGCGCGCGAGCGCGGCTGGCTCGCCACCGACCCCGTCATCGCGCGCCCGCAGAGCAGCACGCTCGACCAGCGGCGCATGGTGCTGCGCGCCGTCACCGAGACCGGCGCGGTCGAACTGCTGCTCGACCGCGACAGCCAGGCGCTGGCACGCCTCACCCCGCCGCCGCGCGAGAACGGCGACGACTTCTTCTCGTCGACCGAGCCCTTCGCGTTCAAGGCCTCCGACGGCCTGCAGGTCCACGGCTACCTCGCGCGCCCGCGCGGCGTGCAGGGCCCGGCGCCGCTGGTGATCAGCATCCATGGCGGCCCGTGGACGCGCGACAGCTGGCTGCCCGCGGGCTTCAACACCGTGCAGATGCTCACCAACCGCGGCTATGCGGTGCTGCAGGTCAACTACCGCGGCTCGAGCGGCTACGGCCGCGCCTTCATGATGGCCGGCGCGGGCCAGACCAGCGGCCGGCTGCAGCAGGACATCGCCGAGGCCGCGCAATGGGCCATCGACCAGGGCGTGGCCGATCCGCGGCGCATGGCGGTGCTGGGCGCCAGCTTCGGCGGCTTCTCGGTGCTCTCGCAGCTGATCCGCAAGCCGCACGACTACCGCTGCGGCATCGACATCGTCGGCGTGGCCAACTGGCCGCGCGTGATCGAGAACTGGCCGCCGTTCTGGCGCAACCGCCACTACTTCGCGCGCTTCTTCGGCGACGTGAACCAGCCCGAGGAGCGCGCGCGCATGCTGCGCGATTCGCCGGTGTCGCAGCTCGACCGGATCGAGGCGCCGCTCCTGGTGATCCACGGCGCCAACGACGTGCGCGTGCTGCGCCAGGATTCGGACGACGTGGTGGCCGAACTGCGCCGGCTCGGCCGGCCGGTGGACTTCCTGAGCTTTCCCGACGAGGGCCACAGCGTGCGCAAGTGGCGCAACCGGCTCGCGCTGTGGCGCAAGGTCGAGGACACGCTGGCCGGCTGCCTCGGCGGGCGCAGCAACGGCTTCGACTTCTACGAGCTGATGCCGCGCTCCTGAGGCCTACCAGCGGTAGGTGGCCGTGGCCGTCGCGGTGCGCGGATAGCCGTAGTAGCAGTTGCCGTAGCCGCAGTTGGCGATGTAGGTCTTGTTGGTGAGGTTGCGCAGGTTCAGCGCCAGGGTCCAGCGATCGATGTCGTAGCCGAGCATGGCGTCGAGCACCGTGGACGCGGGCACCTTGCTCGGCCGCGCGGCCTCGCCGTCGCCGTAGTTCGTCCCGGTGTAGCGGGCACCGAGCCCGAGCTTCAAGCCATTGGCGAAGCGGTAGTCGGCCCACACGGAGAACCGGTGGCGCGGCACGGCCGTGGCCTGCTTGCCGATCTCGCTCGGGTTGCTGCTGGCCGTGACGATGGCCCGCGGCGTGTAGCTGTAGGAGGCCGTGAGGTTCATGCGCGGCGCGATCTCGGCCGTGGCCTCGAGCTCCAGGCCGCGCACCGAGATCTCGCCGGTCTGCCTGGGCATGGCATCGCCGTCGAAGCTGATGTAGTTCTTGCGCCGCAGGTCGAAGACGGCCGCGCTGTACATCGCCTTGCCGCCCGTGGGCTGGTAGCGCACGCCGGCCTCGAACTGCTTGCCGCTCTCGGGCTTGAACGGGTCGCCCGAGACCGGGTCGATGGTGGCGGTCGGCGCGAACGACTCCGAGTAGCTCAGGTACGGCGCCCAGCCGCTCGGATGCAGGTAGACCAGGCCGGCGCGGCTGGTGAACTTGTGGTCGCGGATGCGCTGGGTCGAGCCGTCGAGGCGGCTGAAGACCGTGCTTTCGGCATCGTCGTAGCGCCCGCCCAGGGTCAGCGACCAGCGCTCGCCCCACTTGATCTGGTCCTGCAGGTAGAGGCCGGTCTGCGTCAGCCGGGTGATGCCGTCGAAATACGGCGCGGGCAATTCGATCGGCCCGCCGTACACCGGCGCGTAGATGTTCAGCGGCGACGCGCTGCCGCCGCTGAAGGTGACCTGGTCGATCCGGGTGCGCTGGTAATCGAGCCCGACCAGCACCTTGTGCTGCGCCTCGCCCAGGCGGAAGTCGGCCTGCGCCTGGTTGTCGAGCGCCACGGCGGCGATGTTCTCGCGGCTGCCGAACACGCTGCGCGCCATCTGCTGGAAGTTGACCGGATCGTTCGGCACATCGGGGTTCAGCGCGGTGAAGCCCCGCAGCTGCGTGCCCGTGTAATCGAGCTTCTGGTGCGCATAGCGCGCGTTCTGCCGCACCGTCCAGGTGTCGTCGATGCGGTGCTCGAACTGGTAGCCGACCATTTCCTGGTCCTGGTCGAAGCGGTCGAAGCCGGGCTCGCCGACGAACAATTTCGATGGGATGTAGCTGCCGATCGCGGTCGCATCGAGCGAGCCGACCTGCGGCCGCGCGCGCGTGTAGACACCGCTGCGCGTGCGGGTGAACTGGGACAGCAGCGTGAGCGTGGTGTCGCTCGACGGCTTCCAGGTCAGCGACGGTGCGATGTAGCTGCGGTCGTCGGCCTCCTTGGCGGCCGGCAGTTGCGCATCGCGCAGCAGTCCGGTGATGCGATAGAGCAGCCTGCCCTCGGCATCCAGCGCACCCGAGAAATCGCCCGCCACCTGCTTGCGGGCGTGGTCGCCCAGCTGCAATTGCAGCTCGTGCACCGGCTCCGCCGTCGGGCGCTTGCTGACCACGTTCACCACCCCGCCCGGCCCGCTCATGCCATAGAGCACCGACGAGGGCCCGCGCAGCAGCTCGATGCGCTCGGCGCCGTAGTTCTCGGTGCGCCACACGCCCCAGGTGCTGTTGTTGCGCAGCGGCAGGCCGTCGAGATAGAAGCCCGGCGAATAGGCATCGAAGCCGCGCAGCGAGATCCAGTCGTAGCGCGAGTCGGCGCCATAGGTGGTGGTCGACACGCCGGGCGTGTAGCCCAGCGCGTCCTTGAGGTTGGTGGCGCCCATGGCCTCGATGCGGTCGGCCGTGATCACCGAGATCGACTGCGGCGTCTCGATGATCGGCGTGTCGGTCTTGGTGCCGGTGGCGCTGCGCCGGGCCACGTAGCCCTGCACCCGGCTGGTGGCGCTCTGCTCGCCCTCGGCCTGCACGGTGACCGCCGGCAGCGACGCGTTGGAAGCACCCGGCACCAGCGTGCGGATGACCACGGCGTTGCCCTCCACGCTGGCCGACAGGCCGCTGCCGGCCAGCAGCTGGTCGAGCGCCTGGCGCGGCGCGAGCCGGCCCGCGACCGCCGGCGCGGTCTTGCCCGCCACCAGGCTCTGCTGCACCACGAGCTGCACGCCGGTCTGGCGCGCCCAGTCGTTGAGCGCCTGGGCCAGCGGCTGGGCCGCGATGCGGATCGGCACCGGGTCGGCCGGCAGTGCCTGGGCCGATGCGGTCAGGTGGGCCAGCGCGAGCGCCAGGGCCAGGGCCAGCGGTGCCGGCTTCGATGTCAAGCGGTTCATCTACGTTTCCAGACTTTGAATACAAATGGTTCTCATCTGGGTTGACGCACGAACCGTGGGAAATACCGTAGTCCCACTGAAAATTTTTCGGCGCCGGGTCGCGGCGCCTCTTTCTCAGTGCGCGGCGACCAGCTCGGTGACCGCGCCGGCCTGCTTCAGCCGCACCGGCAAGGCGCTCGGCAGCGCGCGGCGCAGGGTGCGCGCATCGCGCGGATCGAAGGTGCCGGTCAGCCGCAGCGCCGCCACGGCCGGATCGTTCACCACCAGGCCGGTGCTGCCGTAGCGCTCGAGCTCGGCCAGCGCGCGCGCCAGCGGCGTGTCGACGAAGCTCAGCCGGTGCTCGCGCCAGGGCGCGATGCCCTCGCCCGGCACCGCCGCCACCGGGCCCGGCAGGCCCTGGGCATCGCTCTCGAGCTGCTGGCCGGCGACCAGGAAGACCGCCTCGCGCAGGCTCGCGGCCGAGGGCTCGGCCCAGGCACCGTCCTGCGCGCGGTCGCGCCGCGCCACCCGCACCCGGCCCTCGTCCACCGACACCCGCGTGCCGTCCGCGCCGTCGATCCCCGGCGTGTGGCGCACGGCGAAACGGGTGCCGACCACGCGCACCTCGAGCGGCCCGGCCAGCACCGAGAACGGCCGTTCGGCATCGGACTGCACCGCGAACACCGCCTGCCCCTCGAGCAGCCGCACCTCGCGCCGGTCGCGGAACAGCTGCACCTCGATGCGGGTCGCGGTGTCGAGCCGCAGGCGCGTGCCGTCGGGCAGCGGCAGGTCGAGCTGCTGGCCACGCCGGGTGGCGAAGGCCTGCACGAACACCGGCTGCGCCTGCAGCTCGCGCCAGCCCAGGTAGCCGGCGCCGACGGCCATGCCGGTGGCGGCCAGCGCCAGCGCCGGTTTCATGAAGCCGCGCCGCGTGGGCGCGGCAGCGCGGCCCGCGAAGCCTTCGCGCCAGCCGGCCACGGTAGCGGCCGGGATCGCGTCCACGGCCCGCCAGCGCGATTCCCAGGCACGCCAGGCCTCGGCGCGATGCGGATGGGCCACCAGCCAGCCCTGGAACTCGCGCTCCTCGCTGGCGCTCCAGCCCTCGCGCTGGCGGCGCACGAACCAGTCGAGCACCTCCTCTCGCAGGCGCGATGCGTCTTCCGGTGATGGCGTCGAATTCATGTGGCGAGGGCGTCCCTGGAGATGGAGACGCACGAACGGGCGCCAACCCTGTAGGACGCGGTCTCTCTTCGGTTCATCGTGGATCCCTTCATTTCCCGCCACGCTCCAGGCAGTCCCAGCAGGCCGCCATCGCGATGCGCAGCTGCATCTCGACCGTGCGCACCGAGATGCCCATGCGCTCGGCGACCTCGGCATACGAGAGCCCGTCGAACTTGTAGAGCACGAAGGCCTCGCGGCAGCGCGGCGGCAAGCCGTCGATGGCGGCGATCATCGCGGCCAGGCCCTGGCTCGAGGCCAGCGCCGCGTCGGGCTCGAAGCTCGCGGGGCCCATGCAGTCGTCGGGCTCGCCCAGGCCGTCCTCGGTCTCGGCGTCCGCCAGCCCGGCGCGCACGCTGCTGCGCCGGTGATGGTCGGTGACGAGGTTGCGCGCGACCCGGTAGAGCAGCGCGCGCGGATCGCGCACCACGCTGCCCGCGCGCTGCGCCTCGTAGACGCGCGCATAGCTCTCCTGCGCGAGGTCGGCCGCGGTGGCGCGGTCCGGCACCTTGCGGGACAGGAAGTTCAGCAGTTCGCGGTAATAGCGTTCGAACACGGGCGCGCCGGCACCGGCAAGGGTGGGTCGAAGTCCAGGAGGCAGGTTGGCTTCGACGCGGCGTGGCTGACCTGAGGCGGTTCAAGAAGACGGGAGCGCCGATTATGGCGGGCTTCGGATCCGCCCTCCCCGGGCCCGCGTCAGGCCTTGAACCCGTACAGCGCGGCCGGGTTGTCGACCAGGATGCGCCGGCGCGTGTCCTCGCTCGCGGCCCAAGAGAACAACAGGTCGTACAGCGGCGCGCTCTCGGGGCGCGGATCGCGTCCCGGGTGCGGCCAGTTGCTGGCCCACAGGCAGCGCTCGGGAAAGGTCTCGGCCAGCGTGCGCGCGAGCAGGCTCACGTCGTCGTAGCCGGGCGCGCCGCTCCTCGAGGTCTCGTAGGGCGCCGAGAGCTTGATCCAGACGCGGCCCGCATCGATCACGCGCAGCAGCGACTGGAACGAGGGATGGCTGGGCGCCACCGGCTCAAGGAACTTGCCGTTGTGGTCGAGCACCAGCCGGCACGGCAGCTTCCGGAGCACCTCCTCGTGCTCGGGCATGGTCCGGCCGTCGAGCTGCAGGTTGATCATCCAGTCGGCATCGGCCATGCGCGCGGCCATGCCCGGCAGCGACTCCCAGCCCAGCACGCCGCCGATCATCATGTAGCGCACGCCGCGCATGCCGCCCGCATGCAGGCGCGCGATCTCGGCGTCGGGCGCGTCGGGCGCCAAGAGGGCGATGCCGCGCGCCGCCTCGCCGAACTGCGCCAGCGCATCGAGGGTGCAGCGGTTGTCGAAGCCGTAGCCCGTGGGCTGCACCACCACCGCGCGCTCGATGCCCAGCGGCTGCTGCACCTGCTCGCGGTAGGCCGACACCGGCGAGTGCGGCGGCACCCAGGCGACGTTCGGGATCAGCGGGAAGCGGTCTTCGTAGATGTGGACATGGCAGTCGCAGGCGCCGGCATAGCGCGCGTTCCGGGTCGGTTCCATGGAGGCTCTCGGTGGATGGGGAATGGGATCAGGCCGGCACGCCGAAGGCCTGGCGCCAGCGATGGGCCTCGGTGGCATTCACCGCGCCCTTCGGCACCCGGCCCTGGAAGATCTCGGCCAGCTGCGACACGGCTTCCATCGCCTGGTGCTCGACCGCGGGCGGCGTGAGGCCGCCGATGTGGGGCGTGGCGATCGCGCGCGGATGGCGCGCCACCGCGGGCGACGGCATCTGGTCGGGCGCGCGGCCCACGTCGAGCGCGCAGCCCGCGATCGTGCCGGCATCGAGCGCGGCGACCAGCGCGTCCTCGTCGACCAGGTTGCCGCGCGCGGCATTGATGAAGAAGGCACCCGGCTGCATGGCCGCGAAGGCGGCGGCGTTCATGAGGTTCTCGGTGTCTTCGGTCGCCGCCGCGAGGCAGACCACGAAGTCGGACTGCGCGAGCAGCTCGCCGAAGCCGGCCTGCGCGATGCCGGGCTGCGCCACCACCGCGAAGGGATCGTGCACCACCACGCGCATGCCGAGCGCCTGCGCCACGGTGCAGAGGTAGCGTGAGATTTGCCCATAGCCGATCACGCCGAGCGTGGCGCCGCGCAGCTCGCGGCCCATGGCGGGCGGCACCGGCAGGCCCGCGTGGTAGAGCGCGGTCGAGGCGCTGATGCCGCGCGCGAGGTCGATCATCGCGCCCACGATCCATTCGGACACCGAGGCGATGAAGCCCGCGCTGGCCTGCGTCACCAGTACGCCGTGGCGGCTCGCGGCCGCCAGGTCGATGTTGCGGATGTCGATGGCGCAGCGCACGAAGGCCTGCAGCTTGGGCAGCGCGGCGAACAGCGCCTCGTCGCCCACGGTCTGGCGGTAGGAGACGATGGCGTCGCAGTCGCGCGCCAGTTCGGCGATCTCGTGCGACGAGAGATCGCGGTCCTCGGGGTTGAAGCGCACCTGCGCGAAAGCGCGCAGCGCGGTGCTCGCGCGTTCGCCGAAGTAGTGGGCGAGCTTGCTCTGGGGATGGCTGACGAAAACCGTGGTCATGGACAAGGCTGGAAGAAAGGAAAAGGCGGCCTCAGGCGCGCGGCGGCGCCACCGAGTCGCGCGCCACCAGCGTGGGCGCGAACAGGAACTCGTCCGCGGGCAGCGCGCCGTCGGCCAGGCGGCTCATCACGCGCTCGACCATCACCTGCGCCATCTCGGGCACCGGCACGCGCACCGAGGTCATCGCGGGGTACATCAGGGTCGAGAGGAACACGTTGTCGATGCCGACCACCGAGACGTCGTCGGGCACCGCGAGCCCGGCATCGCGAAAGCCCGCCATCAGGCCGTAGGCCAGCAGGTCGTTGACGCCGACCACGCCGGTGGGCCGCTCGGGCAGCTGCGCGAGCTGGCTGGCCTGGGTGCGGCCCAGCTCGCTCATCATCGAGTCGCCGTACTCGTCGACCGGCAGGCCCTCGACCACGCGCGCGCTGCCCTCGAGGCCGGCTGCGCGCGCGGCCGCGAGAAAGCCCTGGATCTTCTCGTTGCGGCTCATGGTGCGGCCCGAGGGCGTGACGAAGGCCAGCCGCCGGTGGCCCCGTTCGATCAGGTGCGCGGTGGCGATGCGCGAGGACTCGAAGCTGTCGACCGTGACGTGGTCGATCACCGAGGCCTCGCCGGGCGTGGCGCGCCGGTCGTAGCTCACCACCACCAGGCCGCGCTCGGCCGCGGCCTCGACGTGCTGCTCGTCGATCAGCGACGAGATGATGATCACGCCGCGCACGCCGTGCGCCATCAGGTCCTCGAAGAAGCGCGCCTCGCGTTCCTTCTCGCGGTAGGTGTTGCCGATCATGATGCGGAAGCCGTAGCGCTCCTGCGCCAGCGTCTCGACCTCGCGCGCGATGAAGCCGTACATCGGATTGGCCATCGACGGCACCAGCAGGCCGATCAGCGGCGTGTGGCCGGTCTTGAGCTGCCGCGCCGAGGTGTTGGGCCGGTACTTGAGATCGCGGATCGCGTCCTGCACCCGCTCCAGCGTGGCGGCCGCCATGCGGTCCACGCGGCCGTTCAACACGTTCGACACGGTGCTGGTCGAAACGCCCGCCCGCTGGGCGACATCGCTGATTCTGCTCACGGTTTTCGGGGTCCTTTCGGGTTCATCGCGGTCCTGCATTCGTGCGTCGTCACAGCCCCATGCGCGTGGGCAGCCAGACCGAGAAGGCCGGCACCAGCACCAGCAGCACCAGGGTGACGAACAGCACCGCGAGGTATTTCATCATCGGCCGCGCCACGTCCTTCACCTGGGTGCCGGTGATGGCGCAGGTGGCGAACAGCCCCAGCCCCACCGGCGGCGCGAACAGGCCGAAGCCCATGGCGATGACCATCACGGTGCCGAAGTGCAGCGGATTGACGCCCAGCTGCGCCGCGATCGGTGTCAGCAACGGCCCGAAGATGATGAGCGCGGGCGCGCCCTCGAGGATGGCGCCGAACACGATCATGATCAGCACCGAGAGCATCACGAACATGGTGCTGCCCCATGCGTGCGCGAACTCGATCATGAACGACGACAGGTACTGCGGGATCTGCTGGATTGTCAGCGCAAACGAGAGGCTGGACGCGGCCGCCACGATGAACAGGATGCTGCCCGCCATCGAGGCCGAGCGCACGAACAGGCGCGCCACCGACGACCAGGTGAGCTCGCGGAAGGCCAGCCAGCCCACCACCAGCGCATAGACCACGGCGAAGGACGAGACCTCGGTCGAGGTCGCGACGCCCGAGGTCACGCCCTTGCCGATCATCGCCACCATCACCAGCGCGACCAGCGCGCCGCCGAGCAGGCGGAACATGGGCGTGCGCACGTCGAAGGCCTGGTCGGGGTCGATGCGCGCGCCGACGTAGATGGTGACCGCGGCCAGCGAGAGCGCGAGCACCACGGCGGGCACGAGGCCGGCCATGAACAGCCCGGCGATCGAGATGTTGGCGACGAAGCCCATGATGATCATGTTGATGCACGGTGGGATGGTCTCGGCCATCACCGCGGTGCAGGCCAGCAGGCCGGCGGTTTCGTTCGGGTCCTGCTTCGTCTTGCGCACGGCCGGCATGATGATGCCGCCGACCGCGGCGATGTCGGCCAGCTTGGAGCCCGAGACACCCGAGAAGAAGGCGGTGGCCGTGATGGTGATGAGGCCCAGGCCGCCGCGCAGGCGGCCGAACATGCGCAGCAGCAGCTCGATCAGCCGCGAGGACATGCCGTTGGATTCCATCAGCAGGCCGGCCAGCACGAAGAAGGGAATGGCGAGCAGCACGTAGTGGTCGGTGCCGGCCATGACCTGCTGCGAATAGACCAGCATCGGCAGCGAGGGATCGGCCATGAAGAACACCAGCGACGAGAGCGCGAGCACGAAGGCGATCGGCACGCCGAGCATCAGGCCGCCGAGGAAGCCGGCGGTCAGCAGCATCCAGGGCGCGATGGCGTGGCCGGGCACGAAGGTGTTCCAGCCCACGGCGGCGGCGGTGAGCACGATGCCGACGGCCAGGGAGCTCCACACGCGCCGTGCCGGTCCGTTGACGGCGTTGGCGAGGCCGAACAAGGTCATGAACAGGCTGCCGATGACCACCGGGTAGACGTAGATCCACTGCGGCAGGCCGATCGGGGTGGTCATGTTGTAGGCGTCGAGCAGCAGCTCCCACGACGAGGCGAGCAGGCTGGCCGAGACGCCGACCACGATCCAGTTGCCGAACTGGATCAGCGCGGGCTGCCAGCGCGCGGGCAGCAGGCCGCGGAACAGGTCGACGCCCACGTGCTGGCTGCGCGCGAGCACGGTGGCGGCGCCGAAGAAGACCTGGATCACCATCAGCGCGCGCGCGACCTCCTCGGCCCAGTCGAAGGGATCGTGCAGGAAGTAGCGGAACACGACCGAGACGAAGACGACGAGAACATCGATCGCGAGCACGACACCGGCCACGTTCTCCATGGCGCGCGTGAGCCAGGCGAGGCCGCGGCCCGCGGGGTGGGCGGTGCTGAAGCCCAGGGCGCGCGGATCGTGGCCGTGGCCCGTGCCCGGCAGCGATGCCAGGGGCGGCAGGACGGCGGGCGTGACCGGGGCCATCGGGGGCAGGACGCTGGACATGCGGTCAGGCGCGGGCGGCGTTGATAGCGGCGAACAGCGGCCCGGTCTCGGGATACTGCTTGGCGAAGGCCGACCAGAGCTTGGCCTCCATCTCCTTGCGCACCTGGTCGCGTTCGTTCCTGGCCATGGGCGTGAAGCTCAGGCCCAGCTTCTTCAGTTCCTCGATGGCACTCTGCCCTTTCTCGGCGCCGATCTGGCGCTGCTGCGCGGTCGATTCGGCCGCGGCCTTGAGGAAGGCCGGGCGCAGGTCGGCCGGAATGCGGTCCATGGCGCGGCGCCCGGCGATGCAGACCATGGGACTGAACAGGTGCTCGGTCATCCAGCAGTGCTTGACGACCTCGTTGAGCTTGCTCGCGAGCACGGTGGCGGCATCGTGCTCGAAGCCGTCGACGACGCCGGTCTGCGCGGCCATGTAGAGCTCGCCGAAGGAGATGGGCGTGGGGATGGCGCCCATGATCTTGAAGGTCTCGATGAAGGCGGGCGTGGGCAGCACGCGCAGCTTGACGTTCTTCACCTCGGCCAGCGACTTGACGGGCTGCTTGGTGTAGACGTTGCGCGCGCCGTAGTGCTGGCCCCAGGTGATGACCTGGCAGCCGGTGCTCTTGACGAGCATGTCGTTGAGCTTGGCGCCGACGCCGCCGTCGAGCGCCTTGGCGACGTGCTCGTAGCTGTCGAACAGGTAGCCGAGGTCGAGCATGCCGAACTGCGGCGTGACGGTGGCCCAGATCGAGGAGCCGGTGAGCATCATGTCGATGGAGCCGACCTTGACCTGCTGCACGACGTCGCTTTCCTTGCCGAGCTGGTTGTTGGGAAAGTAGTCGATGCGGATGCGTTCTCCGACGGCCTTCTTGAGGTTGACCTGCATGAGCTGGTTCCACGCGAAGTGCGAGGAGTTGAGGTCGGCCACGTGCGAGGACGACAGGCGCAGCGCGACGGTCTTGTCCTGCGCGGCGACGAAGGGCGTGAATCCCGTGCCGGCGGCCGCCATCGCGAGCGGCAGGGCCGACGATGACTGGACGAAGCGGCGGCGTGAAATCGAGGTCATGGCTTGTCTCCTGTGGGTCGGAACGCCCGTTTGGTGCCGTTTGGTGGAACGATTTACTGTATCGATACACCAATGGGGTTGCAATGTCGTTTCGGTAGGTGTTTTCCTTCGTAAACAGCGGTTTTTGGGGGCGCCGGGGCGCGTGCACAGGACAGCGGGTACTTCCCTCCGCGAATGTCCCCCGGCCTTCGGGCTCCTCCTTTATTTCGCTGCGGGAAGCACCCGCTGCCCTGTGCACGAGGGCGCTGCGGTGGTGCCAGCGGTTCAACGACCGCCGCGTCCAGGCTCACGTCGATGGGGTACTCCCCGCAGCGAAATCAAGGAGGAGCCGAAGGCGGGGGACATTCGCGGAGGGGAGTACCCCATCGGCGTGAGCCCGCCCCTGTCGCATCTCCACGTCCCGCACGACAACGCGCCCTCCACGCCATTGCCACAGAACACACGACCCGCTAGGGTTGTCCGCATGACCCCAGAGACCTCCCCAGACGCCGCACGAAGCTACGCCATCGAAATGCACGGCGACCAGAAATACGGCGTGCACCCCTACGTCCATCACCTCGACGCAGTGGTCGCGCTGCTGCGGCCCTATGGGGAACAGGCGCAGGTCGTGGGCTACCTGCACGACGTGGTCGAGGACACAGAGGCCACCGTGGCCGACGTCGCCGAACGCTTCGGCACCCTGGTGGCGGGTTGCGTGGCACTGCTGAGCGACGCGCCTGGTGCCAACCGCAAGGAGCGCAAGGCGCGGACTTATGCGGCCATGTCGCATGTGAAGGGCGAACAGGAACTCGCGCTGACTGTGAAGGCGGCCGACCGGCTGGCCAACGTGCGCGCCTGCGTGGCCGATAGCCATCGCGACCTGTGGGAGACCTACCGCGGCGAGCACGCCACCTTCAAGGCCGCCGCCTACCGGGCCGGCCAGTGCGATCCGCTCTGGGCCGAACTCGACACCCTGCTCAGCGACGCCGCAGCGCCTGCGCGTAGGCCGACGGCGTGAGGCCCAGCTCGCGCCGGAACGCGCGCGAGAAACCCGAGGCGCTCGCGAACTGCAGGCGCCACGCGATCGCCTCGATGCTCTCCTGGCCCGCCGCCAGCAACGACTTCGCGAGCTCGAGCCGCAGGCTGCCCAGGTATTGATGCGGCGTGCGGCCCGTCGAGGCCTTGAACGCGCGCACGAAATGGAAACGGCTCAGGCAGGCTTCGCGCGCCATGTCCTCGAGCGACAGCGCGCGTTCCACATGGGCCTGCAGATAGGCCTGAACGCGCGCCAGCCGCGCGGGTGACAGGCCTCGGCCCGCCGTGGCGGGACGGGCCGCCGGCGCGCCCGTGTGCCGCTGCCCGATGCGCGCCAGCAGCGCATGGCCCAGCGTGTCGAGCAGCAGTTCGCCGCCGCTGCTCTCCTGCCGCAGCTCCTGCGCCATCGCCAGCCCGATCTGCGCCACCAGCGGATCGGCCAGCCCGCCCGCATAGGGCCAGTCGGCCAGCGCCGTGCGTGCCGCGAAGTCCGGATCGAGTCCGCCGTCCACGTAGAAGTGCAGCAGCTCCACGCCCTCCCCCTGCAGCCGCAGATGGTCGACCGGCACCCCGCCCGGGCAGATGCAGAAGCGGCCCGGCTGCGCCTCGAAGCGCTGCTCGGCCTCGCCGTCCGCGCGCCGCGACACCCGGCCATGGCCCGCGATGCCGATCGCCACCTCGGTCACCGGCTGCACGAAGCCGGGCGCGTCGACCGCCGCGTGCCGACGGATCTCGGCGCCGAAGCCGCGCCAGGGCCGCGCGAACGAATCGGCGAGCGCGAGGCTGCCGGCCGCCGCGTACTTGGCGCCGTAGCTGGACGATGCGGTAGGAAGAGCGGTCGCGTGGTTCACTGAGCAATCCCGGACAAGAACAGAGCAAGCGCGGAATCCTACGAACGGCGGGCCGCCGGTACAACCTCGCAGACCCCGACGCGGCGTCGCGGCCCTACCCCATCGATCACCTCGGAGACATCCCCATGCCCTTCCTGTCCCTGCCCTTCCACCGCCTGCGCTACGAAGACACCGGCGGCCACAAGCCCGCGCTGGTGTTCTGCCACAGCTTCGGCATGCGCGCCGAGATGTTCGCGCCGCAGCTGCGCCACTTCGCCGCCACCCACCGCTGCATCGTCTGGGACCAGCGAGCCCATGGCGAGAGCGCGGCCGAGCATCCCTTCGGCTTCTGGGACTCGGCGCGCGACCTGATCGCGCTGCTCGACCACCTGGGCATCGACCGCGCCGCTGTTGCCGGCACCAGCCAGGGCGGCTTCGTCGCGCTGCGTGCCGCGCTGCTCGCGCCTTCGCGCATCGCCAGCGTGGCGGTGTTCGGCTCCTCGGTCGATGCCGAATCCGAGGCCACGCGCGAGGCCTATCGCGCCCTGGTCGCCGAGGTGCAGGCCTCGTCCTTCGAGGCGCCGCCGCTGCAGGCGATCGGGGCCATGGCCCATGTCTGCTTCGGCCCGGACTTCGACGCCGGTGCCTGGAAGCGCTCCTGGCAGTCGTGGAACCCGGTGCAATGGCAACTGGCCTTCGACGCGCTGGCGGGCCGCGATGCCATCGCGCCACTGGTGGGCGCGCTGCGCATGCCGGTGCTGGTGATGCACGGCACGCGCGACAACGCCTACCCGATCGAGGTCGGCCGCCGCATCGCCGCGGCCATCGCGCAGGCACGCTGCGTCGAGGTCGAGGGCGGGCAGCACTTCCTGAGCATCACCGATCCCGAAGTCGTGAACCGCACGCTGGCCGCCTTCCTCTCCGAACACGCGCAGCGCGTGCCCGAGCGGCTTCAGTCGGCCTGAACGGCGCCCTTGCCGCCGATCATGCGCCACGCGCTGGCCGCGCTGAGCAGCGCCAGCCCGGCGCTCAGCAGCATCACCCAGCGGAAGCCCGCCACGAAGGCTTCGGCCACCGCGCGCCGCAGGGCCTCGGCGGTGGCCGCATCCACGCCCGGCGGCATGGCGGCGCCGGCGAGCTTGGCGCGTTCGCCTTCGAAGAAGGCCGTCACCTGCGCCGAGGCGCCCGCGGCCTGCAGGTGCTCGGCCAGCGCGGCGTCGAAGGCCCAGGCCATGATCGCGCCGAAGACCGCGATGGCCAGCACCGCGGCCGCGCGCGAGACCGCGTTGTTCACGCCCGAGGCCACGCCCGCGAGCTCGGGGCCGACCGCGTTCATCACGGTGGTGGTGAGCGGCGCCACGGTCACCGTCATGCCCAGGCCCAGCACCACCACGGCCGGCAGGAAGCCGCTCCAGTAGCTCGCGCCCACGCCGGGCAGCGCGAACAGCGCGAAGCCCACGGCCGCGATCGCGGGCCCGATCACCAGCGGCAGCCGCGGCCCGAAGCGGTCGACCAGCTGGCCGGCCCAGCCCGAGAGCGCGAACATGATGAGGATGAAGGGCAGCAGCGCCGCGCCGGCCGCCGTGGCCGACCAGCCCTGCACCTGGATCAGGTTGAGCGGGAAGAAATAGAGCCCGCCGCCGAGCGCCGCATAGAGCAGCAGGGTCAGCAGGTTGGCGCCGCTGAAGTTGCCGATGCGCAGCAGCGAGAGCGGCAGCATCGGCGCGCGCACGCGCCGCTCGATGGCGACGAAGCCCGCGCTGCCCGCGATGCCGATCGCCAGCGCCGCGACCACGGCCGCCGAGGTCCAACCCTGCGTGGGCGCCTCGATGAACGCATAGACGATGCCGCCGAGCCCGGCCGTGGCCAGCAGCGCGCCCCAGGGATCGAGGCCGCCGCCGGCCGAGGCGCCGCGGCTCTCGGGCACGTGGCGCCAGCAGATCCACAGCACCAGCAGCGCCATCGGCACGTTGACCAGGAAGGCCCAGGTCCACGAGAAATGATCGACCAGGAAGCCGCCGAGCACCGGCCCCACCGCCGCCGTGATGCCACTGAAGCCCGACCAGGTGCCGATGGCCTTGCCGCGCTCCTTCTCGGGAAAGGCCGCGCTGATCAGCGCCAGGCTGCCCGGCACCAGCAGCGCGCCGCCGATGCCCTGCACCGCGCGCGCGGCGATCAGCTGCTGCACGCTGGCCGCGAGCGCGCAGGCCACCGACGAGAGCGCGAAGATCGCGACGCCGATCGCGAACACGCGGCGCCGTCCGAAGTGGTCGCCGAGCGCGCCGCCCACCAGCAGCAGCGCGGCCAGCAGCAAGGCATAGGACTCGACCACCCACTGCGCCTGGAAGGCGGTGGCGCGCAGGTCGGCCTGGATCGCGGGCAGCGCGACGTTGACGACGGTGCCGTCGATGAAGGCCATGCTCGAGCCGACGATGGCCGCGGCCAGCACCCAGGGCCTGGAGGCCTCGGGGCAGCCGGTGTCGTCGACGGGGCCGGTGCCGTGCCGGATCAGCGTGTCGTCGCAGGGCGTCTTGCCGATCTGTGTCATCGCTGGTCTCCGCTTCTTCTTGGTCTCACCCAGTCCAGAGCTTCATCCCGCCGCACCGCCCTGCCCCGCAGCGATTGCGGGGCCGCCGCCCTCAGAGGGCGCAGGCGGTCGCCGACGGATTCGCGCGCGCTGCGGCCAGGCTGCGCGCCATCGCCGCGGCCACGGCCGCGGTCACGCGCTGGGCGCCCTGCGCCACCGCGTCCATGCCGGTGCCCACCGGTTCGCCGGCCTCGAAGCTGCATACCAGCGTGCGCGGCTCGTCGGCGCGGCGCAGGGTCCAGCTGAAGGCCGCTTCGACACGGCCGCCGTCGACCGCGTCGAACTGCTTGAGCTGCGCCGCGATGCGCCACACCGGCTGCACGTTGGGGCGGCCGCCCTTGCTGACGTCGAGCGCACCCAGGCGCGTGGCGATGCCGCTGGCCAGCGCGTCGCGCAGCTCGTTCTCGAACGACGAGGCCCAGCGGTGCTGCTCGAGCACCTCGACCTGCACGCTGCCGCCGGGCTTGCGCACTACCATCTGCGGCCGCGCCAGCCGCTCGGGCACGGCCACGGGCGCGAGCTCGATGGCCAGCGGCACGGTGCCGCTGGCGGCGGGCGCGGCGATCTGGTCCGCGGGCACGCTGCTCGCGAGGGTGTAGTAGCTGTCGGGCTTGCTCGCGCAGCCCGCGGCGAGCGCGGCCAGCACGGCGATGCCGGCGAGAAGGGTTCGGCTGTGCATCTTCGTCATTTCTTGTCGTCCGGTTTGCCGCGCAGCAGCGATTCGGGATGGCGTTCGAGGTAGTCGGTCAGCACGCGCACCGAACCGGCGGCGCGCGTGAGCTCCTGCAGCATCTGGCGCGTGTCCTGCTGCAGCGGCGAGTCGTCGGCCAGCGTGCGTTCGGCCGAGTTCACGGTCTTGCGCACGTCCTTCATGGCCGCGGCCAGTTCGGGCGTCACGTCGTTGTTGATGCGGCTCACCGTCTGCTCGGTGGCGGTCAGCGTCTTGTTGAGCGTGGCCAGCGTGGTGCGCAGGTCCTGCGCGATCTGCTCGTAGGGCACCTTGTTGAGCTTGCTCGCGATCTCCTGCACCTGCGACTGGATCTCGTCGAGGCTGTTGGCCATGGTCGGCAGCTCGATCGGGCTCTTGGTCAGGTCGATCTTCGCGGGCGGTGCCTTCGGGAAGAAGTCGAGCGCGACATAGACCGAGCCCGTGATCAGGTTGCCGTTGCGCAGCTGCGCGCGCAGGCCCTTCTCGGTGAGGAAGCGCAGGCGCTCCTGCTGCGAGAAGCGCGGCTCCTTCTCGTTCGTGCGATCGACGCTGCGGCGGCGCAGCCGGTCGGGATAGATCTGCACCAGCACCGGCATGCGGAACTCGCGCTCGGCGCGGTCGAACTCGACGCCGATCGACTTGACCTCGCCGATCACCACGCCGCGGAAGTCGACCGGCGCGCCCGGCACCAGGCCGCGCAGCGACTGGTTGAAGTACATCAGCAGGGTCTGCGAGGGGCCGTCGGGCTCCTTCATCGCGGTGACCTCGTCGGGCGCGAGCATGAAGGCGGTGTTCTCCTTCGCGAGCGGGCCCATGGCGTCTTCGGGCGCCTGGAACGCGATGCCGCCGAGCAGGATGGTCGCGAGCGACTGGGTGCGCAGCGTGAAGCCGCTGGCGCTCAGTTGCGCGTCGATGCCGCTGGCCTGCCAGAAGCGCGTGTTGACGCCCACGAACTTGTCGTAGGGCGCGTTGACGAACACGCGCAGCGTCACGCCGCGGCCATCGCCGTCGAGCTCGTAGGCCGCCACCTGCCCCACCTTGATGCGGCGGAAGTACACGGGCGAACCGACGTCGAGCGAGCCGATGTCGGCGGCGCGCAGCAGGAACTGCTGGCCCGAGTCGTCGCGCGTGACGATGGGCGGCGCCTCCAGGCCCTTGAACTCGCCCGAGGTCTCCTTCGACACGCCGGCGTCGGCGCCGATGTAGGCGCCCGACAGCAGCGTGTTCAGGCCCGAGATGCCCGAGGTGTCGAGCCGCGGCCGCACGACCCAGAAGCGCGAGTCCTCGGAGGTGAAGCCCTCGGCCTCCTTGTTGAGCTGCACCAGCACGCGCACGTGCGAGCGGTCGCGCGCCAGCCGCAGGCTCTGCACCAGGCCGATCTGCACGTCCTTGTATTTGACGGCGGTCTTGCCGGCCTCGAGGCCCTCGGCGGTCTTGAAGGTCAGCACGATCTCGGGGCCGCGCTCCATCAGGATGCGCGCCACCAGCATCACGCCGACCAGCGCGGCCACGATCGGGATCAGCCAGATCAGCGAGGGCAGCCACTCGCGGCGGCGCTTGACCTGCGGCCTCGGCAATGGCGGCGCGGATGGCGCCGGTCGGTCTTGCGGTTGTTCTTCTTCACTCATGCTGCTTGTTCTTCCCTGTTCTCGAAATTCTCTTGCACGGCCTGTGCCTGCCGGCTGTCCCAGGTGAGCTTCGGGTCGAAGCTCAGCGAGGCCAGCATGGTCAGCACCACCACCGAGCCGAAGGCCGCGATGCCCACGCCCGCGGTGATCACCGCGAAGCCCTGGATCTGCACCAGCCCGGTCAACAGCGACACCACGAACACGTCGAGCATCGACCAGCGGCCGATGATCTCGATGATGTGATAGAGCTTGGCCCGCTCGTGCTGCCGCCAGGTGCTGCCGCGCTGGGCCATCACCACGAGCAGGAATAGCACCGCCAGCTTGAACAGCGGCACCAGGAAGCTCGCGATGAAGACGATGGCCGCGAGCCCGTAGGCGCCCGAGACCCAGAAATAGATCACCCCGCTGAGGATGGTGTCGTACTGCGCGCCGAACAGCGTGCGCGTGATCATCACCGGCAGCAGGTTGGCCGGGATGTACATGATGCAGGCCGCGATCAGGAAGGCCCAGGTGCGCGTGAGGCTCTGCGGCTTGCGCGTGTGCAGGTGCGTGCCGCAGCGCCCGCAGGCGTCGCCCTCCTGCGCGTCCTGCCAGACGGCCGCGCAGTGCGGGCAGGCCAGCAGGCCCAGCGAGGCGGCGGTGACGACCGGCGCGTCGGCGTGCGGCTCGTGCCCGGCCGGCTCCGGCTCGGGCGGGCGCGCGCGGCGCAGCGAAGGGAACTTCATGCGGAAGCCCTCTCCTCGTCCTCGTCGCCGGCGGCGCGGAAGGTCATTTCCCAGAACGCGCCCGGGTTGAACGACAGCACCGCCGTCAGCGTGACCGTGAGCGCCACGAAGGCCCACAGCGCGGGCCCGGGCACCACCGTCGCCATGCTCGAGAGCTTGACCACGGCCACCAGCACGCCGAGCAGGAACACCTCGATCATTCCCCAAGGCCGCAGCGACTGCATCAGCCGCACCAGGATCGCGAAGCCCAGCGGCCGGTGCTCGCGCCGCAGCGGGATCAGCAGGTAGACCAGGATGCACAGCTGCAGCAGCGGGAACAGGATGGTGGTGGCCAGCACCAGCAGCGCCACCACCGACATGCCCTCGGCGCCGAGCACCACCACCGCGCCGGCCAGCGTGGTCTGGCTGCGCAGGCCCTGCAGCTCGATCTCGACGATCGGGAACAGGTTGGCGATCGCGAACATGATGAGGCTGGTCACGGTCAGCGGCAGGATGCGGCTTTCCTGCGCGCCCGGATGGCGGCCGATCTCGGTGCCGCAGCGCGCGCAATGGGCGACCTCGCGCGGCTGCAGTTCGGCGCGGGCATAGACCGCGTCGCAGCCGGGGCATACCACCGTATCAGGTACTTCCTTCATGGGGCCGTACCCTAACCTATTCAGCCCGCGTGTCCCGTCGTCCTGAGCCGCAAGCTGCTGAAGATTGCGGCGATACCGGCACAACAGCCGGCCAGCACCAGCGCCACCACCGGCCCGTGGCCGCCATGCGGGCTCCAGATGCTGAAGACGCCGGCCAGCACCACCGCGCCCAGGGTCTGGCCCGTGAGCCGCGCCGTGCCGAGCATGCCGCTGGCTGCACCGCTTCGGTGCGCGGGCGGCGAGGTCACGATGGTGTGGTTGTTCGGCGACTGGAACAGCCCGAAGCCCAGCCCGCACAGCGCCATGCGCCAGGCGATGTCGGCATTGACCGGGTGCGCCGGCAGCAGCGCCAGCGAGAACAGGCCGGCGGCCATCAGCCCCAGGCCGATGCCGCCGAGCAGCCCGTCGGGATAGCGGCCGATCAGGCGGCCGGCCAGCGGCGCCATCGCCACGATCGCCAGCGGCCAGGCCGTGATCAGCAGGCCGGCCTCGAAATGGCTGCGGCCGTAGACGTCGAGCAGCAGGAACGGCAGCGCGATGTAGGCCAGCATCTGGGCGCAGAAGGCCGCCACCGAGGTGCCCATGGAGAGCGCGAACACCGGGATGCGCAGCAGGTCGATCGGGAACAGCGGCACCGCGAGCGAGCGCTGCCGGCGCAGGTAGACGAAGCCCACCGCCACGCCGGCCAGCAGCGTGAGCCAGGCGCTCAGCGGCGGGCCGCCCGCCTCCACCCCGCCCTCGCGCACGCCCAGGCGGTCGACGCCGAGGAACACCAGCGAGAACATCAGCACGTTGAGCGTCACGTCGATCGGCGAGAAGCGCAGGCCCGCGGCCGGCGCCACGCGGTTGAAGGGCAGCGCCTTCATGCCGAGCGCGAAGGTGACGATGCCCAGCGGCACGTTGATGGCGAACAGCCACGGCCACGAGGCCACCGACAGGATCGCCGCCGCCACCGAGGGCCCGGCCACCGAGGAGGTGGCGACCACCAGCGAGTTGATCGCCATGCCCTTGCCGAGCTGCGAGGACGGATAGGTCAGCCGCACCAGCGCCGCGTTCACGCTCATGATGCCGGCCGCGCCCAGGCCCTGGAAGGCGCGCGCGGCGATCAGCGTGGTCAGCGAGTTGGCGAAGGTGGCGGCCGCCGAGGACAGCGTGAACACCGCCATGCCCACCAGGTAGACGCGGCGGTAGCCCACCAGGTCGCCCAGCGAGGCCAGCGGCAGCAGCATCACGAGGATGGCGATCTGGTAGGCGTTGACGACCCAGATCGACTGCGAGGCGCTGGCGTTGAGTTCGCGCGCGATGCCCGGCAGCGCGAGGTTGACGATGGTGCCGTCGAGCACCGAGACGATCAGCCCGAGGATGATCACCAGCATCGACCAGCGCCGCGCGGGCTGGTCGAGGCCGTCGATGACGCGCGCGCCGCCCTCGGTGCCCACGCTGGCCGCCACGCTGCTCATCAGGCCTCCTGCACCCGGCGCGCCGGTTGCGTGCCGCGGTCGCCGCCCAGCGTGAGCCAGGTCAGCACGCCGGCGATCAGCGCGCCCGCGGCCATGCCGGTCACCATCGGCAGCGGGCCGCCGTCGGTGAAGGCACCCACCACCGCCATCGCCACCGCGCCGGTCAGCATCTGCAGCGTGCCCAGCAGCGCCGAGGCGGTGCCGGCGATGGCGCCGTGCATCTCGAGCGCCAGCACGCCGGTGGTCGGGATCACGAAGCCCATGAAGCCCGAGGCGATGAAGTACAGCACGATCATCACCCACAGGCTGTCGCCGCCCATGGCGTAGTAGGCGAACATGGCGACCATCGCCACGCCGCAGCCGGCCACGCCGAACTTCACCAGCCGCGCCAGGCCGAAGCGCTCGCCGAGCGCGCCGTTGAACTGCGAGGCGCCGAAGAAGGCGGCCGCGTTCACGCCGAAGGCCACGCTGTAGAGCGCGGGCGACAGGCCGTAGTGGTCGATCATCACGAACGAGGAGTTCGCGAGGTAGGTGAAGAAGCCCGCCATCGCGAAGCTGCCGATGAACACCAGGCCCAGGTAGTGGCGGTCGCGCAGCAGCAGCCAGTAGGCCGAAAGCGCGCTGCCGATGCTGCTCTCGACGCGCTCCGAGGCCGGCCGGGTCTCGGCCAGCAAGGTGGCCATCATCGCGAGGCCGGCGACGGCCGCGATGGTCACGGCCCAGAACACGCCGCGCCAGCCCGTGACCGCGATCACGCCGCTGCCCACCAGCGGCGCGAGGATCGGCGAGATGCTGAACACCAGCATCAGCAGCGACATCAGCCGCGCGGCATCGGTGCCGGTGTGCAGGTCGCGCACCACCGCGCGCGGGATCGCCATGCCGGCCGCGGCGCCCAGGCCCTGGATGAAGCGCAGCGCGATCAGGGTCTGGATGTCGGTCGCCAGCGCGCAGCCCACGCTGGCGATCGCGAACACCGCGAGGCCCGCGTACAGCGGCGGCTTGCGGCCCACCATGTCGGAGACCGGCCCGTACAGCAGCTGGCCCGCGCCCAGCGAGATGAAGAAGGCCGTGAGGCTCATCTGCACCGCGCCGATGTCGGCGCGCAGGCTCTGGCCGATGGCCGGCAGGGCCGGGAGGTACATGTCGATGGCGAAGGGACCGATGGCGGAGAGCAGGCCCAGCAGCAGGGCCATGCGGAAGAAGGGAGAGGAACGCATTGGAGCGATTGTCGCCAATGCGCCGCCCGCGCGCCGGCGGCGCGCCCAGTGTCCCCTCGCCCCGGCCCCGCTAATCTTGCGAAAAGAAACGGTTGACCGGCCGCGGCAGGCCCAGGTTCTCGCGCAGGGTACGACCTTCGTATTCCTGCCTGAAGATGCCACGGCGCTGCAGTTCGGGCACCACGCGGTCGACGAAGGCATCGAGCCCGCCGGGCAGCCAGGGGAACATCACGTTGAAGCCGTCGGAGCCCTCGCTCTCGAGCCATTCCTGCATCTCGTCGGCGATGGTCTGGGCCGTGCCGACGAAGGCCAGGCCGCCATAACCGCCCAGGCGCTGCGCGAGCTGCCGCACCGTGAGGTTCTCGCGCCGGGCCAGCTCGATCACGCGCTCGCGCCCGCTCTGGCTCGCGTTGGTGGGCGGCACCTCGGGCAGCAGGCCGTCGGGGTCGAAGCTGGAGGCGTCGTGGCCCAGCGCGATCGACAGCGAGGCGATCGCGCTGTCGTAGTGCACCAGGCTGTCGAGCTTGGCGCGGATCGCCTTCGCCTCGTCGACCGTGTCGGCCACGATGGTGAAGGCGCCCGGCAGGATCTTGAGGTGCTCGGGGTCGCGCCCGAGCTTGCGCATGCGCGACTTGACGTCGGCATAGAAGGCGCGCGCGTTCGCCAGCGTGCCCGGCGCCGCGAAGATCAGCTCGGCCGTCTCGGCCGCGAGCTGGCGCCCGGCCTCCGAGGCGCCGGCCTGCACGATCACCGGCCAGCCCTGCACCGGCCGCGCGATGTGCAGCGGCCCGCGCACCGACAGGTGCTCGCCCTTGTGGCCCAGCACGTGCAGCTTGGCCGGATCGAAGAAGCGGCCGCTGTCGACGTCGCGCACGAAGGCGTCGTCGGCCCAGCTGTCCCACAGGCCGGTCACCACGTCGTAGAACTCGCGCGCGCGGTCGTAGCGCGCGTCGTGCTCCATGTGGTCCTCGCGGCCGAAGTTCAGCGCCGCGTCGGGGTTCGAGGTGGTCACGATGTTCCAGCCCGCGCGGCCCCCGCTCAGGTGGTCGAGCGAGGCGAAGCGGCGCGCGATGTGGAACGGCTCGTCGAAGGTGGTCGAGGCGGTGGCGATCAGCCCCAGGTGCCGTGTGTGCTGCGCCAGCGCCGACAGCAGGGTGAAGGGCTCGAACGAGGTGGCCGTGTGGCTGCGCTGCAAGGCCTCGATCGGCATGTTGAGCAGCGCGAGGTGGTCGGCCATGAAGAAGGCGTCGAAGCGCCCGCGCTCCAGCGTCTGCGCGAGCTGCTTGAGCCGCTCGAAGTTGAAGTTGGCGTCGGGCCAGGCGCCCGGGTAGCGCCAGGCGCCGGTGTGGATGCTGACCGGGCGCATGAAGGCGCCCAGGCGCAGCTGCTTGCGCGCGCTCACGGCTTGTCCCAGAACACCAGCGCGCGCAGCTCGATGCTGCGGCGTGGCGGCGCCTCGGGCGAGCCGGTCGGGTCCTCGAAGGCCGTGTGGGCCGTGAGCCGCGCCGTGCCGTCCTCGCGCGAGTCGAAGATCTTCAACAGCAGCGCCTCGTCGGGCCGCAGCCGCGGGAACCAGTACCAGCGGTGCTTGGGGTTCCAGGTGAAGGAATAGGTCTCGCCCACCTTGTCGGGGTAGATCAGGTCGCTGGGCACCAGGTCCGCCGGATCGATGGAGCGCGCATCGCACAGCGCGAGCGGCAGCCGCTCCACCGTGGCCAGCGGCCGCCACAGGTTGACGATCGCGAAGCGCTTCGCGAGCCGCTCGGCCGCTTCGTCGGGCGGCAGGTGGTCGGTGACGCGGCGCCGCGCCGAGGCCGGCGTCTGGTCGTCGTGCACGCGGCGCACCGGCTCGCGCAGTTCCGAGGTGCGGCGCGAGCCCTGGGCGCTGTCGCGCAACGTATGGTCGAACACCACGATCTTCTCGGCCCCGGTCACGTCGCGCAGCAGCGCCTCGGACTCGCGGTAGTAGATGTCGCGGATGGTCGCGTCCTGCGAGAAGTCGGCCAGCACGCTGCGGTGCGCGATCTGGGTGAAGCCGCTGCGGTCGAGCGAGAGCTCGCGCAGCGCCACCAGCGGGCGGCCGTCGCGGATGGCCACGCGCCGCGCCTCGAGCTCGCCCGTGACCCAGGGCGTGCCCGGCGGCGGCTCGAAGGTGTAGCTCGCGGGCCGGCCCTGGCCCGGCTTCAGGTAGTTGAGCTCGGCCTCGACCGACGGCAGGGTGGCGATGAGCGGATGCTCGTGCGGACTGAATGGCGATGCGGAACTCATGCGCTCCTCGTTCTGAATCAGAAGGGTTCCTTGAACGGCCGCAGGTCGAGTTCCTGCGTCCAGGCGCTGCGATGCTGGGCATGCAGCTGCCAGTAGCTCTCGGCGATGGCATCGAGCTGCAGCAGCCCGTCCTCGCCGGCCTGCGCCGCGCGTTGGGGCGCCCCGCTGCGCAGCCGCTCGCCGTCGATGCCGCCGTCGATCACGACATGGGCGACGTGGATGCCCTGCGGCCCGAACTCGCGCGCCAGGCTCTGGCTCAGCGAACGCAGCCCGGCCTTGGCGGCCGCGAAGGCCGCGAACGGCGGCTTGCCGCGCAGCGCGGCGGTGGCGCCGGTGAACAGCAGGCTGCCGCGCCCCGCGGGCGTGGCGCCGTCGAAGGGATTGGCCAGCAGGCCGCGCAGCGCCTCGCGCGCGAACACGAAGCCGCCGAGCGTGCTGGTGCGCCAGGCCTGGGTGAACTGCTCGACCGAGATCTCGAGCGTGGGCGCGCGCGCCGCGCTGGAGGCGTTGAACACCGCCACCGACAGCGGCCCGAGCGCGCGCACGCGCTGGCCGACGCCGTGCACCTCGGCCTCGCTCGCCACGTCGGCCGCGAAGGCATGGGCCGTGCCGCCCGCGGCCGCGATCTCGGCGGCCACGGCCTCGAGCTGCTGCGGCGTGCGGCCGGTCAGCGCGACGACCAAGCCCTCCTGCGCGAAGCGCCGCGCGAGCGCGGCACCAAGGCCCGCGCTCGCGCCGACGCCCGCGATCCAAGCGACGGAGGGACCCCGGGAGGCCGTGGGTTCGGCGGGGGAGGAAGACGGGGAGGAAGCGGCGTTCGTGGACATCGGGGCGGGTCGCAAAGCGTGGATCGTCACGAAGGCTATACCCGCGCCCCGGGGGCCGGAACGATGGAAAAGCGATAACCATATGCGCGAACCGGTCGAGTCCCGGGCCCGATGCAGGCCGGCCGCGGAAGGTGCACAAGCGCCCTGCCCCGTGCTTTCCCGCCTCGGTCATTTCCGTGTCAGGAATACCGGCCCGGCCGGCCTAACATGGTCCGGCGGCCGGCGACGGCCGCGGCTTTCCTCAACGCCTCCCATATCACACACACAACAGGAGACAACACGTGAATCCGATCGAGCAGAGAACCATCTCGAAGATGAGCTGGCGGCTGTTGCCGCTGCTCATGGTCAGCTACTTCATCGCCTACCTCGACCGCGTGAACCTCGGCTTCGCGGGCGCCGCCATGTCGAAGGACCTGGGCTTCAGCGCGGCCGTGTTCGGCAGCGCGGCCGGCATCTTCTTCATCGCCTACTTCCTGTTCGAGGTGCCGAGCAACATGGCGCTCGAGCGCTTCGGCGCGCGCCGCTGGATCGCGCGGATCATGTTCAGCTGGGGCATCCTGTCGGCGGCCCAGGCCTGGGTCGGCGGCTCGACCAGCTTCAACGTCGTGCGCTTCCTGCTCGGCATCGCCGAGGCCGGCTTCTTCCCCGGCGTCATCTTCTACATCACGCTGTGGTTCCCCTCGGCCTACCGCGCGCGCATCGTCGGCTGGTTCATGTTCGCGATCCCGATCTCCACCGTGATCGGCTCGCCGATCTCGGGCTTCATCCTCAACATGGACGGGATGGGCGGCATGCACGGCTGGCAGTGGCTGTTCATCCTCGAGGCGATCCCCTCGCTGATCCTGACCTTCTTCGTGCTGTTCTACCTGCCCGACGGTCCGAAGGACGCGAAGTGGCTCACGAACGAGGAGCGTACGTGGCTGCAGGGCACGCTCGACGCCGAGCGGCGCAACCGCGAGTCGATCAACCAGATCTCGTGGAAGCAGTCGCTGCTGAACCCGCGCGTGATCGGCCTGGGCTTCGTCTACATGGGCATCACGGTGCCGCTGTACGGCCTCAGCTTCTTCCTGCCGCAGATCATCAAGGGCTTCGGCGGGCTGGGCAACGTGGAGATCGGCTTCATCAACGCCTTCCCCTACCTGGTGGGTGCGATCGCGATGCTGTTCTGGACCCGCGCCTCCGACGCGCGCAAGGAACGCAAGTGGTTCCTGCTGATCCCGCTGGCCTGCATCTTCGTCGGCCTGGTGCTGGCGGCCGAGACCAGCGCGCCGGTGCCCAAGATGGCGGCCGTGACGCTCGCGGCCTTCGGCATCTTCAGCGCCCTGCCCACCTTCTGGACCCTGCCCACCGCGATGCTCAGCGGCACCGCCGCGGCCGCGGGCATCGCCTGGATCAACTCGATCGGCAACCTCGGCGGCTACATCGGCCCGACCATCTTCGGCACGCTCAAGGACCGCATGGGCAACGACATCTACGCGGTGATCTTCCTCGCGCTGCTGGCGGCCGTGGCCTTCGTGCTGGTGCTGATCATCGGCCACGACGCGCGCACCGAGCAGGCCACGGCGCCCGGACGGGCCTGAGACCGTTCAGGCGCCGGCGCGCAGTTCCGCGCCGGCCAGCCGCGTCGCTTCCGCGGCCTTGGCGGTCTCGAGCTGATGCCAGGCCTCCCAGCACTCCTTCGAGCAGCAGGGCCACCAGCCCAACGGCCCGACCACCGCCACCTCGCCGCAGCCGTTGCCGCACCAGCGCAGCACGAAGGACTTGGAGCGGCGGCGCGGCGCGGCGGGTGGCTGCAGGGATTCGAACGGGGAATGACCGGGGTGCATGGGCGGGGCTTTCTTCTGTCTTCGAGGGGCCGGAACGGGTCCGACCTCCTGAAGACGAACGAAGGCCCCCAAACCCTCAGTCTTCGAAGAAATATTTTTCGGGCCGCCCCGCCGCGCGCTGTTCTTCAGTACAGCGTGGCCTTCTGCCGCGCCGGCAGCTCGCGGTCGTAGCTCGCGCCGTCGAAGGCGGCATCGGTCAGCGCCGACAGGATCGCGCCGGGCGTGGGCACGTCGGGCCGCGCCTCGTCGGGCCGCGGCGCCCACAGCCGCGAACGCTGGATCGCGCGCGCGCACTGGAAGAACACGGTCTCGACCGCGATCTCGATCACGCACTGCGGCGCCTTGCCCTCCACCGCGAAGCGCGCGAGCAGCGCGGGATCGACCGTGAGCCGCGCGCGGCCGTTGACGCGCAGGGTCTCGCCCACGCCCGGGATCAGGAACAGCAGCGCCACGCGCGGATCGGCCACGATGTTGCGCAGGCTGTCGATGCGGTTGTTGCCGCGGCGCTCGGGCATCCACAGCGTCTTCGGGTCCTTCACCGCCACGAAGCCCGGCGGATCGCCGCGCGGCGAGGCATCGAGGCCGTCCGGCCCGAGGGTGGCGAGCACCGCGAACGGCGAGGCCGCGATCAGCGCCCGGTAGGACGGATGCAGCCAGTCGATCTCCTTCTTGAGCGAGGCTTCGCCGGGCTGGCCGAACAGGGCCTGGAGCTGGGCCAGGGTCTGGATCGCGTGCGGGTCGTGGGTCATGACGGTCGATGGTGAAGGGAATCCGGGGATAGCTCGAGTTTCGCGGCACTGCGCCCGCAGGCGATGGCCATGCCGGCCAGCAGCGCCGCCGCCACACCGTAGATCCAGGCCGACGACGCAATGGGCAACAGCAGCCCGGCCAGCACCGGCCCCGCCCCCGCGCCGATGTCGCGCCAGGTCGAGCGCGCGGCCAGCGCCTGCACGCGCTCGGGTCCGGGCGTGCGGTGCGCGACGATGGGCGCGATCAGCGGCAGTTGCAAGGCGCGCAGCACCACGATCAGCGCCGCGCAACTCCAGAGCCAGCCCAGGCCGAAGCCCACCAGCGCCAGCGCCGTGAGCAGCGACAGGCTCACCAGCAGGCGCTCGGCGCCGAAGCGCTCGGCCATGCGGCCGCCCACGGGACTGAGCGCGATCTCGGAGAAGTAGCGCAGCGCCATCAGCACGCCGGCCACCACCACCGCCGCGCCCGGCAGCAGGTCCTTGCCGAGGTACGACAGGCCGACGATGAACAGGCCGTCGAGCGCCAGCCCTTCCATGAAGGACCAGCCGTCGAGGCTGTTCGGCCGCTGGAAGCGCTTGGCCGCCACCGCGACCGGATGCGGCGCCGTCGGCAGCCGGCGCGCGGCCAGCAGCCCGAGCAGCGCCACCGCGGCCAGCAGCCAGAAGATGGTGCGCGGTCCGCTCCAGTGCGCGAGCACCGCGCCCAGCGGCAGCGCCACCACCGGCCCGAGCGCGATGAAGGCGCGCGAGCGGCCGCTGCGGCGCGCGGCGCCCACGGGGTCGGCCGTGGCCAGCGCCTGCGTCGAGAGGTTGAAGGCCGCGAAGCACAGGCCCCAGAGCAGCCGCAGCGGCAGCAGCGCCCACAGCCCCGAGAGCGTGGCATAGCCGAGGCAGCACAGCACCGCGCCCGCGACGGCCAGCGTGCAGGTGCGGCGGTCGCCGTGGCGCGCATAGAAGTCGGCCACCCAGCCATAACCGGCGATGCGCACGAGGCGGTTGGCCGCCAGCAGCAGCCCCGCCTCGGCGAGCGTGACGCCGAACTGCGCGGCATACATCGGCAGCAGCAGGTAGAGCACCACGTCGCCCGGCAGCGCGAGCCCGAGCGAGAGCGCGGCGTGGCGGGAGTTGCGGTCGGTGGTGGAGACGGAGGCCGCGAGGGTGGCGGGGACGGAAGCGGAGCGGCGGGAAGAAGAAGACATCGAGCCCGCATCGTGCGCCCGCGGAGGCCGCGCCGACAAACGACATTAACGCGCCGCATGCGTGACAAAATCGCACGCATGCCGTCCCGCGAGCCTCCCCTGAACGCCGTGCGCGCCTTCGCGGCCGCGGCGCGCCACCTGAGCTTCACGCGCGCGGCGCACGAGCTGCACGTCACCCACAGCGCGATCAGCCGCCAGATCAAGGGCCTCGAGGCCTTCCTCGGCGTGGCGCTGTTCGAACGCCGCATCCGCCAGGTCGCCTTGACCGCCGAGGGCCAGCAGTTCTTCGCCGAGGTCGAGCCGGCGCTGGCGCAGATCGGCGCCGCCGCGCGTGCCTTGCAGGCGCAGGGCGCGGCGCGCACGGTACGCATCAACGTGCGGCCCTCGTTCGCGGTGCGCTGGCTGATCCCGCGCCTGCCCTCCTTCGTCGAGCGCCATCCGGACATCGAGCCGCAGGTGGTCACGAGCACCGTGATGCCCGAGCAGGTGGCCGACAGCTTCGACATCGCGGTGCGCCGCGGGCTCGAGGGCTGGCCGGGTGCGATCGCGGTGCAGCCCTTCCTCGAGGACGAGGTGCTGGTGGTCGGCGCGCCCGCGCTGTTCAAGGCCCATCCGCTGCGCGACCTGCGCGCGCTGGCCGCGCACGTGCAGTTGTCGGCGCGCACGCGCAAGGAGGACTGGGAGGCCTGGAAGAAGCAGGTCGGCGCGCCGCGCGTGCGGCCGGCCGGGCGGCTGCAGTTCGACCACCTGCACTTCGTGCTGCAGGCCGCGGTCGACGGCCTGGGCATCGCGCTCGCGCCGACTTCGCTGGTGTCGCACGACCTGGCCGCGGGCCGGCTGCAGTCGCCGCTGCCCGCGCTGCGCATGCGGCTCGAGCGCTACTACTACGGGCTCGCGCCGGGCGCGGCGCCCGAGGCGCGGCAGGTGGCGGACTGGTTCGAGGACATGCTGCTGGCGCAGCAGGCCGAAGCCGCGGGCTGAGGCCCGTCTTCACGGGTCCGTTTTCGGCCAGCCCGATGCGGGGCGGTCCGTGACCATCGGGTCATGTCCTCCACCCTGCCCCGCCCCTTTCTCCACCTGGCTCACGCGAACCTCGCGGCGCAGTCCGCCGAGCAGCTCGGCCTGGCCGCGGTGCCGCTGGTCGCGGTGATGGCCTATGGCGCGGGCGCCGCCGAGACCGGGCTGCTCGCGGCCGTGCAGACCCTGCCCTTCCTGCTGCTCGCGATGCCGCTGGGCCTGCTCGCCGATCGCATGCCGCGCCGGCACCTGATGCTGCGCGCCGAAGTGCTGCGCGCGCTGTCGCTCTTGCTGATGCTCGCCGTGCTGGCGGCGCCGTGGTCCGCGCGCATGGGTATCGCGGGCATGGCGCTGCTGGGCTTCATCGGCGCAATCGGCACCGTGGCCTTCAGCGTCGCGGCCCCGGCGCTGGTGCCCGAACTCGTGCCGCGCGAGGCGCTGGCGCGCGCCAATGGCCGCATCGAGCTGGCGCGCAGCGCGGCCTTCGCGGCCGGCCCCGCCGTGGCGGGCGCGCTCGTGGCCTGGACCGGCGCGGGCGCGGCCTTCGTGCTGGCGGCGGCGCTGTCGGCCGCGGCCGTGGCCCTGCTGTGGAAGCTCCCCGAGCCGGCGCGCCGCATGCCCGCCGCACGCCATCCGTGGACCGAGCTGCGCGAAGGCGCGCTTCGTGCTGCGCCATGCCTGGCTGCGGCCGATGCTGCTGACCGGCGCCATCTTCAACATCGCCTGGTTCGTGCTGCAGGCCGGCTATGTGCCGCATGCGGTGCGCGCGCTCGGCCTCGGCGCGCAGGGCGTGGGGCTCACGCTCGCGATGTATGGCGCGGGCATGGTGGCGGGCGCGCTGCTCACGCCGCGCATCGCCGCGCGCATGAGCCCGGGCCGCGCGATCCGCGTCGGCCCGTTCAGCGCGGTGCTGGCCGCTGTGTTGATGGCGTCGACACTGCGGTGGCCCAGCGCCGGGCTCGCGGCCTTGTCGCTGTTCGTGTTCGGCGCCGGGCCGATGGTGTGGACCATCAGCTCGACCACCCTGCGCCAGGGCGTGACACCCGCGGGCATGCTGGGCCGCGTCTCGGCCGTGTTCCTCACGGTGAATGCCGGCGCGCGGCCCGTGGGCGCGGCGCTCGGCGCGGGGGCCGGCGCGCTCTGGGGCGAAGCCGGCTGCCTGCTGCTCGCGCTCGCGGGCTTCGTGCTGCAGGCCGCCGTGATCGCGCTCGCGAAGCTCGATGCCGCCCCCTCGGACGCGGCGTTGCGCAGCCCTACTTGAGCGTCGACCAGACCATCGCGCGGCAGCCGGGCTGGTTGGCGGGCGGCAGCAGGTCGCAGTTGCGCAGCGCCTGGCGCTGGTTGTCGTTCATGCGGTCGTAGCGATCGCGGTCCCGGTCGCGTTCGCGCTCCCAGCCGCCACCGCCGCCATAGCGGCGCGGGTCTTCCGAGCGGCGGCGCGATTCGATGTCCTGCAGGTTGTCGCGGTCCTGGCGCGAGAGGTTCTCGTTCTGCAGGCAGCGCGCGTAAGCCGGGCTTTCGGGGCGGAAGCCATAGGCCATGCAGTTCTGCTCGTCACGCATGCGCTGCTCGCGCGCATGCTCGCCCGGCGTCACGCAGCCCGCGAGCAGCGCGCCCGCGGCAACGGCCGCGAGCGCGAGGCGCGGCGCGGAAGAACGGAAGGCGCGAAGAAGAGAAAGCGGTCGGGGTTCGATACGGTTCACAGTCATTGCCGAACTCTAGGCCGCAGAGTTAGGAATGATCTGAATCAATTCTTAAGAAGCACGTCCTCGAAGAAGGCACCGATCGGCCGTTCGAGATCGCGCACCTGGACCTCGAGCACCCAGATGCCGTCGCCCGGAACGAAGTCGGCCTCGGCCAGGCGGTGCTTGCCGTAGAGCGCATGCGGAAAGTCCGAGACCCGGTGGCCGGCCGTCTCGCGCACCAGCGCGCAGCCATGCGTGCGCGCAAGCTCGCTCGCGAAGTCGTAGAGCGCGGCGCCGCTCAGACCCTGCCGCCAGGCGTTCTGCGCGCGTTCGAAGATGTCGCGCGCCGCGCGCGTGACGCGCTCGTGGTCGGCATCGGCGCCGCGAACGAAGGTATCGCCGTAGTCGCCCTCGTAGCCGTCCCAGACCGGACCCAGGTCGACGGTGTAGACGTCGTCCTCGCGCAGGCGCCGCTGGCGATCGACCGGCTCGCGCGAGGTGCGTTGCGTGTCGGGCCCGAAGCGCACATAGGTCGGATGCCAGTTGTAGGCGGCGCCGAGTCGGCGCAGATGCCGGTCGGCGACCGCGATCGCCTCGCCCGTGGTCATGCCGGGCTCGATCAGCGCGGCGATCTGCGGCAGCGCCTCCATCGAGCGGCGGCGCGCCTCGAGGATGCCGTCGCGCGTGAACGTGGCGCCCACCTTCTCCCAGGGATGGCGCGCGGCCTGCTTCGTGCTCGGCAGAAACACCTCCGAGACGAAGCGCGCCTTCGGCAGCCCCTCGGCCTGCAGCAGCGCGCGCGCATCGCGCACCATGGCCGGATTGCCGCAGGCATAGACGATGGTCCGCGCCCAATCGTGCGCGGCCTTCGATGCCGCGTGCTGCACGTGCTGCCTGCCTTCCGCGCGCGAAGACGGCACCGCGGTCCAGCGAAAGCCCGCGTGCACGCGCGCCATCTCGTCGAGCCATGCGGCCGCATAGCAGTCGTCGGCCTCGGCCACGCCCCAGTAGAGCGACACCGTGCGGAACGCCCCGCTCGCGAGCGCCGCCTGCAGGATCGGCCGAACGCCCGCGAAGCCGGTGCCGGTGGCCAGCAGCACGAGGTGGTCGACCTCGTCGGTGGGCGCCTGCCAGACGAAGGCGCCATGGGGCCCTTCGAGCTCGAGCAGGTCCGCGGGCCGCAGCGCCGCGAGACGCTGCTCGGTGAACAGGCCGCCCGGCATGCGGCGGATGTGGAACTCGAGCCGGTTCGCTTCGCCCTCTTCCGTCGGCCGGTTGGCGATCGAGAAGCTACGGCGCTCGCCCTCCTCGAGCACGAACTGCGCATGCTGCCCGGGCGCGCAACGGAACGGCTCGGCGCTCTGCAGCTCGACCACGAGCCGCGTGACCTTGGCCGTGAGCGGCTCGCAGATCAAGACCTTCGCGGAGTGCCGCGATGGCGCGAGCGCCGGCGCGCTCCAGTGCGCGAAGCGCAGCCGCAGGTCGCTGGTGGCACGGCACTGGCACATCAGCAGTTCCCCCGCGTCGACCTGGTAGGCCGCCTCCGAGGGCGGCGCGATGCGCTCGACGTCGCCCTCGAGCAACTGCGCGCGGCACGAGCCGCATTCGCCGCGCTTGCAGGAGAACGGCACGGCCACGCCCTGCGCCAGGGCCGCGTCGAGCAGGCTGCCCGCGCCATCGAGGGGGAATCGCGGGCCGTCGGGCGCGAGGGTGCAGAAGAAGTGCGTGGGGTTCGTCGTCATGGGAAGCTTCGTGGGTGGAATGCCTTGGACGCGAATCTAAATAGAATGTGGCCTTGCTTGTAGATCCATTTCGGAGAAAGCGATAAGGCCACTTTCCAGCCCCCCGCAGGCCCGGCGCACGCCATCGAGCCTCGATCTCGCGACGGAACCGCCGCGTGAGGGCGAGGCCAAGCAGGCCTGGATCTACCGCTAGATCCGCGCCCGCATCCTCGACGGCGCGCTGGCCAAGGGCGCGCGCCTGCCCTCGACCCGGCAGCTCGCGCAGCGCTGGCAGGTGTCGCGCGTGACCGTCGACGCGGCCTACGACCAGTTGCGCAGCGAGGGCTACCTGGTCAGCCGGGCCGGATCGGGCACCTACGTGGCGGCGCAGGTGCCCGACCGCTTCTTCGAGGCCGGCGACGCGAAGCGGCGCCCGGCCACGCCCCGTACGCGGCCGGCCTGGAAGACCGACATGGCGCCGCTCGCCGCCACCGAGGCCCACCAGGCCTTCATGGCACGCGTGGCCGATCCGGCGCTGTTCCCGCTCGATCTCTGGCGCCGCACCTTGCAGGCCAGCGCGCGGCGCGTGACCGCGGCACAACTGGCCGACGACGATCCCTTCGGGCTGCCGGCATTGCGCGAGCAGATCGCCGGCTACCTCGGGGTGGCGCGCGGCATCGCCTGCGAGGCCGAGCGGATCGTGATCGTCTCGGGCATCCGCGAAGGGCTCGACCTCTGCGCGCGGCTGCTGCTGGCGCCCGGCGACAAGGTGCTGCTCGAGGACCCCGGCTACCTGCATGCCGCGCCGATCTTCGGCCACCACGGCCAGCAGCTGATCCATGTCCCGATCGATGCCGAAGGCTTCTCGGTCGCGCAGGCGCGCCAGCATGCGGGCGCGCGGCTCGCGCATGTCACGCCCGCGCACCAGTCGCCCAGCGGCCTCACGATGCCGGTGTCGCGCCGGCTCGAACTGCTGTCGTGGGCCGAAGCCGCGAAGGCCTGGGTGGTCGAGGACGACTACGACAGCGAGTTCAGCTACGACAGCGCGCCGCTGCCGGCACTCAAGAGCCTCGATGCCGCCGACCGCGTGATCCACTGCGGCAGCTTCAACAAGACCCTGTTCGGCGCGCTGCGCATCGGCTACATGGTGCTGCCGCGCGCGCTGGTCGCCGACTTCCGCCGCGCCTGCCACATCGCCGGGCGCTCCACCGGCGTGATCGAGCAGATGGCGCTGGCCCGCTTCCTCGAGAGCGGCGACTTCGCGCGCCACGTGCGGCGCGCGCGCATGGTCTACGCGCAGCGGCGCGACCTCGTACTCGGCGGCCTGCGCGCGGCGCTCGATCCCGCGCGGCTGCATGTCACCGGGGAACACGCGGGCTTCCACCTCGTGTGGTGGCTGCCGCCGGACATGGCACTGGTGCCGTTCCTGCGCGCGGCCTCGCAGCGCGGGCTGCGCTTCCAGGCGATCTCGGATTTCTGCCAGCGCAAGGACCTGCCGCCGGGGCTGGTGATCGGCTACACGGCGATGGACGACGAGGCGCTGCGCCAGCACGTCGACGAACTGCGGCGGCTGATCCAGAACGCCTGACGCGGCCGTGCCTTTGCATCGTCCTGTCATCAAGGCCCTCTAAAAGGCGAGCGAGACGGTCCGCGAATCCGCAATCGCCGCCGCCCCCGCGGCCAGTTGGAGGAGAACATGAACGAGCCCGCCCACATCGGTGTCGCCGCGCGCCAGCGCATCCAGCAGCAGGCCGAGCAGATCCAGCGCTCGCTCGACGCGATCGGCGCCGGCCGGCCCGGCGATGCCGAGCCCGAGATGCTGCGCCGCAGCGCCGTGCTGCAGCGACGGATCGGCCTGCCGGTGCAGGAGGCCGCGCGCGAGGCGCCGCATTCGGGCGCGGAAAAGGTCTGGGGCAAGACGATCGACTTCGTCGATGTCGCGTTCCTGCAGCGCGGCGCCTATGCGGCGCGCGCCGTGGCGCGGATCGTGACGCGCGACGGCCAGGGCCTCGGCACCGGCTTCATGATCTCGCCCGTGCTGTTCCTCACCAACAACCACGTGATCGGCTCCAAGGCCGATGCGGCGGACCTGCTGGTGGAGTTCGACTACGAGCGCGACCTCGCGGGACGCCCGCGCGTGCCCACGCGCTTCGCCTTCGCGCCCGAGGCCTGCTTCCTCACCAACGACCAGGACGACCTCGACTACACCGTGCTGGCGGTCGGCGGCCGCCTGAGCGGCTCCGGCACGCTCGCGGGCTACAGCTTCCTGCCGATCTCGGCGGCCCGCGACAAGCACCAGCTGGGCGACCACGCCAACATCGTCCAGCACCCCGACGGCCGCATGAAGGAAGCCGTGCTGCGCGAGAACCAGCTGGTCTCGCGCGCGAGCACCACGCTGCACTACGTGGCCGACACCGAGCCGGGTTCCTCGGGCTCGCCGGTCTTCAACGTGCTGTGGCAGGTGATCGCCCTGCACCACTGGGGATCGCCGCACCGCGACCTGCTCGACCAGAACGGAAAGCAGATCGCCAAGACGGTCAACGAGGGCATCCGGATCAGCGCCATCGTGACCGACATGAACACGCGCAAGAGCGGCCTGCCGGCGCGCGAGCGCGAGAAGATCACCGAGGCCATCGCCGCGGGCCTGGACCCGCAGGTGGTCTCGTCCGTCGAGTCCGCACCGACCATGGCGCATGACGCTTCGCTCGGTGCATCGGTCGACGTGGCCAGCGATGGCACGGCGACCTGGACCATCCCGCTGCGCGTGAGCGTGCAGCTGGGCGGCTACCCGGCCCGCAACGGATCGCCGACGCCCGCGCAGGACGCCGCGCCGCAACCGCATGCCGACGCGGCGCCGTCGAGCACCGGCGAAGAGGCACGGGTCCAGGTCGATCCGGACTACGGCAACCGCGACGGCTACCAGCCCGACTTCCTGCCCGGCGTTGCCGTTCCCCTGCCCAAGCCGCGCGGTGCGGCGGCCCTGCGGGCGGTCTCCGTCAACACGCGTCCCAAGGCAGGCCGGCCCAAGTACGAGCTGCCGTACGAGCACTTCAGCGTGGTGATGCACAAGAAACGGCGGCTGGCCTGCTTCACCGCCACCAACATCGACGGGCGCCTCGCCAAGAGCTACGACCGCAGCACCGGCGTCATCGCTGCCTTCCATCCGGGCGAGGAGGAAACGGACGAGGCCCCGGAGGCCAGCGAGCTCTGGTTCATCGACCCGCGCATCCCCGAGGAAGAGCAGACCCCGCCCGCGCTGTACGCGGGACAGACGGCCTACGACGCGCAGGGCGCGGCCATCGTCGACAAGCGCAAGGCGGACCACGCGAACCGGATCTTCCAGCAAGGCCACCTGACGCGCCGGCAGGATCCGCTCTGGGGGCCGGACGACATCGTCGTGCGCGCCAATGCCGACACCTTCCACGTGACCAACCGGTCGCCGCAGGTGGGCTTCTTCAACATGGGCAAGAGGAAGCCGGGCGCCGAAGCTGCCGCGCACGCGGGCGGCACGCTGTACTGGCGCGCGCTCGAGGACTTCGCGCTCAACAACGCGGTGGCGGACCAGGCGCGCGTCAGCGTGTTCACCGGACCGATCTTCGACGACGAGAACGACATTCCCTGGGATCGAGGCATGCCCGAGATGGCCGGGTTCAAGGCACCGCGCGAGTACTGGAAGATCGTGCTGCGGGTGGAGGACGGCCAGCTGCGGGCGACCGCCCTGTGCATCGACCAGACGCCGCTCATCGACTACGTGCCCGAGGCCACTCTGTCCGAAGCGGCCTTGGCGCACGTGAGCTTCGAGAAGGTGAAGCGCTACCACGTGAGCATCGCGGAACTGGAGCGCAGGACCGCGCTGGATTTCGGCGCGAAGGTGCGTGGCGCCGACACCCATCAGGGCGGGGAGCGGCGCGAGGTCGCTTCCTTGAGCCAGCTGCTGAGCGTTCCGCGCGCGCCGGGCCGCCGGCGCCGCTGAACCTCGCGCCTAGAACAACGATGCCATCCCGTTGGGCCGCGCGCCCTCGATGTCGAGCATCCTGAGCTTGGTCAGCGCCCCGCCCCCGGCCGAGAAGCCGCCGGGCTTGTTGCCGGCCGCGAGCACGCGGTGGCATGGCACCACGGGCGCGAAGGGATTGAGGCCCATGGCCTGGCCCACCGCGCGCGCCAGCGTCTTGTCGCCCAGTTCCTCGGCGATCTCGCCGTAGGTGCGGGTCTGGCCCGGCGGAATGCGCCGTGCGAGCTCGTAGACGCGCCGATGGAAATCGGACAGGCCACGCATGTCGAGCGCGATGTCGCGCAGGTCGTCCTGCGCGCCTTCGAGCAAGGCTTGCACCGCCGCGATCGCGCGTCGCGCCTCGGCATTCGGCTCGGCCTCGGACAGTTCCGGGAAGCGTTGCTTCATGCGACGAAGCGCGGGCTGCAGCGTGGGGTCGTCCTGCGGCAGCTGCACGCCGACCAGTCCTTGCGGACCCCAGGCGATGCCGCAGACGCCAAGCGCGGTATCGAACACGGCGAAGCCGGGCGTGATGGCCTCGTCGGCGAGCGGAAGCGCTTCGTTCATGCGGGTTCCAGCGCATGCTGGCGCGAGGCCAGCACGGCACCGAGCCACAGCGCGATCGCCGACCCCACGAGGCCGCGCGCCAGCCCGCCCGGTCCGTCGGAGATCCAGCCGGTGATGGTCGGGCCCACGATCTGACCGAAGGCGAACACGATGGTGAAGACGCTGATGCCCTGGGCCCAGCGCGAGGACGGCAGGTTGTGGCGCACCAGCGCGGTGGTCGAGGCCACCACCGAGAGGAACACGCCGCCGAACAGCAGCCCCGAGACCAGCGCGACAGGCGCCGAGGCGCTGAGCACCGGCAGCAGCGTCGCCACGCCCAGCAGCCCGTTGAGCAGCGCCTGCGGCTGGCCGCCACGGTAGCGGTCGAGCAGCCCGGCCCACAGCCGCGACGAGGCGATGCAGGCAATGCCCAGCAACGCATAGAACAGCGTGACGAAGCCCGCGCTCGCGCCCTGCTCGCGCAGCAGCGCGATCACGAAGGTCATGTAGCCGATGTAGCCGATGCCGAAGAAGGCATAGCCCGCGAGCGCCCAGCCGAAGCGCCGCAGCGCGACCGGCGCGCCGGGTACGGCACCGGAAGCCGGAGCAACAGCCACGGGCGCGGGTCGATCGGGCAGCGCGCGGCCGGCCCAGGCCAGCAGCACGGTCGCCACGCCGCTGGCCACCGCCAGCGCCCACCAGGCCCAGGCCCAGCCATGCGGTTCGCCCGCGGCGGCCTGCAGCACCTGCGGCACGAGCAGCGCCGAGGCCAGGATGCCGAAACCGGTGCCGCCGTAGTAGATGCCCAGCAGCAGGCCGCCGCGCGAGGCGTCGGCCTCGCCGAGCCGCGCGGCCATCAGCCCGCCGGCCACGAACACCCAGGCGCTCGCGATGCCCGCGAGCAGCCGCTGGAGCAGCAGCGCGGGCGCCGCGGTGACGAAGCCGCTGCCGGCCATGAACAGGCTCGCGAGCACCGCGCCCACCACCAGCAGCCGGCTCACGCCGAAGCGCCGCATCAGCGCCGGCGTGACCAGCGCGCCGACCAGGTAGCCGACCGCGTTGGCGGTGTTCATGCCGCCCGCCAGCGCATAGCTCCAGCCGAGGTCGTCGCGCATCGGCGGCAGCAGCAGCGCATAGGCGAAGCGCGTGATGCCGAGCGAGACGGCCGCGCCCATCGACAGGGCGAAGGCCAGCCGCAAGGTGGGCGGCACGGGGGCGGAGGAAGTCAGGGTGGTCGACATCGGGCGGTGCGCGGGGGATGCACCATTCTGCGGCAGGCCGCGCCGCCGCGCTGTCGCGCGTGAATCCGCCGCTCAGTGCACGCCGGCGTCCACGTGCACCAGCAGCCGCTCGAGCAGCACCGCCACGTGCACCGCCTCGCGCTGCGCGCCATCGGCGATCTGGTGCCGGCAGCTCGTGCCGTCGGCCACCACGATGGCGCCGGGCTTGGCGCGGATCGCGGGCAACAGGCTGGCTTCGGCCATGCGCATCGAGACCTCGTAGTGGCTGGCCTCGTAGCCGAAGCTGCCGGCCATGCCGCAGCACGAGCTCTCGATCAGTTCGGGCGCGGCGCCCGGGATCAGCTTCAGCACCTCGAGCACCGGGCTCACCGCGCCGAAGGCCTTCTGGTGGCAGTGGCCGTGCAGCAGGATCGGCGCCTCGGCCGGCTTGAGCGCGAGCTCGAAGCGCCCGGCGCGGACCTCGCGCGCGACGAACTCCTCGAACAGCAGTGCCTGCTTCGCCACGGTCTCGGCCTTCTCGCCGAAGCCCATCACCAGGGTCTCGTCGCGCAGCGTGAGCAGGCACGAGGGTTCCAGGCCCACCACCGGCACGCCCGCGCGCGCCAGCGGCAGCAAGGCATCGATCAGGGCCTCGGCCTTGCGCTTGGCTTCGTCGACCATGCCGCTGGCCAGGTAGGTGCGGCCGCAGCAATGGTGCGCGCCGCGCTTCTCGACCGTGTGCAGCACATAGCCCGCGGCCTGCAGCACGCGCGCGGCCGCGAGCGCGTTCTCGCTCTCGAAGGTGCCGTTGAAGGTGTCGACGAACAGCACCGCGGCCTTGCCGCCGCGCCGCGCGATCGCCAGCACCGTGTCGCGGTCGGCGAACAGGCCGGGCTCGCCGTCCTTGGCGCGCCAGAAGGTGTCGCTGCGCCAGGCCGGCAGCGAGCGCCTGGCCGAGAAGCCCAGCAGCTTCTCGCCGAGCCAGGCGGCGCCCGGCACGCTGTTGCGCAGGTTCAGCAGCCACGGCAGCCGGCTCGCGCGGTGCGCGTAGTCGGGCAGTTGCGCCACCAGCCGGTCCTTGAGCGTGTGGCCGTGGCGCCGCTTGTAGTGGGCCAGGAACTCGATCTTCATCTTCGCCATGTCCACGCCGGTCGGGCAGTCGCGCTTGCAGCCCTTGCAGCCCACGCACAGGTCCATGGTCTCGTGCAGGGCCTCGCCGGTGAAGGCATCGGGGCCGAGCTGGCCCGACAGCGCCAGCCGCAGCGTGTTGGCGCGGCCGCGCGTGAGGTGCTGCTCGTCGCGCGTGACGCGGTAGCTCGGGCACATGGTGCCGGCGTCGAACTTGCGGCAGTGGCCGTTGTTGTTGCACATCTCGACCGCCTTGGCCAGGCCGCCGGTGCTGTCGCCGCCGGTGCCGGGCGCGGAGGTCTCCTCGGTCACCGGGTCGGCATTCACGTTCCAGGCCGACCAGTCGAGCACCGGCTTGAGCTCGATGCGGCGATAGGGCTTGGGCGCGGTCGGCGGCGCGAAGCGGAACAGCGCGCCGTCGTCCATGCGCGGCGGGTCGATGATCTTGCCGGGATTGAACAGGCCGACGGGATCGAGCTTGTGCTTGATCGCGCGGAAGGCCTCGTTGATCGCGGGCCCGAACTGCCACTCGATCCATTCGCCGCGGCACAGGCCGTCGCCGTGCTCGCCGCTGAAGGCGCCCTTGTACTTGCGCACCAGCGCCGAGGCTTCCTCGGCAATCGAACGCATCTTGGCGCCGCCATCGGCGCGCATGTCGAGGATCGGCCGCACGTGCAAGGTGCCGACCGAGGCATGCGCATACCAGGTGCCGCGCGAACCATGGCGCGCGAACACCTCGGTCAGCGCGTCGGTGTACTCGGCCAGGTGCTCGAGCGGCACGGCGCAGTCCTCGATGAAGCTCACCGGCTTGCCGTCGCCCTTGAGGCTCATCATGATGTTGAGACCGGCCTTGCGCACCTCCCAGAGGTTCTTCTGGCGCGCCTCGTCGGGCATCTCGACCACGCTGCCCGGCAGGCCCAGGTCGCCCATCAGTTCCACCAGTCGAGCCAGCGCCTGCAGCAGCGGCGCCTTCTCGGCGCCCGAGAACTCCACCAGCAGGATCGCGGCCGGCTTGCCGATCAGCGCGGTCAGCACCGTGGGCTTGAAGGCCGGGTTCGCGAGGCTCAGCTCGATCATCGTGCGGTCGACCAGCTCGACCGCGGTGGGTCCGAGCTTGACGATGTGCTGCGCGGCATCCATGGCCGCATGGAAGGTCGGGAAGTTGACGATGCCCAGCACCTTGGCGCGCGGCAGCGGCGCCAGCTTGAGCGTGAGGCTGCGCGTGTAGGCCAGCGTGCCCTCGGCGCCGATCAGCAGGTGCGCGAGGTTCACGCTGCCGTCGGCCGTGTAGGGCTTCTCGCTCTGGTTGTCGAAGATGTCGAGGTTGTAGCCGGCCACGCGGCGCATCACCTTGGGCCAGTTCGCCGCGATCGCCTCGCGGTGCTGGCGCGCGAGGCCGCGCACGAACTGCGCGATGCCCGCGGCGCGCACGCCCAGCGTGCCCACGGGCCCGAAGTCCACCAGCTCGCCGCTCGACAGCCAGGCGCTCGCGCCGAGCACGTTGTGCACCATGTTGCCGTAGGCGATGGAGCGCGAGCCGCAGGAATTGTTGCCGGCCATGCCGCCCAAGGTGGCCTGGGCGCTGGTCGACACGTCGACCGGATACCAGAGCCCGTGCGGCTTGAGCTGCGCATTGAGGTGGTCGAGCACCAGCCCGGGCTCGACGGTGGCGGTGCCGGCCTCGAGGTCCAGGTCGAGCACGCGCCGGAAATGCTTGCTGTTGTCGATCACCAGCGCCGCGCCCGTGGTCTGGCCGCACTGGCTGGTGCCGCCGCCGCGCGCGAGCACCGGCACCTTGAGCTCGCGCGCCACGTCGATGGCGGTGGCGATGTCGCGCTCGGTCTTCGGCACGAAGGCGCCGACCGGCGTGATCTGGTAGATCGAGGCGTCGGTGGCGTAGCGGCCGCGCGAACCCGCGTCGAACAGCACCTCGCCCTGCGTCTCGGCGCGCAGGCGGCGCGCGAGCGCCTCGCAGGTGTCGTTGGGCGGCAGGACGGTTCCGGCGGGCTGGATGCGGCTGGCGGGTTCGATGAGCATCGTGGGTTTTCTTTTTTGGAGGAAAGCGCGCTCAGGGCGCCTTGGAACGGGTCTTCTTCGCGGGCGGATAGATCTCGCCCTCGCGCAGCAGCTCGAGCACGGTGTCGCGCTTGCGCAGCACGTGCGCGACCAGCACCTTGCGCATGGCGGCGGCATCGCGCGCGGCCAGCGCCTCGATCATCTGTTCGTGCTCGGCCACGGCGCTCTTCCACTTGGCCTCGTTCTGGTTGGTGCGAAAGCGCAGCGACTGCACGCGCGCATTGATCGAGCGGTAGGTGTTCGACAGCACCGGGTTGCCCGCGGCCTCGTTGATCGCCGAATGGATGCGCGCATTGAGCCGGTAGTAGCCCGAGAGGTCGTGGCGCGCATAGCAGGCCAGCATCTCGTAGTGCAGCGCGCGCACCTCGGACAGCTGCTCCTCGGTGATGCGGCGCGCGGCCAGTTCGCCCGACATGCCCTCGAGCATGGACAGCACCTCGAAGGTGTCGATCACGTCGGCTTCGGTGAGCTTGACGGCCACCGCGCCGCGGTTGGGCAGCAGGTCGACCAGGCCCTCGGCCGCGAGCAGCTTGATCGCCTCGCGCAGCGGCGTGCGCGAGACGCGCAACTGCAGGCAGAGCTCGCGCTCGTTGAGCTTGGCACCCGGCGCGATCAGGCCTTCGACCAGCATGGTGCGCAGTCGCGCCGCGACCTGGTCGTGCAGCGCGAGACGGGAGATTTCGATGATTTCGGCGGTCATGGGATGCGTTCTTTCGGCCTCGTGATTGCATTTTGAATGCAAAAAAGAACACCCACAACCCTTGAATTTCAGGGTAAACCATCAGAACAAAATGAATTTTGAATGCAAAACTGGCGCCGAAAGGACCCGCCATGCTGCAACTCGACCTCCATCCCACCGGCCGTCACTTCCTCCAGATCCCCGGCCCCAGCCCGGTGCCCGACCGCATCCTGCGGGCCATGAGCCTGCCCACCATCGACCACCGCGGGCCCGAGTTCGGCACGCTGGGCCTGAAGGTGCTCGGCGGCATCCAGCAGATCTTCAAGACGAAGCACCCGGTCGCGATCTACCCGGCCTCGGGCACCGGCGCCTGGGAAGCCGCGCTCGCCAACACGCTGAGCCCGGGCGACCACGTGCTGATGTACGAGACCGGCCACTTCGCCTCGCTGTGGCAGAAGATGGCCACGCGCCTGGGCGTGTCGACCGAGTTCCTCGCCTATGCGGGCAGCGACGACCAGTTGCCGAACGCGCCGAGCTGGCGCCGCGGCGTGCAGGCCGAGCTGATCGAGGCGCGGCTGCGCAAGGACACCGAGAAGAGGATCAAGGCCGTGTGCGTGGTGCACAACGAGACCTCGACCGGCGTCACCTCCGACATCGCCGCGGTGCGCCAGGCCATCGACGCGGCCGGCCATCCGGCCCTGTTGATGGTCGACAGCATCTCGGGCCTCGCGAGCGCCGACTTCCGCCATGACGAATGGGGCGTGGACGTCACCGTCAGCGGCTCGCAGAAGGGCCTGATGCTGCCGCCGGGCATCAGCTTCAACGCGCTCTCGCCGCGCGCGCTCGAGGCATCGAAGAGCGCGAAGCTGCCCAAGGCCTTCTGGGCCTGGGACGAGATCGTCGAGATGAACAAGGACGGCTACTGGCCCTACACGCCCAACACCAACCTGCTCTACGGCCTCTCCGAATCGCTCGACATGCTGCTGGGCGAAGGGCTGGACAACGTGTTCGCGCGCCACCGCCGCTGGGCCGCGGGCGTGCGCGCCGCGGTCCAGGCCTGGGGCCTGCCGATCCAGTGCGCCGACCCGGCCGTCTATTCGCCGGTGCTCACGGGCGTGATCACGCCCGAGGGCGTCGATGCCGACGCGCTGCGCCGGCTGATCCACCAGCGCTTCGACCTCTCGCTGGGCACGGGCCTGGGCAAGCTCAAGGGCCGCATGTTCCGCATGGGCCATCTCGGCGACAGCAACGACCTCACGCTGGTGGCCATGGTCGCGGGTGTCGAGATGGGCATGAAGCTCACCGGCATCAAGCTCGCGGGCAGCGGCGTGCAGGCGGCGATGGACCATTTCGCGAACCATGCGGCCGCGCCGGTGGCGCTGAAGAAGGCCGCCTAGCGACACAGGGAGCCTCGATCGATTCCAGGCCGCAGCGCGCCGCTCGAACGGCGCGGCGGCCTTGGCGCGAGGGCGGCACGGACATGCGCCCTTCCCGCCCCGCATCCGACACCCCCATCCATCCACGGAGACAAGCACGATGCAACGACGTTCCCTGATCCAGGCCGCGACCGCCGCGGCCGCCACGCTGGGCGTGCCCCGGCTGTTCGCGCAGGACTGGCCCAACGCGCCGGTGCGCATCGTGGTGGGCTTCCCGCCGGGCGGCGGCACCGATGCGCTGGCGCGCGTGGTGGCGCAGAAGCTCACCCTGATGTGGAACCAGCAGGTGATCGTCGAGAACAAGGCCGGCGTGGCCGGCGTGCTCGCGGCCGACTACGTGGCGCAGCAGCCGAGCGACGGCAGCACGCTGCTGATGGCCCACATCAACAGCCATGCGCTCGCGCCCAGCCTGCAGCCCAAGCTGCGCTACAGCGTGGAGCGCGACTTCGTGCCGATCGTGCTGGTGGGCGTCACGCCCAACCTGCTGATCGCGAGCCCGGCGCAGAAGGCGCTCACGGTGAAGGACATCGTGGCCGCCTGCAAGGCCGCGCCCGGCACGCTGAGCTTCGGCTCGGCCGGCGCGGGTTCGGCGCAGCACCTGGCGCTCGAGATGTTCAAGCTGCAGGCGGGCGTCGATGCGCTGCACGTGCCCTACAAGGGCAGCGGGCCGCTGCTGGCCGACCTGATGGGCGGGCAGATCCAGTACAGCTTCGAGACCATGACCGCCGCCACGCCGCACGTGAAGAGCGGCCGCGTGCTCGCGGTGGCGCAGACGCGCACCCAGCGCGCCAAGGGCCACCCGAACGTGCCGACCATGCAGGAACAGGGCTTCCAGGGCTTCGAGGCCACCACCTGGTACGGCCTCGCGGGTCCGGGCAAGCTGCCGGCGCCGATCGCGCAGAAGGTCAACCGCGACGTCAATGCCGTGCTCGCGATGCCCGACGTGCAGGAGAAGCTCGACACCTACGGCGCCGAGGACGGCGGCGGCTCGCAGGACAAGTTCAGGCAGTTCATCCACACCGAGATCGCCAAGTGGGCCAAGGTGGTGAAGGACGGCAACGTGCGCGTCGAATCTTGAGAAGATCGGCGGCATGAACGCACACACGACCACCCTGCCCCCTTCTCTTTCCGCGCTGGCCGACGCCCTCGTCGCCGCGCGCCGCGCCGACCGCACGCTCGATGCCGTGCCCTGGCTCGACACGCTGCAGGAGCCCTCCGAGGCCTATGCGGTGCAGGACGCGGTGGCCGCGGCACTCGGCTGGTTCGACGCGGGCACCCTGCCCGGCTGCTGGAAGTCCGGCGGCGGCTCGCGCAATGCGACGCTCACGCATGCGCCGCTGCCGCCCGCCGGCGTGCGCCAGAGCCCGGCCGATTGCTCCGACCTCGTGTTCCACCAGCCCGGCATCGAGGCCGAGATCGCGCTGCGCCTGGGCCGCGAGGTCACGCCGGCGCTGGCCGCGTCGCTCGCGCACGAAGACGCGGCCGCGCTGGTCGATGCCATGACCGTCTCCATCGAGGTCTGCGATGCGCGCTGGCAGGACCGCGAGGCCGCCACGCCGTTGCTGCGCCTGGCCGACTCGCAGGTGCACGGCGCGCTGGTGCTCGGCGAATGGCGGCCCTTCGCCGCCATCGACTGGGCCTCGCAGCGCTGCGAAACGAAGATCGGCAACGCCGACACGGTGGTGCGCGAAGGCAGCCATCCGCTCGGCGATCCGGCCTGGCTGCTGCCGATCTGGCTGCGCCATCTCACGCGCCATGGCCAGGCCGTGCCGGCCGGCACGGTGGTCACCACGGGCTCGTGGATCGGTCTGCTGCCCTGCGCGCGCGGCGATCAGGTGACGGCCGATTTCCCCGGCATCGGCGCCGTGCGGCTGCGCGTGTAGCGCCCGCCGCCCACGCCCGAGCAGGCCACGAGGAAGTCGAGCACCGCGCGCACCCGCGCCGGCAAGGTGCCGGCCTTGCCGATGTAGACCGCGTGGATCGGCTCCACCTCGTTCGGGTTGAACTCCTCGAGCAGCGGCACGAGCCGGCCCGCGTCGATGTCGTGCTGCGTGTGATAGAGCGACAGCCGCGTGATGCCCGCGCCCGCGATCGCGAGGTGGCGCAGGGTCTCGCCATCGCCCGCGCGCACCGGGCCGGCCACCGGCAGCAGGATCGTCCGGCCGTCGATGCGGAACGGCCAGTCGGGCGCGCTGCGCCGGTAGGTCCAGCCCAGGCGGCTGTGCGCCTCGAGTTCCTGCGGCGTGCGCGGCGTGCCGTATTTCGCGAGGTAGGACGGCGCGGCCAGGATGGTCTGGCTGGTGTCGCCGATGCGCCGCGCCACCAGGTCGGAGGCCGGCAGCTGGCCCCAACGAATCGCGATGTCGGCGCGCTCGTCCATCAGGTCGACGATGCGGTCGGTGAGCGCGATGTCGAGCGTGATCTGCGGATGCTGCTCGATCAGCCTGGGCACCAGCGGCACCAGCATGTGGTGGCCGAAGGACACGCTGGCATTGATGCTGACCCGCCCGCGCGGCGCCGCGCCGGCGGCCGCGCAGCGCTCGGCTTCGTCCATGTCGGCCAGCACGCGGTGGCTGCGCTCGTAGAAATGCAGGCCCTCGGGCGTGAGCTGCAGCTTGCGCGTGGAGCGGTGCACGAGCTGGATGCCCAGCCGCGCCTCGAGCCGCGCCACCAGCTTGCTGACGGCCGAGGGCGTCATGCCCAGCAGCCGCGCGGCGGCCGAGAAGCCGCCCGCGTCGACCACCTGCACGAAGGCCTCCATCTCGCCTGAACGGTTGACCTCGATGCGCGGCATGGCGTGTTCTCCGGTGGATTCGGTTTGTGAGTTGAATTCACAAGTGCGTTGACCGGCGGCATTCTAGTCAACGAGGGACTTCGTCCGCACAGTACAGGGCATCATGCCCATCGCTCTCCTCGCCCTCACCGCCGGTGCCTTCGGAATAGGCACCACCGAATTCGTCATCATGGGCCTGCTGATGCAGGTCTCGACCGATCTCCAGGTCTCGATCACGGCCGCCGGCCTGCTGATCTCGGGCTATGCGCTCGGGGTCGCGGTCGGCGCGCCGTTGCTCACCATCGCCACTCGCCGGCTGCCGCGCAAGACCGTGCTGCTGGCGCTGATGGCGATCTTCACGCTCGGCAACATCGCCTGCGCGCTGGCCCCCAACTACGAGCTGCTGATGGGCGCGCGCGTGATCACCTCGCTCGCGCACGGCACCTTCTTCGGCGTCGGCTCGGTGGTGGCCACCGGCCTGGTGGCGCCCGAGCGCCGCGCCTCGGCCATCGCCATCATGTTCACCGGCCTGACCGCCGCCACCCTGCTGGGCGTGCCCTTCGGCGCCTGGCTCGGACTGCACTTCGGCTGGCGCGCGGCCTTCTGGGCCGTGGCGCTGATCGGCGTGGCGGCCCTCGCGGTGCTGGCCGTGTTCGTGCCGCGCGTCGAGGGCGAGGCCAGGCCCGCGCCGCTGCGCGAGGAGATCGCCGTGCTGGCCCGGCCCCAGGTGCTGCTGGGCCTGGCGATGACCGTGCTCGGCTTCGCCGGCGTGTTCGCCGTCTTCACCTACATCCAGCCGCTGCTGACGCAGGTCACGGGCCTGTCGGAATCCGCCGTGTCGCCGATCCTGCTGGTGTTCGGCGGCGGCCTGGCCGTGGGCAACATCCTCGGCGGCCGGCTGGCCGACCGCGCCGTGATGCCCGCGGTGCTCGGCACGCTGGCCGTGCTCGCGGTAGTGCTCGGCAGCATGCAGTTCGCCATCGGCACGCCGATCGCCGCGGTGGTCTTCGTCGGCTTGCTCGGCGTGGCCTCGTTCGCCACGGTGGCGCCGATGCAGTTGCGCGTGCTCGAGAAGGCCTCGGGCGCCGGCCAGAACCTGGCCTCGAGCCTCAACATCGCGGCCTTCAACCTCGGCAATGCGCTCGGCGCCTGGGCCGGCGGCGTGGTGATCGACCATGGCCCGGGCCTGCGCGCGCTGGGCTGGGCCGCCGCGCTGCTGACCGTGGCGGGCCTCGCGATCGCGCTGTGGAGCCGCGCGCTCGACCGCCGCGGCGACCGCACCCTGCCGGGCGACTGCGCCTCGGTGCGCGCCTGATCCATCCCCCCATTCAAACAACGGAGAAGTTCTCATGGAACAACGCTTTCTCGGCCGCTCGGGCTTCAAGGTGCCCGCCCTCGGTTTCGGCGCCGGCACCTTCGGCGGGCAGGGCCCGCTGTTCAGCGCCTGGGGCAACACCGGCACCGACGGCGCGCGCCGCATCGTCGACATCGCGCTCGACGCCGGCGTGAACCTGTTCGACACCGCCGACGTCTATTCGAACGGCGCCTCCGAGACCATCCTCGGCGCCGCGCTCAAGGGCCGGCGCGACAAGGCCATCGTCTCGACCAAGCTCTCGCTGCGCGCGGGCGACGGGCCGAACCAGGTCGGCGCCTCGCGCCACCACCTGGTGGGCGCGACCGAGGCCGCGCTGAAGCGGCTGGGCACCGACTACATCGACATCCTGCAGTTGCACGCCTTCGACGCGATGACGCCGGTCGAGCAGGTGCTGGGCACGCTCGACGCGCTCGTGAAGTCGGGCAAGGTGCGCTACATCGGCATGTCGAACTTCTCGGGCTGGCAGCTGATGAAGTCGCTCGCGGCCTCCGACCGGCTGGGCCTCGAGCGCTACGTGGCGAACCAGACCTACTACTCGCTGGTCGGGCGCGACTACGAGTTCGAGCTGATGCCGCTGGGCCTGGACCAGGGCGTGGGCGCGATCGTCTGGAGCCCGCTGGGCTGGGGCCGCCTCACGGGCAAGATCCGGCGCGGCCAGCCGCTGCCCGCGGGCAGCCGGCTGCACGAGACCGCCGGCTTCGCGCCGCCGGTGGACGACGAGCGCCTCTACCGCGTCGTCGACGCCATGGACATCGTGGCCGAGGAGACCGGCAAGACCCACGCGCAGATCGCGCTCAACTGGCTGCTGCAGCGGCCCACGGTGGCCAGCGTGCTGATCGGCGCGCGCGACGAGGAGCAGCTCACGCAGAACCTCGGCGCGCTCGGCTGGCAGCTGAGCGACGCGCAGATGGCACGGCTCGATGCGGCCAGCGCGATCGCGCCGCCCTATCCCTACTACCCGTACTGGAACGGGCAGTTCGCGGAGCGCAGCCCGGTGGCGGTGCCGGTCAACGCGCCGGCCTGAGCTCGCCGGCCGACACGAAGCGCCGCGCGCGCATCCACTTGGTCACGACCCACTTCTCGCCGCGCGTCACGGACGCGCTCGCATGCAGCGAGCGCGCGTCGACGCGGCCCTCGTCGTCGCCGTACTCGAAGTAGCAGGCATTGCCGCGGATCGGCGACATCGCCAGGCCCAGTTGCGGAAAGACGGTCTGGCCGCCCTCGGGCACGTCGTTGAGGTAGGTCACGAGCGTGCTCACGCGCTGGCCGCTGCGCGCGATCGATTCGCGGTTGGCCAGGTTGCTCGGCGCCAGGTAGTCGTGGTGGGGCTCGCTGCCCGCGCCCTCGGGATAGTGCAGCAGCTGCAGGCCCTCGCCATTCTCCAGCGGCAGGTTCATCAGTGCCGACAGCCGCCGGTCGAGGCGGGCCACCAGCTCGTTCTCGGCCAGGCGGAAGAACATGCCCCAGCTCGCGCGCCGGTCGCTGACCACGTCGCGCCCGCTCATCGGATCGACCAAGGTGGAAGGCGCGAGGCGCGGCCGTGCCATCTCGATCAGGGCCCGGCACTCCTCGGCATCCATCACGTTGCCCAGCGAGGCATGAACCGGGTCCTCGCCGCGCGCATGCACGACGATCTCGCGGTCGATGGCCTGGATCCGCGTGCCCGGCGCGAGCCGCATCGCGGGCTTGGCGGCGGCCACGTCCGGCAGCTCGACGGCATCGGCCGGCATCGGCGCGCCGCGCTGCCGCGCATCGACATGGGCCGCGACGATGGCCTGCGCGGCGCGTTCGTTCATGCCCTTGCCGCGCATCGTGGCGACCAGCGCCTGCGGCATCTGGCCGGCATCGAGCATGCCCTGGAGCCAGCGCCCCAGCTCGGGGGAGAAGCGCACGACGGTGCTCATGGCCAGCCGCGGCTCAGACGGGACCCAGGTGCGGCACCCAGCCCTTGTCGCCGCGCGTGAAGCCCTGGCGCAGCTGCAGCGGGCCGTTGGCGCCATTCATGATGCGCGCGACCATCGGGAACACGCGCTGCGCGTCGGGGTCCTGCATCCACGGCGCCGGCTCGATGCGGTAGGTGTAGCTCACCACGGCCATCGGATGGCTGGCGTCGGCGCCGGCCAGCTTCACGTCGACGATCTTCTCGCGCTGCAGGTGCGCCACGCAGAAGTCGTTGGCATGTTCGGCATCGCGGGTCGCGTGCGAATGCGGCTTGTAGAACTTGCGGCCCTCGTCGGTCAGCTCGAAGCGCTTGACCGCGCCATCGGGGTTCTCGGCGCTCTTGGGCGCCGCGACGATGGTGCTGCGCACCAGGCCCAGCTTCTCCATCACCGGGAACTGCACCGCATGGCGCGCGCCCGAACCGGCCTCGGCCTCGGTCAGGTCGATCGGCCAGTCGAACATCGCGAGGCAGATGTCGCCGCGCTCCGCCAGGTAGGCGTCGAGCGGGGCCGCGAGGTTCTCGGCGGTGGGTGCGTTGGCGTCGGGGCCGGCGCTGCAGGCGGCAAGCGCGCAGAGCGCACCCATCGCGGTGAGGGTCGTCAGGGTCTGGAACGAGGAACGGAGAGTCATGGGTTTCTGGTGGATGTATCGGGTAGCCATGGCGCGGGTGGTTGCGGACTCAATGCAGGTCGAGTTCGTCGGCGACCCAGCCGCGCCGCGTGAGGTGGACGCCGAGGCGCATCTGCATCGTTCCCTCGCGCTGGATCGCGCGCGCGAGCAGCGGAAAGGCCTGCTGCACCTCGGGCGCGGTGGCCCAGGGATCGAGGGCGATGCGGTAGGTGAAGAGCAGCGAAGTCGTGGTGCGGTCGTCGCGGGTCTGCGGCGGATCCCAGCCGACCAGGCGATCGAGGCTCAAGGTGGCCGCGCAGAGATCGGCCGGGTGCACGACGGTCTGCGTGGTGGTGCGCACCACCACGGGCAGCTGCAGGTAGTGCTGGCGCCCCGCGTCGGTCAGCGCGTATTCGCGCGCGGCCGCGACGTCCTTGCCGGTCACGAAGCCCAGCTTCTCGAGCAGCGGCATCTGCTGCGCGTCGGGCGCCTGCGAGCCGACCGGCACCGTGATCGGCCAGTCGTACTTGGCCAGGCACACATGGCCGCGCTGCGCGAGGTAGTCGTTGGCGGCCGCGGTGAAGTTGTCGCGGTTCGGAAAGCGCGCCTCTTCGTTGCCGCAAGCGGTCAGCACGACCATCGGCAACGCCAGGCACGCGACGATGCCGAAGCGCCGCCAGAGGCTGGAGCGCGGGCCCGTCATTTCGTGCACCTGTCGGAAGCCGACGACGTGGCGGACGGCTGGTAGCCGTCGCTCAGCGTGCCGAGGAAACAGGTCAGGTCGGCGATCTGCTCGGCCGTCATGGCCGGCGCCGAGCCCGGCGCGCGCGGCCTGGTGCCGCTGGCGGCCGTCTTGTCGCCGCCCTCGCCCGTGCCCAGCGGCATTTCCTCGTCGACGTTGCCATGCTGCGCGCGCGGCAGGTCGTTGTACTTGCGCACCGTCGCGCCCGGCACGGCCGTGGGCTGCAGCGCCCAGGCCGGATTCGCCTGCGCCGCGCCGCTGCCGTCCTTGTCGGCCGGATACCAGTATTCGGGATGGGTGTCGCGCGTGTTGTAGAAGTTGAGCACCTGCTCCATCGAATGGAACACGCCGTTGTGGAAGAAGCTGCCGCGCGTCGCCACGTTGCGCAGCACCGGCACCTTGAACATGCCGCAGTACGGGTTCGCTGTGTCCGGCGTGGCGGGCATGTGGTCGGTGCGGAAGGGACCGCACAGCCCCATGTCGAAGTACTTCGGGTCGTCGTTGGCCGGGATCGGATCGGGATTGTTCGGGATCGAGCGGTCGTTGCGCGGCGCGGCCAGCGCCTGGTAGGTGAAGTCGGTCATGAGGCCGGTGTTGCCGTTGAAGTTGGCGCCCGTGTAGTGGCAGCCCGAGCAGTTGGCGACGCCGCTGCTGTGGAACAGCACCTCGCCGCGCCGCTCGGCGGGTGTCAGCACGCCGCCGATCTTGTTGAAGACATAGAGGTCGTACTTGCTGCTGTACGGGTGGAAGCTCAGGTCCTCGGTCTCGAGCGCCTGGATCGCCTTGCCGAGGTCGTCGAAGGCGGCATCGGTGTCGTCGAAGACCTGGGCACCGAAGGCCTGCTTGAACAGCGCCGCATAGCTGCCCTCGCGCACCGCCTTCACCACCGCCTGCTTCGAGGCGGCATTCATCTCGACCGGGTTGAGCAGCGGCAGCGCGGCCTGCGCCGCCATCGTGGCCGCGCGGCCGTCCCACATGAAGCCGCCGCCCGGCGACTCGGAGGTCACGCCGTCAGGGTTCGGTGCGTTGTCGTCGTAGGCCGGCGTCGATTCGCGGTAGCGCAGCGAAGGCACGGCGCGCGCGCCGGCCTGCGCGATGTCGGAACCGAGCTGCACCGAGATGCTGTTGGGCGGGCCGTAGGCGTACTGCGGGTCGTGGCAGCTCGCGCACGACATGTTGCCGCCGCCCGAGAGCCGCTTGTCGAAGAAGGCCAACTGGCCGACCTGGGCCGGCAGGCTCAGCACCGGCGTGCGCGCGACAGCAGCACCTTTGGCCGTCGCCGGGTCGGTACTGTTGCAGGCCACCAGGGCCCACAGTGCGGCCGCGAGCACCATGCCGAGCGCGACCGTCTTTTCCATTGCCAAGTTCATCATTCAACGTTGCATCCCGCGAAGGCGGCCGCGCCGCCTTGCGGGATTTCGGAAACCTGAAACGCCAGATTCCAGGCGGTCCGCAACGGATCCCGTCTGGAATGGCATGAGGGAGCGGATCCGCAGGGTGAAGCGGTCTGCCCCGCCCCACGGATCTTCCTTCGGCTTAGTGAGTCGCCCAGACGTTGGCCTGCGTCGCGTCAGGTCCCACCTGCGGCGTGATCTGGCCTTCGAGCTTTCCGGTGTCCGGGTCCTGCACACCGACGATGTCGGCCGCGTAGAGCTTCTGCTTGTAGTTGGCCGGGATCACGTAGGCATGGTTGATCGGCCGCACCGAGTCGAAGTGCGTGTCCGCGCTGTTGGTGTATTCCGGCAGCGCCAGGATGTTGGCCGTGATGAAGGCTTCCGTGTACTTGGCTCGGTTCAGATACGTCGCATCGATGGCCGGGTCGGCGATCTGGAACATGTCCTGCAGCGTGCGCAAGAACGAGAAGTGGCTGTAGGCGTCGGTGTCCGCCACCTGCTTCTTCGCCTTGCCCACGTCCTGCTGGTTGGTCATGATGCCGAAGATCGAGTTGCCGTGGCCGAAGTTGCCGCCGGCATAGTTGGGCGGCGGGGCGGTGGGCAGCGCCTTGCCGCTGGCATCCACGGTCACCGGCGCGGCGCCCGAGGTAGTGCCAGCTGCGTTCCAGCCGCAGCACGAACCGTTGCTGCCGCCTTCGCCTTCGTCATACATCACGACGATTGCAACACGCTTCTGCGGGTTCTTCCACAGCGCGGAGTTCCTGATCTTGTTGACCACCATGCCCAGGTAGATGTCGGCGCGCATGGTGCCGGACTCCTGGCCGTCGTTGCCCTTGTTCACGCAGCTCGCGTCGCCGCCCACGCCGTGCATGTCGTCGCACTGGTCCGGCACGACGAAGTTGATGTTGCCCACGTCGCCCGTCTCCAGGTCCTTGCTGAACTGGTCGTAGATCCAGCCGCTGGGTAGGCCGTAGACGGACGACTTGAGCCAGTCCGCTTCCTGGTACTGGGTGCCGAAGATGGTGCGGTTGGTGGCCACGAACTCGGGCAGGTTGCGCGCGCCCTGGAAGGCGATCGAAGGGCCGTGCTTGACCTTGTAGAGACCGTCCACCACGGCGTAGTCCTTTGAGCCCGTGAGGCTGGGCGTGGAGCCGTCGAGGTTGGTAGCGCCCAGCTTGCTCGCGTCGTAGGTTGCCGTGACCTTCGTGTCGGCGATGCTATCGGCGCGCACGTCCTGGCCCGGGTTCATCGATTCGCTATAGGTGCGGATCGTGCGGCCGGTCTTCGACATCAGCGTGAACAGGTTGTCGCCGGGGATGTTGTGCACAGTGCCGGCAACGGTCGTGTTCTCATCGCAGCTCGGGTTCTTGGAATCTTCGGAGCCCGCTCGAGTCAGTTTGCCAGCCGGCGGCAGCTTGGCCTGCGCCGGCAGAGGCTGGCCGTCGGAGGCGGTGCCACCCGTGAACGCAACGTCGCTGACCTCATAGGGCGAACCTACGACGGCGCCGCAACCGAACCAGTTGTCGTCGTGGATGCCGAAGTCGTCACCACCGCCCAGCGCGGTGTAATTCGGCTCGGACGGGTTGCCGGTCGAGTAGTAGGTGCTGAGCTGGTTGTACTTCTTGAGGATGTAGTTGATGTTGACGGCACGCGGGTTGTCCACGATCACGTCGGTCGACTTGTTCTCCTCGATGATCACGAAGATGTTGTCGTAGGCCGGCACGCCTTCGACGTTGAAGGCCGCTTGTTGCGCCTGCGCGAAGGTGATGGGCGCCTGCTTCTGCGTCGGCTGCGAGCGCGTGACGGTGGTGCCGTCCTTGTTGCTGATGGTCACGCCCGACAGGCCAACAAGGCGCGGGTCGCCGCCCGCCACCGCCAGGTGGTCGGGGAACATGTCCTTGCGATCGAGCTTGGCCGTGGCGTAGGTGTAGCGGTTGGTCAGCTCGTTGTCCTGGTACAGGGCCGCGTACTGGTCGGTGCCCTTCAGGCCGTTGACGTCGACCAGGGGGTCGGTGAGCGCGGCCGTGCCGAGGTTGAAGGTGGGCACGTTCAGGCGCGCGAGCAGGTTGGCCTTCTCGGCCTTGTAGCTGCTGCCGTTGGCTTCCACCAGGCGCTGCGCTTCGCTCGACAGCGGGCTGATGACGATCTTGGTCGCGCCCTGGTCGGCGATCTGGTCGGCCGAGGCGCGCAGGATCAGGTGGCTCGCGACCTTGGCGCCGGTGGCCGTGTTGGTCGCGGAGGTGCCGATGTCGGCCACCAGCTGGCCGCCCTGGGTGGCGGTCAGCGTGAACTTGCCGCTGGCATCGGTGGTGGTCGAGGCTTCGCCGCTGTCGAGCACGCCATTGCCGTTGGCATCGACGAAGACCGTGGCCTTCGCGTAGTAGCCGGCCTTGAGCGTCGGGTTGCCCGTGTTGCTGCCGGGCACGTAGCCGCTGGCGGCCACGACGCCGCTGAGGGTGGTGCCCGTGGGCGGCAGGAAGGACACGCCGCCGTCACCGCCGCCGCCGCAGGCGCTGAGCACGGAGGCTGCGAGCACCGTGAGCGCGGGGCACAGCAGGCCGGTCTTGATCTTGTGGATGGGTTTCAAAGTCGACTCTCGATCGTTGGGGAATGCGAACGGACGCACGGATTCGCCGAATCCGGCGGCCCTTGATTCAAGGACCGGTCGATGGTGGTTTTGCCAAATGTCAGTCCGAAGGCAGCAGACTTAGGCGCGCGTTAGCGCTTTCTTCCGCCCTCGAGAATGCCGCGCGCACGAGCGCACGCGGCGTGCGCGGCACGCCGCAAAAGCAACGGACTTGCAATTTCGCGCCTGCGATCGGGGCGCGGTCAGGGTGCGGTCAGCGAGCCCGAGGCTGCCGACCTGGCCGCTACTTCGGCGCTACTTCGGCGCGGCCTCGCGCCGCGCCAGCGCATGCATCTGCGTGGCTTCGCGCGGCAGCCACAACGAGAGCGCGAACACCGCGAGGCCCACCACCAGCATCATCACGAAAGTGAGATGCAGCGAGCCGCCGAGCGCGAGCCGCAGCGCCGCGTCGCCGGCCGCGGGCGAGGCCGGGCCCTGCAGCAGCAGGCGCAGCTGCTCGTCGGTGAAGGCGAGGCGGCCGTCGGCGCGCGTGAGGCCGAAGTTGAAGACCGCGCCGAAGAAGGCCGCGCCGAGCGCGCTGCCGAGGTTGCGCGAGAACACGTTGGAGGCGGTGGCGCTGCCGCGCTGCGCGACGTCGACCGACTCCTGGATCAGGATCAGCGAACTCAGGCTCAGCAGGCCCATGCCCAGGCCGATGACGAACGAGCCCACGCCCGCGAGCACCGGCGTGCTGCCCGCGGCGAGCAGCACGAAGCTCGCGCAGCCCACGGGGATCAAGGCCGCGCCGGCCACGAGGATGCGCCACAGGCCCACGCGCTGGAAGATGCGCGAGGTCAGCGTGGCGCCGATCGGCCAGCCCAGCATCACCATGGTCAAAGTGAGGCCCGCCGTGACCGACGAGCGCTCGAGCACCACCTGCACGTACATCGGCAGGAAGGTGGTGATGCCGATCAGCACCATGCCCGCGAGCAGGGCCGCGCCGTTGACGGTGGCGATGACGCGCGCGCCCCAGAGCTTGAACGACACCATCGGGTCGGCCGCGCGGCGCTCCTGCCACACGAACAGCACCACGGTGAGCGCGAAGGCCGCGGTCCAGCCCCAGGCGGAGGCATCGTTGCCGATGCCGAACTCGGTGAGCGCGATCATCAGCGCCGCGATGCCGGCGGCGAACAGCACCGCGCCCACGATGTCGATCGAGGCGCGGCGCGTGGCCGGGGTCTCGTGCAGGAAGGCCCAGAAGCCCAGCGCGGCCGCGATGCCGATCGGCACGTTGATCCAGAAGATCCAGGCCCACGAGAGCTTCTGCACGATCAGCGCGCCAAGCATCGGCCCGAGCACGGCCGACACGGCCCAGACGCTCGCGAGGTAGCCCTGCACCTTGCCGCGCTCGCGCACCGGATAGAGGTCGCCCACGATGGTCAGCGCCACCGGCTGGATGGCGCCGGCGCCGATGCCCTGGATCAGCCGGAAGCAGATCATGGCGGGCATCGACCACGAGAAGCCCGCGAGCAGCGAGCCGACGAGGAAGATGGCGATGCCCACGAACATCACGGGCTTGCGCCCGTAGAGGTCGGAGAGCTTGCCGAACACCACGGTCATCGCGGTCTGCGCGAGCAGGAACGAGGCGAAGACCCAGCTGTAGAGATGCAGCCCGCCGAGCTCGGAGGCGATCTGCGGCATGACGGTGGAGACGATGGTCGCCTCGATCGCGACCATGGCCATCGACGCCATGATCGACGCGATGACCAGCGGGCGGTGGGTGGTCTTGGTGGGTGGGGCTTCGGGTGTCACGCGGGACTTCCAGGGGAGCGCGGTGCGTCGGGGCACATCGGGGCGCGGGAAGCGCACGGGGCACGGGCACGGATTGCGAAGGGCTGCATGCTATAGCCATCACGAGCCCCTGTCCGCCGCTCGGACTCTTCGCAGGATCAGGCAAGTCGGCGGGCGCCCTGCCCCAAGGTTCAGCCTTCGCCTTCGGGCGGCTCGAGGAAAGACGGCGGCGACTGCGGGAAGGCCGCCTTGCCCTGGCTGCCCTCGCCCGGCACGAAGAAGGCATAGCGGTTGCGGCCCGCGGCCTTGGCGGCGTAGAGCGCGGCATCGGCGCGCGCCAGCAGCTCGGCCGCCGTGACGGCCGACTCGGCCGGGCCGTGGAAGGCGATGCCGATGCTGGTCGCGACCTCGATGCGCTGGCCGTCGACGCGGAAGGCCGGATGGTTGATCTGCGCCACGATCTTCGAGGCCACGGCCGCGACCGCCTCGCGCTGCTTGAGGTTCTCGATCACCAGCACGAACTCGTCGCCGGCCAGCCGCGCCGCCATGTCGCTGGCGCGCACGCAGGCCTTGAGCCGGCGCGCGTACTCGGCCAGCACCGCGTCGCCCACCGCATGGCCCAGCGTGTCGTTGATGGCCTTGAAGCGGTCGATGTCGAGGAACATCACAGCCAGCGAATGGCCGGTGATGCGCCCTCGCAGCACCGCGTCGGGCAGGAACTCGTTGAAGGCCAGCCGGTTCGGCAGGCCGGTCAGGGTATCGATGCGCGCGAGCTCGATCAGCTGGCGCTCCACCAGCTTGAGCGCCGTGATGTCGAGCGCCAGCGAGAAGATGCCGTGCGTACTGCCGTCGCTGCGGGTGTCGGGCACGTAGATCACCTGCGTCACGCGGTCGTAGCCCGCGCGCTGCGTGCGCGCCTCGAACTCCACCTTCTCGCCGGCCAGCGCGCGCGCCAGCATCGGGCGGCGCGACAGGTAGACCTCGCGGCCCGCCACCTCCTCGAGATGGCGCCCTTCCACCTGCGCGGGCCCGAGGCCCAGCCATTCGTGGCTGGTGGCGTTGGCGAAGGTGATGCGCTCCTCGCGGTCGATGTAGGTGATCAGCGCCGGCATGCTGTTGGTGATGGCGCGCAGCCGCAGCTCGCTCTCGGCGGCGCGCAGCTCGGCCTCCTTCAGCGCCGTGATGTTGAAGGCCATCAGGTAGAAGCCCAGCACCTCGCCCTCGAGGTTGATGTCGGAGATCAGGTGGGTCTGGAAATGGCCGTCGCTGCCCTGGATCGGCGCGTCGACCGGGAAGTGCGCGTTCTTGCCGGCCAGCACCGAGGGCAGGTGCGGCCGGATCTGCGCGTACACCGCATCGCCGAGTGAGGAGCGCAGGCTCACGCCCGCGAGCGGGCCATCGAACAGGTCGGCCAGGCGCCGCGCGCGGCTGTTGGCGAACAGGCAGTTCTCCTCGCGGTCGAAGTAGCCGACCAGCGCCGGGATGCTGTTGGTCACGTCGCGCAGCCGGCGCTCCTGCTCGGTCAGCGCCTTGCGCACGTTGACCTCGTCGGTGATGTCGAAGGTCATCGCGAACACGCCGCGCACCACGCCCTCGGTGTCGCGGTCGGGGATGTAGTGGGCCTTGTAGGTGCGGTCGCCGACGCCGCGCGCCGGGTTGCCGGCCTTCTCGATGATCACGGTCTCGCCGCGCAGCGCGCGCTCGTAGTACGGCGCGACGACCGCGAAGTCCTCGGCGCCGCGCGCCTCGGGCATCGGGCGGCCGACGAGCTCGCCGTCGTCGTGCATCGCCTTCACGTGCGCATTGACGAAGGTGTAGCGCAGCGCCGCATCGACGTGCGAGACCAGCGCCGGGATGTTGTCGGCGATGGTGCGCACCTGGGCCTCGGAGCGCGCCAGCAGCTGCTCGCTCGCGCGCTGCTGCGCCATCAGCTGGTCGAAGCTGCGCGCGAGCTCGCCGATCTCGTCCTGCGCGTAGCTGGCCGGCGGCTCGGGCACGCCGGCGGCCGGATCCTGCGCCGACTGCATGCGGCCGTGCAGCGCGGCCAGCGGCGTCAGGCGCCGCCGCACGAAGCCCAGCGCGAGCGCGCCCGCGAGCAGCGCCGCCACCAGCCCGCCGCCCAGCGCCACGCGCTCGATCGCATCGATGCGCGCGAAGGCCTCGTCGCTCGGGTACATGGCGCCGACGATCCAGTTGGTCTGGTCGGTGCGCTGGAACGCGAACAGGCCGCGCACGCCCGATTCGTCGATGCCCTCGCTGGTGCCCTCGAAGCCCGCGATCGCGCGCCGGATCTCGGGGTTGGCGCCGTTCTCGGTCGGCAGCCGGTTCAGGATGCGCGCCGCGTCGGGATGATCGACCACCACGCCGTCGGCCGTGAGGATGAACAGGTAGCCGGTCTTGCCGAAGCGCACGTCGGCCAGGTCGCCGAGGATGTTGCGGTCCTTGAGGTTGATGGCACCCGAGATCACGAAGCGCACCTTGCCCTGCGCGTCGAGCACCGGCTCGGTGATGGCGATCTGCGCCAGCCCGTTCAACCGGTTGCGGTAGGGCCGCGAGATCAGGCCCAGCCCCGACTGCACCGTCTGCTGGAAGTAGGCGCGATCGCGGATGTTGATGGTGCCGACCTGGCTGGCGTTGCTGAGGTTGGCCACCAGGTTGCCGTCGAGGTCGAGGAAGGCCACGTTGTCGAAGGCCAGGCGCAGCGACTTGTGGCGCTCGAGGAAGGCCTGCAGCGGCCGGCCGTCCTGGAAGTTCTGCGCCTCCACGCTGTCGACGAAGGTCTGCAGCAGGATGCGGCGGCTGCCGAATTTCTGGTCGACGCCGGTGGCGATCGAGGAAACACGCGCGAACTGCTCGCCGGTGATCGAGGCCCGCAGGCTGCCGCGCACCAGTTGCAGCGCGACCATCGCGATCGCGACGGTCGCGGCCAGCACCACGGCGGCGACGCCGAGGCTGACGCGGGTATGGAGTCCGAAGCGGCGATGGAACGGTCGCGAAGGGGTCATGAATGAGATGGGAAGGCCAGTGGCGCGCCGGGGTTCCGTGCCGGCTCATGCGACCTGGGGCGAGTATCGGTGCGTTCGTCGGTCAGCGGAAGGTGAGAAACGTCATACACCTCCGCTTCCCCATACGCGGCGGCGGCCCGAACGGATGCAGCCGCCGCGCCCTCCCGTCAAACGGCAACGAGCGGCTGCCCGGCCGCCGGCGCCGTCACCGCGCCGGCCAGCGCATCCACCAGCGCGTCGACCTCGGCCTCGGCCCGGGCCAGCGAGTCGGCCAGCAGCGCGCCGCCGAACTCGTCGCCCTCGGCCGCGGCCTCGTGCACCTCGGTCAGGCCGATGTACGAGAAGGCCGTGCGCACCATCGTCTCGGCATGGTTCATGTGCGCGATGCGGCCGCCCGGGCCATAGCCGTGGTCGCCGCGCGCGCCCAGCAGCACCAGCCGCTTGCCGGGCGGCAGCATCGGCCAGTACGGCACGGCGCCGCGCGCGCGGTCGAAGCCGAAGGTGCGGCCCACGCGCACGACGTTGTCGATCCAGGCCTTGAACTGCGCCGGCACGCCGAAGTTGTACATGGGCAGGCCGACCACCACGAGGTCGGCCGCCAGCAGCTGGTCGACCAGGCGGTCGCTCTCGGCCAGGCGCTCGGTCATCCATGGCTCGCGCTGCTCGGGTGCGGTGAAGGCGGCATGGATCCAGCGCCCATCGACGAAGCCCGGCGGCTGCTGGCCGACGTCGAGGTGCTCGACCGCGTCGCCGGGCCGCAGCGCATGCCAGCGCTCGACGAAGCGGGCCGACAGCCGGCGCGAGTGGGAGCCATGGGGATCGGTGCCGGAACGGCCCGCTCGGGCGCTGGTGTCGATGTGGAGCAGTCGGAGGGACATGGTCTGGGGTCCTTGAGATGAGTGAATGGATGTCTTTCGTCTCGCGATGCCAGAATGGCGATCGGCCGAGGCGTATGGAGAATCTATGGGCCTCGACGCCACTTCACAAACGATCGTTTTTCCTTCAATGAACGAGCCAGATTCATCTGTCAGGGCGCCCAGGCGATTGCCGCCGCTGCTCGCGCTGCGCGCCTTCGAGGCCGCGGCGGCGCATGGCAGCTTCCTGCGCGCGGCGCGCGAGCTGTCGGTCACGCCCTCGGCCATCAGCCACCAGGTGCGCGCGCTCGAGGACACGCTGGGCCAGCCGCTGTTTCGCCGGCTCACGCGGCAACTGGCGCTCACGCCCGCGGGCGAGCGGCTGTTCGAGGACCTGCGCCAGGGCTTCGACGCGCTCGAGGCCGGCGTCGAGCGGCTGCGCCGGCCGGCCGCCACCCAGGCCGTGACGCTGAGCACCAACACCGCCTTCGCCGCGCGCTGGGTGATCCCGCGCATGGCGGCCTTCCGCGCGGCCTGCCCGGGCATCGAGCTCAGGCTGCATGCGAGCGACACGGTGGTCGACCTGGCGCGCGGCGAAGCGGACATCGCGGTGCGCCTGGGCAGCGGCCGCTGGCCGGGCCTGGCGGCGCGCGCGCTGATGCCCGAGCGCTACGCGCCGCTGTGCAGCCCGATGCTGGGCCTGGCGCGCGTGGAGGACCTGCCGCGGCACCGGCTGATCCATTGCGACTGGCAGCCGCAGGCCCATGCGCCGGCGTTGTGGCCGCGCTGGTTCGAGGAAGCGGGCATGGCGCCGCCGCGCGGGCGCTCCGCGAAGCAGGCGGCCAAGGAGGCGCCGGAGGCCGAGCTCTCGTTCTCCGACGAGACCCATGCGATCCTGGCCGCGCTCGGCGGCCATGGCGTGGCGCTGCTGAGCCTCACGCTCGCGGCCGAGGAGCTGCGCAGCGGCGCGCTGGTCCAGCCCTTCGGGCCGGCGCTCGATACCGGGCGCTACTTCCTGGCTACCGCGAACGGGCGCGAGGACGAGCCGGCGGTGCGCGCGGTCTGGGACTGGATCGCGTCGCAAGCACAGCCGGCTGGCTGATCAGTCCTCGAAGGGCTCGGCGATCTCGCGCAGCGCCATGCGCTTGTAGGCCGCGACCAGCGCCGCGCCCTCCTCGCTCGCCACGCCGATCGCGAGGCGGATCGTGGCCTCGCCCAGCTCCCAGATCAGGAAGGCCGACTGCTCGATCTGCGCGCCGCGCTGCGGATCGGCATCGCCGAGCACCTTGCGCATGGCCTCGGCCAGCATGCCGCCGGCGATGCGGCTCTCGGCGATCTGCAGCCCGAGCAGTTGCCGGTCGGCCTGCATGCCGCTCCAGATGTCGCGCATCACGGGGCGCGCGCTGACGATCTCGAAATAGCGGTCGACCAGCGCCGAGAAGGCCAGCCGCAGGCTCGCGAGGTCGTGCACCTCGCGCAGGCCCTCCTCGATGCAGCCGCGGCTGTGCAGGTTGATGCGCTCGGCCAGCACGCGGATCAGCGCGCTCTTGTCGGGGAAGTACTGGTAGAGCGAGCCGATCGAGATGCCGGCGCGCGCGGCCACCTCGCTCATCTTCAGCGAGTCGCTGCCGCCGCGCTCGATCAGCGCCGAGGCGCATTCGAGGATCAGCTCGACCCGCGCCTTGCTGCGCTCCTGCGTGGGGTTCTTGCGGGCGGCCGAGGCGGTGGCGATGGAGTTCATGGCGGATCGGACTCGAAAAAACGGTTGACGCTCGAAATGTGAGGGAATATCATTTTTTACGTGAGCAGTCCTCACATTAACCCAAGGAGTCCGAGATGGCAATCGATCAGACCAAAGTCCAGACGCGGGACGATGCACGTCCCATCCTCGTCCTGGGCGCCCACGGCAAGACCGGCGCGCGCGTCATGGCCCTGCTGCAGGCCGCCGGCCATGCGGTGCGCGCCGGCTCGCGCAACGCCCGCCCCGCCTTCGACTGGAACGACCGCGCCACCTGGGGCCCGGCGCTCGAGGGCGTGAGCGCCGTCTACATCGCCTACCAGCCCGACCTCTGCGTGCCCGGCGCGGTCGAGACCGTGAGCGACTTCTACCAGGCGGTCGCCAAGGCCGGCGTGCGCAAGACCGTGCTGCTGTCGGGCCGCGGCGAACCCGAGGCCGAGGACGCCGAGAACGCGCTGCGCGCCACCGCGCTCGACTGGACCATCGTGCGCGCGAGCTGGTTCTTCCAGAACTTCAGCGAGAACTACTTTCTCGAGGAGATCGTCGCCGGCGAGATCACGCTGCCCGAGGGCCTCGCGCCCGAGCCCTTCGTCGATGCCGACGACATCGCCGAGATCGCGGTCGCCGCGCTGCTCGATCCCGAGGGCGGGCGCCATGGCGGCCAGCTCTACGAACTGACCGGGCCCGAGGCGCTGGACTTCCCCGAGGCGATCCGCCGCATCGGCCAGGCCGCGCAGCGCGGCATCGGCTGCCGCATCGTGACCATGGACGACTACGCCGCCGCGCTGGGCCAGGCCGGCCTGCCGCCCGATCTCGCGTGGCTCGTGATCTACCTGTTCAAGACCGTGCTCGACGGCCGCAACACGCCGGTGGCCGACGGCGTGCAGCGCGCGCTGGGCCGGCCGCCGCGCAACTTCGCCGACTACCTCGCGCGCACCGCGCCCACCGGCGTCTGGGGAGCCGCATCGTGAGCGGCAAGCTGCTGACCGTGCTGGTGCTGGCCGGCGCGCTGTCGAGCGCGCTCGTCGCCGGCATGTTCTACGCGTTCTCGTCCTTCATCATGGCCGCGCTGGCGCGCGTGCCGGGGGCCGAGGGCATGCGCGCGATGAACGCGATCAACGTGACGGTGATCACGCCGAGCTTCATGGCGCTGTTCATGGGCACGGCCGTGCTCGGCATCGGGCTTGCCATCTGGTCGCTGTTCTCGATCGCGCAGACCGACTCGCAGCTGGTGCTGCTGGGCGCCCTGCTCTACGTGCTCGGCTGCTTCGGCGTGACCATGGTCTTCAACGTGCCGCTCAACGACCAGCTGGCCGCCGCGCCCACCGAGACGCTGTGGAACAGCTACCTGCGGACCTGGACTCTGTGGAACAGCGTGCGCACCGCCGCGGCCACGCTGTCGTCGGCCGTGCTGGTGGCGGTGGCGCTGCGGCAGGCCGCGGCCTGAGCTTCAGGGCGCGCGCAGCTGCTCGCGCAGCTTGGCGCCGATCTCGGGCCGCTCGAGGAAGGGATCCGCGGGATTGGTGATCGAGACGATGTTCTCCATGCGGCTGCGCACGTTGCCCAGCGCCTTCGGATGGCTGAAGACGTAGAACTGGTTGTCGCTGATCGCCTCGAAGACCTTGGCCGCGACCTCGGCCGCGGTGATCTTGCCGCTGCTCACCGCCTTGTTGCTCATGGCCTGGCCGATCAGCTGGCTCTTGGTGAGCTCGCTCTGCTTGGGCGCATCGGGCCGGTTGCGTTCGCTGCTGGTGATGCCGGTGGGCACGAAGTACGGGCACAGCAGGCTGGCGCCGATCTGGTCGGTGACCAGGTTCAGGTCCTGGTACATGGTTTCGGTGAGGCTCACGACCGCGGCCTTGGCGGCGTTGTAGATGCCCATGTTCGGCGGCGTCAGCAGGCCGGCCATGCTCGCGGTGTTGGTCACGTGGCCGCGGTACGAGGGGTCCTTGGCGGCGGCCTCGAGCATCATCGGCACGAACAGGCGCACGCCGTGGATCACGCCCCAGAGGTCGACGCCGAGCACCCAGTCCCAGTCGGCCACGGTGTTCTCCCACACCAGGCCGCCCGCGCCCACGCCGGCGTTGTTGAAGACGAAGTGCGGCGCGCCGAAGCGCTCCTTGACCGCGGCGGCCAGCGCTTCCATCTGCGCCGCGTCCGACACGTCGACCTTGCGCGCCAGCACCTGCGCGCCGGCCGCTTCCATCTCGGCCTTCGCCTTGTCGAGTGCGTCCTGCTGCACGTCGACCAGCACGAGGTTCATACCGCGCGCCGCGCCGATGCGCGCGCATTCGAGTCCGAAGCCCGAGCCCGCGCCGGTGAGCACGGCGGTCTTGCCCTTGAAGTCCTGAATCATTGGATACGTTCCTTTGGAATGGCTCTGCGCCGAGCATTAGAGCGCGTCGGCGCGCACGCGGCTGTCGTTCGTGCGACGCAGCGCGAAGCCTTTGGTTTACGCATGGGCCGACAGGGCCGAAGGATGTCTCCGAAGCTACATACAAGCTGCCTATAACCCGCCGCAGCCCGCTCGCCGGACCTTCATCGATCCAGGAAATTTCCCATGATCCATGCAGCGCCGAGGCCGACCTGGCAACTCAGAACTTTGGTACTCGCGGCGGTCGTCGCGTTGACGGCATGCGGTGGCGGAGGTGGCGGCGGTGCCGTCTTCCCCTTCGTTCCCCCGCCGCCCACCGACACCGCGCCACCGCCCGTGCAACCGCCGCCGCCGGCACCGACCTGCGCCGCCGCGATTCCGGCCGATGCGCCGCTCGCGGCCATTCCCGCCGTGCAGGGCACGGGCCACCTGAGCCCGATGGCCGAGCAGGCCGTGACCGTGCGCGGCGTGGTGGTCGGCGACTTCCAGGCCACCGGCACCGGCGATCCCCGGCTCAACGGCTTCTTCGTGCAGTCGCTGGTGCCCGATGCCGATCCGCTGACCTCCGAGGGCCTCTTCGTCTACGCACCGGCCAACGCCACGCGCGTGGCGGTCGGCGACTACGTGCAGGTCTCGGGCACGGTCACCGAGTTCGGCCAGACCGCGGGCGCCGGTGCCAAGCCCGACAGCATCACGCAGATCGCGGGCAGCAGCGACAAGCCCGTGGCCGTCTCCATCTGCGGCTCGGGCCTCGCGATCGCGCCGACGCCGATCACGCTGCCCGTGGCCGACGAGTCCACACTCGAGCGCTACGAAGGCATGCTGGTCGAGATCGCGCAGCCGCTGGCCGTGTCGGAGCTGTTCGAGCTGGGCCGCTACGGCCAGCTGGTGCTGGCGCTCAACGGGCGCCAGTTCAATCCCACCAACGGCAACGCGACCACCACGCACGAACAGAACCTGCTCGCGCGCATCGTGCTCGACGACGGCGGCTCGCGCCAGAACCCGAACCCCATCCCCTACCTGAGCGCGGCCGGCACCGACGGCACGCGCCGCATGGGCGACACGACGCAGAAGGTCACGGGCATCCTGAGCCACAACTTCGCGGCCTACCGGATCCAGCCGACCGAGGCGACCAGCTTCGCGCAGGCCAATCCGCGCCCGGCCACCGCGCCCGCGGTCGGCGGTGCGCTGAAGGTCGCGAGCCTCAACGTGCTGAACTACTTCACCACCTTCCAGAACGGCGAGAACGCCGCGGGCCAGACCGGCCAGGGCTGCACGCTCGGCAGCGAGGCCCCGAGCGCGGGCAACTGCCGCGGCGCCAACAACCGCTCCGAGTTCGACCGCCAGCAGGCCAAGATCGTGGCCGCCATCGCGGGCCTCGATGCCGACGTGATCGGGCTGATGGAGATCCAGAACACCGACGTGGCGACCGACAACCTCGTGGCCGCGCTCAACGCGAAGCTCGGTGCGGGCACCTACGCCTCGGTGCGCAGCGGCAGCTTCGGCACCGACGCGATCAAGGTCGACATCCTCTACAAGCCCGCGAAGGTGCAGCGCGTCGGCGGCCTGGTGTTCCCCACCGGCACCGACCTCACGGACTACGTCGCGCCCAGCGGCCGGCCGCCACTGGCGCAGCGCTTCAGCGCGGTGGGCAACCACGGCGGCTTCTGGTTCGTGGTCAACCACCTGAAGAGCAAGGGCAGCTGCCCGGGCACCGGCGACATCGACCTGGGCCAGGGCTGCTTCAACCTCGCGCGCACCAGGCAGGCGACGGCGCTCAACAGCTTCGTCGCCAAGCTCAAGGCGCAGGGCGAAGCCGACGTGCTGATGATGGGCGACTTCAACAGCTACCTGCTCGAGGACCCGACCAAGGTGCTCGAGTCGGCCGGCAACGAGAGCCTGCTCAAGCGCATGCCCGCCAACGACCGCTACACCTACGTGTTCGGCGGCGAGACCGGCGCGCTCGACCATGCCTATGCCTCGGGCTCGCTGGCCACGCAGGTCGCGGGCGTGGGCGTGTGGCACATCAATGCCGACGAGCCGACCGCGCTCGACTACAACACCGACTTCACGACCGACGACCGTTACGCGCCCACGCCGTTCCGCGCCTCGGACCATGACCCGGTGCTGGTGGGGCTGAACCTCGCGGCCGATGCGGCCGTGACGCTGCCGATCCTCGGCGGCACGATCCCCGCGACCGCCAAGGCCGGCGAAAGCTACGGCGTGACGATCACGGAAGCCCTGCCCGGCGGCACCGCCACCTTGACCTCGCTCTCGGTCGACTGGGGCGACGGCAGCGCCGCGACGACCGCGCCGGGCGCGGGCACGGTGACGCACACCTACGCGGCCGCGGGCAGCTTCGAGGTCGTGATCACGCTGACCAACTCGGCGGGCCAGACCGCCACGCGCTCCGGCAGCGTCGCCGTCAGCAAGATCGTGGTGGTTCCGCCCGGCCCGCCCGACCTGTTCTTCAGCGAGTACATCGAGGGCAGCTCGAACAACAAGGCGATCGAGCTCTACAACCCGACCGCGGCGGCGCTGGACCTGAGCCTCTACACCGTCAAGCTGTACTCGAACGGCGCGAGCACGGCGACCAACACGCAGGTGCTCAGCGGCACGCTGGCCGCGGGCGCGACGCTGGTGCTCTCGAACAGCGGCGCCACGGCCCCCTTCAAGCCCGCGGGCTCGATCGTCAGCAGCGTGGTCAACTACAACGGCGACGATGCGCTGACGATCGAGAAGTCGGGCACGGTCATCGACCGCATCGGCCAGGTCGGCGTGGACCCCGGCAACGAGTGGAAGAGCGGCGCCATCAGCACGCTGAACCAGACGCTGCGCCGCAAGCCCGAGGTCAAGGCCGGCGACCGGAATCCGCTGCTGCCCTTCGATCCCGCGGAGCAATGGGGCCCCGCCGTCCCCCTGCCCATCGACACCTCGGACGGGCTGGGCTCGCACACGGTGAACTGAGCGGGATCGCCGGGTCGGCGATCACCGGCCCGGCGTTTTCTTCAGGCCTCGGCCTTCTTCAGCACATAGCCGATGCGCGGAAAGTGCACATGCACCCGCCCCGTGCGCTCGCCGTTGCGCTCCAGCGTGTAGTGGGTGCGCGTGGCCGCCACCAGGGTGCCCGGCGTTTCCTCGAGCCCGAAGCTCTCCGCGCGCAGGGTGACGGCGCTGCCCAGCGGAATGCCGTGGTCGTCCTGGAAGGTGCTGTCGGTCAGCAGCGAATGCGGGGTCGCGGCCTTGGCCACGGCGATGGCTTCGTCGGCGCCGAACTTGTCGGGCGTGCCATGGCCGATGGCCGCCATGCGGTTCATCCAGTCGACCACCGCGGGCGTGAGGTCGAGGATGCCCTTCACCGCCTCGATGCGGCGCGTATACCAGAGCGGGTGGTAGGCCGCGAAGTCGGCGATGCTGGGCACCTCGCCGAGCAGGAAGGGCTTGTCGTCGAGCATGTCGGACAGCCGGCGCAGATAGGACTTGTAGGCGCTGGTGGCATCGCCCGGGCGCAGCCGCGTCATGTTGCCGGCGCTCATCTTCGCGCGGTCCTCGCCGAAGGCCTTGGCGGCCTCGGGCGGCGCCTTGGCGAACACCTCGGCCGCGCCCTTGGGCTGCAGGTTCCAGGCCATCGCGGCCCAGAACAGGGTGGTGTCGGCCCACTGCGCGAGGATGCGCGACATGCCCTTCTCGGGCTCGGGGTACAGCGTGGGCGCGGGCTGCAGGTGCTCGAGCACGTCGGCGATCAGCGCGCTGTCGCAGTAGATGTCGGCGCCGATCTGCAGGAACGGCGTCTTGCGGTAGCCGCCCGTGAGCACCTCCACGTCGGGCTTGGGCATGATCGGCGGGATGAAGACCGACTTCCACGGCAGCTGCTTGGCGCCGAGGATCAAGCGCACCTTCTCCGAGAAGGGCGAGGTCGCGTAGTGGTGCAGGATCAGATCGGCCATCGTGGTTTTTCCTTGTGAGAGGGAGACAGTGTTCTTCTAGACCGGCTGCGCGCGCCGCACGATCGCATCGAAATCGGTGCCCGCGCCCAGCGTGCCGAAGGCATGGCCCCAGTCGCCGCCGAGGCGCGAGGCGCAGAACGCGCCCACCACGGCCGGCGGCGCGGTTTGCGCGAGCAGCGAAGCCTGCACGGCCAGCGCCACGTCCTGTGCCAGACGACGCGCCTCGACCTCGGAGGCCATCGCCTCGATGCGCGCGGGCAGCGCGTCGGCCAGGCGGTCGAGCGCCGCATGCTGGCCGCGCGCGGGCGCCAGTTCGTGCGCCAGCGCCGCCACCGCGTCGCCCTTGCGCAGGCCGCGCAGCAGGTCGAGCGCCATGATGTTGCCCGCGCCCTCCCAGATCGAGTTGAGCGGCATCTCGCGGTAGACGCGCGCCATCACGCCCTCGCCGCCCTCCTCCACGTAGCCGTTGCCGCCCAGGCATTCCATCGCCTCCTGGCCCAGCAGGCTGCCGCGCTTGCAGATCCAGAACTTGGCGACCGGCGTCAAGAGCCGCGCCATCAGCCGCTCGTGCTCGTCGGCGGGCCGGTCGAAGGCGCGCGCGAGGCGGATCGCGAGCGCGGTGGCGGCCTCGCTCTCGAGCGCCATGTCGGCCAGCACGTTCTGCATCAGCGGCTGCGCGATCAGCGGCTTGCCGAAGGCGCTGCGCTGCGCCGTGTGGTTCAAAGCCAGCGCGAGGGCCTGGCGCATCAGCCCGCTGGTGCCGAGCGCGCAGTCCAGCCGCGTCATCGTGCCCATCTCGAGGATCTGCGGAATGCCGCGGCCCTCCTCGCCCACCAGCCAGGCGCTGGCGCCGTGGAACTCGACCTCGGAACTGGCGTTGGCCTTGTTGCCGAGCTTGTCCTTCAGGCGCTGGATGCGGATCGCGTTGCGCGTGCCGTCGGGCAACACGCGCGGCAGGAAGAAGCAGCTGAGTCCGGCCGGCGCCTGCGCCAGCACCAGGAAGGCATCGCACATCGGCGCCGAGAAGAACCACTTGTGGCCCGTGATCTCGTAGCGCTCGCCCCAGCCATCGCTGTCCGCGCGCACCGCCTTCGTGGTGTTGGCCCGCACGTCGGAGCCGCCCTGCTTCTCGGTCATGCCCATGCCCATGGTCACGCCGGCCTTGTCGGCCACCGGCTTGAGCGCGGGGTCGTAGACGAGGCTGCCGAGCTTCGCGCCCCAGTCGGCATGCACGGCCGCGTTGTCGCGCAGCGCGGGCGTGGCCGCGTAGGTCATCGAGATCGGGCACAGCATCGAGGGCTCGAGCTCGGTGAAGAGCATGAAGCCCGCGGCGCGCAGCACATGGGGCGACGCGGCCGCGCCGGGCTCGGCGCGCCACGGCGTGCCGTGCAGGCCCGCGCCCACGGCCGCCTTCATCAGCAGGTGGTAGCTCGGATGGAACTCGACCTCGTCGATGCGCCGACCGAAACGGTCGTGCGTGTGCAGCTCGGGCGTGTGCACGTTGGCCAGCCGCGCCTGCGTCTGCATGTCGGCCGAGCCCAGCGTTTCGCCCAGTTGCCGCAGCGACTCCGTCGGCAGCTGCGGCGCATTGAAATTCAACGCATCGCGCAGGGGCCGGTTGGTGTCGAAGAGGTTGTAGCCGGCCAGTGGCGCCGGCTGGTTGAATACCTCGTGGGTCGCGTCCATGGCCGGCTCCTTCGCGTTCTCTTCTCTCAGATCAGCTTGACCAGCTGCTTGCCGAAGTTGCGGCCCTTGAGCAGGCCCAGGAAGGCCTCGGGCGCGGCCTCGATGCCCTGCGCGATCGACTCGCGCGGCTTGAGCTTGCCGCTGCCCACCAGCGCGCCGAGCTCGGCCAGCGCCTCGGGCCACACCTCCATGTGCTCGCTGACGATGAAGCCCTCGACCTTGAGCCGGTTGATCAGGATCAGCGCGGGGTTCGCGAGCGGCAGCGGCTGGCCGTCGTAGCCCGCGATCATGCCGCACAGCGCCACGCGCGCGAAGGCGTTGGTGCGCAGCAGCACGGCGTCGAAGATGTAGCCGCCGACGTTCTCGAAATAGCCGTCGATGCCGTTCGGGCAGGCTTCCTTGAGCGCCGCGCTCATGGTCTTGACGTCGGGATGCTGGCGGTAGTCGATGCAGGCGTCGAAGCCGAGTTCGTCGGTCACGTACTTGCACTTGTCGGGCCCGCCCGCGATGCCCACCACGCGGCAGCCGCGCGCCTTGGCCAGCGCGCCGAAGGCGCTGCCCACGGCACCGCTGGCGGCCGTGATGACCACGGTCTCGCCGGCCTTGGGCGCGATGATCTTGACCAGCCCGTACCAGGCGGTCACGCCCGGCATGCCGACCGCGCCCAGGTAGTGCGACAGCGGCACGTGGGTGGTGTCTACCTTCTTGAGCGCACCGGGCTGCGAGGCATCGACCACGCTGTACTCCTGCCAGCCGCCGAAGCCCACCACCTTGTCGCCCACGGCGTACTTCGGATGCTTGCTCTCGACCACCTCGCCCACGGTGCCGCCCTGCATCACCTGGCCCAGCGGCTGCGGCTGGGCATAGCTCTTGGCGTCGTTCATGCGCCCGCGCATGTAGGGGTCGAGGCTCATGTAGTGGTGGCGCACCAGCACCTGGTTGTCCTGGAGTGCCGGGGTTTGCGCGGTCACGAGCTTGAAGTTGCTCGCGACGGCTTCGCCCTCGGGGCGGTTGTCGAGGATCTGCTGCTTGTTGGTCGGCATGGTCGTGTCTCCTGGAAACTGGATGGCGGCGCGCGAGGCGCCTTGGGACTGTGGCGGCGGAACGAGGTCCGCCGCCCTTGGACTGTTCGCGGTCAGTCGGTCGACGGCGGGCGCATCGCGTTGGCGCTCGCCGGGCCGGTCGGCAGCCGGCGCTTTACGTACTTGAAGGTGCCGGTGGCATGGGCGCACACGCGCTCCTGCTCGTCGTAGATCTTGGCCTCGGTGAAGGCCAGCGTGGCGGTGCGGTGGATCAGCGTGCCGCGTGCGTGCAGCGGGCCGACCGAGGGCTGCATGAAGCTGGTCTTCATCTCGATCGTGACCACGCCGGTCTCGGGCGTCACGCTGCGCGCGGCCGCGGCCATGGTGATGTCGAGCAAGGTCATGCAGGCGCCACCGTGCGTCACGTCGAAGGTGTTGAGATGCTCGGGCTTGGCCGTGTAGCGGATCTCGGATTCGCCGTTCTCGAACTTCACGAGCTCGAAGCCCAGGTGGCGCGCGAACGGGATCTGGCTCGTGTACGAGCGGATGTTGATGTCGTCGGAGTCTTGGGTCATTGCTTCAGAACGTGTTCACGCAGCGCCGAGAACCACGCTCACGCCGCCGTCGACGGCCAGCCACTGGCCGGTGATGTGCTTGCCGGCATCGCTCGCGTACAGCAGCGTCAGGCCCTTGAGGTCTTCGTCGTCGCCCAGGCGGCCCAGCGGCGCCTGCGCGGCCATCTTCTCCTCGCCCAGCGACTTGATCAGGCCGGCCGCCATCTTCGTCATGAAGAAGCCCGGGCAGATCGCGTTGACGGTGATGTTGTACTTGCCCCATTCGGCCGCCAGCGTGCGCGTGAAGCCGATGACCGCGGTCTTGGAGGTGTTGTAGGCCAGGGTCTGCATCTCGGGCGGGTTGCCGTTGAGGCCCGCGATCGAGGCGATGTTGATGATGCGGCCGCTCTTCTTCGGGATCATGTACTGGTTGGCAACGTGCTGCGACAGGATGAAATAGCCGCGCACGTTGAGGTTCATCACCTTGTCCCAGGCCTCGACCGGATGGCTCTCGGCCGGCGAACCCCAGCTCGCGCCGGCGTTGTTCACGAGGATGTCGATCGCGCCCAGGCGCTGCAGCGTTTCCTCGGCCAGGCGGCGGGTGTCTTCTTCCTTCGCGCAGTCGGCGGCGATCCAGCGCGCGTCGATGCCGGCGGCCTGCAGCTCGGCCGCGGCCTGCTCGAGGTCGTCGGCCTTGCGCGAGCTCAGCATGATCTTCGCGCCGGCCTCGCCGAGCGCGTGGGCCATCTGCAGGCCCAGGCCGCGCGAGCCGCCGGTGATGAGCGCGGTCTTGCCGCGGAGGTCGAACAGTTGCTGGGTGGTGCGTGCGGTCATGAAGATGTCTCCGGGTGTCGGTGGTGTTCGGGGGGCGTCAGAGCTCGTAGTCCATGCACTGGCGCGCTTCGCGCACGGCGCCGATGAAGGGCTTGAGCGCGACGTGCTGCGGATGCTCGGCATAGGCCGCGAGCGCGGCGGCGTCGGTGAATTCCGAATTGAGGATCAGGTCGTAGGTGGCTTCCAGGCCCGGCTGGGCCAGCGCGACCTCGAAGCGCACGGTGCCCGGCGACAGCGTCGCGCAGGCCTCGAGCAGCGCCTTGGCCTTGGCGAGGTTGGCGGCCTTGTCGGCGCCCTCGGCGTGCGCCTTGAACTTCCACATCACGATGTGCCTGAGCATGGCCTTGGTCCTTACTTGTCGTTCATGCGCGAGCGCACGTAGATCAGCACGAAGCCCACGGCGGTCGCGATGCCGCCGGGCACGGCCATGGCCCAGCCGGTGGCCGGCTCGGTGCGGCCGGTGGCGATGCCGAGGATGACGAGGAACAGGCCGCCGTAGATCAGGATCCAGATCCACTTCTCGAGCGTGGCATGCGGTTTCGGTGGCTTGGCGGGAGTGGGAGGGGTCATGGCAATGGCGGGCATCAGAATGCCTCTTCGGGCAAGGCGGTACAGGTCGGATCGCGGCTCTCGACCACGTTGAGCCAGGCGCCGTTCTTGGGCAGCTCGTAGTGGAAGAAATAGCGCGCGGCCGCCATCTTGCCAGCAGTCGCGGGCGCGGCCTGCGCCGGGTCGAGTTCGAGCGCGCGCTGCGCCACGTCGAGCCACAGCCAGGCCAGCACCGTGTGGCCGAAGGCCTGCATGTACGGCACCGCGTTCACCAGCGCCTCGGCCGGGTCGCCGGTGGACCAGGCGGCCTCGGTGGCGCTGCCCACGCGCTGCAGCGCCTCGCCCAGCGCCTTGGCATGGGCGGCCAGCGCGGGCGCCTTGGCGGCGCGGCCGATGGTCTCGGTGATGCGGCCCGCCAGCAGCTGCAGGCCGCGGCCCTTCTCCATCAGCACCTTGCGGCCCAGCAGGTCGGCCGCCTGGATGCCGTGCGTGCCCTCGTGGATCATGTTGAGGCGGTTGTCGCGCCAGTACTGCTCGACCGGGAAGTCGCGCGTGTAGCCGTAGCCGCCATGGACCTGGATCGCGAGCGAGTTGGCCTCGAGGCACCATTCGCTGGGCCAGCTCTTGGCGATCGGGGTCAGCACTTCGAGCAGCAGCCGCGCCTCGTCGGCGGCCTGCTCGTCGCCGGTCTTCTGCTCGTCGACCAGCCGCGCGCAGTAGAGCTCGAGCGCCAGCGCGCCCTCGCAATAGGCCTTCTGCGCCAGCAGCATGCGGCGCACGTCGGCGTGCTCGATGATGCGCACCTGCGGGCCGGCCGAGTCCTTGACCACCTTGGCCTCGCCGCCCTCGGGCTTCTTCACGAGGCGGCCCTGCGGCCGGCTCTTCGCGTAGTCGAGCGAGGCGTGATAGCCGGCCATGCCGAGCATGGTGGCGGCGGTGCCGACGCCGATGCGCGCCTCGTTCATCATGTGGAACATGCAGTGCAGGCCCTTGCCGGGCGCGCCGACCAGGTAGCCCACCGCGCCGGCCTTGCCGCCGACCGGGTACTTGCCCTCGCCGAAGTTCAGCAGCGTGTTGGTGGTGCCGCGCCAGCCCAGCTTGTGGTTGAGGCCCGCGAGCGCCACGTCGTTGCGCTCGCCCGTGAGTTCGCCCTGCGTGTTCACCATGCGCTTGGGCACGATGAACAGCGAGATGCCGCGCGTGCCCGGCACCAGCTTGCCGTTCTCGTCGGGAATCTTGGCGAGCACGATGTGCACGATGTTCTCGGTCAGCTCGTGGTCGCCCGAGGAGATCCACATCTTGTTGCCCGTGAGCCGGTAGCGCGGGCCCAGCGGATCGTCCTGGAAGCCCTCGCCATCGGGCACCGCGCGCGTGGCCACGTCGCTCAGCGAGGAGCCGGCCTGCGGCTCCGACAGGCACATGGTGCCGGCCCAGCGGCCGGAGAACTCGTTCTTGGCGAACACCTCCTTCTGCATCTCGGTGCCATGCACCATCAGCAGGTTGGCGTTGCCGCTGGTCAGCATGTTCGAGCCGATGCTCACCGAGGCCATCGCGAAGAAGCTGTTGGCCGCGGCCTGCACCGTGTAGGGCAGCTGCATGCCACCGATGTCGTAGTCCTGCGCCGCGCTCATCATTCCCGATTCGACGAAGGCCTTGTGCGCGTCGTGCGTGGCCTGCGGCAGGATCACCTTCTCGCCGTCGAAGTGCGGCTCCTGCGTGTCGACGGTGCGGTTGAACGGCGCGTACTTCTCGCGCGCGATGCGCTCGCAGGTGTCGAGCACCGCGTCGAAGGTCTCGCGCGAGTGGTCGGCGAAGCGTTCGCGCGAGGCCAGCGTTTCGGCATGCAGCCAGTCGTAGAGCAGGAAATCGAGGGTGGGACGCAGGCTCATGGTGTGTTCCAGGAAAGCGGGATCGGGGTCGGACAGCGAGCGCGAAAGGCGCGGAAGGCCAAGAAAAAGTCGCAGAGAAAAACCAATGAAAATTCTGGTTTCTCTTCTGCGACTTCTGCGTAACCTTCGCGACTTCTGCGTTCGGAAGTCCGAATTCAGCGGTTCAGGACGAGGCTCAGATCACCTCGAACACGCCCGCGGCACCCATGCCACCGCCGATGCACATCGTGACCACGACCTTCTTCGCGCCGCGGCGCTTGCCTTCGATCAGCGCGTGGCCCGTGAGGCGCTGGCCGCTCACGCCGTAGGGGTGGCCCACGGCGATGGCGCCGCCGTCCACGTTGAGGCGATCGGCCGGGATGCCGAGCTTGTCGCGGCAGTAGATCACCTGCACCGCGAAGGCTTCGTTGAGCTCCCACAGGTCGATGTCGTTGACCGTCAGGCCCAGGCGCTTGAGCACCTTGGGGATCGCGAAGACGGGGCCGATGCCCATCTCGTCGGGCTCGCAGCCCGCCACCGCGAAGCCCAGGAAGCGGCCCAGCGGCTTCAGGCCCTTGCGCTCGGCGTACTTCTCGTCGACCACCACGCAGGCGCCGCCGCCGTCCGAGAACTGGCTGGCGTTGCCGGCCGAGATCAGGCCGCCGGGAATGGCCGAGCGGATGCCGCTGATGCCTTCCTTGGTGGTGCCGGGGCGGATGCCTTCGTCGTTCTCGATCGTGACTTCCTTGGTGCGCAGGCCCATCACGGGGTCGGCCACGCCGGCCAGCACGGTGATCGGCGCGATCTCGTCCTTGAAGCGGCCGGCTTCCAGCGCGGCCGTGGCCTTCTGCTGGCTCGCGGCGCCGTACTCGTCCATGGCATCACGGCCGATGTTGTAGCGCTTGGCGACCTGCTCGGCCGTCTGCAGCATGTTCCAGTAGATCTCGGGCTTGTGCTTCACGAGCCAGGGGTCGGCCAGCATGTGCTTGTTGGCTTCGTTCTGCACGCACGAGATGCTCTCGACGCCGCCGGCCACGTAGACGTCGCCCTCGCCCGCGATGATGCGCTGGGCGGCGGTGGCGATGGTCTGCAGGCCCGAGGAGCAGAAGCGGTTGATGGTCATGCCCGAGGTGGTGATCGGGCAGCCGGCGCGCAGCGCGATCTGGCGCGCGATGTTCGAGCCGGTCGCGCCTTCGGGCGTGGCGCAACCCATGATCACGTCGTCGACCTCGGCGGCCTCGATGCCGGCGCGGGCAATCGCATGCTGCACCGCATGGCCGCCGAGCGTGGCGCCGTGCGTCATGTTGAAAGCACCCTTCCAGCTCTTGGCGAGCGGCGTGCGGGCGGTGGAAACGATGACGGCGCTGGTCATGGTGAGGTCCTTTTCGAAGATGGAAGGGGAAGCCGGTTTACTGGGGCTGCGCAGCCGAGGTGTTGCGCAGGAGCTGGTGATAGAAGCCGATCATCTCGCCGTAGTTCGAGATCGCGAGGCGTTCGTTGGTGCCGTGGAAGCGCGCGAGGTCCTCGTTCTTCATGCGGAACGGCGAGAAGCGGAACACCGCGTCGCTCACGATCGAGAAGTGGCGCGAATCGGTGGCCGCCGTCATGAGGCCGGGCGCGACGATGGCGTCGGGGAAGGACTGGCGCACCGCCTGCTCGATCGCGCGGTAGCCGGTGCTGTCGGTCGGCGAGACCGGCGAGGCCTCGGAGTTGCCGGGGTAGCGCTTGATCTTGATCTCGTCGTTGCCGAGCTGCTTGCGCAGGTGGGCCTCGACGCTGTCGATGGTGTCGCCGGGCAGCACGCGGAAATTGACGGCGGCCTCGGCGCGGCCGGGCAGCACGTTGTCCTTGTTGCCGGCGCGCACGATGGTCAGCGCGGTGGTGGTGCGCAGCATCGCGTTGCTGCTCGGGCTCTTCTGCAGCTGGCCTTCGACCAGCGGCGCCGTGAGCCAGAGGTTCGACAGCATCACGCGGTTGATGCCGCTCATCTCGGGCGCGAGCGTGCCGAACATCTGGCCCGCCACGCCCTGGATGCCGCCGGGCATCGGGTTGGCCTCGAGCCGCGCGAGCGCCGCGCTCATGCTGCCGATCGCGCTGTGCGCGGGCGGCATCGAGGAATGGCCGGGCGCGGTGTCGAGCGAGAGGAAGAAGGTGGCGTAGCCCTTCTCGGCCAGGCCGATCAGCGCCGCCGGCTTGCTCAGGCCCGGCAGCACGCCGTCGAGCACCAGCAGGCCCTCGTCGAGCACCCAGTCGAGCTTCACGCCACGCGACTTGAGCAGCTCGGCGATCGGCTGCGCGCCGCGCAGGCCGCTGACCTCCTCGTCGTCGCCCATCACGAGGTAGATGGTCTGCCGGGGCTTGAAGCCGCCGGCGACCAGCAGCTCGATGGCCTCCATCTGCGCGAACAGGTTGCCCTTGTTGTCGAGCGTGCCGCGGCCCCAGACGAAGCCGTCCTTGATCTCGCCGCCGAAGGGATCGACGCTCCAGGCCTTCTCGGTGCCCGGCGCGATCGGCACCATGTCCTGGTGCGCCATCAGCGCGATCGGTTTGGCCGCGGCATCGCTGCCGGTCCAGGTGTAGAGCAGCGCCTTCTGGCCCACCACTTCCTTCTTGAGGGTGGCGTGGACCTTGGGGAAGTTCTGTTCGAGGTAGGCATGCAGCCGGTCGAACTCGGCCAGGTTGGCGGCCGGGTCGTCGAGGCTGGACACGGTACGGATCGGGATCGCGCCCGCGAGCCGCTTGGCGGCGGCCTGCAGGTCGATGTCGAGCTTGGGCGCGGGCGCCACCGCGAGCTGGCGCGAAGGCGTGGTCCAGGTCTTGACCGCCACGACCGCCGCCAGCGCGACGAGCGCCAGCAGCAGTCCCAGGAGGATGCGTTTCAACATGGGCGGTCGCGGTCCCGGACGATCAGCCGAAGGACTTGCCTTCGGCCACCAGCTTCTGGATCAGCGCCGCGGGCTGCCAGAACTCGGCGTCGTCGCGCGGGTTCTTCGCGAAGCGCTTCATGGTCTCGGCCACGTTGTACAGGCCGACCTGCGAGGCGTAGTGCATCGGGCCGCCGCGCCAGATCGGGAAACCGTAGCCCGTGAGGTAGACCATGTCGATGTCGCCCGACTTCGAGGCGATGCCGTCCTCGAGGATGTGCGCGCCTTCGTTGACCAGCGCGTAGACCAGGCGCTGCACGATTTCCTCGTCGGAGATCTTGCGCGGCGTGATGCCCAGTTCCTTGCGGTGGTCCTCGATCATCTTGTTGACGAGTTCCGAGGGGATCGCATCGCGCTTGCCGGCCTGGTAGTCGTACCACCCTGCCCCGGTCTTCTGGCCGAAGCGGCCCAGTTCGCAGAGCTTGTCGGCCGTGCGGCTGTACTTCATGTCGGCACGCTCGACGGCGCGGCGCTTGCGGATCGCCCAGCCGATGTCGTTGCCGGCCAGGTCGCCCATGCGGAACGGGCCCATCGCGAAGCCGAACTTCTCGATCGCCTTGTCGACCTGCTGCGGCGTCGCGCCCTCGTCGAGCAGGAAGCCGGCCTGGCGGCTGTACTGCTCGATCATGCGGTTGCCGATGAAGCCGTCGCACACGCCCGAGACCACCGAGGTCTTCTTGATCTTCTTGCCGATGGCCATGACCGTGGCGAGCACGTCCTTGGCGGTCTGCTTGCCGCGCACCACCTCGAGCAGCTTCATCACGTTGGCCGGGCTGAAGAAGTGCATGCCGACCACGTCCTGCGGACGCTCGGTGAACGATGCGATCTTGTCGACGTCGAGCGTCGAGGTGTTCGAGGCCAGGATCGCGCCCTTCTTGGCGACGCGGTCGAGTTCCTTGAAGACCTTCTCCTTGACGCCGATCTCCTCGAACACGGCCTCGATGATCAGGTCGGCGTCCTTCAGGTCGTCGTAGCTCAGCGTGGTGCTCAAGAGCGCCATGCGCTGCTCGTACTTGTCCTGCTTGAGCTTGCCCTTCTTGACCTGGGCCTCGTAGTTCTTCTTGATGGTGGCGATGCCGCGATCGAGCGCTTCCTGCTTCATCTCGAGGATCTTCACGGGGATGCCCGCGTTGAGGAAGTTCATCGAGATGCCGCCGCCCATGGTGCCGGCGCCGATCACGCCGACCGACTTGATCTCGCGCTTGGGCGTGTCCTCGGGCACGTCGGGAATCTTCGAGGCGGCGCGCTCGGCCATGAACAGGTGGCGCAGCGACAGCGACTCGGGCGTGAACATCAGCGCGGTGAACAGGCGGCGTTCCTCGGCCATGCCCTCGTCGAACTTGAGCTTGGTCGCGGCCTGCACGGCATCGATGCACTTGAGCGGCGCCGGGTAGTTCTTCGACATGCCGCCGACCATGTTCTTGGTGAACTGGAAGTAGGCATCGCCCTGCGGATGGCGGCACGGCAGGCTGCGCACCAGCGGCAGGTCGCCGCCCTTGGCCGCGACCGACTTCGCGAACTCGACGGCTTCGTCGAACACGGTCTCGGGCGAGGCGGCGAGCTTGTCGAACAGCTTCTGGCCCGGCAGGCTGGCGAGCACTTCGGACTTCACGGCCTCGCCGCTCACGATCATGTTGAGGGCGGTTTCCACGCCCAGCACGCGCGGCAGGCGCTGCGTGCCGCCGGCGCCGGGCAGCAGGCCCAGCTTGACTTCGGGCAGCGCGACGTTGGTGCCCGGGGCCGCGACGCGGTAGTGGCAGCCGAGCGCGAGCTCGAGGCCGCCGCCCATGCACACCGAGTGGATGGCCGCGACGATGGGCTTGGTGGCGGCTTCGAGCGCGAGGATCACGCTCAGCAGGTTGGGCTCCTGCAGCGCCTTGGGCGTGCCGAATTCCTTGATGTCGGCGCCACCCGAGAACGCCTTGCCGGCGCCGGTGATGACGATGGCCTTGACGGCATCGTCGGCATGGGCCTTCGACAGGCCGTCGGTGATGCCGATGCGGGTCGAGAAACCGAGACCGTTGACCGGGGGATTGGTCAGGGTGATCACGGCGACATCGCCGAGCACTTTGTATTCAGCCGTCATGCTGCGTTCCTTGGTGTGTGAAGAGAAAAAAGAAAAAGCACGAGTGTTCTTTTTCCGGGGATTTTAGGCCTTTGGCGCGGCGCAACAATGGCACGCAGTCGCTGGAGGGACAAGGAGCAAAGGCGGACGCCGGACGCCAAGGACTTCGCGCCCTTCGCTCCGGCCATCCGCCTTCACAGCCTACCTCAGACCTCGAGCCATTCCTTGCGCGTCGCGCCGTCCGCGCGCAGGCTGGCGGGCGTGCCGTCGAACACGATGCTGCCGTGGCCCATGACGAGCGCGCGGTCGGAGATCGCCATCGCGATGGTGAGCTTCTGCTCGATCAGCAGCACCGAGATGCCCTTGTCCTTGAGCGTGCGCAGGTACTGCCCCACCAGCTCGACGATCTTCGGCGCCAGGCCCTCGGTGGGCTCGTCGATGATGATCAGGTCGGGGTCGCCCATCAGCGTGCGGCACAGCGTGAGCATCTGCTGCTCGCCGCCCGAGAGCACGCCGGCCTCGGTGTGCTGGCGCTCCTTGAGGCGCGGGAACATGCCGTACATGTCGTCGAACTGCCAGCGGCTGCCCTTGCCCGAGCCCTTCTGCCCCAAGAGCAGGTTCTGGTGCACCGTGAGCTTGGGGAAGATGTCGCGGTTCTCGGGCACGTAGCCGATGCCCAGGTGGGCGATCTCGTAGGCCTTCTTGCGCAGGATGTCCTGCTCCTTCCAGCGCAGCGTGCCCTCGGCATGCACCAGGCCCATGATGGCCTTGGCGGTGGTCGAGCGGCCCGAGCCGTTGCGGCCCAGCAGCGCGACGATCTCGCCGGGCTGCACGTCGAAGGAAACGCCATGCAGCACATGGCTCTTGCCGTAGTAGGCGTGGATGTCGTGAAGCTTCAGCATCTCAGTGTCCCGCTCCCTGTGCATCGGCCACCGACGAACCGAGATAGGCCTCCTGCACGCGCGCATTGGCGCGCACCTCCGCGGGCGTGTCGAAGGCGATCACCTCGCCGTACACCACCACCGCGATCTTGTCGGCCAGGCCGAACACCACGCCCATGTCGTGCTCCACCGTGAGCAGGGTCTTGCCGGTGGTCACGTGCTTGATCAGCGCGATGAAGTGCGAGGTCTCGGTCTTGCTCATGCCGGCCGTGGGTTCGTCCAGCAGGATCACGTTGGCGCCGCCGGCGATGGTCACGCCGATCTCGAGCGCGCGCTGCTCGGCATAGGTGAGGTTCACCGCATGCACGTCGCGCTTGCGTTCCAGGCCGATCTGGCGGATCAGCTCCTCGGTGCGCGCATTGGCGTCGTCGAGGTTCGAGAGGAAGCGCAGGAAGGTGTACTTGTAGCCGAGGCTCCAGAGCACGCCGCAGCGCAGGTTCTCGAACACGCTGAGCTTGGGGAAGATGTTCGTGATCTGGAAGCTGCGCGAGAGGCCCAGCCGGTTGATCTCGTAGGGCTTCTTGCCGTCGATGCGCTGCCCGTTGAGCAGCACCTCGCCGCTGGTGGGCGCGAGCCGCCCGCTGATCAGGTTGAACAGCGTGGACTTGCCCGCGCCGTTCGGCCCGATGACGGCCACGCGCTCGCCGGCCTTCACCGCGAGGTCCACGCCGCGAATGATCTCGGTCTTGCCGAAATTCTTTCGCAGCGCCTTGAGTTCCAGTGCGTATTCAGCGCTCATGTGTTACGCCGCCTCCCGACGCTTGATTTCCGTTTCGATCTCTTCCTGCGCCTGGCCCCAGACCCGCACGAAGCGCCGCCGCGCGACCTCGAGCGCGCCCAGGCCGATGGCCAGGATCGCGACCGCGCCGAGCCAGCTGCCCATGCCCGCGGTGTCGAGCGAGACGCCGAAGAAGTTCAGCCGCGAGCCCATCGCCGCATTGAGCTGGATGTGGTAGATCATCTCGATCAGCGCGGCCGCGCCGATCACCACCGGCACCAGCGCCGCGGCGAGCGCGAGGTAGAGCCACCAGAAGCGGTCGAACTTGCCGAACTTGGCCACGCGCAGGTTCATCATGACCAGGCTCGCGATGCCGCCCGGGGCGAACATCACCATGAACACGAACACCAGCCCGAAGTACAGCTGCCAGGCCTTCGAGAGCTCGGACAGCAGGATCGAGGCGAACACCAGCAGCACCGCGCCGATCATCGGGCCGAAGAAGAACACCGCGCCGCCGAGGAAGGTGAACAGCAGGTAGCCGCCCGAGCGCACCGCGTTGAGGCTGTCGGCCGCGTTCACGATCTCGAAGTTGATCGAGGCCAGGCCGCCGCCGATGCCGGCGAAGAAGCCCGCGATGATGAACGCGAAGTAGCGCACGCGCTGCGTGTTGTAGCCGATGAATTCCACGCGCTCGGGGTTGTCGCGCACCGCGTTGAGCATGCGGCCCAGCGGCGTGCCGGTGAAGGCGAACATCAGCGCGGTGCACACGAAGCAGTAGAACGCGATCAGGTAGTAGACCTGGATCTGCGGCCCGAAGGTCATGCCGAGGAAGGGCGTGCCGTAGACGCGGTCGGTGGTGATGCCGCCCTCGCCGCCGAAGAAGCTCGGGAACATCAGCGCCATGGCGGCCACCAGTTCGCCGATGCCCAGCGTGATCATCGCGAAGGTGGTGCCCGACTTCTTCGTGGTGACGAAGCCCAGCAGGATCGCGAAGAACATGCCCGCGAGCCCGCCCACGAGCGGGATCAGCACCAGCGGCACCGGCAGCGCGCCCTTGCTCGCGAGGTTCATCGTGTGGATCGCGATGAACGAGCCCAGCCCGACGTAGACGGCATGGCCGAAGCTCAGCATGCCGCCCTGCCCCAGCAGGATGTTGTAGCTCAGGCAGATGACGATGAGGTAGCCCATCTGCGAGAGCATGGTCAGCGCCAGGCTGCTCTTGAACAGGTGCGGCGCGACGATCAGGGCGATGGCGAACAGCGCCCAGATCAGGTAGCGGCCGATGTTCCAGGGCTTGAAGCGGTAGTAGCGCGAAGCTTGCGTGGTCGATGTCATGGCGTCAGTCCTCCCGGGTGCCCAGCAGACCCTTGGGCCTGAAGATCAGGATGAGGACCAGGAACAGGTACGGCAGGATCGGTGCGACCTGCGAGATGGTGAGCTTGAGCAGCTCGTAGCCGAAGGTCTGGTCGTTGACCGCCATGCCCAGCGCCTGCAGTCCGCCGGCCAGCGACTGGTCCATGGCGACCGCGAAGGTCTGGATCACGCCGATCAGCAGCGAGGCCAGGAAGGCCCCGGCCAGCGAGCCCATGCCGCCGACCACCACCACCACGAAGATGATGGAGCCGACCGAGCCCGCCATCGCCGGCTCGGTGACGTAGGTGTTGCCGCCGACCACGCCCGCGAGGCCCGCGAGCGCGGCACCGCCGCCGAACACCAGCATGAACACGCGCGGCACGTTGTGGCCCAGCGCCTCGACCATGTCGGGGTGCTTGAGCGCGGCCTGGATCACGAGGCCGATGCGCGTGCGCGTGAGCAGCAGCCAGACCGACACCAGCATCAGCACCGCCACCAGCATGATGAAGGAGCGCGACTTGGGGAACTGGGTGCCGTAGAGCGTGAACAGCGGGCCCTGGAGCTGCGCCGGCAGGCCGTAGGGCACGGTCGAGCGGCCCCACACCAGCTGCACCAGCTCGAGGATCAGGTAGGAAAGACCGAAGGTCACGAGCAGCTCGGGCACGTGGCCGAACTTGTGCACGCGCCGCAGGCAGTAGCGCTCGAAGCCGGCGCCCAGGGCGCCCACGAGCAGCGGCGCGAGGAACAGCGCAGGCCAGAAGCCGACGATGTTCGACAGCGTGTAGGCGATGTACGCGCCCAGCATGTAGAAGCTGGCGTGCGCGAAGTTGAGCACGCCCATCATGCTGAAGATCAGCGTGAGGCCGGAGCTCAGCATGAACAACAGCAGGCCGTAGCTCACGCCGTTGAGCAGCGAGATGACGAAGAATTCGACGTTCATCGGTCTTTCGGATCACATGAAAAAGAAAAAGGCCCGAGTGTTGAAGTCGGGCCTCGACCGTTCAGGGGCGTCCCGCGTTCAGGAGGGCCGCTTCATCTGGCACGTGGTGGGCGTGCTCGCCACGTAGGCTTCGTAGTACTTGACCGGGGCCAGCGTGTAGCCGGTGTTCTCCGGGCTGTACGGGTTCTTGGCGTCGGCCTTCTGCCAGCGCGTGATCCACAGGCCCTGCTGCAGCTGGTGGTCGGCCTTGCGCATCTCGACGTCGCCGTTGAAGCTCTTGAACTTCATGCCCTCGAGCGTGGCGGCCACCTTCACCGGCTCGGTCGACTTGGCGCGCACGAAGGCTTCGCTGAGCATCGCGTAGACCGTGTAGACGTCGGTGGTGTAGAGGTCGTCGTTGAAGCGCTTCTTGAACTCGCCCATCAGCGGCTGGACCGGGCCCGGCGCGTTGTAGTGGCTGTAGCCGACCTGGTAGACCTTGCCGTCCGAGGCCGCGCCCATGGCGGTCGGCGTGCCGTTGGTGACGGCGTAGTAGGTGTAGAACTTGACGTTGAGGCCGGCATCGTTGGCCGCCTTGATCAACAGCGCGAGGTCGGAGCCCCAGTTGCCGGTGATCACCGAGTCGGCGCCCGAGGCCTTGATCTTGGCGATGTAGGGCGCGAAGTCGCGCACCTGGGCCAGCGGATGCAGGTCGTCGCCGACGACTTCGACGTCGGGGCGCTTGGTCTTGAGGTTTTCCTTCGCGAACTTCGAGACCTGCTGGCCGTGCGAGTAGTTCTGGTTGATCAGGTAGACCTTCTTGATCTCGGGCTGGTCCTTCATGAAGGTGGTCAGCGCCTCCATCTTCATCGAGGTGTCGGCATCGAGGCGGAAGTGCCAGTAGCTGCACTTGCTGTTGGTCAGGTCGGGATCGACGGCCGCATAGTTGACGTAGAGCACTTCCTTGCCCGGGTTGCGGGCGTTGTGCTTCTCGAGCGCGTCGATGATGGCCAGCGCCGGGCCGGAGCCGTTGCCCTGCACCACGTAGCGCGCGCCCTGGTCCATGGCCGAGCGCAGCGCGGCGGTGGTTTCCTGCGGGCTGAGCTTGTTGTCGATGCCGATGATCTCGAACTTCACGCCGGCCACGTTCTTCTTGTTGAATTCTTCGGCCAGGAACTGGAAGGTCTTGAGCTGGTTGGTGCCGACCGCGGCCATCAGGCCCGACAGCGGGTCGAGCCATGCGATCTTGACGGTTTCACCCTTCTGGGCCAGGGCGCCGGCGGCGCTGGCGGCAAGGATGGCTGCGGTAGCGATTTTCAGAGCGAACTTCACGATCTATATCTCCTGGTCAAACCGATTCAAAAAACCTTGCACGAGCGTACAAGCCTTCGCAGCCCCTCCCCTCAGGGAATGCCCGTAAGGGAGATGCCGCGAGGCCCGTTTCTATCGCGCAGGCGACAGCGCATTTCTCCAATTTCTACCCACCGGTAGGCTGTTGCTACCGACGGGTAGGAAATGCGCGCACGAATAGCCTCAGGGGCGCTTCATCTGGCAGGTCGTCGGGGTGCTCGCCACGTACGACTCGTAATACTTCACGGGAACATTGGTGTAGCCGGTGTTCTCGGCGTCATAGGGGTACTTGGCGCTGGCCTTCTCCCAGCGCGAGATGTACAGGCCCTGCTGCAACTGGTGGTCGGTCTTGCGCATCTCGACCTCGCCGTTGAAGCTCTTGATCTTCATGCCCTCGAGCGCGGCCGCGACCTTGACCGGGTCGGTCGACCTGGTCTGCGCGAAGGCGGCATCGAGCAGCGCGAACACGTGGTAGATCGACGCCTGCGTGAGGTCGTCGTTCATCTTCTTCTTGTAGCCGCCGAGCAGGCGCTGGATGTCGCCGCCCATGTTGTAGTGGGCATAGGCCACGGTGTAGACCTTGCCGTCGGAGGTGGCGCCCATGGCGGTGGGCGTGCCGGCGCCGGGCGCGTAATAGGTCAGGAACTTGACGTTGAGGCCCGAGTCGTTGGCCGCCTTGATCAGCAGCGACAGGTCGGAACCCCAGTTGCCGGTGATCACGGTGTCGGCACCCGAGGCCTTGATCTTGGCGATGTAGGGCGCGAAGTCGCGCACCTGGGCCAGCGGATGCAGGTCGTCGCCCACGATCTGGATGTCGGGGCGCTTGGTCTTGAGGTTTTCCTTGGCGTACTTGCTGACCTGCACGCCGTGCGCGTAGTTCTGGCCGAGGATGTAGACCTTCTTGATGTCCGTCTGGTCCTTCATCCAGGTGGTCAGCGCCTCCATCTTCATCGAGGTGTCGGCGTCCACGCGGAAGTGCCAGTAGCTGCACTTGCTGTTGGTCAGGTCGGGGTCGACCGCCGCGTAGTTCATGAAGAGCAGTTCCTTGCCCGGATTGCGCGCGTTGTTCTTCTCGACCGCGTCGATGATCGCGAGCGCCGGGCCCGAGCCGTTGCCCTGCATGATGTAGCGCGCGCCCTGGTCCTGCGCCGAGCGCAGTGCGGCGGTGGTCTCCTGCGGGCTGAGCTTGTTGTCGATGCCGATGATCTCGAACTTCACGCCCGAGGCGTTCTTCTTGTTGAACTCCTCCGCCAGGAACTGCGTGGTCTTGAGCTGGTTCGTGCCCACCGCGGCCATCAGGCCCGAGAGCGGATCGAGCCAGGCGATCTTGACGGTCTCGCCCTTCTGGGCGAAGGACGCGCCGGCACCGGCCAGCAGGGCGCACACGGCGATGGACTTGAGGGCAAAACGCATGAAGAGTCTCCAGGTTGAAGGGCTGCCCGATTGGCTGCATCCGCAGCGTACAAGCGCACTTTTTTCGTCCGCACAGGGATTGCCCGCAAGCCGGGCCGCGGAGGTGGCCGTGCTATCGCCTAGGCGACACGGCCACCGCCACACCCGCTTTACAAGCCGGGCAGCTTGTAGTCCTTGAGCTGCTCGCGCAGCCGGGTCTTGAGGATCTTTCCAGTGGCGCCCAGCGGAATCGCCTCGACGAAGACCACGTCGTCGGGGATCTGCCACTTGGCGGTCTTGCCTTCGTAGAACTTCAGCAGTTCCTCGCGCGTGACCTCGGCACCGGGCTTCTTCACCACCGCGACGATCGGCCGCTCGTCCCACTTGGGGTGGTAGACGCCGATGCAGGCCGCCATGGCGATGGCCGGATGCGAGACCGCGATGTTCTCGATGTCGATCGAGCTGATCCATTCGCCGCCGGACTTGATCACGTCCTTGCTGCGGTCGGTGATCTGCAGGTAGCCGTCGGCATCGATGGTGGCGACGTCGCCGGTGGGGAACCAGCCGTCGATCAGCGGATCGCCGCCCTCGCCCTTGAAGTACTCCTTGACGATCCACGGGCCCTTGACCAGCAGGTCGCCGTAGGCCTTGCCGTCCCAGGGCAGCTCGTTGTTCTCGCCGTCGACGATCTTCATGTCGACGCCGAAGATCGCGCGGCCCTGCTTGAGGCGCACCGCGAGCTGCTCCTCGGGCGACTGCTTCAGGTGCTTGTTCTTGAGCGTGCACAGCGTGCCCAGCGGGCTCATCTCGGTCATGCCCCACGCATGCAGCACCTCGACGTCGTACAGGTCCTGGAAGGCCTTGATCATGGCCGGCGGGCAGGCGGAGCCGCCGATCACGGTGCGGTTCAGGGCGCTGAACTTCAGGCCGTTGGTCTGCATGTGGCCCAGCATCATCTGCCACACGGTGGGCACGCCGGCCGCGAAGGTCACGCCCTCGCCCTCGATCAGGTCGTAGACCGACTTGCCGTCGAGCGCCGGGCCCGGGAACACCAGCTTGCAGCCGACCAGCGCGGCCGAGTACGGAATGCCCCAGGCGTTGACGTGGAACATCGGCACCACGGGCAGCACCGAGTCGCGCGCCGAGATGCGCATCACGTCGGGCAGCGCCGCCGCATAGGCGTGCAGCATGGTCGAGCGGTGGCTGTAGAGCGCGGCCTTGGGGTTGCCGGTGGTGCCGCTCGTGTAGCACATGCTCGAGGCCGAGTTCTCGTCGAACACCGGCCATTGGTAGTCGGTGGACTGGCCGCCGACCCAGTCCTCGTAGCTCACGAGGTTGGGGATGCCGCTGTCGACCGGCAGCTTGTCGGGCCCGCACAGCGCGACCCACTTGCGGATGGTCGGGCACTTGGCATGCACGGCCTGCACCAGCGGCAGGAAGGTGAGGTCGAAGCACAGGATCTGGTCTTCGGCGTGGTTGGCGATCCACGCGATCTGGTCGGGATGCAGGCGCGGGTTGATGGTGTGCAGCACGCGGCCGCTGCCGCTGACGCCGTAGTAGAGCTCCAGGTGGCGGTAGCCGTTCCAGGCCAGGGTCGCGATGCGGTCGCTGAACAGCAGTTGCTCGCCGTCCAGCGCATTGGCCACCTGCCGGGAACGCGATGCGATGTCGCTCCAGGTACAGCGGTGGATATCGCCCTCGACCCGCCGCGAGACGATCTCGCCGTCACCGTTGTGGCGCTCGACGAACTCGATCAGCGACGAGATCAAAAGCGGTCGGTCTTGCATCAAACCCAGCATCTACAGGCTCCTTCTTTCAACAAAATTCAGCGGTTTCAAAGATTACGGCGATTCACGCAATTTATGTGCGTTCGCACAATGACAGAAACCCGCAGTCTGCGAGGACCGATCTGTCGTCCGGATGACAGCTGGCGTCCGCCGGAGCATGCAGACGCCTCGCCCCTCGCGCGACCTTCGCCACCACCGCGGCGGCCATGGCCGTCGCGGTGGCGTGCCTTGCCGGTGGGCGCAGTGCTCAACGCGCGCTGTTCTGCAGCTGCGTCTTGCTGGCGTCGAGCACGATCTTGCGTGGCCAGTTGGGCCAGGTCACGCCCAGGCCCGCATGGTTCGGATCGCCGGTGCGCGCGAACGCGGACAGGCTGCCGACCATCGCGTCCGACAGCGCCTCGCGGCCCGGCCGGTTCGCCTCGCCGTAGGCGAAGGAGAAGATGTTGGTGCCGAAGTTGTGGAACATGAACACCGTGTCGAGGCCGTGCGTCGCGCCGTAGACGGTATTGAACGGCGCCACCTGCTGGCTCCAGTCGAAGCGGTAGTACCAGGTCTTGGTCGGCAGGTACTTCGCGACCGAGTCGATCTGCGCGGGCAGGCCGTTGAGGAAGATCGCGTTGGTCGCGAAATCCGAGGCGGCCTTCCATCCGGTCAGCGGCTTACCTACCGGCAGGTAGGGTGCGTTGATCAGGTCGGCCTCGGTGAGCGTGACCGGTGCATCGGGGTTGAAGTTGTACTGCAGCCCGAAGCGTTCGTAGTCGGTCGGCTTGAAGCCCAGGCCCTGCCCCGTGAAGGTGCCGAACAGGTTGGCGAACAGCGTGCCCTCGTCGCGCGTGTTGCCGATCAGCATCGGCACCTTGTTGAAGCGGCCGGCATCGACCTCGGCCCGCGAGTTCACGGGCAGGATGGTGCCGTCCTCGATCGGCGCGGGCGCGTTGCCCAGCTGCGGGTTCGCGAGCACGATGGTCAGCAGCTTGTCGGCCGGCAGGCCGCGCAGGTAGGTGGCGATCTGCGCATTGGTCTGCGAGGCCACCCAGGCATTGGCCGAGGTGGTGTCGACGGCCTTGCCGTCGGCGATGGCGATGGCCGCGAGCAGCCCCTTCGAATAGGTCTGCGCGGTGGCGCGCGTCGAGAAGGCCATGCCGCCGCTCAGCGGCACCGCCTTGTGCAGCAGCCCGGCCGATGCGCTCGAGACCACCAGGCCCCAGGTGTTGACCGCGCCCGCCGACTGCCCCATCACCGTGACGTTGCCCGCGTCGCCGCCGAAGGCACCGATGTTGGCCTGGATGAACTTCAGCGCCTGCATCTGGTCGAGCAGCGCGAAATTGCCCGAGTCGTTCTTCGCCTCGCCGTTCTTGAGCTGCGGCAGGTCGAGCCAGCCGAGCACGCCCAGCCGGTAGTTGATCGTCACGACGACGGCATTGCCGCGCTTGGCGAGCTGCGCGCCGTCGTAGCCCGGATCGGCCGTGTAACCCGAAATGTTGCTGCCGCCGTAGATGTAGACGATCACGGGCAGCTTGGCGGCGTCGCCGCTCGGGCGCCAGATGTTGAGCGTGAGGCAGTCCTCGTCGCCCACCGGCTTGCCGAAGCCCTCGCGGGTGCCGAGGCCGAAGGGCGCGTCGTCGGGTGCCGGGCTGAAGTAGCGCCCGCCCTGGGCACAGCTGCGGCCGAACTTGGCGGCGGAACGCACGCCCTCCCAGACCTTGGGATCGGCCGGCGGCGCCCAGCGCAGCGCGCCGACGGGGGCCTGGGCGAACGGAACGCCCTTCCACGACAAGGTGCCGGTGCCGGCGCTGTCGTCCACGCCCTCGATCTTGCCGGCGGTGGTCTGGCGCACCATCGGGCCGTCCGCGGCCGGTGGTGGCGCGGGCGGCGGCGGGGGTGGCGGTGCCACCGGGAAGAATCCGCTCGACCCCGAGCCGCCGCCGCCGCAGGCCACGAGGGCCATGCTGGCGGCCGCGATCGCGGCCATGGCGATGGCCGAAGCCACCCTTGTCTTCTGTCCTGCCGCACCCTGGCTTTTTCGTGCCGTTGCCATTTCTTGCATGTGTTTGTCTCCACACCGGGTTAATCGGAATTCCTGCATCGGTGCCCCGCGGCCATACTCCGGCCCGCCGAACCCGAAAAAAATTCTAGGAACGGGTGCCGTTTCCACCGCTATCGCAAGCGAGCCAATCGAATGACTTCAGGAGCCTCCAACCCGCGCCACGCGCGCCGGCCTGCGCGCCGTCCGGGCTGCATGCCGCAGCCCGAGTTGCGCACCAGCTCGTCGGCATGGCTCGAGGGGGTGCTGAGGATGTTCGAGGCCGAGGGACTGGACGTGCCCTCGCTGCTGCGCGACGCCGGCTTCGACCCCGAGTCGCTGCTGCGGCAGAACGCGCGCATCCCGGTCGACGAGATCACCGTGCTGTGGCAACTGGCCGTAGCGCGCGCGGGCCGGCCCACGCTGGGCCTGCACCGCGGCCTGGCCGCCACCCACAGCAAGTTGGGCACCGTCGCCCACGTCATGGCCTGCTGCGTCGATCTCGGCGAGGCGATGGACCGGCTCGCGCGCTACATGCCCGTGATCTCCGATGCCACCGCCTTCTCGGTGCAGCCCGAGGCGCGCGGCAGCTGGATGGTGATGCAGCACACGGGCGGCAGCCTGCCGATCCCGCGCCAGCGCGTCGAGTACGCCCTGCTCACCATGCTGATGCAGTGCCGCTGGCTGATCCGGCGCGAGATGGAGCCGCTGGCGATCGAGTTCGCCTATCCGCCCCCCGACGACGACCGGCCGCACCGCGAGGCCTTCGGCTGCGAGGTGCGCTTCGGCGCCCCGGCCAACCGCATGCTGCTGTCGGCCGCCAACCTGGCGATGACGCTGCCCACCAGCCACCCCGAGCTCGGCGAGATGCAGGAACACCTGCTCGACGACCAGCTCGACCAGTTGGGCCAGACCACCACCAGCACCCTGGTCTGCGCCGAGATCGCGCGCCGCCTGCCGCACGGCGAGCCGCGCCGCCAGGACGTGGCCTCGGGCCTGGGCCTGGCCGAGCGCACGCTGCAGCGCCGGCTGCAGGAGGAGTCGGTGTCGTTCCAGGCGCTGCTCGACCGCACCCGGCGCGAACTGGCGCAGCAGTACCTGGCGCAGGAGCGCCACACGCTGACCGACGTGGCCGACCTGCTGGGCTTCGTCGACAGCAGCAACTTCTTCCGCGCGTGCAAGCGCTGGTTCGGCCTGCCGCCGGCGCAGTACCGCACGCGGCTGTGGCATGGCGACGCGGCCGGCTCGATGCTGCGCGCCGCCGCCTAGTTTCTGGTCTCCGAGGCCCCCCTTGGCCAGGGGTCTAGCGCTCTGCCGGACAATCGGGGCATGACGCCCACGAGCCTGCTTGCCGAAGAGAACCGCCCCACGTCGACCGAAACCCGGCCCGGGAGCGCCGACCTGGGCCTGGGCTGGGCCACCACCGGCTTCTCCACGCTGGGGCCGCGCTTCTACACCGAGCTGCGCCCCACCCCGCTGAGTTCGCCCACGCCGCCCTACTGGGTCGGCCACAGCGAACGGGTCGCGCGCGAGCTGGGCCTGCCCGAAGGCTGGCGCAGCGACGCGTTGCTCGAGGCACTGAGCGGCAACATCCCGCTCGAGGGCGCGCGGCCGCTGGCCAGCGTCTACAGCGGCCACCAGTTCGGCGTCTGGGCCGGCCAGCTCGGCGACGGGCGCGCGATCCTGCTCGGCGAAACCGCGGACGGCCTCGAGATCCAGCTCAAGGGCGCGGGCCGCACGCCCTATTCGCGCATGGGCGACGGCCGCGCCGTGCTGCGCTCGAGCATCCGCGAGTTCCTCTGCAGCGAAGCCATGCACGGCCTGGGCATCCCGACCACGCGCGCGCTGTGCGTGACCGGCTCCGACGCGCGCGTGCGCCGCGAGGAGATCGAGACCGCCGCGGTGGTGACGCGGGTGGCACCGAGCTTCATCCGCTTCGGCCATTTCGAGCACTTCGCGGCGAACCAGCAGCACGAGGAACTGCGCGCGCTGGCCGACTACGTGATCGACCGCTACTACCCGGCCTGCCGCCACAACGAGCGCTTCGGCGGCAACCCCTATGCGGCGCTGCTCGAGGCCGTGAGCGAACGCACCGCCACCCTGCTGGCGCACTGGCAGGCCGTGGGCTTCTGCCACGGCGTGATGAACACCGACAACATGAGCATCCTCGGGCTCACCATCGACTACGGCCCGTTCCAGTTCCTCGACGGCTTCGATCCGCGCCACATCTGCAACCACAGCGACACCGGCGGGCGCTATGCCTTCAACCAGCAGCCCAACGTGGCCTACTGGAACCTGTTCTGCCTCGGCCAGGCATTGCTGCCGCTGATCGAGGACCAGGAGCTCGCGCTGGCCGCGCTCGAGTCGTACAAGGCCGCGTTCCCGAACGCCTTCGAGAACCGCATGCGCGCCAAGCTCGGCCTCGCCGACGCGGCCGACGGCGACCGCCAGCTGATCGAGGGCGTGCTCAAGCTGCTGGCGGCCGAGAAGACCGACTACACGATCTTCTGGCGCCGCCTGGCCCGCTACCGGGCCGACGGCAACATCGAGCCGGTGCGCGAACTGTTCATCGACCGCGCCGGCTTCGACGCCTGGCTGCTATCGTTTCTGGAGCGCCATGCCCACACCCCGCGCGAGCAGGCGGCCGAACTGATGCTGCGCAGCAATCCGGAATACGTGCTGCGGAACCACCTGGGCCAGCAGGCCATCGAAGCGGCTGGCCGCAAGGACTTCTCGGGCGTGGCGACCTTGCTGGCCCTGCTGGAATCCCCATTTGAAGAACATCCCGGCGCGCAGGCGTATGCCGGGTTCCCGCCCGACTGGGCTTCCACGATCGAAATCAGTTGCTCATCATGAACACACCCGTCCAGAAAACCGATGCCGAATGGAAAGCGCTGCTCGCCGAAAAGGGCGCCGAGCCGGCGGCCTTCGAGGTGACCCGCCATGCGGCGACCGAGCGCCCCTTCACCGGCAAGTACGAAGCCCACTGGGACGACGGCACTTACCACTGCGTCTGCTGCGGCGCCAAGCTGTTCGAGTCCGCCACCAAGTTCGACGCCGGCTGCGGCTGGCCCAGCTTCTCGGAGGAAGCGGTGCCGGGCGCGATCCGCAACATCGTCGACCGCTCGCACGGCATGGTGCGCACCGAGAATGTCTGCGCCAATTGCGGCGCGCACCTGGGCCACGTCTTCCCCGACGGACCGACCGAGACCGGCCTGCGCTACTGCATGAACTCGGCCTCGCTGGATTTCCAGAAGAAGCCCTGAACGGCCACCTCCCCCTTTCCCTCCGGCCCCCTCGCCATCCGACTGCATGAAACTGATCCTCGACTTCTTCCCGATCCTGCTGTTCTTCGGGGCCTACAAGCTCGCCGACATCTACACCGCCACCGGCGTGCTGATGGCCGCCACGGTGGTGCAGATGGCGATCATCTATGCAATGGAACGCAAGCTGCAGGCGATGCAGAAGGCCACGCTGGTGCTGATCCTGCTGTTCGGCACGCTCACGCTGGTGCTGCACGACGACCGCTTCATCAAGTGGAAGCCGACCGTGCTCTACGGCGCGATGGCGGTGGCGCTGGCCGTGGCCCTGTGGGCCTTCCGCAAGAACTTCCTCAAGATGCTGCTGGGCTCGCAGCTCGAGCTGCCCGACCGCATCTGGATGCGGCTGAACATCGCGTGGATCGGCTACTGCCTGTTCATGGCCGCCATCAACGGCTACGTCGCGGCCTACTTCACGACCGAGGCCTGGGTCAACTTCAAGCTCTGGGGCTACGTGTTCCCGATCGTGTTCCTGGTGGCGCAGGGCCTGTACATCTCGCCGCACCTCAAGAGCGGCGACGACAAGCCGGCCGCCTGAGCATGAGCAGCACCACCGCTTCGCATCCGCTGCCGACCGTGGCGGCCCTCGAGGCCGCGCTGCGTGCCGCACTGCAGCCGACGGCGCTCGAAGTCATCGACGAGAGCGCCGCGCATGCGGGCCACGCGGGGGCCAATGCCGAGGGATTCGGCACCCATTTCCGCGTGCGCATCGCCTCCCCGCTGTTCGAGGGAAAGCCACGCGTGGCACGTCATCGGCTTGTGTATGATGCCCTCCAACTTTTCATCGCACAGGGTCTGCACGCCATCGCCATCGAGGTGCTCTGAGTCGTCCATCCACCGCCAGCCTCCGGCTGCCGGGCCCGGTTCTCCGCGGCGGCGCTCCCTCCCCTGTGTCTTTGCTCCGGTTTCCTCCACGCGCACTTTCATCCAACGCGCATTTCTCAGCCTGACATTCAATCCATGAAAAAACAAATCTTGCAGGCCGTCGCGGCCGCAGCGCTGCTTGGTGCCGTTCCCATGGCTGCCCTGGCGCAGAACGCAGCCATCGTCAACGGCAAGGCAGTGCCCAAGGCACGCATGGACGCGCTGGCCCAGCAGTTGGCCGCGGCCGGCCGGCCGGTCACGCCCGAGATGCAAGGCCAGCTGCGCGATGAAATCGTGGCACGCGAAGTGTTCATGCAGGAAGCGCAGAAGCAGGGCCTCGACGCCACCGAGGACTACAAGAACCAGCTCGAGCTCGCCCGCCAGGCGATCCTGATCCGCGCCCTGTTCGAGAACTACCGCAAGACCAACCCGGTCTCGGACGCCGACGTGAAGGCCGAGTACGACAAGTTCGTTGCGGCCAACGGCGGCAAGGAATACAAGGCGCGCCACATCCTGGTCGAGACCGAGGACCAGGCCAAGAAGATCATGGCCGACCTGAAGAAGGGCGGCAAATTCGAAGACATCGCCAAGAAGCAGAGCAAGGACCCCGGATCGGGCGCCAACGGCGGCGACCTCGACTGGGCCAACCCCGCCAACTTCGTGCCCGAGTTCTCGGAAGCGATGATCAAGCTCAAGAAGGGCGAGACCACGCCGGCTCCGATCAAGACCCAGTTCGGCTGGCACATCATCCGCGTCGACGACATCCGCCAGGCCCAGCTGCCGAAGATCGAGGACATCAAGCCGCAGATCACGCAGCAGCTGCAGCAGCAGCGCCTGCAGAAGTACCAGGAAGACCTGCGCGCCAAGGCGAAGATCGAGTAAGCGGCGCGCCCTGCCCGCCCTCACCCATGCAAGACGGCCTTCGGGCCGTTTTTCTTTGGGCTTGTTTCTTGCAAGAATCCGCGGCGCGCCATCGGCGCGGAGGGTGTCGACCATGGGCTTCTACCACTCGACCGAGGCGCTCGCGCCGCGGCACAAGACCGAGTTCTGGCGCGAATCGGTGTGCCGGCGCCTGATACCGGCGCGCGGCGAATTCGCACGCGACTTCGACGGCTGCCTCTCGGGCCAGCAGCTCGGCAGCCTCACGGTGTGCCGCATGCAGTCGAAGCCGCATACCTTCATCCGCACCGACCAGCTCGCGCGCGTCGCGCCCGACGACGACATCGTGGCCGCCTTCTTCCAGCGCGGCCAGGCCAACATGGCGCAGCAGGGCCGCACGCTGCGCGCCTCGGCCGGCGACATCGTGCTGTACGACGCGGCACGGCCCTTCGTGCACGAGCTCGCGCCCGAATCGCTGCTGCTGGTGCGCTTTCCGCGCCAGCAGCTGCTGTCGCGCTTCCCGAAGGCCGAGCACATGATGGCGCTCAAGATCGCCGACGGCAGCTCGCTGGCCGGGCTGCTGCACGGCATGGCCGAGGAGGCGCTGCGCTTCGAGGCGCGCGACTCGGCGCTGGCCGCGCAGGCGCGCTTCGCCGCCGCCTTCCTCGACACGCTGAGCGCCGCGATGGAGCTGCAGGACGTGGCCGAGGGCGCCGCCGCGGCCACGCGCCACGGCTCGATCTACGAGAAGGCCGTGCGCTACATCGACGCCCACCTGGACGACACCGGCCTGTCGATGGCCGGCGTGGCCGAGGCCGCGCATGTCTCGCCGCGCACGCTCACGCGCGTGTTCGCGGCCCACGGCACGACCGTGATGCACCACCTGTGGAAGCGCCGGCTCGAGCAGAGCTTCCACATCCTGTCCGAGGGCCGCGTGCAGCAGGTCACGCAGGCCGCCTACCAGTGCGGCTTCAGCGACCTCTCGCATTTCTCGCGCGCCTTCAAGAGCGCCTACGGCACCACGCCCGGCAGCCTGCTGAACGCGGCCGCCGGCTGACGCCTAAGCGAGCGCTTCAGCGCAGGTATTCGCCCGCCGCTTCGGGCTGGAACTGCAGCGCGGCCACGCGCGCCGAGCCGTGCACGCCGGCCGGCGTGGTCCATTCCACCAGTTGCCCCACGCGCGCGCCCAGCAGGCTCGCGCCCACCGGCGACATCACCGAGACCTCGCCCTCGGAAGGCTTGGCATCGCGCGGATAGCACAGCGTGATCGTGTAGCGCTCGCCGTTCGCGGGGTCCTCGAGCTCGACGCGCGAGTTCATCGTGACGAGGTCGGGCGACGCGTCCTGCGGCGCCACGATCTCGCTGCAGTCGAGCATCTCCTCGAGGGCCTGCGCGATCGGATCGGTCGCGCCGCGCGTCTGCAGCGCATGCGCGGCGAGCTTGTGCAGGCGTGCGTGGTCGAGCTGGGTGAGGGTTCGTTCGAGTCGCGTGAACGAGGCGGTGGCTTGCATGGATGGCTCCTGATGAAGTGAAGGCGTGCCGCGGGCTCCATCGAGGGAGCGGGACAGAACGGACGCGCCGACGCGCGGGCTTGGAGGAGGCCCGGCGATCAGGAGGTGCGCGAAAGAAGAAAGGGAGGAGGAAGGATCGCCGGGCTCAGGAATGCCAGGGCGATCGGCGCTTGAGCGCCGTCATCCGCGCCGCGCGGCGCCGGCCACGCGCGAGCGCGCCCGACAGGGCCGGTGCGGTCAGCGTGGAAGCGGAAGTGCGCAGCATGCGGCCGAGTCTACCGGCCCGGTGGCGCAGGCGGCCATCAAAGGCCCCACCGGTCTTGCCGGATTGGGACCCTTGCCGTCGGCGATCAGCCCACCCAGCGGCGGGCGTTGCGCCAGATGCGCATCCAGGGGCTGTGCGCGCTCGCGTCGCCGCCGGTCCAGCTCATCTGGATGTTGCGGAACACGCGCTCGGGGTGCGGCATCACGGCGGTGAAGCGGCCGTCGGCCGTGGTCACCGAGGTCAGGCCGCCCGCGCTGCCGTTCGGGTTGAACGGGTACTGCTCGGTGGGCTGGCCGTGGTTGTCGACGAAACGCATGGCCGCGATGGCCTTCGACGCATCGCCACGGTGCTTGAAGTTGGCATAGCCCTCGCCGTGCGCGACCGCGATCGGCAGCCGCGTGCCGGCCATGCCCGCGAAGAACAGGCTCGGCGAATCGAGCACCTCGACCATCGACAGGCGGGCCTCGAAGCGCTCGCTCTGGTTGGTGGTGAAGCGCGGCCAGGCCTCGGCGCCGGGGATGATGTCGGCCAGCTCGGCGAACATCTGGCAGCCGTTGCACACGCCGAGGCCGAAGGTGTCGGCGCGGCCGAAGAAGCGCTTGAACTCGTCGGCCAGGCGCGGGTTGAAGGTGATGCTGCGGGCCCAGCCGATGCCGGCGCCCAGCGTGTCGCCGTAACTGAAGCCGCCGCAGGCCACCACGCCCTTGAAGTCGGCGAGCCGCGCGCGGCCCGACTGCAGGTCGGTCATGTGGACGTCGAAGGCCTCGAAGCCGGCCTCGTTGAAGGCATAGGCCATCTCGACGTGCGAGTTCACGCCCTGCTCGCGCAGGATCGCGACCTTGGGCCGCGAAGCCAGCACCGCGGGTGCGGCGGGCTCGGCGCCGGCCGGCAGGTGCCAGTGCAGGCCCGGGTCGGCAGGCTCGCCGGCCGCCGCGTGCTCGGCATCGGCGCAGGCCGGGTTGTCGCGCTCGCGCGCGATCTTCCAGCTCACCGAGTCCCAGACCTGGTGCAGGTCGTGCAGGCTGGCGCTGAACACCGACTTGGCATCGCGCCACACCTCGAGCTTGCCCTTGCCGGCCTCGATGGCCGAGCTCGCGGGCCGGGTCTTGCCGACGAAATGGCTGTGGGTGCTCAGGCCGTGGGCGCGCAGCACCTGCATGACCTCGTTGCGCTCGGCGGTGCGCACCTGCAGCAGCATGCCGAGCTCCTCGTTGAACAGCGCCTTGAGCGTGAGCTCCTCGCGCCGCGCGCTGACCTGCTGCGCCCAGTTCTTGGCGTCGCCGGTCTCCATGCGGCTGTCGGAGATGCCGTCACCCTCAGTCACCAGCATGTCGACGTTGAGCGCCACGCCCACATGGCCCGCAAAGGCCATCTCGCAGGCGGCCGCGAACAGGCCGCCGTCGCTGCGGTCGTGCATGGCAAGCAGTTTGCCGTCGGCGCGCAGCGCATTGACGGCATCGACCAGGGCCACCAGTTGCGCCGGATCGTCGAGGTCGGGAACGGTGTCGCCGCTCTGGCCCAGCGTCTGCGCCAGGATGCTGCCGGCCATGCGGTGCTGGCCGCGGCCGAGGTCGACCAGTACCAGCGTGCTGTCCTCCTCGCTGTCGTCGAGCTGCGGCGTGAGCGTGCCGCGCACGTCGTCGAGCGAGGCGAAAGCGCTCACGATCAGGCTGACCGGCGAGGTCACCTTCTTCGTCTCGCCGCCCTCCTTCCACTGCGTGCGCATCGACAGCGAATCCTTGCCGACCGGAATCGAGATGCCCAGCGCCGGGCAGAGCTCGAGACCGACGGCCTTGACCGTGGCGTAGAGCGCGGCGTCCTCGCCGGGCTCGCCGCAGGCGGCCATCCAGTTGGCCGACAGCTTGACGCGCGACAGCTCGATCGGCGCCGACAGCAGGTTGGTGATGGCCTCGGCCACCGCCATGCGGCCCGAAGCGGGCGCGTCGTAGGCGGCCAGCGGGGTGCGCTCGCCCATGCTCATCGCCTCGCCCGCGAAGCCCCGGTAATCGGCCAGCGTCACGGCGCAGTCGGCCACCGGCACCTGCCACGGGCCGACCATCTGGTCGCGGTGGCTCAGGCCGCCCACGGTGCGGTCGCCGATGGTGATCAGGAAGCGCTTGGAGGCGACGGTCGGGTGCGACAGCACGTCGATCGCGGCCTTCTGCAGGTCGACGCCCGTGAGGTCCAGCGGCCGGAAGCTGCGTGCCACCGACTGCACGTCGCGGTGCATCTTGGGCGGCTTGCCGAGCAGCACGTCCATCGGCATGTCGACCGGCTGCAGCGCGGCGCCCTCGTCGGCCACCAGCAGCTGGCGCTCCTCGGTCGCCACGCCGACCACCGCGAAGGGGCAGCGCTCGCGCTCGCAGAAGGCCTTGAACTGTTCGAGCGATTCGGGCGCGATCGCCAGCACGTAGCGCTCCTGGCTCTCGTTGCACCAGATCTCCTTCGGCGCCATGCCCGATTCCTCGAGCGGCACCGCGCGCAGGTCGAAGCGCGCGCCGCGGCCGGCGTCGTTGGTCAGTTCGGGGAAGGCATTGCTCAGGCCGCCCGCGCCCACGTCGTGGATCGCGAGGATCGGGTTGGCCGCGCCCTGCTGCCAGCAGTGGTTGATGACCTCCTGCGCGCGGCGCTCGATCTCGGGGTTGCCGCGCTGCACCGAGTCGAAGTCGAGCTCGGCCGCGTTGGCGCCGGTGGCCATCGAGCTGGCGGCGCTGCCGCCCATGCCGATGCGCATGCCCGGGCCGCCGAGCTGGATCAGCAGCGAGCCGGCCGGGAAGCGGATCTTCTTGGTCTGCGTGGCGTCGATGCTGCCGAGGCCGCCGGCGATCATGATCGGCTTGTGGTAGCCGCGCTGCACCGTGTCGCGGTCGCTCGCCAGGGCCTGCTCGTACTCGCGGAAGTAGCCCAGCAGGTTGGGCCGGCCGAACTCGTTGTTGAAGGCGGCGCCGCCCAGCGGGCCCTCGGTCATGATCTGCAGCGGGCTCGCGATGTGCTCGGGCTTGCCGTAGTGGCCGTCCTCGGGCCAGAGCTTCGAGACCGTGAAGCCGGTCAGGCCGGCCTTGGGCTTGGAGCCGCGGCCGGTCGCGCCCTCGTCGCGGATCTCGCCGCCGGCGCCGGTCGAGGCGCCCGGGAACGGCGAGATCGCCGTCGGGTGGTTGTGGGTCTCGACCTTCATCAGCACATGGGTCAGCGCCGTGTCCTTGGTGTAGGCCGGTGCGCTCGCGGCATCGGCGCCGCGCGGGATGAAGCGCTCGACCTCGCCGCCTTCCATCACCGAGGCGTTGTCGGCATAGGCGATCACCGTGTGCTGGGGGTTCTGGCGCTCGGTGTGGCGGATCATCGAGAACAGGCTCTGCGGCTGCGCCGCGCCGTCGATCGTGAAGTCGGCGTTGAAGATCTTGTGGCGGCAGTGCTCGCTGTTGGCCTGGGCGAACATCATCAGCTCGACGTCGCTGGGGTTGCGGCCCAGCTTCGTGAAGGCATCGACCAGGTAGTCGATCTCGTCCTCGGCCAGCGCCAGGCCGAAGCCGGTGTTGGCGGCTTCCAGCGCCGCGCGGCCCTGGGCCAGCACGTCGACCGTGGCCATGGGCTGGGCCGGCAGTTCGCTGAACAGGCTGGCGGCCTGGTCGACCGTGGCGAGCACCGATTCGGTCATGCGGTCGTGCAGCGGGCCGGCCGCGGCGGCCAGCGCCTCGCCCTCGAGCACCGGCGCCTTGCCCAGCAGCGGCGCCTTGAGCTTTAGGTGGTATTGGGTGACGCGCTCGACCCGGCGCAACGCCAGGCCGCAGTTGTGGGCGATGTCGGTGGCCTTGGAGGCCCAGGGCGACACGGTGCCCAGGCGCGGCGTGACGACCACCGCCGCCGAGGCCTTGGCCGCGGGCGCCTCGAAGGGCTCGCCGTAGCTCAGCAGCGCCTCGAAGCGCTCGCGGCCCGCGGCGTCGAGCGCGCCGTCGGTCACCACCAGGTGGACGAAGCGCGCGGCGATGCCCTCGATGCGCGGATCGACGGCCTGGAGCTTCGGCAGGAGCTGCCGCGCGCGGAATTCGCTGAGTGCGCTGCCGCCCTCGAAGATGGTTACGACGGGAAGGGCTGTGGAAACGGAAGCGGACTGCGTCACGATGGGTGGGGCCTTGGGGCCGCGTTGGGCTTTGGAGAGGTCTGGAAATCCGTGGGCGGGCGGCCGCTGACTGGGGCCGTCCGCGCAGGACGCGAATTTTAGGTCATGGCGAAAGCCTCGCCCGGGCGGCCGGCCAGAGCCCGTCCGGGCGCTGATTTCTTCGCCCGGATGGGATAATTCCACGCATGAGCATTACCTACAAAGACGCCGCGGGCATCGCCGCCATGCGCGTCGCCTGCCGCCTCGCGTCCGAGGTGCTGGACTACCTCACGCCCTTCATCAAGCCCGGCATCACGACCAACGACGTCGACCGCCTGGCCGCCGAGTACATGGTCAAGCAGGGAACCACCTCGGCCACGGTGGGCTACATGGGCGCCAGCAGCGTCCCCTTCCCCAAGTCGCTGTGCACCTCGGTCAACCACGTGGTGTGCCATGGCATCCCGAACGACAAGCCCCTGAAGAAGGGCGACATCATGAATGTCGACGTCACCGTCATCAAGGACGGCTGGTTCGGCGACAACTCCCGCATGTACGTCGTGGGCGACGCCTCGATCGCGGCCAAGCGCCTGTGCCACATCACCTTCGAGGCCATGTGGCACGGCATCCTGCAGGTGCGCCCCGGCGCCCACCTGGGCGACGTGGGCCACGCGATCCAGAAGTTCGCCGAGGGCCAGGGCTTCTCGGTGGTGCGCGAGTTCTGCGGCCACGGCGTGGGCCAGCGTTTCCATGAAGAACCGCAGGTGCTGCACTACGGCCGCCCGGGCACCATGGAAGAGCTCAAGCCCGGCATGATCTTCACCATCGAGCCGATGATCAACGCCGGCAAGCGCGAGGTGAAGGAAGACTTCAAGGGCGGCCAGTACGACGGCTGGACCATCGTCACGCGCGACCATTCGCTCTCGGCCCAGTGGGAACACACGGTGCTGGTCACCGAAACGGGCTACGAGGTGCTGACCCTGTCCGAGGGCAGCCCGCCGCTGCCTTCCTTCGTGAGCGCCATCAGGACATGAGCCGCGCGGCCGGCCGCGCCACCCCACCGCCATGATCGAAGCCGCCCGACACGACGTCGCGACGCTGCGCGAAGCCTACCGCGCGAAGAAGCTCGCCCTTTTCGAAACCCTGCGCTTCGCGCGCGCGCCCACGCGCAGCGTGCACACGGTGCTGCGCCAGCTCGCGGCGCTGGCCGACGAGAGCCTGCAGACGCTGTGGCAGGACGCCGAGTTCGGCGACGGCCTGGCGCTGGTGGCGGTCGGCGGCTACGGGCGCGGCGAGCTGTTCCCCTATTCCGACGTCGACGTGCTGCTGCTATTGCCGCCCGAGGGCGGCGAGCAGGCGGTCGAGCCGGCGCGTCTCGAGGCCTTCATCGGCCAGTGCTGGGATGCCGGCCTGGAGATCGGCTCGAGCGTGCGCACCATCGAGGAATGCCTGGCCGAGGCCGAGAAGGACGTCACGGTCCAGACCTCGCTGCTCGAGGCGCGGCTGATCGTGGGCGACAAGAAGCTGTTCGCCACTTTCCGCAAGCGCTTCGGCACGGTGATCGACCCGCAAGCCTTCTTCATCGCCAAGTCGCAGGAGATGCGGCACCGGCACCAGAAGTTCGACAACACGCCCTACGCGCTCGAGCCCAACTGCAAGGAATCGCCGGGCGGCCTGCGCGACCTGCAGACCATCCTCTGGGTCGCCAAGGCCGCGGGCTTCGGCAGCCGCTGGGACGACCTGGCGCGCAACGGCCTGGCCACGCCCTTCGAGGCGCAGCAGATCAAGCGCAACGAGGCGCTGCTGTCGCTGATCCGCGCCCGGCTGCACGTGATCGCCAACCGGCGCGAGGACCGGCTGGTGTTCGACCTGCAGACCGCCGTGGCGGCGAGCTTCGGCTACGTGAGCGAGTCGCAGCGCAAGTCGAGCGAGGCGCTGATGCGGCGCTACTACTGGGCCGCCAAGGCGGTCTCGCAGCTCAACCAGATCCTGCTGCTCAACATCTCCGAGCGGCTGCAGCCGATCGACGAGCTGCCGACGCCGATCAACGAGCGCTTCTTCGAGCGCGCCGGCCTGATCGAGATCGCGCGCGACGACCTCTACGAGAGCGAGCCGCACGCCATCCTCGAGACCTTCCTGCTCTACCAGAAGACCATCGGCGTGAAGGGCCTGTCGGCGCGCACGCTGCGCGCGCTCTACAACGCGCGCCACGTGATGGACAGCAAGTTCCGCAACGATCCGGCGAACCACGAGACCTTCATGCGGATGCTGCAGCAGCCCTACGGCATCACGCATGCCTTCCGGCTGATGAACCAGACCTCGGTGCTGGGGCGCTACCTGCGCGTGTTCCGCAGCATCGTGGGGCAGATGCAGCACGACCTGTTCCACGTCTACACGGTCGACCAGCACATCCTGATGGTGCTGCGCAACGTGCGGCGCTTCTTCATCGCCGAGCACGCCCACGAGTACCCGTTCTGCTCGCAGCTCGCGGCCGGCTGGGACAAGCCCTGGCTGCTGTACGTGGCCGCGCTGTTCCACGACATCGCCAAGGGCCGCGGCGGCGACCACTCCACGCTGGGCGCGCGCGACGTGGCGCGCTTCTGCAAGCAGCACGGCATCTCGCGCGAAGACTCGAAGCTGATCGAGTTCCTGGTCTCCGAGCACCTGGTGATGAGCCAGGTGGCACAGAAGCAGGACCTGAGCGACCCCGAGGTGATCGGCGCCTTCGCGCGCCGCGTGGGCAACGAGCGCTACCTCACGGCGCTCTACCTGCTGACCGTGGCCGACATCCGCGGCACTTCCCCGCGCGTGTGGAATGCCTGGAAGGGCAAGCTGCTCGAGGACCTGTACCGCTACACCCTGCGCGCGCTCGGCGGACGCATGCCCGACCCCGACACCGAGGTCGAGTCGCGCAAGCGCGAGGCGCTGGTGCAGCTCGCGCTGCATGCCCAGCGCTTCGAGGCGCACAAGGCGCTGTGGGACACGCTGGACGTGGGCTACTTCATGCGCCACGACGCCAGCGAGATCGCCTGGCACGCGATGCAGCTGTCGCGCTTCGTGCCGCCGAAGAACGTGCCGATCGACCCGGCCGCGCCGCCGGTGGTGCGCGCGCACCTGTCGCCGGTGGGCGAAGGGCTGCAGGTGGTGGTCTACACGCCCGACCAGCCCGACCTGTTCGCGCGCATCTGCGGCTACTTCGACCAGGCCTCGTTCAGCATCCTCGACGCCAAGGTCCACACCACGAGCAACGGCTACGCGCTCGACACCTTCCAGGTAGTGACCACCTTCCTGCCCGACCACTACCGCGACCTGATCAACATGGTCGAGACCGGGCTCGCGCAGACCCTGACCGAGGCCGGCGCGCTGCCGCTGCCGAGCATGGGCCGGGTGTCGCGCCGGGTGCGCAGCTTCCCGATCAAGCCGCGCATCAGCCTGGTGCCCGACGAGAAGGCACAGCGCTGGGTGCTCAGCATCTCGGCCAGCGACCGCGCCGGCCTGCTCTATTCGGTGGCGCGCGTGCTGGCACGGCACCACCTGAACCTGCAGCTCGCCAAGGTCACGACCCTGGGCGAGCGCGTGGAAGACAGCTTCCTCATCAGCGGTCCCGAATTGCAAGGCCAGCGCACCCAGGCCGCGATCGAAACCGAGCTGATGGAAGCCCTGGAGGCCTGAATGGCCCGCCCGGCGGCCCGCTCCGCCGGGCCAGTTTCGCGACAAAAGTTCACAAATTCTTGTGAATTGAATACCAAATGTTTCTTTTTTCTGTCTGAACGGCAGAATGGACCCCATGGACACATTGCTGACCCAGCTTTCGAGTTCCGTATCGTCGGCCAGGACCCTCGAGGACCTGACCCGTCCCATGCTCGAGATGCTCGAGGCCGTGACCGGCCTGGAGTCGACCTACCTCACGCGCATCGACCTGGAGCAGGGGCTCCAGCACATCCTGTATGCGCGCAACGTGCGGCGGCTGCAGATTCCCGAGGGCCTCGCCGTGCCCTGGGGCGACACCCTGTGCAAGCGCGCCCTCGACGAAGGCCGTGTCTACACCGACAACGTCGCCGAATGCTGGGGTGATTCCGATGCCGCGCGCGAGCTCGGCATCCAGACTTATGTGAGCACCCCGGTGCGCACCGACAGCGGCGGCCTCTACGGCACGCTGTGCGCGGCCAGTGCCGAGCGCCAGCCGCTGCCGGCCAACGCCACCAACGTGCTGGGCCTGTTCGCGCGGCTGATCGGCCACCAGGTCGAGCGCGAGCAGCTGTTCCAGCGCCTCTCGGCCGCCAATGCCGAGCTCGCCACCCATGCCGCGACCGATGCGCTGACCGGCCTGCCGAACCGGCGCGCCTTCCTCGAGGGCCTGCGCCGCATGCTGGCCCAGGGCCAGCGCGACGGTACCGGCGTGCTGGTGGCCTTCGTCGACCTCGACGGCTTCAAGAAGATCAACGACCTGCACGGCCACGAGACCGGCGACGACTTCCTGGTGGAGATCGCGCGCCGGCTGCACGACACGCTGCGCGCCGGCGACCTGCTGGCCCGCCTCGGCGGCGACGAATTCGTGGTGGTCGGCCCGGGCCCCGCGCTCGCGGGCGGCGAATCGCCGGCCGCGGCCGAGGCGCTCGGCCAGCGCGTGGCGGCGGCCACGGTCGGCGCCTTCCACCTCGGCACGGTCGAGATCGGCTACGGCGGCGCCAGCGTGGGCACGGTCGCGGTCGATCCGCGCTTCACCACGGCCGAGGAAGCACTGCGTCTGGCCGATGCCGCGATGTACCTCGAAAAGCGCGGGCGCAGCGGCCGACCGCACGGATGACCTGATGATCGGCCGGCCACGCGGGCGCCTCGAGCGCGTGTTCGGATCGCTCAAGGTCCGCCTCACGCTGGGCGGCATCGTGGCGCTGGCCCTAGGCATCGCGCTCAGCACCAGCGTGCTGCTGGGCATCGCCGAGCGCGACCTGCTCGCCGCGCAGCAGCAGCGCGAACTTGGCGAATCGGCCCGCACCGCCGCCCTGCTCTCGCGCAGCGTGGTCCAGCTGCAGCGCGCGCTGCTGTCGGTCGCCGAATCGCTGGACGAGGCCACGCTCGACGACCCCGTGGCGCTCGCGCGCTTCATGGACAGCAAGCCGATCCTGCGCGGGCTCTTCACCGTGCTCTACATCGCGCGGCCCGACGGCGAGGTGCGCATCCTGGTCGATGCCGAGAACGGCGTCTCGCGGCCCGCGCTGCCGCTGACCCAGCGCAGCTACTTCCGCCGCACCCTGGCCGAGGGCCGGGCGATCGTCTCGGAGCCGCTGAACGGCCCGCTGTCGGGCGAGCCGATCGTGGTGTTCACGCAGCCGGCGCGCAATGCCTCGGGCATCTACGCGGTGTTCGGCGGCGTGCTGCGGCTGTCCAGCCGCGACCTGCTCGACGGCCTGGTCGATCCGCAGGCCGGCGACGACAACGCGCTACTGGTCGTCACCACGCTCGACGGCCGCGTGCTCGCGCATCCCGACCGCCGCCGCATCATGAGCTCGCTCGCCGACGAACCGCGCCTGGGGCAGGCCTTCAAGGCCTGGACCGCCGAGCACAGCCCGGCGGAACCCGCGGGCGTGGCGCTGCCGCAGCCCGGCGAGATCGCCAGCGCCGCCGGCGTGGCCGGGCCCGACTGGATGGTGTGGCGCACCCGGCCCCAGTCCGAACTGACCGCGCCCTTCGCCACCGCGCGCGCCCAATCGCTGCGCTGGGCCGGCCTGATCGTCGCGCCGCTGGCGCTGGCGCTGTTCGCGCTGCTGTGGTGGGGGCTGCGGCCGCTGCGCCTGCTGGAGCGGCGCGCCCAGCACCTGTTCGACGGCAGCCTGGGCGCGGCCGACGGCTGGCCGCGCGCGGGCGGCGAGATCGGCCAGCTCGGCAACGTGCTGCGGCGCGTGGGCATCCAGCGCGCCGAGCTCGAGCGGCTCAACGGCGAAAGCATCGCCAAGCTCGGCTCGGTGATGCGCGCGGCGCCGGTCGGCATCGCGCTGGTGCGCGACGGCCGCTTCGACCTCGCGAGCGACGAGCTCTGCCGGCTGCTGGACTGCGCGCGCGAAGACCTGCTGGGCCGGCTGACCAGCAAGGTGCTGGTGCCGCCCGAACCCGGCGAAACCCCGCTGGCCGCGCTCGAGGCGCTGGCCTTCGGTGCCGACCAGGCCTACGTGGGCGAATGCCAGGTGCAGCGCGCCGACGGCAGCCGCTTCTGGGCCCGGCTGCGCAGCAAGCCGGTGGACGCGGCGCGCATGGAGCTCGGCACGATCTGGATCCTGACCGACATCGACCAGCAGCGCCGCACCCGCGCGGCGCTCGAGTGGTCGGCCGCGCACGACAGCCTGACCGGGCTGGCCAACCGCCAGCGCTTCGAGGCCCATGCGCAACGGCTGATCGCGGGCCTCCCGGGCACTATGCCGGCCGCGATGGTCTTCATCGACCTCGACAACTTCAAGCGCGTGAACGACACCGGCGGCCACCTGACCGGCGACGCGATGCTGCGCGCGGCCGCCGGCGCCATCGCCTCGCGGGTGCGCGCGGGCGACCTCGCGGCGCGGCTGGGCGGCGACGAGTTCGTGCTGCTGCTCGAACGCTGCCGCCATGCCGACGCGGTGCGCGTGGCCGAGGCCATCGTCACCTCGATCGCCGAGATCGCCATGCCCTCGCTGCCCGAGGACCTGCGTATCGGCGCGAGCATCGGCGTGGCCAGCCTCACGCCGCAGACGCTGAGCGTCGACGCGTGGCTGCGCGCCGCCGACGAGGCCTGCTATGCGGCCAAGACCGCGGGCCGCGGCGTGGTTCGGGCGGGTTCGGCGCCGGCCGAGCGCGTGCCGGGTTGAGTGGCCGACTATCGACATCCTTCGGGTTTCATCGCCAACCCGCCATCGCTGGTCGGGGCCACAAGGCCCTTCAAAATCACACTAGTTCACACTTCCTGGGGAAACCCCGGATCCAGTGAATCCATTTGGCTGACGAATACGTAACACCTAAGTTACCAGTTCGATGCAACGGGCCCCACGCGAAAGTCGGGGCCACGGATCGCACTGAACGGAACAGGCCGGAATGCGACTGGTTCGTCACGAATTCCCGACAATCAGCCGTGAACTAATACCAACTCAGTAAACGATTGTTGTCAATCGTTAACCATTCCCAGAGAATGCCCCAGCATGGAAGAAACAAACGGGGACCTCGATCACTTTGAACGCCGAGCCTGCAGCGCGCAGTGGCTCGCATTCAATCGCGGCATGGCAGCCGAGCTCGCCGCCGGGCTCCCGCCCGAGGATCTGCATCAGCTTTTCTTCCGCATCGGCGAGAACGTGGCGCGCACCTTTCCGGTGCCTCCCTGCGCGAGCCTGGCCGAACTGGAAGCCGAGTTCAACGCCCGCTGGGACGGCATCGACTGGGGCTACAGCACCCTGCGCGAAGAAGCCGACGGCCTGCGCATCCGCCATGCCTGCAGCCCGCTGGCCATGGCTTTCGGGCCCGAATCCACCGGCTGGAGCAGCGGCTTCTTCGAAGGCGTCTACCAGACCTGGTTCGGCAGCCAGCGCCTGCCCGCCGCGCTGCGGGTGCAGGCGCTGCCGTCCCATCCGCAGCCCGGCGCGGTGATCGAACTCCGATTGGCGAGGTCTTCCCCATGAACAACGACGATCCATCCGCCGAGGACGTGGCCGGACTGTTCCGCAAGTTCGGCGGCGACTCGCATGTCTACAAGGAATTCGCGCCGCCCGAGCCCACCGACGGCGAAGGCCGCGCCGGCTGGCCGCTGCTGTCGGGCGCGCCGATCGAGCGCGCGCCCGAACCGCCGCCAGCCCCGGTACCGCCGCCGCCCGTTGCACCCGTGAAGCCGGTGGTGCAGGCCGCGCCCGTGCCGCCGCCGGCCCCGGTCATGGCCCCACCGCCCGTGGCGGTGCGCCCCGCGCCGGCCATCGCGCCCGCCCGGCCGGCCGCCCCGCTCGCGATCCCGTTCGGCCCGGCGCCGACCGTGCCGCCGCCGGCCCAGCCCGTGCCCGCCTGGGCCGCCGCCCGGCCCGCTCCCGCTTTCGCCCCGGGGCCCGCCCCGGCCCTTCCCTCCACCGCCACGCCGACACCTCCCGCCTCGGACGCACGGAGCCCGACCGAGCTGGACGCGCTGTTCGCGCGCCTGGCGGGACCGCAGCGCCCCGAGCCCCCGCCGGGCCCCATGTCACGCTGGCGCCGGCCGACGTGACCATGGTCGTCATCCCCGTCATTTCATCCAAGGGCGGTGTTGGCAAGACCACCGTCGCCGCCAACCTGAGCACCGTGCTCGCCGAGCGCGGCCACCACGTGCTGGCGATCGACCTCGACCCGCAGAACGCGCTGCGCTTCCACCTCGCCAACGATCCGCACCAGTGCGTCGAGGGCCTGGCCGAGGTCGCGGCCGGCCAGCTGACCTGGACCCAGGCGATGCGCCCCGGCCATGGCGGCACCGTGGTGCTGCCCTTCGGCACGGTCGATGACGAACAGCAGATCGAACTCGAGCAGCAGCTCGCGCGCTACCCGGGCTGGCTCGGCGACACGCTCGCGCGCTTCGCGCTGCCCGACGACACGCTGGTGGTGCTCGATACGCCGCCCGGCCCCACGGTCTACATGCAGCAGGCGCTGCGCACGGCGAACTTCTGCGTGGTCACGGTGCTGGCCGATGCCGGCTCCTTCGCCACCCTGCCGATCATCGAGCGCATGGTCGACAAGTACTGCCGCCCGCGCGCCGACTACGGCGGCAGCGCCTACGTGGTGAACCAGGTGGCGCCGAGCCGCCGGCTCAACCACGACGTGTTCGAGATGCTGCGCGCGCGCCTGCAGTCGGAACTGCTGGGCGTGCTGCACCAGGACGAATCGGTGTCCGAGGCGCTGGCCTCGGCGCTGCCGGTGCACCGCTACGCGCCCCTGAGCCAGGCGGCACAGGACCTCTCGGTGTGCGCCGACCGGCTGCTGGCGCGCATCGCCGCGGCCGCCGCGAACCGCGCCGCCCACGCACAGCCCGCGGCCGACCCGGCCTGGCAGATGGAGTCCCGATGAGCAGCAGCAAGGCGCAGCCGGCATCCGAGGCAGGCTCCGCGCCGCCTCCCTCGCCCGATACTCCGCTGGGCGCCGACCGCCCGCCGCGGCCCGCGCCGGCCTTCCTGCGCCTGTGGCCGGTGCGGCTGCTGGGCTGGCTGATCCTGCTCACGACGGCGCCGGCGCTGATCATCGCGCCCATGACCTTCGAGCAGCAGCTGGTGCTGTCGATCGGCATCTTCCTCGCGGCCCTGTTCGTGAACCGCTTCCGCGGCCACTTCGCGGGGCTGGTGCTGATGCTGCTGTCGGTGATCGTCTCCTCGCGCTACACCTACTGGCGCATCACCGAGACGATGTACATGGACAACATCGTCGACCTGGTGCTGGGCGTGGGCCTGCTCATGGCCGAGCTCTACGCCTTCGTCGTGCTGCTGCTGGGCTACATCCAGACCGCCTGGCCGCTGGGCCGCAAGCCCTCGCCGCTGCCCGCCGACCCGGCCGAGTGGCCGAGCATCGACCTGTTCATCCCGACCTACAACGAGCCGATGTCGGTGGTGCGCCCGACGGTGCTGGCCGCGCAGGCCATCGACTGGCCGCGCGACAAGATCAAGATCTACGTGCTCGACGACGGCCGTCGTCCCGAGTTCCGCGAGTTCTGCGATGCCGTGGGCGTGACCCACGTCACGCGCGACAACAACCGCCACGCCAAGGCCGGCAACATCAATGCCGCGCTCAAGAACACCAGCGCCGAGTTCGTCGCGATCTTCGACTGCGACCACATCCCCACGCGCTCGTTCATGCAGATCGCGATGGGCTGGTTCAACCGCGACGCGAAGCTGGCCATGGTCCAGCTGCCCCACTATTTCTTCTCGGCCGATCCCTTCGAGCGCAACCTCGACACCTTCGGCACGGTGCCCAACGAGGGCGAGCTGTTCTACGGCCTGATCCAGGACGGCAACGACCTGTGGAACGCCAGCTTCTTCTGCGGCTCGTGCGCGGTGCTGCGCCGCACGGCGGTCGAGGAAGTCGGCGGCATCGCGGTCGAGACCGTGACCGAGGACGCCCACACCGCGCTGAAGATGCACCGCCGCGGCTGGAACACCGCCTACCTCGCGCTGCCGCAGGCCGCGGGTCTCGCGACCGAGAGCCTGTCGGGCCACGTGGGCCAGCGCATCCGCTGGGCGCGCGGCATGGCGCAGATCTTCCGCGTCGACAACCCGCTGTTCGGCCGCGGGCTGCACTGGGCGCAGCGGCTGTGCTACCTCAACGCGATGCTGCACTTCCTGTACGGGCTGCCGCGGCTCATCTACCTGACCGCGCCGCTGGCCTACCTGTACTTCGGCGCGAGCGTGATCCATGCCTCGGCCTCGATGATCTTCGCCTTCGCGCTGCCGCACATCCTGCACGCCAACCTGACCAACAGCCGGATCCAGGGGCGCTTTCGCTACCTGCTGTGGAACGAGGTCTACGAGGCGGTGCTGGCCTGGTACATCTTCCGGCCCACGCTGGTGGCGCTGATCAATCCCAAGCTCGGCAGCTTCAACGTGACGGCCAAGGGCGGCCTGATCCAGGAGCAGTACTTCGACACCTCGATCGCGAAGGCCAGCCTGGTGCTGCTGGCGCTGAACTTCATCGGCGTGGCGCTCGGGATCTGGCGCCTGACCTGGGTCGATCCGCAGAACATCGCCACCGTGTGGCTGAACCTGGCCTGGACCATCTACAACCTCATGATCCTCGGCGCCTGCGTGGCGGCGGCCAACGAGTCGCGCCAGGTGCGCGCCGCGCACCGCGTGACGCTCGACGTGCCGGCGGCGCTGTACTTCGCCAACGGCCACTCGATGCGCTGCAACACCTTCGACTTCTCGACCGGCGGCCTGGGCCTGGAGCTGCCGACCGAAGTCAAGCTGGCGCCCGACGAACCGATCGAGGTGGCGCTGTTCCGCGGCGACGCGGAATCGCGCTTCCCCGCCACCGTGCGCTTCAGCAACGGCAAGCGCCTGGGCATCCGCTTCGCGCCGATGAGCTTCGCGCAGGAGCGCGCGCTGGTGCAGTGCACGACCGCGCGCGCCGACATCTGGGCCGCGCGCTGGGGCAACCATCCGCGCGTGGGCGTGCACCGCGTGCTGGCCCACCTGACGAGCATCAGCCTGGTCGGCTTCAAGGACATGTTCTCCCATTACTACCGGGCCGGCCTCTCGCGGCTGCGGCTGCCCAAGCGCTCCGTCGGAACGAAGAAGGAAACCGCGTGACGATCACTCCGAAAGCGCCGCGCCGCGGCGCCGCCCCCTCCTTCCGTCCCGCGGCCGGCGCCGTGCTGGCCCTGCTGGCGCTGACCGCGGCCGGCACGGCCTCGACGCAGCAGCAGCGCCCGGGTGCACCCGCCGCGGCCGCGCCGGCCTTCGCACCGGCGACCGTGCCCTCGATCGCGCCGGCCGCCGTGCCCACACTCGCGCTGCCGCCCCAGCAACTGCCCGGCGCGGCCGGCGTGCCGGTACCCGTCGCCAGCACGGCCGCCGCCGGCGGCACGGTGCGCGAACTCAACCTCACGCAGCTGGGCATCGACTACGCGATCCAGCTGCGCGGCATCAGCGGCACCATCGGCATCCCGTTCAACATCCGCGCCGACGAGCTGGTGACCTCGGCCTCGTTCCGTCTCAACTACGCCTACTCGCCCTCGCTGATCCCCGAGCTGTCGCACCTGAAGGTGACGGTCAACGACGTGCTGGTCGCCACGCTGCCGGTGAACCGCGCCGACGGCGGCAAGCCGCAGACCGCCGACATCCCGATCGACCGGCGCCTGATCACCGAATTCAACCGCATCAACGTCGAGCTGATCGGCCACTACACGCGCGACTGCGAGGACCCGGCCCACACCAGCCTGTGGGCGCGCATCGATGCCTCGAGCACGCTGCGCCTGAACGTGTCGCCGCTCAAGCTGAGCAACGACCTGGCGACGCTGCCGCAGCCCTTCTTCGACCGCCGCGACGTGCGCCGCGCGCGCATTCCCTTCGTCTTCGGCAGCGCCGAATCGGGCCCGCTGCTCGAGGCGGCGGGCGTGGTTTCGTCGTGGTTCGGCGCGCTGGCCGACTACCGCGGCGCCGTGTTCCCGGTTTCGCGCGGCCAGTTGCCCAGCGGCCATTCGGTGGTGTTCGCCACCCCCGAGACCAGCCTGCCGGGCCTGGTGCTGCCCGCGATCCAGGGGCCGGCGCTGGCCGTGGTCGACCATCCGCAGGACCCGACCGCCAAGCTGCTGCTGGTGATGGGCCGCGACGCCAACGAGCTGCGCACCGCCGCCGCCTCGCTGGCGCTCAACAGCCGCGCGCTGTCGGGCGCGACCAGCGCGATCGCCGCGTTCCAGGAACCGCCCGCGCGCAAGCCCTACGACGCGCCGCGCTGGGTGCCCAGCGACCGCGCGCTGCAATTCGGCGAGCTCACGACCGCGGCCGACCTCTCGGTGACCGGCTACAACCCCGACGTGGTGCGGGTCAACCTGCAGCTGCCGCCCGACCTGTTCACCTGGCGCAGCCGCGGCATCCCGCTCGACCTGCTCTACCGCTACACGCCGCGCGTGCGGCCCGACCAGTCGACGCTCAACGTCAACGTCAACGAGAACTTCATCGGCGCGATCCCGCTGCGCTCGGCCAACCCGGCCGGCGACCGCTGGTACAACCCGCTGGCCGTCAAGCTGATGCCCGACGGCACGCTGGCCGAGCGCAAGGAAGTGATCCTGCCGCCGCTGGCGCTGGGCCCGCGCAGCCAGCTGCGGCTGCACTACTACTTCGAGCCCGTGGCCGGCCGCTGCATCCCGCAGCTCGACAACGTGCGCGGCTCGATCGACCCGACCTCGAAGATCGACGTCTCGGGCTTCCCGCACTTCATCGCCATGCCCGAGCTCGCGGCCTACGCCAACGGCGGCTTCCCGTTCTCGCGCATGGCCGACCTGTCGGACACCGCGGTGATCCTGCCCGACCAGGCCGACACCTCCGACACCGAGACCTACCTCGGCCTGATGGGCCAGATCGGCCGCGCCACCGGCTACCCCGTGCTGCGCGTGAAGGTGGGCCGCTCGGCCGAGGTCTCGCAGTGGGCCGACAAGGACCTGCTGGTGATCGGCAACCTGCAGAACCAGCCGCTGTTCACGCAGTGGGCCGAGCGCATGCCGCTCAAGCGCGCCGCGGCCGCCAACGGCAGTGGCGACGGCTCGCCGCAGTTCAAGCTCTCGAGCTGGATCGACACCGCGATCGACTTCGTGATCGGCGCGCGCACCCGCGAGGACTTGCCGGGTTCGATGCAGATCGCGGTCAGCGACGACGGCCGCGACGCGGTGCTCGCGGGCTTCGAGTCGCCGCTGCGCAGCGGCCGCAGCGTGGTCGCCGCGATCTCCAACAGCACCTCGAAGGACGCGCTGCTCAACGCGCTGATGACACCCGACCTGCTCAAGCGCGTGCAGGGCAGCATGGCCATCGTGCGCGACGCGCAGGTGCACAGCGTGCTCGGCAGCGAGACCTACTACGTCGGCCGCCTGCCGCCGATCGCCTGGCTGCAATGGAACCTCTCGCGCAGCCCGCTGCTGCTGGCGGCACTGGTGGTGCTGCTGGCCGTGATCGGCGCCGCGGTGGCCTATGCCAGCCTGCAGATTCGCGCGCGCCGCCGCCTCAAGTGACGACCCTCGCCCCGGAGACCGACCCCACGATGCCAGGTTCGAAGCCCACGCTTCCCTCTTCCGTTCCCGACCGGCGACGCCGCTCGCTGTTCGCGGCGGCGGCCGCCTCCGCGCTGGCCTGGACCGGCACGCGCGCGGCCGCGCAGGCCACGCCGCCCGCCGCTTCCACCCCGCCCGCCGCTTCCACCCCGCCCGCCGCGCCGATGCCCGCCACCTGCCATCCCGCCGCCGACTGGAACGCCTTCGTCGCGCGCCACATCCAGCGCGACGGCCGCGTGATCGACTTCAACACGCCGCAGCAGCACTCGACTTCCGAGGGCCAGTCGTACTGCATGTTCCTGGCGCTGGTGCACAACGACCGCGAGCTGTTCGCGCGCGTGCTGGGCTGGGCCGAGACCAACCTCGCCAACGGCAGCATCGCGAAGAACCTGCCGGCCTGGCAGTGGGGCCGCAAGTCCGGCGGCGGCTGGGGCGTGCTCGATCCGAATCCCGCCTCCGACGCCGACCTCTGGATCGCCTATGCGCTGATGGAGGCCGGCCGGCTCTGGAACGAGCCGCGCTACGCGAGCATGGGGCGCAGCCTGCTGGCCATGGTGGCGCGCGAGGAAGTGGTGCTGCTGCCGGGCTTCGGCCGCATGCTGCTGCCCTGGCCCAAGTCGGTGGCCACCGGCTCGGTGTGGCGGCTCAACCCGAGCTACATGCCGCTGCAGCTGCTGCGCTATTTCCAGCAGACCGATCCGCAGGGCCCCTGGGCCGCGGTGGCCGACAACACGGTGCGCCTGCTCGCGGCCACGGCGCCGCGCGGCTTCTCGCCCGACTGGTGCGCCTGGTCGGAGGACGCGCGCGCCTTCGTCGCCGATCCCGAGAAGGGCACGGTCGGCAGCTACGACGCGATCCGCGTCTACCTCTGGGCCGGCATGCTGGCCGAGTCCTCGCCCGACCGCCGGCCGCTGCTGCAGGCGCTGGCCGGCCCGAAGCGCCTGCTGGCCGACCGGCAACCGATTCCCGAGCTGGTCGACACCGCCACCGGCACCGTGCGCGGCATGGGACCGCTGGGTTTCGCGGGCGCGCTGCTGCCCTACCTGAAGGCGCAGGACATGCCCGAGGCGCTGGCCACCGAGCTGGCGCGCCTGCCCAATTCGCGCGCCGACGGCCAGCCGTCGACCGCCCTGCTTCCCTACTACGAACAAATGCTGCTGCTCTTCGGCCAGGCCTGGCTCGACGGGCGCTACCAGTTCCTTCGGAACGGCCAGCTGCAAACCTCATGGAGACTGCTATGTCGACCCACCCGCACGGCATGACATCGCCGCGCCCGACCCGGTTGCGCCGCGCTCCGGGAGGCCTGCCCTCCGCGCGCTGGCTGGCCTGCCTGGGCCTGTTCGCCACCCTCGGCGCCGCCAACCCGGCGCACGCCCAGGCCGACGCCGCCACCGCCCTGATCGAACAGGGCAACTACTGGCAGTCGCAGGGCCGCGTCGACCTCGCCGAGGAGAGCTGGCGCAAGCTGCTGAGCGTCAACCCGCAATCGGCCGACGCGATGTACGGCATGGCGCAGGTCGAGCTCTCGCGCGGCAATGCCGAGCCGGCGCGCAGCTGGATCGCGCGGCTGCGCGCGGCCGCGCCCAACGACCCGCGCCTGTCGCGCCTGCAGCAGCAGGCGCAGAACCCCGGCCAGGGCAGCCTGCTGCAACGCGCCCGCGCGGCGGCGCGCGCCGGCCGCGCGGCCGAGGCGGTGCAGCTGTACCGTGACCAATTCGACAACCGGCCGCCGCCCGAAGCGCTGGCGCTCGAGTACTACCAGACGCTGAGCAGCACGCCGCAGGGCGCCGACGAAGGCCGCCGCGGCATCGAGCAGCTGGCGCGCGAATACCCCGAGAACGCCAGCTACAAGCTCGCGCTCGCCCAGCTGCGCACCTACAGCGAGAGCACGCGGCGCGAAGGCATCCGCGCGCTGGTCGATCTCTCGAAGCAGCCCACCGTGGGCGCGGCCGCGCGCACGAGCTGGCGCCAGGCGCTGATCTGGCTCGACGCGCGCGCGCCCGACATCCCGCTGTACCGCGAGTTCCTCGCCAACAACCAGAACGACACCGCCGTGGCCGCGCGCCTCGAAGCGCTCGAGAGCGGCCGCACCACCGCGGCCTCGGGTCCGGGCGTGCCGCTCGGCGAGGGCTACCGCGCGCTCGAGCGCGGCGATCCGGCGACCGCCGAGCAGCGCTTCCAGCAGGCGCTGCGCGCCAAGGCCGACGACAGCGAGGCGCTCGGCGGCCTGGGCTTGGTGCGGCTGCGCCAGGAGCGCTTCGCCGAGGCGCAGCAGTACCTCGAGCAGGCCGCGCGCGGCGGCAACACCAAGTGGAATTCGGCGCTGCAGAGCGCCACCTACTGGAACCTCGTGAACCAGGCCCGCGCCGCGCAGGGCCGCAACGACCTGCGCAATGCGCAGGCGCTGCTCGAGCGCGCGGTGCGCATCGACGGGCGCGAACCCGTGGGCCAGGTCGCACTGGCCGACCTGCGCGCCGCCGCCGGCGAACTGCCGCAGGCCGAGCAGGGCTACCGCCGCGTGCTCGAGAGCAAGCCCTCGGACGGCCAGGCCCTGCGCGGCCTGATCGCGGTGCTGGGCCGCCAGGGCCGCGCCGACGAGGCGCTCGAACTCTCGCGCCGCCTCACGCCCGAGCAGGCGGCCCAGCTCGGCGGCCTGCGCGACATCCAGGTCGAGCAGGCGCGCGCCAAGGCCAAGCAGCAGGCCGATGCCGGCGACGCCGCCGGCGCGCAGCGCACGCTCGAGGACGCGATGCTCGCCGCGCCCGATAGCCCCTGGGTGCGGCTGGACCTGGCCAACATCTACCGCCGCCAGGGCCTGGTGGCCGAAGCGCGCGGCGTGATGGAGGGCCTGCTGATGTCGCAGCCCGACATGCCCGACGCGCTGTTCGCGAGCGCCCTGCTGGCTTCCGAGACCGGCGATGCCGCCGCCGGCATCCAGTACCTCGAACGCATCCCGGCCGGCTCGCGCACCCGCGAGATGGCCGCGCTGCAGCGCCGGCTCTGGGCCCAGTCGCAGGCGCAGCGCGCGCAGGCGCTGGCACGCCAGGGCCAGGTCGACGCCGCGCGCCAGTTGCTGAACCAGGCCGAAGCCTCGCTGAGCAGCGACATGCCGAGCGAAATCTTCGGCCAGCTCGCGGGCGCCTATGCCGACATCGGCGACGCGCCGCGCGCGCTCGCGATGAGCCGCCAGTTGCTCGCGCGCACGCCGACGCCGACCGTGGCCAACCGCCTGCTCTATGCCTCGGTGCTGCTCAAGACGCGCCAGGACATCGAGCTGTCGGCCGTGCTGCGCCAGCTCGCGAGCACCAGCATGACCTCGTCCCAGCGCGCCGACTTCGATGCGCTGCGCATCGCCTACGCGCTGCGCCAGACCGATGCGCTGCGCGAGGCCGGCAACCTCGAGGCCGCCTACAACGCGATGGCGCCGGTGCTGGCGGAGCAGCCCGACGATCCGAAGGCATTGGCCGCGCTCGCGCGGCTGTACTCGGCCGCGCGCGACGAAAGCCAGGCGCTGGCGCTCTACCAGCGCGTGCTGCAGCGCAGCCCGACCGATCTCGACACCCTGCTGGCGGCCGCCGCGAGCGCGAGCGCGCAGCGCAACCACAGCGACGCCGAGAGCTACGTGATGGCCGCGCTCAAGCAGGCGCCCGACGAATCGCGCGTGCTGACCGCGGCCGGCCGCGTCTACCGCAATGCCGGCGACAGCCGCAAGGCCGAGCAGTACCTGCGCGCCGCGGTCGAGGCCGACAGCCGGCTCGCGGCCGGCGGTTCGCCCGGCGCGCCCGGTGTGCCGGGCGGCCTGCCGCCCGCGAACCCCTTCGCGGGCATGACCGGCGGTGCCGCAAGCGCGGCCCTGCCGGTGCCCGCGGGCGCCGGCGGCAATCCCTTCGCCCAGGCGCGGATGCAGCCGGTGGCCTATGCGGCGGCGGCCCCCGCGGGCGCGTACCCGGCCGCCTATCCCGTGCAGTACCCGGCCTATCCCGCCGCGCCCGCGAACGCGGGCTATCCGGGCGCAACGCCGTGGCCCGCGGGCTCGCAGCCCGCGGCCAATGCCAAGGGCCGCCGCGCCACGAGCACCGCCGCGCCGGCCGCGAACACGCGCACCGCCGCGCGCACGGCCAACACGCCCCAGGCCACGGCCTACATCGCGCCGCCGCTGCAGCAGTACCCGGTGGCCGGCGCGCAGCCGGTGGCGCCGGTCTACGCGCAGGCGCCGCAGGCCGGCTATCCGCCGGCCTACGTGCAGGGCGGCGGCCTGCTGCCGCTGCCGCGCCCGGGTTCGGCGCCGGCCGACCTCGGCTGGAACGCGGCGCCGCGCGCCCAGCCGCCGGCCGACTCGGCCGCGGCGGAACTGCGCGAACTCGAGGCCGCGCGCTCGGTCTCCATCACCGCCGGGACCGTGTTCCGCAACCGCGCGGGCGAGGCCGGCCTGAGCCGGCTCACCGACTTCGAGATTCCGTTCGAGGCCCGCTTCCCGGTCGGCGACGGCAAGATCGTCGTGGGCGTCACGCCCACCTTCCTCGATGCCGGCTCGCCCGCGGGCGACTGGGCCACCGCCAGCCGCTTTGGCGGCGGACCCGGCTCGGCCTTCACGGGCCTGCTGAACGGCACCACGGCGGGCCAGCAGAACGCCTCGGGCCTGGGCCTGAGCGTGGGCTACGAAGGCAAGAACTTCGGCGCCAGCATCGGCACCACGCCGCTGGGCTTCCAGCAGGTCAACCTGATCGGCAACGCCACCTTCAAGGGCGCCTTCGGCGATGCCTGGTCGTACAAGGCCGACCTGTCGCGCCGGCCGGTCACCGACAGCCTGCTGTCCTTCGCGGGCGCGAAGGACGAGCGCACCGGCGAGCGCTGGGGCGGCGTGGTCTCGACCGGCGCGCGCGGCGACATCGGCTACGACGACGGCACCTACGGCTTCTACGGCTACGGCGCGCTGCACGGCATCACCGGCAAGAACGTGGCGAGCAACTCGCGCTTCGAGATCGGCGGCGGCAGCTACATCCACCTGCTGAGCGAACCCGGCAACAAGCTCACGCTGGGGCTCAACCTCGGCATCATGGGCTACGACAAGAACCTCAGCTACTACACCTTCGGCCATGGCGGCTACTTCAGCCCGCAGAGCTTCGTGAGCCTCGCGCTGCCGGTGGACTGGAGCGGGCGCAACAACCGGCTGTCGTGGCGCGTCAATGCCTCGCTGGGCGTGCAGGCCTTCAACCAGAAGGAAACGCCCTACTTCCCGACCGACAGCAACCGCAACGGCGATGCCGGCCGCGCGGCCGCCGGCGCGGCGTCGCTCGGCCTCACCAGCACGATCTACAACGGCCGCTATCCGAAGACCTCGAAGACCGGCCTGGCCTACAACCTCGCCGCGGTGCTCGAATACCAGCTCGCGCCGAAGATGTACCTGGGCGGCTCGGTCGGCCTGAACAACGCGCAGGACTACCGGCAGTTCACCGGCAGCCTCTACCTGCGCTACGTGTTCGACGGCTCGAGCACGCTGGGCGTGCCCACGGGCACGACGCTGCGGCCGCTGGTGTCGCCATACACGCCGCTGCTCTGAACGGCGGCGGCCCATGAAAAAGCCGCGCGGCCCCGAGGGGCTCGCGCGGCTTTCGTCTTTGGAGAGGGCTCAGCCGCCCGAAACCGACGGCCCCGCGACAGGCACCGCCTGCGCGCGGTGTTGCTGCGGACCCCACAGCGGCACGCGCTCGAAGTCCTGCACCCATTGCGGGATGTCGCAGGCCGACAGCGGCATCGAGATGCCGTAGCCCTGGGCCAGCGTGCAGCCCATTTCGAGCAGTGCCTCGCCGAGCTCGAGCGTCTCGACGCCCTCGGCCACCGGCGTGCGGCCCAGCGCCTTGAGCAGCGCGAGGATGCCCTGCACGATCGCGCGGTCCTGCTCGCTCTCGAGCATGCCGCGGATGAAGGACTGGTCGATCTTGACCGAGGACACGGGCAACTGGCGCAGGTAGGTCAGCGAGGAATAGCCGGTGCCGAAGTCGTCGATGGCGACCGGCACGCCCAGGCCCTTGCAGGCCTCGACGAAACGGGCCACGGTGGAGAACTTGCTGATGGCGGTGGTCTCGAGGATCTCGAGCTCGAGCGTGCCGGCGCCCAGCTTGGGGAACTGCGCCAGGTGCTGCGCGAGCCGGTCGACGAAGTCCCAGCGCATCATGTGGCGCGGGCTCACGTTGACGCTGATCGCGGTGCGCAGGCCGGCCGAACGCCATTCGTGCGCCTGCCGCAGCGCCGCGCCGATCACCCAGTCACCCATGCGCTCGGCGAGCTCGTCGCCCTCGGTGAGCGGCACGAACTGCCCGGGCTGCAGCAGGCCGCGCTCGGGATGCTGCCAGCGGATCAGCGCCTCGACGCCCACCATCACGCCGCGCTGCATGTCGACCTTGGGCTGGTAGCAGAGGAAGAATTCGTCGCGCTCCAGGCCTTCCTGGATGCGCTGGCGCGCGCGCACCATCTGCTCGTCGGCATGGGCCTGCGGCGCGTCGAAGTAATGCACCCGGCCGTCGCCCGCGCGCTTGGCGAAGAAGGCCGCATGGCTGGCCTGGCGCAACGCGAGCTCGGGCGGCGGGCCGCTGGCGTCGAGCAGCCGCGCACCGAGGCTGGCCTCGAGGCTGACGGCATGGCCGCGCCATTCCCAGGGTTCGGACAGCGCGGCCAGCATGCGTTCGAGCACCTGGTGGCATTGCGAATTGCCGATGCCCGCGAACACGGCCGCGAACTCGTCGCCCCCGACATGGGCCAGCAGGCCCTCGCGCGGCAGCTGGGCCTTGAGGCGGCGGCGTGCTTCCTCGAGCGCGGCGTTGCCGCCGGCCATGCCCAGGCGCTGGTTCACGTCGGCGAAACGATCGAGGTCGATGAAGCAGACGATGGCCAGCCGCTTGCCCTCGCGGGCCCAGTCGGCCAGCAGCGGGCGCAGCACCTCATCGGGCGGAAGGCGGTTGAGTCCGGAATCCGGCAGGGCCATGGCGGGAGGTTGCTTGGTCGACAAAGGGCTGAGTCCGGAAAATCGCAATCTATTGTTCTCTCAAAACTGACCGTGGAGCGATCCGTGCGGGGCGAATTGTGAGGTTCGCGGTCTTCGCGCAACACCGTGGCACCCAAGCGTTCGCGGATGCGGCGCCTGGAACGGGGAAGCGGGATCGAAGTGGCGGGTCGGGCTCTCTTCTATTGGCAGCTCGCTCCCACGATGCGGCCCGAGGGTTCGACCCTCACGTTGAGCCGGGTCGGATCGAGCACGGGGTCGGACGGGTCGGTGACCAGCAGGGTGCGCGCGAACTTCGCGCCGCTGCGCTGGCGCATCTCCTCGAGCAGCGGCGCGGTGACGCGCAGGCCCAGCGCGAAGCGCACGCCCTCGGCCAGACAGCTTTCGGGCGGCGGCGCGAAGGCCGGCGGCTCCGGCACCTCGGAGGTGAGGGGACGGTCCTTGGGCGGCGCCTGGCAGCCGGCGGCCAGCAGGAGCAGCGCCGTGAGAGAAAGCCAGTGTCGGCCGTGGATGCGCATTCGGGGGTTCCTTGAACGGGGCGTAGCTTAGTCGGGCGCGGACGCGAATTTGGGCGATCTGGGCGAAACGAGAACAAAAGTATCGACAAAATTCACGATCTCCCTACTGGATTCGGGAGGGGAAACGTTTGCGCAATCTTGGCATGCGATCCGGCGCCCGGTCCAGTGGAGATGACGCGCCGATCTCCGACTGTGCCATCGGCGCCAGCCACCGTATCCTCGGAACACCCGGCCCGGCGCCGCCTTCAGAACCCTGGACACACACCGATGAGCCCTGCCTCCAAGACCTCGGCCCCCGCCGCCCTCCCCGGCCAGCCCGCGCCGCACGACCTGCTGGTGAACGTGCCGCGGCTGATCTCGGCCTACTACAGCGGCCGGCCCGATCCCTCGGTGGCCGCGCAGCGCGTGGCCTTCGGCACTTCGGGCCACCGCGGCTCGTCCTTCGACAACGGCTTCAACGAATGGCACGTGCTCGCGATCAGCCAGGCGATCTGCGACTACCGGCGCCAGAAAGGCATCGACGGGCCGCTGTTCCTCGGCATCGACACCCATGCGCTTTCCACGCCGGCCTTCAACAGCGCGGTCGAGGTGCTGGCCGCCAACGGCGTCGAGCTGATGCTCTCGCAGGACGACGAATACACGCCCACGCCCGCGGTATCGCACGCGATCCTGGTCTACAACCGCGGCCGCACCACCGGATTGGCCGACGGCATCGTGATCACGCCCTCGCACAACCCGCCCGAGAGCGGCGGCTTCAAGTACAACCCGCCCAACGGCGGACCGGCCGGCACCGACATCACCTCGGCGGTCGAGGCCGCCGCCAACGGCTTCCTGGCCAACGGCCTGCAGGGCGTGAAGCGGCTGCCGCTGGCGCAGGCGCTCCAGGCCTCGACCACGCACCGGCACGACTACCTGAACACCTATGTGGAAGACCTCGCGCAGGTGCTCGACATGGACGCCATCCGCGACGTTCGGATCGATCTGGGCGTCGATCCGCTGGGCGGCGCGGGCGTGCACTACTGGCCCGCGATCGCCGAGCGCTACAAGCTCTCGCGCCTGACGGTGCTGAGCCAGGAGGTCGACCCGACCTTCCGCTTCATGTCGCTCGACTGGGACGGCCGCATCCGCATGGACCCGTCCTCGCCCGACGCGATGCACCAGCTGATCGCGCTCAAGGACCGCTTCGGCATCGCCTTCGCCTGCGACACCGACCACGACCGCCACGGCGTGGTGGCGGGCAGCAGCGGCCTGATGCAGCCCAACAGCTACCTCGCGGTGATGATCGACTACCTCTACACGCACCGCCCCGACTGGCCCGCCGCCGCGGCCGTCGGCAAGACCGTGGTGAGCAGCCGCATGATCGACCGCGTGGCCCAGCGCCTGGGGCGCCGTCTCTACGAGGTGCCGGTGGGCTTCAAGTGGTTCGTCGACGGGCTGGTCGACGGCTCGCTGGCCTTCGGCGGCGAGGAGAGCGCGGGCGCGACCTTCCTGCGCCGCGACGGCACGGCCTGGACCACCGACAAGGACGGCATCGTGCCGGCGCTGCTGTCGGCCGAGATCGCCGCGCGCACCGGGCGCGATCCGGGCGAACGCTATGCCGAGCTCACGCAGGCGCTGGGCCGGCCGGTGTCCGACCGCGTCGACGCGGCGGCCACGGTCGAACAGAAGAAGCGGCTGTCGAGCCTGTCGCCCGCGCAAATCCGCTCGACCGAGCTCGCGGGCGAGAAGATCGTCGAGGTGCTGAGCCATGCGCCCGGCAACGGCGCGGCCATCGGCGGCGTGAAGGTGATCACCGAGAACGGCTGGTTCGCGGCGCGTCCCTCGGGCACCGAGAACATCTACAAGATCTACGGCGAGAGCTTCCAGGGCAAGGAGCACCTCGCGCGCATCCTCGAGGAAGCGCAGCAGGTGGTGGACGGCGCGCTCGCGGCGCCCTGAAACCGGTCGCGCGATGCGCACGCTGCCCCTGCGCCTCTCGCCCGGCGACGACCTGCGCGCGGCGCTCGACCGCGTGCTCGCGCAGCAGGCGGTGGACGCGGCCTTCGTGCTCTCGGGCATCGGCAGCCTGCGCGGTGCGCGGATCCGCTTCGCGGGCGCGCCCGAGCCCACGGCCCTCGAGGGCGACCTGGAGATCCTCACGCTCGCGGGCTCGCTCTCGCCCACGGGCTCGCACCTGCACATCAGCGTGGCGGACGCGCAGGGCCGCGTCTGGGGCGGACATGCGGCGCCGGGCTGCGTGGTGCGCACCACCGCTGAAGTGCTGTTGGCGCTGCTGCCCGAATGGCGCTTCTCGCGCGAGCACGATGAGGCCACGGGCTATGCCGAACTGAGGATGCGCGAGAAAACTCTGGATCGCGAATGAGCCGGACGGGCCTCAGTGCGGCTTGTCGTTGAGGTCGTACTTCATGACGCGGCCATGCCGCCCCTCGATGTCGCGCTCGACCTCGTAGACGTCGCCGCTGTCCGGCCGGCGCTGCGCGAGCACCGCTTCGAGCGCCGCGAGGTCGGCCGCGTCGAGCTGCAACGCGAGCATGCGCAGGTGGTCGGGCAGATGGTCGCCGCGGCGCACGCCGACGATCACGGCCGCCACCTCGGGCTGCGCGAGCACCCAGCGCATCGCGACCGCCGACAGCGAGGTGCCATGCCGCTGCGCGATCTTCTGCAAGGCTTGCAGCAGTGCCTGGAACAGATCCCAGCCGCCGAAGTCGTCGATGATCAGCTTGTACTTGACCAGCGAGCGGTTCTCCAGCGGCTCGGCCGGTTCGCTCACGCCGAGCCAGCGCTCCGAGAGAAAGCCGCCGGCCACGCTGCCGTAGCACAGCAGCTTCACGCCGGCCTGCACGCACCAGGCCGCGAGCCGCGTGCGCGGCCGCTGGTCGAGCAGCGAGTACTGCACCTGCATGCTGCGCAGCGGCAGGCCCGCGTCGCCCAGTTCGCGCGCGCGCTGCGTGTCGAAGTTGGTGCCGCCCAGCAGTTCGATCTTGCCGGCGCGCTGCAGCTCGGCGAGCCAGTGCGCGACCTCGACATAGCGCGGCACGCGGTAGTCCCACCAGTGGAACTGCACCAGGTCGAGCCGCTCCACGCCGAGGCGGCGCAGCGAGCGGTCGATGGTCTGTTCGACCTGCTGCTTGTCGATGCTCGGCAGCAGCGCGAGGTCGGGCACGAACTTGGTGTGCACGCGCAGCTGCGCGAGGCTGTCGGCGCCGTGGCGCGCGCGGTGCTCGCGGCGGAACTCGCCGATCAGTTCCTCGACGCCGGTGTAGATGTCGGCGCAGTCGAAGGTGGTGATGCCGGCCTGGTAGTAGGCCGACATGTCGGCGATGGCCGCGGCGCGGTCGATGCCGCCATGGCCGCCGGCGAGTTGCCAGCCGCCCTTGAGCATGCGCGAGATGGAATAGCCGGGGGCGAGTTCGGTGCGGGGGACGGTGCTCATGGTCGAAGGTCGGAAGGGTGGACCACGGCCGTGGTGTCGGCGTGGCGGAAGACGCGCGTGCCGATGCGCGTGATGCGCAGGCGCGAGGGGCAGTTCGGGTCTGGACAGGCGACCTCGGCGTCGGTGCTCATCCAGTCGTTGCCGTCGGTGGCGCGCTGCTTGGCGGCCAGCAGCGGCAGCACCGCGCCCAGCGAGTAGATCGAGAAGCCCTGCCCCGGCGGCAGGTGCAGCATCTCGCCGCGCAACTCGAAGTGGTCGCCGGGCTGGCCGCAGTAGATGCGCGCGCCCTCGGGCGCGACCACCTCGACGCGCAGGTCGTGCAGCGTGAAGCTGCGCTCGGACGCGGAATCGGTCGGTGTGCTCATGGGAGGCTCCTGCTCAGGGATTGGGCGGCGTCACCGACAGGATGATTTCGGTCGGCGCCTGCGAGGCGTTCATGTAGCGGTGCGGCAGCCGCGCGTCGAAGGAGATGCTCTCGCCGGCCTGCACCGGGTAGTCGACGCCCGCGACCTGCGCCACCAGCGCGCCGGCCACCACGTAGACGCATTCGGCCGAGGCATGGCCGCGCGGCTCGTCGGCCGACATCTGGCCCGGCTGCAGCACGGCGCGCAGCACCTCGAGCTGGCCTACGCCCGCGGTCAGCCGCTCGTAGGCGACCTGGCCCTGCGGCGCCGTGAGCATCGCGCGCCGTCCCGGCCGGCTGACCCAGACGGTGGGCGGCGCGGGGTCGGAGAACAGCGAGGACACCGATTCGCCGAACACGCCGGCCAGTCGGCGCAGGGTTTCGAGGCTGGGGTCGGTGACCGCGCGCTCGATCTGGCTCAGCAAGGTGGCCGACACGCCGGCCTGGGCCGCGAGCTCGCGCAACGAGAGGCCGCGTGCGGTGCGCAGTTCCTTGAGCCGTTCGCCGATCATGGGTGGGGATTTCCTTTTGTGCAGTCTGACAGCACGAATGAGGCAATGCTATGTGCCATGACGGTGCACGTCAAGCTGGCTGAACGCCCAGGATTGGCGCGTTATTTACAAGGAAAACCCGAACTCGACCCGCTTGTGCTTCGTGCACTTTCGCTGCACACTCCGCGCCCATCTCGTGCAGCAGCACTTCACAGGAGTTTCGAATGGCCGGCCCGTCTCCCTCCTCCATCGCACCGCCTCCCCGCCGCCGCGCCTACCGATGGCTGCTGGCCTTCCCCTTCGTCTGGCAGGCCGGCCTCGCGCCCGTGGTCAACGACATCGCGCTGCGGCCCTTCGGCCTGCCGTTCCCGATGGCCTGGCAGATGGCGGGCATCGTGCTCACGAGCGTGGCGATCGCGCTGGTGTTCCGGCTCGACGCGCGCCATGGCGTGGAGGACGAGGAAGCCGACTTCCTCGCGCGGCACCAGGACGCCGGCACCGACGGCCACGGGAGCGCGCAATGAAGCTCGCGATCGTCCTGGCCATCCTGCTCGCCACGGTCGCGGGCGCCATCGCCTATGGCCGCCGCACCCGGCGCGCCGCCACCTTGGCCGAATGGGCCGTGGGCGGCCGCAGCCTCGGCACCCTGCTGTTCTGGTTCATGAACGCGGGCGAGGTCTACACCACCTTCGCGGTGCTCGGCATCTCGGGCTATGCCTGGGCGCTGGGCGCGCCGGCCTACCTGGCCTTCTGCTCGGTCTCGATGAGCTATGCGGTCGGCTACTGGCTGATGCCGAAGATCTGGCGCGCGGGTCGCATCGGGCGCCTGCTCACGCAGTCCGACTTCTTCGCCGCGCGCTACGAGGCGCCCTGGCTCGGCGTGCTCACCGGCGTGGTCGGCATCGCCTCGCTGGTGGTCTACGTGCAGATCCAGCTCGTGAGCCTGGGCCTGATCGTGCAGCTCACGCTCGACGGCGCGGTGTCGAGCGAGGCCGCGACCATCGGCGCAGGCCTGCTGATGATCGCCTTCGTGTTCGTGGCCGGCGTGCGCTCGGCGGCCTTCGCGGCCGGCGTGAAGGACGTGCTGATGGTGCTGGTCGTGGTGCTGCTGAGCGTGACGGTGGCGAGCAAGGTGGGCGCGGCCTCGCTGCTCGACCTGTTCGCGCTGGCCGAGGCGAAGCACCCGGGCATCGGCAGCTTCCCGGGCCTCGATGCGAGCTCGCCGACCACCGCGATCTGGCTCATGACCTCGGCCATCAACATCGCGCTGGGCAACTGGGTGTTCCCGCACCTGTTCCAGATGTCGTACACGGCGCACAGCGCCACCGCGATCCGGCGCAACGCGATCTGGCAGCCGGTCTACTCGCTGGCCTATTTCTTCATCATCCTGCTGGGCTTCGCGGCGCTGATCGCGGGCACGCAGCCGCCGGGCGGCAACCTCAACGCGGCGCTGCTGCAGTTCGTGTCCGACCGCTACCCGGCCTGGACCGTGGGCCTGCTCGCGGGCACCGGCTTCCTGCTGGCGCTGGCGCCGGGCTCGCTGCTGCTGCTGACGGCCGGCTCGATCTTCACGCGCAACGTGGTGCGGCCTTTCAGGCCCGCGCTCGGCGAAGGCACGGCGCTGGCGCTGTCGCGCGGCTCGCTGGTGTGCTTCGCGGCGATCGCCGTGTGGTTGTCGATCAGCCAGAAGGGCTCGCTGGTGAAGATCCTGCTCGACGCCTATTCGGCCATCGGCATGCTGGCGCCCGGCGTGTTCCTCGGCTTCCTCTGGAAGCGCACCAGCGCGCTCGGCGTGCTGGCCGGGCTGCTCGCGGGCTTCGCGGCACTGCTCGCGCCGCCGGCCGCGAAATTCTGGGCGACCGCGCTGCCGCAATGGGAGGCCGGGCTGATCGCGATGGCGATCAACGCGGCGGTGGTGGTGACCGTGAGCCTGGTCACGCCGCGGCCGCGCGCCGCCGCGCTGGCACTGGGGCAGTTCGACGACGAGGCACCGCGGGCCGCATCCGGCAGCCTGCCCGCGCGCGCCGCCTGAGCGGCTCAGCCCTCCAGCGTTTCCACGCGCAGCGTCGCGACCGCGCCGGCCACGGCCGGGTGCGACTGCAGCGCATGCACCACGAGATCGAGCGCGCCCTGCGCCATCGGCTCGGTCAGCACCAGCACCTGCGCGCCGGCCGCGCAGGGCGCGGCCAGCGTCACCTGCCGCACCGGCACCTGCTGGCCGGCGAGCCAGGCCGTCACGGCCTCGATGCCGCCGGCCGCATGCACCGGCACGCGCAGGTAGTGCGCGCTGCGCACCGCCGCGCGCGGCAGCACCTCGAGCGCATTCATCGCATGCGCATGGAAGCCCAGGTGCGGCACGCGCTGCGCGGCCGGGGTGCCGGCCAGCCGCGCCACGTCCACCAGGTCGGCGATCACGGCCGAGGCGGTCTGTTCCGAGCCGGCACCGGCGCCGTAGTACATCGTCACGCCCGAGGCATCGCCCTTGACCATCACCGCGTTCATCGAGCCGTTCACATGCGCCATCAGGTGCTCGGCGGGCACCAGCGCAGGCTGCACGCGCAGCTCGACACCGGCTTCGCGGCGGCGCGCCACGCCCAGCAGCTTGACGCGAAAGCCCAGCTGCTCGGCGCAGGCCACGTCCAGCCCCTGCAGCGCCGTGATGCCCTCGGCCTGCACGCCGGCGAAGCGCAGCGGCATGCCGAAGGCATTGGCCGCGAGCAGCGTGAGCTTGTGGGCCGCGTCGATGCCCTCGATGTCGAAGGTCGGATCGGCCTCGGCATAGCCGAGCGCCTGGGCCTGCGCGAGCGCGGCGCCGAAGTCCAGGCCCTCGTCGCGCATCTTGCTCAGGATGAAGTTGGTGGTGCCGTTGACGATGCCCGCCACCCATTCGATGCGGTTGGCCACGAGGCCTTCGCGCAGTGCCTTCACGATCGGGATGCTGACCGCCACCGCGCCTTCGTAGGCCACCGCCACGCCGTGGCGGCGCGCGGCCTCGAAGATCTCGCCGCCGTGCTCGGCCAGCAGCGCCTTGTTGGCCGTCACCACGTGCTTGCCGTGGGCAATCGCGGCCAGCACCCAGTCGCGCGCCGCGCCGGTGCCGCCGGCCACCTCGACCACCACGTCGAGCTCGGGATGGGTCGCGACGCGCATCGCATCGTCGGTGAGCGCCACGCCCTCGCCCACGATGCCCGCGGCGCGCGCGAGGTTGCGCGCGGCCACGATGACGATCTCGATGCCACGGCCGGCGCGCGCGGCGATCTGGTCGTGGTTGCGTGCCAGCACGCGGAAGGTGCCCGAGCCGACGGTGCCGATGCCGATCATGCCCACGCGCAGCGGGCGCATGGCCTGGCTGGGCACGACGGTTTCGAGGGACTGGACGGGATCGCGGTACATGGGCTTCTCCAAACGACAAAAACAAAAACCCAGCTGCCAGAGCTGGGTTTCATTCGTTCGGGGGAAGAGCGATCACCAGGTGGCTGCCGGAACGGCCACCTGCGCGTGCTCAGGTGGCCGCGGTGGTAATGGTGGTAATCATTCGTGCATCCATTGCCTGGTCGGTCCGCGTGGAGGCGGACGGCATCATGCGGCCCATGCGGGCGGCGCTCGATGCGAAGGCGGGGTGGAAACACGACATGGGGGCGGAGTGTACAGGACGCTTCAGGCCGGCTCGGCCTGGACCCCGCGCGGCACGGCCGACAAGCGCTCCTCGAGCCACACGCTGTAGCGCGAGAGCCCGAAGCACAGCAGCCAGTAGATCGCCGCGATGAACAGGTAGCCCTCGAGGTAGAACGGCCGCCAGGTCGGATCGCCGCCGAGCGAGAGGCCGAGCGCACCGGTGAGCTCGAACAGGCCCACCACCGTGACCAGCGAGGTGTCCTTGAGCGTGCCGACCACGTTGTTGGTCAGTGCCGGCACGACCAGCCGCAGCGCCTGCGGCAGCACGATGTCGCGCTGCACCGGCCAGCGGCCGAAGCCCAGCGCCATCGCGACCTCGGTCTGGCCGCGCGGCACGGCCTGCAGGCCGCCGCGGATGATCTCCGCCAGGTAGGCGGCCACGAACAGCGACAGCCCGGCCAGCACGCGCACCAGCACGTCGGGCTGCCAGCCCGCGGGCCACAGCAGCGGCAGCAGGAACGAGGCCATGAACAGCACCGAGATCAGCGGTACGCCGCGCACCAGCTCGATGTAGCTTGCGCAGAGCGTGCGCACCACCGGCCAGCCCGAGCGGCGCCCGAGCGCCAGCAGCAGCGCGAGCGGAAAGGCCAGCGCCAGCCCGACCACCGCGAGCCCGATGGTCAGCGGCAGGCCGCCCCAGCGGTTGGTCGGCACGTGGCTCCAGCCGAACACGCCGCCGCGCATCAGCAGCACGAATGCCGCGAGCGCCAGCAGCCACAGCGCCGGCAGCCACCAGCGCCAGCTGCGCGGCCAGGCGCTGAGCACCGTGACCGCCGACAGCAGCGCGACCGCGATCGCGGGACGCCACTGGTCTTCGTAAGGGAAGCGGCCGAACAGCATCGGCCGCCATTTCTCGGCCACCACGCCCCAGCAGGCACCGTGCTGCACCGCGCGGCAAGCCTCGGCATCGGGGCGGAACACCGCATGCACCACGGCCCATTCGACCAGGTGCCAGCCAGCCCAGGCCAGCAGCGCCGCGAGCAGCAGCGTGGCGAGCGTGCGCAACGGCGAACCCCAGAGTTCGTGCCGCCAGGCGATCGGACCTCGCACGACCCTCATCGCCAGCCCCGCAGCGCGACGCGCGCGTTGTAGCGGTTCATGCCCAGCGAGATCACGAGCGACAGCAGCAGGTAGACCGCCATGATGATCGCGATGCACTCGAAGGCGCGTCCGTTCGCGCCGATGGTGGTGTTGGCCACCGAGACCAGCTCGGGAAAGCCGACCGCCACCGCGAGCGAGGAGTTCTTGACCAGGCTCAGCACCTGGTTGGTGAGCGCCGGCACGATCACGCGCAGCGCCTGCGGCAGGATCACGATGCGCAGCTGCTGCACCGGCGAGAAGCCCATCGCCTGCCCCGCGAGCACCTGCCCCTGCGACACCGACAGGATGCCCGCGCGCACGATCTCGGCCACGAAGGCGGCCGAGTAGAGCGACAGGCCCGCGACGATGGTCACGTACTCGGGGCTCAGCGCCGCGCCGCCGTTCACGCCGAAGTCGCCGCGCTCGGGCCATTCGAGGTGCGTGGGCCACCAGCCGCCCTCGCCCGCCACCGGCCACGGCACGCTGAGGCCGCCCTTGCTGAGCCACACGCCCGGCAGCAGCCGCACCGGCTCGGTCGGATCGGGCAGCAGGTTCGCCATCACGAAGGCCAGCATCAGCAGCTGCACCAGCAGCGGCACGTTGCGCAGCAGCTCGACGTAGGCGGTGCAGATGCCGCGCACCAGCACGTGCGGCGCGAGCCGGCCGATGCCGATCAGGGTGCCGAGCAGCACCGAGAAGACGACCGCCGGCACCGCGGCGCGCACGGTGTTGACGAGGCCGGCGAGGAAGGCCCGCCACGACGGCTGGCTGGCCTCGAAATCGAGCCAGCCCTCGCTGATCGCGAAGCCCGCCGGCTCGGTGAGGAAGTCGAAGCCCGAGCGCACGCCGCGCGCGCGCAGCACCTCGAGCGCATGGTGCACGACCCAGAAGGCGCCGGCCACCACGGCCAGCACCAGCAGCACCTGCACGGCCCAGGCCAGCCAGGCCGAGCGGCGCGCGCCGCCCGCGGCCCGCAGGCTCATCGCACCGGCGGTGCGTAAATCAGGCCGCCCTTGCTCCAGAGATTGTTGGAGCCGCGCGGCAGCTTCAGCACCGACTTCGGTCCGACGTTGCGCTCGAAGATCTCGCCATAGTTACCCACGGCCTTGATCGCGCGATAGGACCAGTCCTTGTCGAGGCCCAGCAGCTTGCCGAGGTCTTCACCGGCGCCCAGCAGGCGCTGCTGCGCGGGGTCCTTGCTCGAGGCCTTGAGCTGTTCGGCGTTGGCCTCGGTGATGCCGGCCTCTTCCGCCTCGATCAGCGCATTGGGCACCCACTTGGCGATCGCGAACCACTCGTCGTCGCCGCGGCGCACCAGCGGCGCCAGCGGCTCCTTGGAGATCAGCTCGGGCAGGATCAGGTAGTCGTCGGGGTTCTGCGCCTCCTTGTTGCGCAGGCCGGCGAGCGCCGAGGCATCGGTCGTGAAGGCCTGGCAGCGGCCCGAGAAGAAGGCCTTGAACGAGGCCTCGAAGCTCTCGAACACCACGGTCTTGACGGGGATGTTCTGGGCCCGGAAGTAGTCGGAAACGTTCTTCTCGTTGGTGGTGCCCGACTGGGTGCAGATGGTCGCGTTTTTCAGTTGCTTGGCGCTCGTGACCTTGAGCTTCTTCGGCACCAGGAAGCCCTGGCCGTCGTAGTAGGTGATGGTCGTGAAGTTGAAGCCCAGCGAGGCGTCGCGCGTGAGCGTCCAGGTGGTGTTGCGCGCGAGGATGTCGATCTCGCCGGCCTGCAGCGCCGAGAAGCGCTGCTGCGAATTGAGCGGCACGAACTCGACCTTCTTCGCATCGCCGAGCACGGCCGCGGCGATCGCGCGGCAGGTGTCGACGTCGAGGCCCGACCAGTTGCCCTGCGTGTCGGGCGCCGAGAAGCCGGCCACGCCATTGGTCACGCCGCACTTGACGCTGCCGCGCTGCTTGACCGCATCGAGGGTCTTGCCGGCGAAGGCGGGCGCGGCGGCGACCAGCGCGGCGGCGGCCGCGGCCAGGGCGAAGGCGGATCGGAATCGGGGCGTCATGGGTGGGTTCTCCTCAAGGGTCGCGGTCTGCGGTGGGGGTGTCTGCGCAAAGGCAAAAAGGCAGTGTACGAGGCGGCGCGCCGGGCCGCCAAAGAACAGGCGGTTGGATGCATATGCGAAGCCCGTGCAGGCGCGATGGACGCATGCGCGGATGCATGCCGTTTCTTCACTACCATACGGCCCTCGCAACATTTCGAACCATCACCGAGGAACCCCGACCATGTTCAAGTCCGACGACACCGGCAAGCTCATTCTTCGCGTCGCCCTGGGCATCTTCATCCTTCTGCACGGCATCGCCAAGGTGACCAAGGGTGTCGACGGCATCGGCGGCATGCTGGCCTCGCATGGCCTGCCGGGCGTGCTGGCCTACCTGGTCTACGTGGGCGAGATCGTCGCGCCGGTGCTGCTGATCATCGGCCTCTACACGCGGCCCGCAGCGGCGATCGTGGCGATCAACATGCTGGTGGCGATCTGGCTGGTGCACCGCAAGGACCTCGGCGCCCTCAACGGCCAGGGTGGCTGGGCGCTCGAACTGCAGGGCATGTTCCTGTTCTCGGCCATCGCGCTCGCGTTCACGGGCGGCGGCCGCTTCGGGCTCAACAGCAAGTAATTCGGGCCACGCAACCGGGCCGCGCGCCCGGTCCGCCGCTCAATCGTCGTCGGCCGCGTCGAGGCCCGGGAACAGCACCTCGGTGTAGCCGAAGCGCGAGAAGTCGCGCACCCGCATCGGATAGAGCTTGCCCAGCAGGTGGTCGACCTCATGCTGCACCACGCGCGCATGGAAGCCGCTGGCCGTGCGGTCGATCGGATCGCCGTAGGGATCGAAGCCCGTGTAGTGGATGTTCGAGAAGCGCGGCACCACGCCGCGCAGGCCGGGCACTGACAGGCAGCCTTCCCAGCCCTCTTCCTCGGCCTCACCGATCGGCGTGATGACCGGGTTCAGCAGCACGGTGCGCGGCACCGGCGGAGCGTCGGGGTAGCGTGGGTTCACGACATCGGTGCCGAAGATCACCAGCTGCAGGTCGACGCCGATCTGCGGCGCCGCGAGGCCGGCCCCGTTGACCGCATGCATGGTCTCGAACATGTCGCGCACCAGCAGGTGCAGTTCGTCGGTGTCGAAGGCGGTGACCGGCTGCGCGATGCGCAGCAGGCGCGGGTCGCCCATCTTGAGGATTTCGTGGATGGCCATGGCGCGGATTATCGCGAGGGCCCGCGGGCCGCGCAGGCGGGCGCGTCGCGCCCACCCTGCCCTGTCGGCTTAATGGCCCGGGAGAGACGGCGCGATGTTCTGCGGCACATAGCCGGGCATGCCCGGCAAGGCACCCGGAACGCCGCGGCCGGTGCCGGGCGTGACCGGCACGGTGCGCTGCGGCTGCGGGCGCGGCAGCGCCACCGGCGGCACGACCGCGGGCGGGCGCCCGCCCCAGCCGGGACGTCCGCCGCCATTGCCGTTCCAGCCCGGACGGGACGGGTACGGATAGGCGGGACGTCCGTAATACGGCCGATCGCGGTAATAGGGACGGCGGTCGTAGTAGGTGCCGCCGCCGTTGATGTACACGGGCGCGGGCTGCACCACGACGGGATCGGAATAGTAGGGATCCGAATACCCCCCGCTGTAGCCCCCGTTGTAGTACGGGTCGCCGGGCACCGCGACGCAGCCCGTGAGCAGCGCGAGGCCGCCGGCCGCGAGGCATAAACCGAGAACACGAGTTTTCTGCATGAGGGTCTCCTTGTCAGCCTTCTGCGTTCATTCAACGTACCAGCTTGTAGGCCCTGTTGACTGCGCTGGTGTGAAGTCGCGTAACGGCCGGTAAGGGGAGAGGCCGTCCCCTCACTCCGCAGCCGGAGGCGCGCCGTTGGCGAGTATGTCCAGCATACGCGCCTCGTCGATCACCTCGACGCCGATCTCGCGCGCCTTGTCGAGCTTGCTGCCGGCTTCCTCGCCGGCCACCAGGTAGTGGGTCTTCTTGCTGACCGAGCCGGCCACCTTGGCACCGGCCGATTCCAGTTTGTCCTTCGCATCGTCGCGGCTCAGCGTAGGAAGGGTACCGGTGATGACGAAAGTCAGTCCCGCCAGCGGCTTGGGCACGCGCGCCGCGGGCTCGCCCTCCTCCCAGCTCAGGCCGCAGGCGCGCAGTTGCTCGACCACCTCGCGGTTGTGCGGCTGATCGAAGAAGGTGCGCAGGCTCTGCGCCACCACCGGGCCGACGTCGTTGACCTCGAGCAGCAGCTCCTCGCTCGCATCCATGATCGCGTCGAGCTTGCCGAAGTGCTTGGCCAGGTCCTTCGCGGTGCTCTCGCCCACATGGCGGATGCCCAGGCCGAACAGGAAGCGCGGCAGCGTGGTCTTCTTCGAGGCCTCGAGCGCGTCGACCAGGTTCTGCGCCGACTTGTCGGCCATGCGCTCCAGCCCCGCCAGCGTGGTGAAGCCCAGCTTGTAGAGATCGGGCAAGGTGCGGATCAGGTTGGCATCGACCATCTGCTCGACCAGCTTGTCGCCGAGCCCGTCGACGTAGACCGCGCGGCGCGCCGCGAAATGCAGGATCGCCTCCTTGCGCTGGGCACCGCAGAACAACCCGCCGGTGCAGCGGTAGTCGGCTTCGCCCTCCTCGCGCACGGCATCCGAGCCGCAGACCGGGCACTTGCGCGGCATGGTGAAGATGGCGCCGCGTTCGCCCTCGGCCCGAGCCAGGCTCTCGGGCGTGACGCCCACCACCTCGGGAATCACGTCGCCCGCGCGGCGCACGATCACGCGGTCGCCCACGCGCACGTCCTTGCGGCGCGCCTCGTCCTCGTTGTGCAGGGTGGCGTTGGTCACGGTCACGCCGCCGACGAACACCGGCGCCAGCTTGGCCACCGGCGTCAGCTTGCCGGTGCGCCCGACCTGCACCTCGATGCCGAGCACCTCGGTGATCTGTTCCTGCGCCGGGTACTTGTGCGCCACCGCCCAGCGCGGCTCGCGCGAGACGAAGCCGAGCTGGCGCTGCAGCTCGACGCTGTCGACCTTGTAGACCACGCCGTCGATGTCGTAGGGCAGGCTGTCGCGCTGGCGCCCGATGTTCTCGTGGAACGCGATCAGCTCGATCGCGCCGGTCGCGCGCGCGGTCTGTATCGCCACCGGGAAGCCCCAGGCATGGAACTGCTGGAGCCAGTCGAACTGGGTCGGGCAGTCGGGCCCGCCCTCGGCCGGCGGCGTGACCTCGCCGAGGCCGTAGGCGAAGAAGCTCAGCGGTCGCTCGGCGGCGATCGCAGGGTCGAGCTGCCGCACCGCGCCCGCGGCCGCGTTGCGCGGGTTCACGAACACCTTCTCGTTCTTCTGGCCGGCCGCGATCTTCTGCCGCTGGCGCTCGTTGAGCCCCTCGAAGTCGGCGCGCTTCATGTAGACCTCGCCGCGCACCTCGACCACCGGCGGTGCGTTGCCCTTCAGGCGCAGCGGGATCTCGCGTACGGTGCGGATGTTCTGCGTAACCTCCTCGCCGACCTCGCCGTCGCCGCGCGTGGCGGCCTGCACCAGCACGCCGTGCTCGTAGCGCAGGTTCATCGCGAGCCCGTCGAACTTGAGCTCGCAGACGTAGGCGATCTGCGGACCGTCCTCGGCCAGGCCGAGCTCGCGCCGCACGCGCGCGTCGAAGCTGCTGGCACCACCGGGCGTGATGTCGGTCTCGGTTCGGATCGACAGCATCGGCACCTTGTGGCGCACCTTGACGAAGCCGTCGAGCACCTTGCCGCCCACGCGCTGCGTCGGCGAGTCGGGCGTGCGCAGCTCGGGAAACTCGGCCTCGATCGCCTGCAGCCGCTGGAACATCCGGTCGTACTCGGCATCGGGCAGCGCGGGCGCATCGAGCACGTAGTAGAGGTAGGCGTTGTGGTGGAGCTTCTCGCTCAGGTCGGCGGCTTCGCGGGCCGCTTCGTCGCGCGTGGTCATGGGGTGTCTTCCGAAAAAACGATGCGGCCGCCGGACCGCTTCGTGGCGGGCTGGGCGGCCTTGTGCATGGCGGGAACGGCTTAGCTGAAGAGCCGGCGCGCCAGCGGCGAGCCCGCCGCGAGGTCGCGCGCGTCGAGCGTGTCGTAGAGCTGCTCGAGGTCGGCGCCGATGGCGTCCATGGTCTCGTCGCGCAGCAGCTGGCCGTCGCTGTCGGTCACCACGCCGTCCATTTCGCGCGCCAGCGTGGCGGCGATCTCGCGCATGCGGGTGAACGGCTGCTCGCCGCGATCGACCTGGGGCACGTCGAGGCTCAGGCTCAGTTCGCGGATCGCCGACTGCGCCGGGTCGTCGGCCAGCGCGGCCTGGGTGTCGAAGGCCAGGCCGAGGATCGGCGGCAGGCCCAGTTCGCTGGTCGGCAGCACCATGCGGCCCGGGATGATGCCGGCCACGAAGCCCAGCCGCGCCGCGTTCTGCTGCACGTAGCCTGGGCTCCAGGCCGCATGCAGCGCGCGCAGCACGAAGCCCAGCTGCGCATCGTGCGCACTGGCGAACTGGTCGAGTTCGCGGGCGCGCGCCACCTCGTCGAGCATCTCGGGAAATTCGGGCGCACCGTTCACCGTGTCGGCGAAGGCCTGGGCCTTCACCACGAACTCGGAATACTCGATCTCGTTGAGCGCGCCGGTGCGGTTGGCCAGTTGCACGCCGACCTGGAACGCGCCGTAGCGCTGTCCCGGCACGGGCGGCTCCCATTGCCGCGAGTGCTCGTTCAGGCCCTCGATGGCGACCGGCTTGCTGCCCGCGCGGCGCGTCGGCGGCATGGCGGCGATCGCGGCATCGCCCGAGGCCAGGCCGTCGAGCGAGATCGGCGCGATCACGTCGATCAGCGGATCGAGCCCGCCGCGCCGTTCGCCCGTGGGCACCGGCAGCGTGCCGGGCGCCGGCAGGTCGGGATCGAACAGCGGTTCGTGCCGGTCGTGCGTCGGCACCTGGCGCGGATCGATGTGCATCACCGGCTCGTAGCCGTCTTCGGACGGTGCGCGCTGCGCATCGGCCGGTTCGCCGTCGGCCGCATCGGGCTGGCGCGGTGCGTTGCGGCGCGAGCGCAGGGCGTCGTAGCCGATCACGGCCGCGAGGACGAGGCCACCGAGGATGGCCAGGGCAAGCGTGAGATTGCTCATGGGTGCGCGCGCCTCAAGCTGCCTCGACCATCGAGGCCGCCGCTTCCATGTCGACCGCGACGATGCGCGACACGCCCTGCTCCTGCATCGTCACGCCGATCAGTTGCTCGGCCATTTCCATGGCGATCTTGTTGTGGCTGATGAAGAGGAACTGGGTTTCGCGGCTCATGGCGGTCACGAGTTTGGCGTAGCGCTCGGTGTTGGCGTCGTCCAGCGGCGCATCCACTTCGTCCAGCAGGCAGAAAGGCGCGGGATTGAGCTGGAAGATCGCGAACACCAGCGCGATCGCGGTCAGCGCCTTCTCGCCACCCGACAGCAGGTGGATGGTCTGGTTCTTCTTGCCGGGCGGCTGCGCCATCACCTGCACGCCGGAGTCGAGGATCTCGTCGCCGGTCATCATCAGCTTGGCGTTGCCGCCGCCGAACAGCTCGGGGAACATGCGGCTGAAGTGCTCGTTCACGGTCTTGAAGGTGCCACCGAGCAGGTCGCGCGTTTCGGCGTCGATCTTGCGGATGGCGTCCTCGAGCGTGGTGATCGCCTCGTTGAGGTCGGCCGACTGGGCATCGAGGAAGACCTTGCGCTCGCTCGCCACCGCGAGCTCGTCGAGCGCCGCGAGGTTGACCGCGCCGAGCGCCACCACCTCGCGGTTCAGGCGGTCGATCTCGCCCTGCAGGCCGGTCAGCCGCACCTTGTCGGTCTCGATCGAGAGCGCGATGGCCTCGAGGTCGGCGCCGGCATCGGCCAGCAGCTGTTCGTACTGCTCGAAGCCCAGGCGCGAGGCCTGCTCCTTGAGCTGGAATTCGGTGATGCGCTGGCGCAGCGGATCGAGTTCACGCTCGAGCTGCAGCCGGCGCTCGTCGCTGGCGCGCAGCTTGAGCGTGAGGTCGTCGTACTGGCTGCGCGCGGCGCCCAGTGCGGTCTCGCGTTCGAGCTTGAGCGCGAGCGCATCCTGCAACCCGGCCTGGGCGGCGGCGTCCGACAGCCGGCTCAGTTCGCCGCGGGCGCGCTCGTCCTCGTCGGTCAGCGCCACGGTCTGCTGCGACGCGGTCTCGATCGAGCGGTTGAGCTCGCCGCGGCGCGCGTCGAGCGTGCGCTGCGCGAAGGTGGCTTCCTGCGCCTGGCGCTCCAGGCTGCGGTGCTGCTCGCGGCCGGCAGTCAGCGCGCGGCCGGCCTCGATCACGCGTTCGTCGAGCTCGGCATGGCGCTCCTGGCTGTCGGCCAGCTGCATGTCGAGCTCCTCGAAGCGGCCCTCGGCGGCGATGCGGCGCTCCTGCAGCTCCTCGAGCTGGGCGTCGACCTCGCCGAGGTCGGCCGCGAGCTGCTCGCTGCGCGCGCGGGTCTGCTCGGCCAGTTGCGTGAGGCGCAGGGTCTCGACCTGCAGCTCGTGCGCGCGCGACTGCGTGTCGGCGGCTTCGCGGCGTGCCGACACCAGCCGCTGCGCGGCGTCGGCGTAGGCGGCTTCGGCACGCACCAGCGCGGCACGCGCGTCTTCGCTGATCAGCGCCTGGGCGCGCAGCTGGCGGTCGAGGTTCTCCATTTCCTGCTGGCGCGCCAGCAGGCCGGCTTGCTCGGAATCGGGGGCGTAGAAGTTGACGCCGTGCGAACTCACGGCATGGCCGCTCTGCACGTAGATCGTCTCGCCGGGCTGCAGCGTGCCGCGCTGGGCCAGCGCCTCCTCGAAGCTCGCGGCGGTGTAGCAGCCATGCAGCCAGTCGGCCAGCAGCGCCTGCTGGCCCGCGTCGTTGAGACGCAGCAGGCTCGACAGCCGTGGCAGATTGGCGGCGCCTTCGGGCACGCCGGCGACCGGCGGGTTGTAGAAGGCCAGCTTGGCCGGCGGCGCGTCGTTGGCGAAGGCGCGGACCATGTCGAGGCGGCTGACCTCGAGCGCGCCCAGGCGCTCGCGCAGCGCGGACTCGAGCGCGTTCTCCCAGCCCTGTTCGATATGGATGCGGCTCCACAGGCCCTGCAGGCCGTCGAGCCCGTGCTTGGCGAGCCAGGGTGCGAGCTTGCCGTCGGTCTTGACCTTCTCCTGCAACGCGCGCAGCGCCTCGAGCCGCGCCGACAGCTCGGCATGGCGCGCGCCCTCGCTGTTCACCGCCTGCTGGCGCGCGCGGCGGTCGTCGTCGAGCCGCGGCACCGCTTCCTGCAGGTCCTGCAGCCGCGCATCGGCCTCGCTGGCCGATTCCTGCGCGGCCTCGAGCTGCTCCTGCATCGCCACCAGCTTCGCCTCGTCAGGCGCGGCCAGCCCCTTCTGGTCGGCGCGCAGCCGCTCGCTGCGCTGGTTGAGCTGGCGCGACTGCTCCTCGATGTTGCGCTGGTCGGCGGCCAGCACCTGGATCTGCTGCTGCACCTGCACCACGGCCGTGCGCTGCGCGTTGGCCTGGTCCTGCGCCCGCTGCTGCGCTTCCTCGAGCTCGGGCATGCGCGCGTCGTGCTCCTCGAGCTGGGCCGCCAGCAGCACGGCCTGCTCCTCGGCGTCGATGCCCTGGCCGGCCAGCGTCTCGATCTCGGCCTCGGCCTCGACGCGGCGGTTGTCCCATTGCGCGATCTGCTCGCGCAGCTGCACCAGCCGCTGCTCCACGCGCTGGCGGCCCTCGACCACGAAGCGGATCTCGCCCTCTAGCCGGCCGACCTCGGCGCTGGCTTCGTAGAGCTTGCCCTGGGCCTGATTGACCAGGTCGCCGGCGCCGTAGTGGGCCTGGCGCACGGTTTCGAGTTCGTTCTCGATGTGGCGCAGGTCGGCAGTGCGCGACTCGAGGTCGTTGATCGCCTTCTCGGATTCGGCCTTGATGCGCGCCTTGTCGCTCTCGCTCTCGGCGCGCTTGAGGAACCACAGCTGGTGCTGCTTCTTCGTGGCGTCGCCCTGCAGCGCGTTGTAGCGCGCGGCCACCTCGGCCTGCTTCTCGAGCTTCTCGAGGTTGGCGTTGAGCTCGCGCAGGATGTCCTCGACGCGCGTCAGGTTCTCGCGCGTGTCGGCCAGGCGGTTCTCGGTCTCGCGGCGGCGTTCCTTGTACTTCGAGACGCCCGCGGCCTCCTCGAGGAACAGGCGCAGTTCCTCGGGCTTCGATTCGATGATCCGGCTGATCGTGCCCTGGCCGATGATGGCGTAGGCGCGCGGGCCGAGGCCGGTGCCGAGGAACACGTCCTGCACGTCGCGCCGACGCACCGGCTGGTTGTTGATGAAGTAGCTGCTGGTGCCGTCGCGCGTGAGCACGCGCCGCACCGCGATCTCGCCGAACTGGTTCCACTGGCCGCCGGCGCGGTGGTCGGCGTTGTCGAACACCAGTTCCACGCTCGAGCGGCTGGCCTGCTTGCGCGTGGTCGTTCCGTTGAAGATCACGTCCTGCATCGACTCGCCGCGCAGCTCCGAGGCACGCGACTCGCCCAGCACCCAGCGCACCGCATCCATGATGTTCGACTTGCCGCAACCGTTGGGCCCGACCACCCCAACCAGTTGGCCCGGCAGCAGGAAGTTGGTGGGTTCGGCGAACGACTTGAAGCCCGAGAGCTTGATGGAATTGAGACGCACGACTTGTCGGCCTGTCCTGCGTGAATGTGTCCCCGGCTAGAGGGCCAGGTCAACAATTAACGCCAAGGTATTGATTTGTAAGGAAAATTGCACGGGCCCGCCGCTTGAAGCAGGCCGCCGCCCCAGCCGTGGATGATAACGTCAGGGCATGAGCGAATCCTCGGTTTCTCCCCTGAAAGACCGCCGCGCCTGGCTGCTCGCGGGCACCGGTGCCCTGCTCGGGCTCGGCGGCTGCGGCGCGTTCCAGAACACCCAGCGCGCCGAACCCTACGCCAACCAGGAATGGCTGCAGTCGAGCGCCAACCGCATCGCCAACCTCTCGCTGCGCGACAACCTCGAGTCGATACGGCGCGTGCAGACCACGCTCTACCGGCGCAATCCGCGCGAGTGGCGCAAGTCGGCGGCCAACATGGACGCCGCCAGCCAGCGCGCCTGGGCCGCCGTGACGCAGGGACCCGACCTGCCCGAGCTGCGCGGCGCCACCGGCATCGAGGCGATCCGCCTGGCCTTCGACACCGGGCCGCAGGGCTACCAGGGCGACCGCGTGGCCGCGCTGGTGGTGGGCTGGGCCTCGATGCTCAAGCAGGCCAACGGCGACACCTGGGAGCAGAGCATGATCGACGGCATCAATGCCGAGAACAGCTACCGGGCCGCGCGCAACTTCGAGATCTCGCTGTGGCTGATCGCCTCCAAGACCGGGCCCGACGGCCAGCCGCTGCTGCTGGCGACCGAGATCAGCGAGCGCGGCCGCAACCTCGTGGCCGACCGCGAGCTGTCGAAGGTGGTCGCGCGGCTCGACCTGCTGGCGGCCCAGGCCGACGAGAAATACCGGCGCGCGGCGCTCGATTTCGGGCAGAACTGGGTGATGGGCGTGGTGATGCCCTTCTTCACGCTGGTGCCGCGCTGAATCCGGGCGGGCGGCACGCCGCCGTCGCCGCAGCCCAGGGAGGCCTTGGGAAACATATTTCCGAATTGGCCATTTGCGGTAATATCTTTCCATGACCAAGCAGGAACTGATCGCCGCGCTGATCGCCCGCCGCGAGGCCTCCGGCCTCTCCGGGGCCGAGATCGCTCAGCGCTCGGGCCTGACCGAGCGTTCGGTGCGCAACGCGCTCGGCCCGCAGGGCAATCCGCAGATGTCCTCGCTGCTCGCACTGGTCGATGCGCTGGGGCTCGAGCTGCAACTGGTGCCCAAGGGCTTCGGCGCCAGCGCCGCGCTCGACACCGATGCCGGCTATCGCCCCGTACCCACGCGCGTGGGTACCGCCGTGGCCGCCTTGGCGCTGCCGCCCGAGCCGCCGCCCTACCTGCGCGAAACTCCGGCCCGCCGCGGCTCGCGCAAGCGCTCGCCATGAACGTCAAGATCCTCGAGATCGCGCTCGGCACGCGCCGCTTCGGCAAGCTGTTCCAGTACGCCGACCTGTGTCGCTTCGTGGCCGAGCCCGAGATCGTCGCGGCGCCGCCGGCCGAGGTGCTGTCGCTCTCGATGGTGGCGAACGATGCCGCCTCGCAGGCGGCCCTCTGGAGCGACATCAAGAATCCGCTGTTCAACGCCCAGGGCGGCCAGTTGCCGCGCTTCTTCCAGAACCTGCTGCCCGAAGGCGTGCTGCGCAGCCACATCGCGCAGTTACGCGGCTGCCGCGAGAACGACCATTTCGAGCTGCTCGCGGCCTGCGGCGGCGACCTGCCGGGTGCGGTGAGCGCGCGCCCGGTGTCGGTGGACCGCGCCACCTTGCAGCGGCTCATCACGCAAGACCAGGACGCGCTCGAGATGTCGGTGGTCGAGCTGCCGATGCCGCAGGGCATCTCGGTGTCGGGCGTGCAACCCAAGCTGGGACTTCGCCGCCAGGGCGGGCGCTACGTGGCGCGCACCCGCGCCGGCGCCAGCACGCGCGTGATCGCCAAGCTGCCCGTGGCCGGGCGGCCGCACATGCCGCAGCTGGAGATGCTCTCGCTGCAGATGGCCGCCGCCGCGGGTGTCGAGGTCTGCCATGCCGAACTTGCGCCGCTTGCGGCGATCTCGGCCGAGCACAGCTACGCCCTGCCCGACGAACCCGAATTCCTCGCGGTCACGCGCTTCGACCGCGAAGGCGCGCGCCGCATCCATTTCGAGGACTTCGCGCAGGTGCTGGGCTTCGACCCGCTGCACAAGTACGGCGGCAGCTACCTCGACATGGCGCTCGCGATGCGGGCCTTTCCCTCGCTCGGCGAGGAGGCGGTGCTCGAGCTGGTGCGCCGGCTCGCGGTCAACGAACTGCTCGGCAATCCCGATGCGCACCTGAAGAACTTCGGCGTGCTCTATCCCGACGGTGCCTCGCCGCGCTTCGCGCCGGCCTACGACATCGTGGCCTATGCGGCGCTGCAGGGCGTCGAGGGCCATGCGCTGCCGCTGCTCCCCGCCGCGGGCCATGCCGTGCCACGGCGCAGCGGCCTGTTCAGCCCCGCCAACGTGCGCGCCTTCTGCTTTTCGGCCGGCCTGCACGAGCCGCAGGTGCGGCGCGTGGTGAGCGACACCGCGCGTCGCGCGCGCGAGCAGTGGCCCGCGATGATCGACGACTCCCCCCTGCCCGCGCCCTGGAAGGCACGGCTGCAGCAGCGCCTGCAATCCCACCCCTTGCTGCAGGGAATGGCCCGGCGCGGCCAATAGGCCCCGAGTCTGGCGGAGCCGGCATCGCCGCGAGGCACGAGATACACACGCGCACAACTTTCCGCGATGATGCTTCCGCCCAGGTGACATAGTTCAACGCAACATGACGGGAATTGGCGCATGCGAGTCGGTATCGTGGTTCTGGAGTTGTTGATCGACGCGGGCGCGGCCTGCGCCGCCTTGGGCCTGCTCGGTGCCGGCAGCGCCGCCTTCACGGCCGCGAGGCGTCGCTACATCGGCGGCGACGGCAGCCTCGCGGCGCCCTCCCCGCACGGCCAGCCCGACGACCACGTCGACAACGGCCATTCAGGCGATTCGTCCTCGCGCCGGGAGTCCGCCACCAGAAGCTGAGGCAAACTGTCGCCGGCTCCCTGAATCTTCCACATCTACCAGCGACACCATGAGCTCCATCAATTTCATCGGCGGCGAAAAAGGCGGGGTCGGCAAGTCGGTCACGGCACGGGTCCTGGCCCAGTACTTCATCGACCACAGCCGCTCCTTCACGGGCTTCGACACCGACCGCTCGCACAGCTCGTTCACCCGCTTCTACGAAGGCTTCGCCTCGCCCGTGGTGGTCGACAGCTTCGAAGGGCTCGACACCGTGGTCAACGGCTTCGAGACCCATCCGCAGCAGAGCGTGATCGTCGACCTCGCGGCGCAGACGCTGGCACCACTGGCGCGCTGGATCAAGGAATCCGACCTGTTCGACGTCTTCGCCGAGATCGGCGTCACCGTCAATTTCTGGCACGTGCTCGACGACGGCAAGGACTCCTCCGACCTGCTCGGCACGCTGGTCGACACCTTCGGCAAGCGGCCCAACTACATCGTGGTGCAGAACTACGGCCGCGGCAGCGACTTCGGCACCCTGCTCGGTTCGCAATCGATGTCCAAGGCCACCGCGAACGGCGCGCGCGTGATCGCGCTGCCGCGCCTGCACGAGGCCAGCATGCGCAAGATCGATGCGCAGAGCACCAGCTTCTGGAAAGCCGTGAACGACCGCGAAGGCCCGCATGCGCTGGGCCTGCTCGAACGCCAGCGCGTGAAGTCGTGGCTGGCGACCGCCTACGCGGCCTTCGACACGCTGCCGCTTTGAGCGCTAGATCATCCCGCCGTTGACCGAGATCACCTGCCCGGTGATGTAGGCCGCCTCGTCGCTCGCAAGGAAGGCGGCCAGCGCCGCCACTTCCTCGGGCTTGCCGGCGCGCTTGGCGGGCACCATCTGCTGGATCAGCGCCGGGTCGAACGCCGCGTCGGCCATCGGCGAGGCGATGATCCCGGGCGCGATCGCATTCACCGTCACGCCGCGCGAGGCTACCTCGAGCGACAGCGCCTTGGTCGCGCTGTTGAGCGCGCCCTTGGCCGCCGCGTAGTTCACCTGCCCCTTGTTGCCCACCAGCGCCGCCACCGACGAGATGTTGAGCACGCGTCCCCAGCGGGTGCGCAGCATCGGAAGCAACAGCGGCTGGGTCACGCGGAAGAAGCCGTTGAGCGAGATGTCGATCACCTTGTGCCACTGCTCGGCGCGCATGCCCGGCAGCACCGCGTCGTCGTGCACGCCCGCGTTGTTGACGATCACCTGCACCGGCCCCGCTTCGAGCATGCGCGCACAGGCGGCCGCGCAGGCCTCGTCGCTACGCAGGTCGAAGACATGGCATTCGGCCTTGCCGCCGGCCGCTGCGATCTTCGCGGCCAGCTGCTCGACCGCCTCGGGGCGCGAGTTCGCATGCAGCAGCACGGTCGCGCCGTCGCGCGCGAAGCGTTCGGCCATGGCGGCGCCGAGCGCGCCGCTGGCGCCCGTGATCAGGGCGCGTTTTCCTTGGAGGCTCATGATTCCTTCGGGGTGTCCAGGGCCAGCGGCGTGTTCAGCACCACCACCGCGCGGCCGTCGGCCAGCGCACGGCCTTCGCCGTCCCTGAGCCAGAACTCGTACATCACCTGCTGGGCGTCGCCCGACAGCCGCCGCGCCTCGACCTGCAGGCGCCCCTCGACCTCGTCGAGCCGCGCCACCGTCGTGCGCACGCTGCGCGTGCTCGCGAGGAAGCCGGCCGAGGGCCTGTCGCCTTCGCTCGCCAGCAGCCCGCCATGCAGCGCCATCGCCTGCGCGGCGTATTCGACGGCATTCGGCGCCAGCAGCCCGCTGGCCGTGCGCAACGGGTTGTCGGCCTGGCGGTGGGTCGTGGTGCTGCAGCGGATCGTCTCGGCATCCCAGCCCTCGAGCCGTTCGAGCAGGCACATGCTGCCGCGGTGCGGTATGCGCTGCGCGATGCCGTCGCGCTCGAGCGTCTGCGGCACGAAGCTCATCGCGCGTCCTCCGGTGCGAGATCGGCCACCAGCAGCACGTTGGCGAACGGCGTGCCTTCGCTCATCGGAATGCTCTGCACGCCGAAACCCAGCCGTTCGAGCAGCGCCTTCCATTCGGCCAGCGGACGGCCCCAGGTCGGCGACACCTTGTGGCCGCGCACGCGCGTCACGGTGCGGTCGACCCACTGGCTGATCGCGAAGCCGCGGCGGCTCGAAGCATCGCCCACGCGCAGCAGCAGCCGCGCCCGGGGACTGCCGCCGCGCTGCAATGCATCGCGCACGCGGCGCAGCACGCCTTCCTGCGCGGCATGGTCCACGTAGTGCAGCACGTCGAGGATCACGACCAGGTCGCAATCGGGCAGGTCAGCCGCGCACATGTCGGCGCAGAGCAGCCGCGGCGCGGGCTCGAGGTGGCCGATCGAGGCCTCGGCGCGCGCCACGTCCTTGGGCATCAGCTCAATGCCGGTGTATTCGGCGGCGCTCGGCGTGGCGCCCCAGCCCGCGGGCCAGCGCCCCTGCTGCTGCATGCGGCTCATCGAGGCCAGCAGGCTCGCGAACAGGCCCTGGCCGCAGCCGATGTCGACCACGCGGCGATGCTGCGCATCGATCAACCCGCGTTCGAGCAGGCCGCGGAACACCGGATCGCGCCCGAGCTTGCCGCGCGCGAAGTGCCAGGCGAAGCTGCCGCCCTTCCTGTAGGGATCGGTGGCGGCCTCGTGCAGCTCGCGCCAGGCGCCGTCGGTCGAGAGCACGGCGCTCATTCCCGAAGCCCCTCGGGCAGGGTCACGGCGCGCAGTCCATCGGCGCGCAGGCGTTCGAGCAGCAAGGGCAGTACCTCCAGCAATACGGGTTCTCCACGGGCGGTGCGCGCGGCATTGCCGTCGTGCAGCAGCAGGATGTCGCCGGCCGCCAGGCCCCGCGTGAGGCGCGACAGCACGCGCTGCGCATCGCCCTCGCGGGTGTCGAAGCCGCGGCGGGTCCAGCTCACGAGCGACAGGCCGAGCCGGTGCAGCACCGGTTCCAGGAAGGGATTGCGCAGCCCGGCCGGCGCGCGAAAGCAGCTCGGGCGCTGGCCCGTGACCTCGCTCAGGATCTGCTGCGCCCGTGCGATCTCGCTGGCGAAGCCACGCGGGCCGAGGAAGGAAAAGTTGTGCCGATGCCGCGCCGTGTGGTTCTGGATGCTGTGGCCGCGCGCGACGATCTCGCGCGCCAGCGCCGGCTGGGCCTGCACGCGCTCGGCGATGCAGAAGAAGGTGGCGCGCTGGCCATGGGCATCGAGCAGGTCGAGTACGCGCGGCGTCACCGCGGGTTCGGGGCCGTCGTCGATGGTGATCGCCACCTCGCGGCGCGCGATCGCCGCCGCCGGCAGCCGCGTGACATTGGGGCCCAGCAGCCGACTGCGCGGCGTGAGCCCGGCCGCGGTGATCAACGCATGGTTGAGCACGATCGCGCCGAGGGCCCAGGGCCAGGCGCCCGGCACCAGCAGGCCCGCGCCGACGGCGGCCGCGTGCCAGGCCGCGCTGGCGCGAATGGCCGGCGGCCAGGGCCAGGATTCGGGAACGGCGGGTGCGGTCGACATGGCGCGGGATTGTGCGTCAGCCGCGCGCGCCGCCGTCCGAAGACCCCGCCTCGCCCGCGGGTGGCGTCACGCGGCGCGCGAAGGCGGCCGACAGCAGCAGCGCCAGCAGCGCGCCCGGCGCCACCACGCGGCCGATCGAGGACAGCGCGGGAATGTCGGAGATCGCGATCAGGCCGAAGGAGACCACGGTCGTCAGGTTGGCGAGCATCAGCGAGGCCAGCGTGTCCTCGTCGGCCCGGCCCGTCGTGCGCAGTTGGTCGAAGAACAGCGCGTAGTTCGAACCCACCGCCACGATCAGCAGCAGCCCCACCAGGTGCAGGATGCCGAGCGCGGCCTGCATCACGGCCATGCCGCCGAGCGTGAGCATCACGGCGAACAGCAGCGGCTGGCACACCGCCAGCAGGCGCCGGCCCGAGCGCAGGTAGATGCCCAGCAGCACGACCACGGCCAGCGCGCCCAGCAGCACCTGCACGAAGGCCTCGTGCAGGTAGCGCTGATAGAGGCTGCCGAGCTCGCGGCCCACGTCGACCACCTGCACCTCGGGCACGCCGGCGAGCGCGGCCTCGAGCTTCGCCTGCTCGAACTTCGGCCCCGGATGCAGCGCGATCAGCGTCGACCAGCCGCCGCCCGGGCGTTCGTACATCAGCGAGCTGACCACCGCGCGCAGCGGGCCTTCACGGAGTTCGTCGAGCTGCACCGGCTCGAGCCGGCGCGCGGCCTCGACGTCGGCGATGAAGGGCGCGAGCCGGCTGGCCGGCAGCGGCAGGCCCTGCGTGGCCTCGGCCAGGCGGGTGCGCAGCGTGTCGGCATCGGGCAGGCTCGCCAGCCGCGCCTGCTGGGCCGCGATGCTCGGCAGCACGCGGGTCACGGTCTCGAAGCCGCCGAGCTCGCCGCGATCGACCAGTGCGCCGAGCTTCGCGCTCGCGGCCTCGTTGTTGCGCAGCGCCGCCTGGGCGTCGGCGCCGTTGGCCATCACGATGATGCCGCCGTCGCTGGTGCCGATGTCGTTGCGCAGCATCTCGTCGAGCTGCTGCTGCGCGCGCGGCACCGGGCTCATCGCGCTGAGGTCGGCGCGCCACAGGTGGCCGCCCTGCCACAGCACCAGCGCCACCGCGGCCACGCCCAGCGCCGCCAGCGGCCAGCGCAGGCGCGGCAGGTTGCGCACCAGCAGGCCCGCGAAGCTCGCCATCTGGCGCCGCATGCCCATGCCGGTGGCGCCGTCGGGTGCGAGCATCGGCAGCGCGTAGCGGGTGGCGACGGCGGCCGCGACCAGGCCCGCGATCGAGAACACGCCGAGCTGGGCCAGGCCCGGGAAGCCCGAGAACACCAGCGCCGCGAAGCCGCAGACCGAGGTCAGCAGCCCGATGCGCACCGTGGGCCAGTGCACCGTGCGCCAGCGCTGCCAGCCGGTGCCGGGCACGGCCGCGCCGCGCGCCTGGATCAGGTAGTAGATGGCGTAGTCGACGGTCTCGCCGATCAGCGTGCTGCCGAAGCCCAGCGTGAGCCCGTGCACCGAGCCGAAGACCCAGCTGACCGCCGCGGTGCCGATCACCACGCCGGTGGCCACCGGCAGGAAGGCGATCACCAGCGCGCGCGGCGAGGCGAAGGCCAGCAGCAGCAGCCCGCCCATGACGATGCCGCCGACGATCGCGAGATGGATCGCCTCGGTCTTGATCTTGTCGCGGCTGAGCACCGAGAACACCGGCGGGCCGGTCAGCAGCAGTTGCGGCTTGGCTTCGCCCAGATCGCGCGTGGCCGCCTCGTGGGCCGCGTGCACGCGCGCGATCGCCACCGCCTGCGCGTCGAGGTCGCTGCCGGCGGCGCGCGTGGTCAGGATCATCAGCGCGCGCGGCGCGGTGCGCGACATCCACACGCCGCCTTCGCTGCGCGGCGCGCTGGCCGGCACCAGCTCCTCGGCGATGCGCGTGGTCTCGCCCGTGGGGTCGCGGTCGAGGAAGGGCTTGATCACGTTGCCGGCCGGCGTGCCGAGCATCGACAGCGTCTCGTTGATCGCGTCGCGCAAGCCCTCGACCGTGAAGCGCTCGGGCGCCACGCCCGGCGAGAGCTGGTAGCGGTGCTGGAACACCCAGGTGCCGGCCTCGGTCCAGTCGCCGGTGTCGCCGTTCTGGATCAGGTCGAACAGCTGGCTCTCGCGCATGCTCTTCGCCATCGCGCGCGACACCTGCGCGCGCGCCTCGGGCGTGCCGCCCTCGAGGCCCAGCATCAGGGTGCGCGAGGCCACGCCGCTTTGCAACTGCTCGATCAGCACGCGCTGGCGCGCATCCGGGCTCTTGGGCAGGAAGGCCGACAGGTCGGCGTTGAAATGGGTGCGCGAGATCTCGAACACGCCGGCCAGCAGCAGCGCCACCCAGACCAGCAGCACGACCGCGCGGCGCTGCCAGCTCGGCGGCCCCTGCGGCGCGGTCGCGCTCACGGCGTGGCGCGCCCGGCCGGCGCCGCCGCCGGTGCGGGGGCAGCCGCGGGACGGTCGGGCACGATGTTCATCACCGAGCGGTCGCCGCCGACGAACTCCATCTCGAGCCCGAGCACGTCGCTCGCGCGCCCGCTGATGCGCATGCTGCGCACCTGGGCCGCGAGCCGGCTGTCGATCGGCGTGAGGTCGAGCGCCCACTGGTTGGCCGAACCGGACACGGTGCTGCGGAAGTAGCGCTGCAGCGTGGTGCCGTCGCCGCTGAGCGTGCCGCGCATGGCTTCGACCAGGCCCAGCAGCTCGGGCATGCTGTCGAGCGCGAGCGTGCGGTTGCGGCCGCCGCGCGACAGGGTCAGCGTGTTGCCCTCCACCGCCATGGTCTCGACGCGCGGCGACAGCGTGCGGCGCACCAGCTTGTCGGGCGCATCGAAGCTCAAGGTGCCGCGCGCATCGAGCGGGCCTTCGAGGCCGTGCACGAAGCGCTGCTCGGTGAAGCGGGCCTCGCCGCTCTTCTGTTTGGCCAGCAGGCCCATCAGTTCGTTGAGGTCGAAGGCCCAGGCCGGTGCGGCGCCGAAGGCCAGCACGAGCAGCAGGGCCTGGAAGAACCGTTCAAGCCGCCGCGGGCGCATCTGCATCTTCGAGCCAGAAATCATGGAAATTGAACCAGTTGTAGGGGTAGGCGCGGCACAGCGCCTCCAGGCGCGCCACATAGGCTTCGACCGCGGCGCGGATCAGCCGTTCGCGCTCGGCGGCATCGGCCGGGCGCTGGCCGAAGTCGGCCAGGCGTTCGAAGCGGACATCGTAGCGCGCACCGCCGTGGTAGACCCCGGCCATGAAGAACACCGGCCGCCGCAGCAGCGCCGCGAGCCGGAATGGCCCGTCGTTGAAGCTGGCGGGCCGGCCCAGGAACGGCAGCACGATGTTGTTGCCGCGCTGCTGCGCCGGCTGGTCCTCGCTGCCGGGCAGCGTGCGGTCGGCCAGCATGCCGCCCATGCCGCCGCCGTCGAGCCAGTCGCGCAGCGCGAGCATCGAGTGCGGCCGGCCCAGCGCGATCACGTGCGGCCGCGCTTCGGGCAGGCTGATCGCATTGAGGATGGCGGTGATGCGCTGCGCGTTGTCGGGGTACATCAGCATCGCGAGGCGCATGCGCGCCTGGTCGGGCTGCTGGCGCTTGCAGGCGCCCATGGCCTCGAAGCTGCCCACGTGCGCACCGAGCAGGAAGGCACCGCGCCCCTCGCCTGCCGCGTTCTCGAGCTCGACCTGGCCGTCCATGCGGAAGTCGAACAGGTCCATGCGCCCGCGCAGGAAATACACCCGGTCGAGCACCGTCGAGGCGAAGGCATGCAGCAGCTTGAAGCCGTCGACCCAGCCGGCCTGCGGGCCGATGGCGCGGAACAGGTAGCGCTTGATGTGGCGCCGCGGCGTGGGCGCGAACAACAGGAAGTACAGCGCGATCGGCGGCAGCAGCAGCCGCGTGATGCGCCGGCCGAAGAAGATCGCCATGAAGCAGATGAAGCGCAGCGCGAGCATGTTGCTGCGCTCGGGGGCGCGGGTCCAGTCGGCTGCCTCGGCCTCCGTCCGGGCCGCGGCGTTCACCGCGCGGGTCTCGGCCTCCGTGTGCTTCATCGCGGCGACTCTGCCACGGGGGTCCAGCGGCCGGTGACAGCCACCGCGCCGTCGCAGCGCACGTCGAAGCGCACACCGCCGCCGCTGGCCTCGGGGTTCAGCTCGATCGCCAGCACGGCGCCCGGGCGCACAGGCGCCAGGAACTTGGCCGCGGCCAGCGTGGGATTGGCGCCGAGCCGGGCCAGCAGCGCCGGCACGCGGCGGATCGCCTCCTGCACCTCGGCCAGCAACAGCGCGCCCGGCAGCAGCGGCTGGCCGGGAAAGTGGCCGGCGAACGCCGGATGGTCGACCGGCACCGTGTGCAGAAGCCGCACCGGCGTGCCGTCCTCGGCCAGTTGCGCCAGCGCGAACTCGCGCAGCGCGCGCACCGTGAGCTTGCCCGTGCCCTCGCGCGGAAAACTCTTCACGTGCACCACGCGCCGCGGCACGAAGACCGGCTCGAGCCGTTGCCGCAGCGCAGCAACGATGGCCGCCGCCGTGAGTTCGGGCGCGACCACGAAGGCGATCGGCCGCACCACGCCGTCGGCCACCTCGTCGGGCAGCCAGAAGGCGCCGTCGTCCACGCCGGGAATGCTGTTGAGGTGGTAGTTGAGGTGGGCCAGCGAGCTGCGCCGGCCGGCCACGTGGATCAGGTCGTTGGCGCGGCCGAACAGCCGGAAGCGGCGTTCGTCGAGCAGCTCGAGCACGTCGGCCATCGGCGTCGGCTCGGGCAGGAAGTCGCCGCTGAAGATGAAGCGCTCGTTGCCGTCCTCGCCACCCGGCTCGGCATGCACGCGGATCTCGCCGAAGGTCTCCCAGACCTCGGTCTCGGTGGTGCGGCGCATCGCGACCTGGCCCGACTCGGTGCTGCCGTAGATCTCGAGCAGCACGCCGTGCAGCGCCTGCTCGGCCTGGGCGGCGAGCTGCGGCGACAGCGGCGCGGTGGCCGAGAGGATCAGGTCGACCTCGGGCAGCGCGATGCCCGACAGCAGCAGCGTCTTGAGGTGGAACGGCGTGGTCACCAGCGCGCGCGGCCGCGGCACCGAGGCCAGGGCCTGCGCCACGTCGGCCGGGAAAAAGGGGCGGCCGCTGTCGAAGGCGGCGCCGCCGAGCATGGCCAGCAGCACCGAGGATTCGAGCCCGTAGCTGTGCTGCACCGGCACCGTGGCGACCAGCGTCAGGCCCGCGAGCGAAGGAAGATCGAGCACGCGGCACAGGCGTTCCACCGCCACCGCCACGTCGCCCGTGAGCGTGCGCCAGGTCTTGGCATGCGGCTGGGGCGCGCCGGTGGAGCCCGAGGTCAGCAGGCTGGCCGCGTGGCGTTCGGCGTCGATCATGGGCACGGTGGCCGTGTCGGCAGCACCGCCGGCATCGGCCGGCGATGGGCCGGCGGCCTTCTCGATCACCAGGCGCGCCATGCCGGGCGTCTGCAGCGCCGGGTCGTCGACCAGCGCGAACAGCCCGTCGCCATGCGATTCGCGCAGCCGCGACAGGGTGTCGGCGCGCGCGTCGGGCGGCAGCAGGCTGGCATGGCCGCGCACCAGGGCCGCGGCCATGCCGACGATGAAGTCGTAGCGGTCGGAACAGAGATTGACCGCGGCGCCCTGCGCGGGCAGTTGCGGCGCGAGGCGGGCCACGTCGGCCAGGAATTGGCGCGTGCTCAGCGGCACGCCGGCGCGCCAGGCGAGCGGCGCATCGGGATCGCGCTCGGCGAGCAGCGGCAGCAGGCCAGGATTCGGTGTCACGCGGTGCCTTTTCCTCTCTCGTGTCGGTCCGCCGGGCCGGCGGAAATCAGCGCGGGCCGCCGCCGGCGCTGCTGTCGGCCGACGAACTGCCGTAGAAGGCGCGCACCGCATCGACCATGCGGGTGCGCTCGAACTCGGGGTGCAGCCGGTAGCGCAGCAGGTGTTCGCCGACGAACAGCAGCGCCACGCTGGCGGGCGTCAGCACGTTGGCCAGCAGCGACCAGGCCGAGAACGACAGCGTGAGGTAGACCACGATCGACGACAGCACCACCAGCGCGAAATAGCCGGTCCAGATGCGCGTGAGCTGCGTCGTGTAGGCGCGCATCGCGCCGCGCAGCGGATGCACGCGCTGCGCGAACTGGGTGATCAGCGGCACGCTGTCGCCGCGCAGCGTGGAGCCGAACCAGCCGCAGAGCAAGGCATTGATGGCCACGTGCTGGAACACGTAGAGCCGGTTGGTGTCGCCCGCTTCGCCGCTGAGCACCAGCGCGAAGCCGGCCAGGCCCAGCACGACCACCGCGGCGAAGCCCCAGCGGCCGAAGCGGCTGGCGGCGAAGCCCATGGCGGCCAGCCACAGCGGCCCGAGCAGCACGACCACCGCCCACGGCTCGGTGGCGTGGAACAGCATCATCCAGTGGGAAGCACCGGCATAGGCCACCCCCACCAGCAGCAGGAGCGCCAGGCGCCATCGTGACATGGGGTTCAGGCCGCGCGGTTCTGGGCGACGTGGGCCGCGAGCGTACGCAACGACTGGAAGATCTGCTGGTTGCGCTCGTCGTCCGAACGCAGCTGGAAGCCGTAGCGGCGCGAGACTTCGAGCGCGACCTCGAGGATGTCGATCGAATCAAGGCCGAGGCCTTCGCCGTACAGCGGCTCGGTCGGGACGATGTCGGCTGGCGCCACCTCGAGGTTGAGGGCGTTCACCAGCAGCACGGCCAATTCCTGCTCGATCGGCGACTGTTCGGCATCGCCATCGGCGGGAATGGGGGGCTGAGCAGTCGAAGACAAGAAAAACCTCCAGAAACTTTTGCCGCAAGGGCGCGTGGGCCGTGGATTATAGGAGGGCAGCTTGATTAGACTGGCCGCCTCGACACGACCCGGAACCGTCCATGGCCGACCCTCTTCTGATCGCCCGCCACGAGAGCGTGGAATGCGCCCTCCTCCCTGCCCTCGCCAACCGCCACGGCCTCATCACCGGCGCCACCGGCACCGGCAAGACGGTCACGCTGCAGACCATGGCCGAAAAGCTGTCGGCCATCGGCGTGCCGGTGTTCATGGCCGACGTCAAGGGCGACCTGACCGGGATCAGCCAGAAAGGCGCCATCGGCGAAAAGATGGCCACCACGCTCAAGGAGCGCGGCATCGACCTGCCCGAGCCGCTGGGCTGCCCCGTCACGCTGTGGGACGTGTTCGGCGAACAAGGGCACCCGGTGCGCGCCACCATCTCCGACATGGGGCCGCTGCTGCTGGGCCGCATGCTCGACGTGAACGAAACCCAGGCCGGCGTGCTGAACCTGGTGTTCAAGATCGCCGACGACAACGGCCTGCTGCTGCTCGACCTCAAGGACCTGCGCGCCATGCTGCAGTACGTGGGCGAGAACGCAAGCCAGTTCACCACCGAGTACGGCAACATCAGCGCCGCCAGCGTGGGCGCGATCCAGCGCGGCCTGCTGCAGATCGAGACCCAGGGCGGCGACAAGTTCTTCGGCGAGCCCATGCTCAACATCGCCGACTTCATGCAGACCGAGGGCGGCCGCGGCGTGGTCAACATCCTCGCGGCCGACAAGCTCATGAACTCGCCGCGGCTGTACGCCACCTTCCTGCTGTGGATGCTGTCGGAGCTGTTCGAGCAGTTGCCCGAAATCGGCGACCCCGAGCAGCCCAAGCTGGCCTTCTTCTTCGACGAGGCCCACCTGCTGTTCAACGAGGCGCCCAAGGCGCTGGTCGAGCGCATCGAGCTGGTGGTGCGGCTGGTGCGCTCCAAGGGCGTGGGCGTGTATTTCGTGACCCAGAACCCGCTCGACATTCCCGATTCGGTGCTGGCCCAGCTCGGCAACCGCGTGCAGCATGCGCTGCGCGCCTTCACGCCGCGCGACCAGAAGGCGGTGAAGGCCACCGCCACCACCATGCGGCAGAAGCCCGGCCTCGACATCGAGAAGGCCATCACCGAGCTCGCGGTCGGCGAGGCGCTCGTGAGCTTCCTCGACGAGAAGGGCCGCCCGAGCGTGACCGAGCGTGTCTACGTGCTGCCGCCCGGCAGCCAGATCGGCCCGATCACCGCCGCGCAGCGCCAGGCGCTCTTGGCCAATTCGCTGGTGGCGGGCGTCTACGAGAAGGCGGTCGACCGCGAATCGGCCTACGAGAAGCTCAAGGGCCGCGCCGAGACCGCGCCCGGAGCCCCCGCGGCGGGCAAGGCGGCGCCCGGCAAGCCGGCCGAGGAAGGCTCAGGCGCCGGCGGCATGCTCAACGACCTGCTGTTCGGCCACACCGGCCCGCGCGGCGCCAAGCACGACGGCCTGGTGCAGACCATGGCCAAGTCGGCGGTGCGCACCATGGGCACCTCGGTCGGCAAGGAGATCCTGCGCGGCGTGCTCGGCGGCATCTTCGGCTCGAAGAAGCGCTGAGCCGCGGCGGCGACGGCACCTCCATGTCCTCGGGCAAGACACCGGCCAGGGACATCGCGGCGTTCTGGGAGCGCTGCATCTGGCCGCGCGTGCTCACCCAGTGCGAACGCGAGACCGCCTACAAGGCGCTCTACACGCGCGAGCACGGCCAGGGCGAATTCGTCTGCCAGCGCAACGAGATCGCCGACAGCTGGATCGGCGTGATCGAGGGCTTCCTGCGCGTGCAGGACACCTCGGCCGACGGCAAGCCCGTGATGTTCACGGGCGTGGCCGCGGGCGGCTGGATCGGCGAAGGCTCGCTGCTGAAGGTCGAGCAGCGCAAGTACGAGATCGCCGCCACCCGCCCCACCGTCACCCTGCACCTGCCGCGCGACACCTTCACCTGGCTGCTCGACAGGAGCGTGCCGTTCAACCACTTCATGCTGTCGCACCTGAACGAGCGGCTCAGCCAGTTCATCGCCACGGTCAAGTTCGACCGCCTGCTCGAGCCCACGGGCCGCGTCGCGCGCGGCATCGCGAGCCTGTTCCATCCGGTGCTCTATCCCAACACCGACGCCACCCTGCAGATCAGCCAGGAGGAGATCGGCTGGATGGTCGGCGTGTCGCGCCAGCGCGTGAACGTGGCGCTGCACGAGCTCGAGGCCGCGCAGCTCATCAAGACCGGCTACGGCTACATCAACGTGCTCGACCGGCAGCGCCTGTCGCGCTATCCGACCAACCAGCCGGGCTGAAACGCCCGCGCGCGGCGGGCGTTACGGCGCGTCGACCTCTCAGAGCGGCGTCGACACCGGCGCGGCCGGCAGGTCCTGCCCGCCCGGGCCACCGCGGAAGGTGGTCGGCGTCCACGGCACCTGCCCCACGCCCGGCTTGCTCCAGTCGCACACGCCATCGGGGAAGGTCGCCTGCAGCCGCACCTGCTGGCCGCCCGTGAAGACCGCGCCGGCATAGTCGGCCGATGCGAAGTCGATCGGCTTCAGCTGGCACTTGAACACGTCCTCCGACAAGGGTCCGCCAGACACGATGCGCACCGACTCGTAGGGCTTGACCGGGCAGGCGGCGCTGCCGAAGCCGATGTCGACCAGCTCGGCGGTGGTCATGCCCGCGGTCGCGATGCACTGGTCGACCGCGTCGGAGGGCTTGTTCTTCACGACCTTCTTCTCCTTCGGGTCGGCGGACCTGTCGGCCTCCATGGCGCTGAGCCAGCGGTCCATCATCAGGAAGGCCTGCCGGGTCAGCGCGACGCCGGTGCCGGCGTTGCTCGCCAGCACCACGTGGTTGTCGTGCCCGCCGTTGCCCGCGTCCAGCCGCGCGCGTTGCTGGTAAGTGCGCCAGGCCATGTGGATGTCGGCGCCGAGCTCGGGCCGCAGGTCGATGACCGGCACCTTCGCGAGGTTCTTCGCGTAGCTGACGAGGCCGCTGCGGTAGAGCGCGGTCATCGCGCTGGTCTGCATCCGGGCACGCGCCGCGGGAATCACGGCCTTGTCGCCCGACCAGATCATGTCGGCGTCCCAGCTGCCGATGCCTTCGTTGAGCGCGACGAACTCCTCGGGCGTGATGGCGCCGGAGCGCAGGGCCTTGAGCCCGTACTGCACGCCCGCGTTGTCGTAGGGCAGGTTCGGCACGGTGTTGCCGTTGAGCTCGGTGGTGCCGAGGATCGCCGTCATCACGTCATGGATCGTGCAGCGCACGCCGTTGGGCCGCAGCGCCGGGTCGTACACCAGCGCCGCCGGAAAGCCCGGCCCGCAGTTGGTGGCCTGCACCGGGTTCTGCGGCGCGAGGAAGGAATAGACCCAGTTGGTGCAGTAGTCGGCCGTCGGATGGCCTTCGATGGCCGCGCGCGCCGCCGGCGACAGGCCGGCACCCGGGCCGGTGCCGTAGTAGCGCCAGAGGTTGCCGCAGTCGCGCGTCTCGATCCAGGTCGTCACCGCGTCGGGGTAGCTGTAGCCGGTCTGCAGGCCGTCGAGCAGGCCGGGCATCACCGAGGCCGGCACGGTCTGCATCATCGAGCCGCCCGAGCCGCCGTCGGACATGGTGTAGCGGATCTCGCCATAGGTGTCGATGATGTGTTCCTTGACCATCATGATGTTCTCGGTCGCGAGGAACTCGTTGTTGTTGTCGTTGTGGTTGGTGAGCTGCGAATTGACCGTCATGAAGCCGGCGCGCAACGCGTTGTCGTCGAACAGCGCCGTGCCCGGGTTCTGCTGGAAGCGGTTGCCCGAGGCCGAGGCGCCCATCTTCCAGAGCACCTTGCCGTTCCAGCCCTTCTGCGGCTCCCACGGCGTCCACGGCTTGGCGGGATCGAAGTACACCGCCACCTGGTATTCGCTGCGGCCCATCGTGCCCAGTTCCACGCGCAGCAACGCCTTCACGGTGTCGCCGCGGTCGGTCGTGAAGTTCGCGATCTCGGCGTCCTTCGGGCGCTTGGCCGGGTCGTACTGCAGGAAGCAGGCGTAGGGGCCGAAGGGCTGCTGGCCGCAGTCGGTGCCCTCCTTGGCCTTGGGCTGGTAGTAGTAGGTGTAGATGGTGGGCGCGTTGCAGTCGGCGTCGACCGGGTCGGCGTCGAGGCCGCTCACCTGCGTGGTCGCGGTGGCCGAGAGCCCGGTGCCGGGCACCGTCACCGTCGTGACCGAGCCGGCCTTCGTGGCGCAGATCCACGGCTGCACCGGCGTGCCCGCGAAGATGTTGCCGCCACGGGCGAAGTTCTCGATCGCGAGCTTCGCGCCCGTCTTCGTCGACTTGAGCGTGGCCGTGAGCGTGTTGCTGCCCACGCGCAGCCCGGTCACGGTACCGAGCACGCGGCCGTTGGCGCGCAGCGCGAAGGCGGAGGAGATGTCCTTGCCGTCGAGGTCCACCGCGAGGTCGAGCGCGCTCTTGCCCTCGGGCAGCACGATCTCGACGTAGGCATCGCCGTCGCTGATCATGTCGGCGCGGTTCGACAGCGTCCTGATCTTGAGTTCGCCCGTCGCCGCCGGCGGTGGCGATTCCGGCTGCGAGCCGGAGGGCGGAAGAATCGGCAGTGCCACGCCGCCGCCACCGCCGCTGCCGCCGCAGCTCGCGAGGGTGACGACCGCGCACAGGCCCAGGACCCGCAGTCCCGTTCTGAGGATGTCTCGCATCGATGTCTCCTGTTGTTGTGAGAGAAACGCGACGCGATTGCAATCCTTTCGCTCTTTTCGAACTGTTCAGCGAACGACATTTCGCCACCGGACAGGGTTTGTCCCAGTGAGACGTACGAGCGCTCGCAGGCGCTGCCCGCGCCGGCCTTTACCAGCGCAGCAGCCGCGGCCCCAGCAAGGCGCCCACCAGCACCGGCACCGCGATCCCGCTCACGTACCAGACCGCGAGGAACGGCGCCGTGAGCTCCATGCAGTGCAGCGCATAGACGGCCGCGCCGACACCGCCAGCGAGTGCGCCAGCCGCCGCGCCCGCGAGCGCGGGCCGGGTCGGCGCGAGGCTGCGCAGCGCGGCCATCGCGCCGACGAACACCGGCAGCGCCATCACCGCGATGCTCATGGCGCAGATGCGCCACGACTGGCCCATCAGCGAGGGCATGCGCCCTTCCATCGGCGTATCGAACCAGGCCATCACGGCCAGCGCCCAGACCGCCAGCACCGGCAGCACGGCACCGATCCAGGCCCGGCGCACCGGCACGCCCGGACGCGCGAGCCGCTGCGCCATCACGAAGGCCGCGCCTGCGATCGCCAGCGGAAACAGCAGCTTGACCCAGAACATCGGCCAGAACAGGGCCTGCAGCAGGTCGCGCCGCGGCCCGTATTCGACCAGCAGGATCGCCAGCGACAGCGGCGCGCCGATGGCCAGCGCCAGCCCCAGCCGCCGGCTCGCCGCCTGGCGCGGCGCGACCACCGGGCCGGCGGCGAGCATGGCGACCAGGTCGTCGGTCTTCATGCGGCGCTCCCGAAGCGCGCGGCCAGCGCCTTGAGCCCGCGGTGGATGCCCACCTTGACCGCCGACTCGGACATGCCCGTGAGGCTCGCGGTCTCGGCCACCGACAGGCCCTCGATCTTCACGTGCACGATCGGCAGGCGCTGGCGCTCGGGCAGGGTCTCGAGCAGGCCGCCGAGGTCGCGGCGCGCATCGCTGGCCTCGATGTCGGAGGCCGCGAACAGGCCCTGCTCATCGTCGAGCGGATCCTGCAGCGCCTCGCGCGAGGACTTGGCGCGCAGCAGGTCGATCATCTTGTAGCGCGCGATCGCATGCACCCAGGCCGTCAGCGGCTGGTCGCTCTGGTAGGTGTGACGCTGGTTGTGCATGGCGAGCAGGCATTCCTGGACGAGGTCTTCCACATCATCGGGCCAGCCGAACAGCCGCCGGCCCAGAAAAGCGCGCAGGTGCGCGCTGAGTCGCTGCAGGAAGTCGCGGTACGCCTTCGCGTCGCCATCGAGGCCGCGAAGGAAGAGGCTGCGCAGCGCCGCCTCGGCGTCGCTCGTTTGCATCCTGCTGCCTTCGTTGTTTCGTGCCATCGGACCGGCTGGTTACAGCCTCGTCGAAAAAGTTCCGACGGATTGTGCCGCGCCGCCGCAAGGGCCCGCGCGGCCGCGGGCCTTGGCCCTGCCGCGCCGCTCGCTGGACTAAGCTGCGCCGCACCCCTGCAAGGAGCGCCCATGTCGTCCGGCATCGCCCCGGTGTTCAAAGGACTCGTCTCGCATCCCTGGGCCTACCCGGCGCTGGAGGCGGTGCACATCGTCGGCATCGCGATGCTGTTCGGCGGCCTGCTGGTGTTCGAGCTGCGCGCGCTGGGCCTGGGCCGCGACCTGCCCGCGGCCCGGCTCGCGCGCCTCACGCTGACGCCCGCGCTGGCTGGTTTCGGCCTGTGCGCCGCCACCGGCCTGGCCATGTTCGCGGGCCAGCCCGGCGAGCTGCTGGCCAACCCGGCCTTCCGCCTCAAGCTGCTGCTGATCGCGCTGGCCGGCGCGAACGCGGCGCTGTTCCATGCGCGCGGCGGCTCCGCGCTGCTCGACGGGCCCGCCGCAAAGACCGGACGGCTGCAGTGCCTGTTGTCGCTGGCCTTCTGGCTCGCTGTCATCATCTGCGGGCGCTGGATCGCCTATGCCTGAGCGGGCCCCGGCCCGCGCCCACCCTTCCTCCGAGGAGAACGCCATGCCGCTGCCAAGACGCGCCTTCGTCGCCACTTCGCTGGGCCTCGGCCTGGGCCTCGCGCTGCCGGCACGCGCGCACCATGGCTGGAGCAGCTTCGACCAGGAGCGTCCGCTCTACCTCGAGGGCCGCGCCACCCGCGTGATGTGGCGCAACCCGCATGGCGAGCTCGAACTCGAGCTGCCCGAGAAACCCGCGCTGCCGGCCGACCTGAAGCAGCGCGCGCTGCCGAAGCAGAGCGCCTCGGTCGACGGCCCCGCGCTGCTCGCCAAGGCCCAGTTGCCGACGCGACGCGACCGCAAGTGGCTGGTCGAGCTCGCACCGCTCACGCGGCTGTCGGCCTGGGGCGTGGAAGAGATCAAGACCGGCACGCAGCTCGGCGTGCTGGGCTTCACCTTCACCGGCGAGAAAGGCGACGCGGTGCTGCGCGCCGAGTACCTGTTCGTCGACGGCAAGGTCTACGGGTTGCGCTCCTCGCCGGCCTGAGCTTCTTCCCGCGTTTCTTCTCGCGCCCTCCGCCGCGCCACGCACGCGGCGTTGTCCGTCGTTCCCCGGCTTGCAAGCCATGCGGTCGATCGGTACATTGCATTTTTTGAGGGCCATTCATGTCCGTCGACAGCACTGCGATCCCTTCGTCCTCCGCCTCCCCCGTTCCTCCCGCCGTGCCGGTGCCACCGGTTCCCTCGGCCGCCTCGCTCCCGGTCCAGACCGTCGTCCCCACGCCCAGCGGCCACATCCGGCTGACCTCGCACAGCGGCGGTTTCGGCGCGCTGCCGATCCGCTGGGGCGCGGCCACCGCCACCGAGCGCGGGCCGATCGTCGGCACCACCACCAAGCGCGCGCACCGCAACGTCATCGGCACGCACAGCGGCTCGTACAGCGTTTATCGCGCGCTCGCGGTGGCGGCGGGCGCGCTCAAGCGCGAGCACAAGGCCGACCTCACGAACACCGCGCCCACCGACATCATCGGCCCCTATCCGCAGTGGGGCGAACCCGGGCGCATCGTCTCGCTCGACCCCTGGGGCGCGCTGGTGGCCGATGCCTTCAAGAACGAGCTCGCGGCCGGCTACGACATCCGCCCGACCATCGCCATCACCAAGGCGCACGTGATCCTGCCCGAGGTGATCGAGGCGCTGCAGAGCGGCCGCCTCAAGGCCGACGGCCACTTCCTCACGGCCGGCGGCGCCGCGATGGTGACCAAGGCCGCGATCGAGCCCGTCTGGTACCTGCCCGAGGTGGCGCGGCGCTTCGGCTGTTCCGAAACCGACCTGCGCCGCGTGCTGTTCGAGGAAACCGGCGGCATGTACCCCGAGCTGGTCACGCGCTCCGACCTCGAGGTGTTCCTGCCGCCGATCGGCGGGCAGACGCTCTACATCTTCGGCAACCCGCGCGACCTGGCCAATCCCGAGGTCGAGCTCACGGCGCGCATCCACGACGAGTGCAACGGCTCCGACGTGTTCGGCTCCGACATCTGCACCTGCCGGCCCTACCTCACGCACGCCATCGAGGAATGCATCCAGGGCGCGCAGCGCGGCGGCGTCGGCCTCATCGCCTACTCGCGCAAAGAGGGCCGCGCGCTCGGCGAGGTCACGAAGTTCCTGGTCTACAACGCGCGCAAGCGCCAGGTCGGCGGCGACACCGCCGACCAGTACTTCGCGCGCACCGAATGCGTGGCCGGCGTGCAGGACATGCGCTTCCAGGAACTGATGCCCGACGTCTTCCACTGGCTGGGCATCAAGAAGATCCATCGGCTGGTGTCGATGAGCAACATGAAGTTCGACGCCATCGTCGGCTCGGGCATCGAGATCGGCGAACGCGTGAACATTCCGGACGAACTGATCCCCGCGGACGCGCGCGTCGAGATGGACGCCAAGATGGCCGCCGGCTATTTCACGCCGGGCCCGGTGCCGGACGCGGAGGAACTCAAGAAGGCCAAGGGCCGGGGACTGAACGAATGACGAGCAGCAACAACGATTTTCGCGACCACCTTCCCGTCGACGGCTCGGGCAGCCTGCGGCCCGGTGACGAGGGCCGGGTCGATCCCGCGACCGAGTTCGCGGTCGATGCCGGGCACCCCGCGGGCGCCGCGCGCCTGCTGCGCAGCACCGCCGAAGTGCGCCGCCGCGCCGCCGGCCTGCTGGCGCGCGCGCGCAACGGCGAATCGCGCTGGTTCCGCATCGGCGACGACAACGCCCTCGAGGACGCCGCGCGCACCGTGGCCGAGGTCACGCGCGAGCGCTATCCCTGGGACACCATTCCCTATCACAGCCGCTGGCGCCACTTCGAGGCCGGCGGCGTCGACCGCCGGGCCCAGCTCGACGAGCTGCTCGGCGAGTCCGACGCGCGGCAGCGCGCGCGCGCCCACATCGACCTCGTGCTGGTCAGCGTGCTGCTCGACGCCGGCGCCGGCCCCGACTGGCACTACACCGAACCGGCCAGCGGCGAGCGCTTCTCGCGCTCCGAGGGCCTGGGCGTGGCGAGCTTCCACGCCTTCACCAGCGGCCTGTTCTCCTCCGACCCCGAGCGCCCGCTGCAGGCCGATGCCGCCGGGCTGCGGGGCCTGGTCACCGACCGGCTCGGCGCCGCCTTCCAGGTCAGCGAGGTCAATCCGCTGGTCGGCCTCGCGGGCCGCGCCACGCTGCTGCGCCGGCTCGGCGAGGCGTTGGCCGAGCAGCCCGAGGTGTTCGGCGAGGACGGCCGGCCCGGCAACCTGTTCGACGCGCTGGTCGGCCCCTTCGGCCCGGCCGCGCCGCCCACCGCCGAGATCGGCGCGCACGCGATCCTGTCGCTGCTGCTCGATGCGCTATCGCGCATCTGGCCCTCGGCCAATGCGGTCGACAGCATCGCCGCCGACGGCAGCGACAACCCCGGCGGCATCGGCTCGGGCGATCCCGCGCTGGCGCTCGGCGACTGCTGGCGCCACAGCGCGGTGCCGGGCCCGGGCCTCACCAACGGCTGGATGCCCTTCCACAAGCTCTCGCAGTGGCTGACCTATTCGCTGCTCGAACCCTTCGAGTGGGCCGGCGTGAAGGTGCGCCACCTCGAGGCCCTGACCGCGCTGCCCGAGTACCGCAACGGCGGCCTGCTGATCGACAGCGGCGTGATCGTGCCCAAGGACGCGGCGCTGCTCGAGCGGCGCTGGAAGGCCGGCGACGAGTTCATCGTCGAATGGCGCGCGCTCACCGTGGCCCTGCTCGACGAACTGGCGCCGCGCGTGCGCAAGGTGCTCGGCCGCAGCGAGGAACAGCTGCCGCTGGCCTGCGTGCTCGAGGGCGGCACCTGGGCCGCGGGCCGGGCACTGGCACAGCGCTTGCGTGACGGTGCGCCACCACTGCAGATCGAGAGCGACGGCACCGTTTTCTAGTTCGCCAGTCTCTTAGACTTCCGGGTTTCGCCAACGCAGAACGAATCGAAGAATTCCAATGAGCAACGTCCACCTCCTCGACCACCCCCTCGTCCAGCACAAGCTCACGCTGATGCGCCGCAAGGACGCGTCCACCAACAGCTTCCGCCGGCTCCTCAACGAGATCAGCATGCTCATGGCCTACGAGGTCACGCGCGACATGCCGATGCAGGACGTCGAGGTCGAGACGCCGCTCGAGACCATGCAGGCCAAGGTCATCGACGGCAAGAAGCTGGTGCTGGTGTCGATCCTGCGCGCGGGCACCGGCATCCTGGACGGCATGCTCACCGTGGTGCCCGGCGCGCGCGTCGGCCACATCGGCCTGTACCGCGACCCGAAGACGCTGACCGCGGTCGAGTACTACTTCAAGATGCCCGGCGAGATGGACAGCCGCGACGTGATCGTGGTCGACCCGATGCTGGCCACCGGCAACTCGGCGGTGGCGGCGGTCGAGCGGCTCAAGGAACTCAATCCCAAGTCGATCAAGTTCGTCTGCCTGCTGACCTGCCCTGAGGGCGTGGCGACCATGCAGAAGGCGCACCCCGACGTGCCGATCTACACCGCAGCGATCGACCGCGAACTGAACGACCACGGCTACATCCTGCCGGGCCTCGGCGACGCCGGCGACCGCATCTTCGGCACCAAGTAAACGCAGACAAGAAGAGAAGCGGCCCGGTTCCTGCTTCGCAGCATCGGTCCACCGCCCCGCGCAGGGCGCGGTGCGACGATCCGAGCCCGCACCAGTTCCACCAGATCCATCACCCGAGGAGAAGCACCGTGACAGCACGCCGCCCCCTGATCGTTCGTTCCATCGCCATCGCCGCAGCTATCGCGGCCGGCCTTCCCGGCCTCGCGTTCGCGCAGGCCAAGCTCAAGGTGGCGGCGGTCTACACCGTCCCCTTCGAGCAGCAATGGGTGGGCCGCATCCACAAGGCGCTGAAGGCCGCCGAGGCGCGCGGCGAGATCGAGTACAAGGCCACCGAGAACGTCAGCAACGCCGACTACGAGCGCGTGATGCGCGAATACGCCACCGGCGGCAACCAGCTGATCCTCGGCGAGGTGTTCGGCGTCGAGGCCGCGGCGCGCAAGGTCGCCAAGGACTTCCCGAAGGTCGCCTTCCTGATGGGCTCCTCGCTCAAGCCGCAGGCGCCCAACTTCAGCGTGTTCGACAACTACATCCAGGAGCCGGCCTACCTCAGCGGCATGGTCGCCGGCGGCATGACCAAGAGCAACCGCATCGGCATGGTCGGCGGCTTCCCGATCCCCGAGGTCAACCGCCTGATGAACGCCTTCATGGCCGGCGCCAAGGAGACCAATCCCAAGGTCGAGTTCAGCGTGAGCTTCATCAACAGCTGGTTCGACCCGCCCAAGGCCAAGGAAGCGGCCTTCGCGATGATCGACAAGGGCGCCGACATCATGTACGCCGAGCGCTTCGGCGTCTCGGACGCGGCCAAGGAAAAGGGCAAGCTCGCGATCGGCAACGTGATCGACACCCAGGCCCAGTACCCCGACACCGTGGTCGCCTCGGCCCTGTGGAACTTCGAGCCCTCGGCCGACCGCGCGATCAAGCTGGTGAAGGAAGGCAAGTTCACCGCCGAGGACTACGGCATCTACTCGCAGATGAAGTACAAGGGCTCCGAGCTCGCGCCGCTGGGCACCTTCGAGAAGAAGGTGCCTGCCGAGATCGTTGCCAAGGTCAAGGCCAAGCAGGCCGACATCCTCGCCGGCAAGTTCACCGTGAAGGTGGACGACGGCCAACCCAAGTCCACCGCGAAGTGAGCCGCCCGATGACCCTGCGCTGGCGTTCCCTGCTCGCGGCCGGCGTGCTGGCCTTCGGCCTCGCGGGCTGCGTCGGTGTCTACAAGGGCACCGGCGTCAGCATCAACAGCGGCACCCGGCTCGACGACACGCCGCGCATCGCGGTCATCTCGGCCTTCGAGCCCGAACTCAAGCTGCTGCTCGCGCGCCTGCAGGGCGCGGCGAAGCACGGCGTGAACGGCGTCGAGTTCACCACCGGCACGCTCGAGGGCAAGCCGGTCGTGCTGTTCCTCTCGGGCATCAGCATGACCAACGCGACCATGAACACGCAGCTCGCGCTCAACCGCTTCCGCGTCACGAACATCGTGTTCAGCGGCATCGCGGGTGGCGTGAACCCTTCGCTGCATGTCGGCGACGTGACGGTGCCGGCCCAGTGGGGCCAGTACCTCGAGGTGCTGATGGCGCGCGAGACCGCGCCCGGAAAGTACGCGGCCCCGCCCTTCATCACCGACGCCACCCTGCCCAACTTCGGCATGATGTTCCCGCGCCCGGTCGAGGTGCGCTCGGCCGCGCGGCCCGGCATCGAGCGCAAGTTCTGGTTCGAGGCCGACCCGAAGATGCTCGAGGTGGCGCGCGGCATCCGCAACGTCGACCTCGCGAGCTGCAGCGCCGGCAAGTGCCTGGCGCGCAAGCCCCAGCTCGTGGTGGGCGGCAACGGCGTCTCGGGCCAGGCCTTCATGGACAACAAGGCCTATCGCGAATACACCTTCAAGACCTTCCAGGCCAACGTGCTCGACATGGAGACCGCGGCCGTGGGCATGGTGGCCTACAGCAACGGCGTGCCCTACATCGCCTTCCGCTCGCTCAGCGACCTGGCCGGCGGCGGCGATGGCGAGAACGAGATGGGCACCTTCATGAACATCGCGGCCGACAACTCCGCGAAGGTCATGCTGGCGTTCCTGGCTGCGTGGAAGTGACACCCCTTGCCCCGCCGGACCGACGCGGGGAAGGAACAAGAGATTCATGAGCAGCACGACCGTCCTCCGCCTCCAGGGCATCACCAAGCGCTTCGGCAGCCTGGTCGCCAACGATGCCATCTCCCTCGACCTGCGCGCCGGCGAAGTGCTGGCGCTGCTCGGCGAGAACGGTGCCGGCAAGTCGACGCTGATGTCGATCCTGTTCGGCCACTACGTCGCCGACGAAGGCCGCATCGAGGTCTTCGGCGCGCCGCTGGCGCCGGGCAACCCCAAGGCCGCGCTGGCCGCGGGCGTCGGCATGGTGCACCAGCACTTCACGCTGGCCGACAACCTCAGCGTGCTCGACAACGTGACCATGGGCACCGAGCCGCTGTGGCGCCCGCTGTCGCGCCGCGCGGCCGCGCGGGCCCGGCTGCTCGAGGTGGCGCAGCGCTTCGGGCTGCCGGTGCGGCCCGAGGCGACCATCGGCAGCCTCTCGGTGGGCGAGCGCCAGCGGGTCGAGATCCTCAAGGCGCTGTACCGCGGCGCGCGCATCCTGATCCTCGACGAACCCACCGCCGTGCTCACGCCGCAGGAGAGCGAGGCGCTGTTCGCCACGCTCTCGCAGATGGTGGCGCAGGGCCTGTCGGTGATCTTCATCAGCCACAAGCTCGGCGAGGTGCTGCGGGTGTCGCACCGCGTGGCCGTGCTGCGCGGCGGCAAGCTGGTGGCCGAGGCGGCCACGGCCGACACCACGCAGGCGCAGCTCGCGCTGTGGATGGTCGGGCATGCGGTCGAGGCGCCGCGGCGCCGGCCCGCCAAGTCGGTCGGCGACGCGGTCTGCGTGCTCGACCGCGTGAGCACCGCGGCCTCGCAGAGCGGCGGGCAGGACCGGCTGCGCGAGGTCTCGCTGACGCTGCGCGCGGGCGAGATCACCGCGATCGCGGGCGTCTCGGGCAACGGGCAGGTCGCGCTGGCCGAGCTGCTGTGCGGCACCCGCCGCGCCACCGCGGGCAGGGCGCAACTCATGGGCCGCGCCCTGCCGCCCTCGCCCGCGCGGCTGGTGCAGCGCGGCGTGGCGCGCATTCCCGAGGACCGGCATGCGGTCGGCGTGGTCGGCGACCTGCCAGTGTGGGAGAACGCGGTGTCGGAGCGGCTGCGCAGCCCGGTGTTCTCGCGCGGCGCGATGTTCGTGAAGCGCGCGGCCGCGCGGCTGCATGCGCGCCGCATCGAGCAGGCCTTCGACGTGCGCGGCGCCGGCCTGATGGCGCCGGCGCGCTCGCTGTCGGGCGGCAACATGCAGAAGCTGATCCTCGGCCGCGCCCTGCTGCCGCCCGAGCAGCCCGAGCCCGGCCGCGACGAGGAACGCAGGTACCCGACCCAGGCCCCGCGCCTGATCGTGGCGCACCAGCCGACCTGGGGCCTGGACATCGGCGCCGTGGCCTATGTGCAGCAGCAGCTGATCGCCGCGCGCGATGCCGGCGCGGCCGTGCTCGTGATCTCGGACGACCTCGACGAGGTGCTGGCGCTCGGCGACCGCGTGGCGGTGATGCACGGCGGCCACCTGGGCGAGGCGCGCGCCGCCTCGGCCTGGACGCGCGAGGCGATCGGCCTGGCGATGGCCGGTGCCACCGCCTCCACCGCGAAGGAGGCCACGCCATGATGCGGCTCGAACGACGCCACCAGGCCTCGCGCACCGCGCTGGTCCTGGCGCCCATCGGCGCGGTCGCCTTCACGCTCGCGATCAGCGCGCTGCTGGTGCTGTGGGCCGGCGCGCCCGTGGGCCGCACCTATGCACTGCTGCTGCAGGGCGGCTTCGGCTCGGTGTTCGCCTGGAGCGAGACCCTCACGCGCGCGATCCCGCTGATCCTCACCGGGCTGGCCGCCACGGTCGCGTTCAAGGCGCGGCTGTTCAACATCGGCGCCGAGGGGCAGCTCTACGCGGGTGCGCTGGCCGCGGTCGCCGTGGGCGGCATGCACGGCGGCACCGGCTTCGAGCTGTCGCCCTGGCTGCTGTTCCCGCTGATGATGCTGGCCGCCGCCGTGGCCGGCGCGCTGATGCTGCTGGGTCCGGCGCTGATGAAGAGCAGGCTGGGCGTCGACGAGGTCGTGACCACGCTGCTGATCAACTTCATCGTGCTGCTGGGCGTGTCGGCGCTGCTCGATGGACCGATGAAGGACCCGACCGCCATGGGCTGGCCGCAGAGCGTGTCGCTGCAATCGGACCTGGAGCTCGGCAAGCTGATCGCCCAGACGCGCGTGCACACCGGGCTGCTGTGGGCGGTGTCGCTCGCGGTGATGGTGTGGGCGGTCTTCAAGTACACGGTGCTGGGCTTCGACATCCGCGCCGTCGGCGCCAATGCGCGCGCCGCCGCCTTCGCCGGCGTGCCGGTGACGCGCACCGTGGTCTCGGTGGCGCTGCTGTCGGGCGCGCTGGCCGGGCTGGCGGGCGCGATCGAGGTCGCGGGCCGCACCAGCTACGTCACGCTCGACATGTCGCCCGGCTATGGCTACACCGGCATCGTGATCGCGATGCTGGCCGGCCTGCACCCGCTGGGCGTGATCGCGGCCGGCGTGTTCGTGGCCGGCGTGCTGGTCGGCGCCGACACCATGAGCCGCGCCGTCGGCGTGCCGACCTACATCGCCGACGTGATCGTCGCGGCGTCGCTGATCGCGGTGCTGGTGGCGACCCTGCTGACCCAGTACCGCGTGCGGAGGAGCCGATGACCGACCTGCTCGACATCCTCGCCAACCCGGCCTTCTGGGTCGCGGTGCTGCGCATCGCCACGCCGCTGATCCTCGGCACGCTCGGCGTGCTGCTGTGCGAGCGCGCCGGCGTGCTCAACCTCGGCATCGAGGGGATCATGGTCGCGGGCGCCTTCACCGGCTGGCTCGCGGTGTACCTGGGCGCGCCGCTGTGGGCGGGCGTGGGCATCGCGGCGCTCACGGGCGCCGTGTTCGGGCTGCTGCACGCCTTCCTGACCGTGGGGCTGGCACTCTCGCAGCACGTGTCGGGGCTGGGCATCACCATGCTCGCGACCGCGCTCAGCTACTTCGGCTACCGCGTGAGCTTCCCGAAGGTCAACACGCCGCCGACCATCGTGCCCTTCGCGCCCATGGAGTGGCTGCACATCCCGGTGCTCGGCGCCCAGACGCCGCTGACCCTGCTCGCGCTGGCGCTGGTACCCGCGGTGGCCTGGCTGCTCTACCGCACGCCGCTGGGCCTGGCGCTGCGCATGGTCGGCGAGAACCCGCAGGCGGCCGAGAGCCAGGGCGTATCGGTCGCGGCCACGCGCACCGGCGCCATCGTGGCCGGCTCGGCGCTGATGGGCGTGGCGGGCGCCTTCCTCACGCTGTCGGCCTTCAACGCCTTCTTCTTCAACATGGTCAACGGCCGCGGCTGGATCTGCGTCGCGCTGGTGGTGTTCGCCTCGTGGCGGCCGGGCAAGGCTCTGCTGGGCGCGCTGCTGTTCGCCTTCTTCGACGCGCTCCAGCTTCGCCTGCAGCAATCGGGCGATGCCTTCCTGCCCTATCAGCTGTACCTGATGCTGCCCTACCTGCTGTCGATCCTCGCGCTGGTGCTCGTGGCCCGCAAGGCCAGCTATCCGCAGGCGTTGATGAAGCCCTACCGCAAGGGCGAACGCTGAGGGGTGGCGGCCGGCAGCGCCGGTTCGCCACCGCGGCGCAGCAGCTGCACCAGTGCACGCAGTGGCGCGGTGATGCGCCATGAACGCGAGTTGCGCAGCTCGGCGATCTGCCGCTCCAGCTGCGCGACGCGGCGGCTCGCGTTGGCCAGTTCGCGCTTGAGCGCGCTGCGGTCCAGCGCGGCATGGTTCGGGAACGCGAGACGCGGCGTGCCCACGGCCTCGGCACCGGGGGCCGGCTCGGCCAGCTCGCGTCCGATGCGCACCTTCGACGGCTCCGCGACGCGGGCATGGGCGCGCAGGGCCGAAGCGCGATCGACGCCGTCGCCCAGCGTGGCGCTCAAGGCACCGTACAGATAATCCGGGTCCTCGATGAAACGCGGGAAGTCGAGCAGCACGATCGGCACGTTCCGCTTCACCAGCGCGTGCAGCAGCTCGTGGAAACCCAGTGCGAGCAGGCGCGCCTGGTCGATCGGGTTGAGCGAATAGACCACCCCGCCCGCCGTCGTGCCCCAGGTCTCCCATTGCTTGCAGTCGTCGTGCAGGCCGGGCATGGCATGGCGCGCGCGCAGCTCGTTGACGGTGCGGCTGGCGGCCGCCTCGACGATGCCGCGCATCGGGATGACGACGGCGTCGACCACCGTCTGCTCGTCGGCCAGCACGCGCTCCACGTACTCGAACAGCCAGGGCGACTTGATCACGTAGGGTGCATCGGGGTCGTTCAGCGGGAGGTCCTCGAGGCCCGCGTTGGCGTCCTCGTCGTAGCCCCGGTACTGGTCGCGCGCGATGTGGGTGTCCAGGCCGCATTCGGCGAGGTACTGCACCAGGAATGTCGTGCCCGCGCGGCCCGTGCCGGCGATCAGCAAGTGATGCTTCATGCGTGCACGCCGATCGGCGCACCGGCCGCGCGCGGGGCCGTGCCGAAAGCCAGCAGCAGCGATTCCACCGCGTCGGCCAGCCGGCAGGCCGAGGTGTCGATGACCAGGTCGGGCGCCACGGGCGGCTCGTAGCTGTCGGAGATGCCGGTGAACGCCGCGATCTCGTTGCGGCGCGCCCGGGCATAGAGCCCCTTCACGTCGCGCTGCTCGCACAGCGCGAACGGCGCATGCACGTGGATCTCGCGAAAGGCCTCGCCGACGATCTCGCGCGCCATCGCGCGTTGCGCCTGCAGCGGCGTGATGGCCGCGACGATCACGACCATGCCCTGCCGGCTCAGCAGCCGGGCGACCTCGGCCATCCGGCGGATGTTCTCGCTGCGGTCGGCCTGGCTGAACCCCAGCCCCTGGCTCAGGCCGGCGCGCACCTCGTCGCCGTCGAGCACGACGCTGCCCACCTGCTCGCCCTGCAGACGGGCCCGCAGGCCTTGCGCGATGGTGGATTTGCCCGCGCCCGACAGCCCGGTCATCCACATGACGCATGATGGACCGCCGGGATGCCCCGGCAGTGCCAGGACGCCAGGTCCGAAGTCAAGGTCATCGCGCTTCATTGTTTTCAAAGCGTAAGCGGCACCCCTCCGACTTTTGTCTCTGCAAGGTAAAAAATTCTGAGTAGAGAATTACGACGGCCCGCCATCGCCCTCCACACACCATGCCGAACTTCCTCCAATCCGCCTCGATCGCCGCCGTGCTCGCGTGCGGCACGGCCGCCCATGCGCTGGGCACCGACTATGGCTACGACCGCTTCCAGACGCCCGATGCCGTCACCTGGGTCCAGCTCTGCGGCACCTGGGGACCGAACCATCAGGGCACCTACCGCGTGGTGCATGCCGAGCAGTACGCGCAGTCTTTTCTCTATGTGCAATGGATGGCGCGCGACGCCAACGGCAGCCTGCAGGCCGCGCACACGGTCCCCATCGCCGAGCTCGACAACGACCATGCCGAGATCGCGCTCAGCGAGCTGACCTGCCGCGCCACGCCGCGCGGCATCGTGCTGACGGCCAAGGCCGACTCGGGGCACGACGACAAGCTGCGGCGCGTGACCATCGAGGTCGGCCCGGCACCGGGCCAGTACCGCTTCCGGCCGCAGCGCACGCGCTGAAGCCAGCCAACCGGCCACGCCAGGCCGAATCTCCCCACAACGATCCCCAAGCCCCACGATGCTCGACTTCATCCTCACCAACGCCACCCTCCCCGACGGCCGCACCGGCATGTCGATCGCCGTGCAGGACGGCCGCATCGCCGAAGTCACGGCCGGCCTGGCCGCGCCGGCGCACGACACGCTCGATGCCGCCGGCCAGCTGGTCGCGTCGCACTTCGTCGACCCGCATTTCCACATGGACGCCACGCTGAGCTACGGCCTGCCGCGCGTCAACCAGAGCGGCACGCTGCTCGAGGGCATCGCGCTGTGGGGCGAGCTCAAGCCGCTCTTGACGGCCGAGGCGCTGATCGAACGCGCGCTGGCCTACTGCGACTGGGCCGTGGCCAAGGGGCTGCTCGCGGTGCGCTCGCATGTCGACACCAGCGATGCCAGCCTGCTGGCGGTCGATGCGCTGCTCGAGGTCAAGCGCCGCGTGGCGCCGTACCTCGACCTGCAGCTGGTGGCCTTCCCGCAGGACGGCGCGCTGCGCATCCCGGGCGGGCTCGAGAACATCGAGCGCGCGCTCGACAAGGGCGTGGACGTGGTCGGCGGCATCCCGCACTTCGAGCGCACCATGGCCGACGGCGCGGCCAGCGTGAAGCGGCTGTGCGAGATCGCCGCGGAGCGCGGCAAGCTGGTCGACATGCACTGCGACGAATCCGACGACCCGCTCTCGCGCCACATCGAGACCCTGGCCTTCGAGACGCAGCGCCTGGGCCTGCAGGGCCGGGTCACGGGCTCGCACTGCACCTCGATGCATTCGATGGACAACTACTACGTGAGCAAGCTGCTGCCGCTGATCGCCGAGGCCGGCGTGAGCGTGGTCTCGAACCCGCTGATCAACATCACGCTGCAGGGCCGCCACGACAGCTACCCCAAGCGCCGCGGCATGACGCGCGTGCCCGAGCTGCTGGCCGCCGGCGTCAACGTCGCCTTCGGCCACGACTGCGTGATGGACCCCTGGTACGGCATGGGCTCGGGCGACATGCTCGAGGTGGCGCACATGGGCCTGCACGTGGCGCAGATGACCAGCCAGGCCGGCATCCACCAATGCTTCGAGGCCGTGACCACCAACGCCGCGCGCGTGATGCACCTCGAGAACTACGGCCTCGAGGCCGGTTGCGATGCGAGCTTCGTGCTGCTGCAGGCGCGCGATCCGGTCGAGGCGATCCGGCTGCGCGCCACGCGCCTGAAGGTGTTCCGCAAGGGCCGGCTGCTGGCCGAGACGCCGGCGGCGACGGCCTCGCTGCACCTGCCGGGCCGCGGCGACGCGACGAGCTGGAGCCTGCCGAAGGCCTGAGCCTTCGCGCCGCTCGCGCAACTCCGCCGGCCGGGTGGCTGCACCTCGGCGGTGGATGGCTTCATCCGCTCGTTGCGATAGCTAGCTAGGCCGCGCGTGATTCGGGCGCCAGCGCCTCGGCCAGGGCCGCCAGCGCCTCGCCCACGGGCCGCTCGACCTTGAGCGCCAGCAACTCGTCGGCCCGCGTGCGCCCGAGGTTCACCGCCGCCACCGGCTTGCCGGCCGCCGCGGCCGCCTGCACGAAGCGAAAGCCCGAATAGACCATCAGCGACGAGCCCGCCACCAGCACCGCATCGGCGGCCTCGAGCGCCGCGAAGGCCGCGGCGACGCGCTCCCGCGGCACGCTCTCGCCGAAGAACACCACGTCGGGCTTGAGCAGGCCGCCGCAATGGGCGCAGGCCGGCACGTCGAAGGCCGAGAAGTCATGGCCCTCGAGATCGGCATCGCCGTCGGGTGCCGCGCGCGCCTCGAGCGCGGCCCAGCGCGGATTGCGCGCGCGCAGTTCGCGCTGCAGCTCAGCGCGCGGCAGGCGGCGTTCGCAGCCCATGCAGCGCACGGTGTCGATGCGCCCGTGCAGGTCGATGGTGGCGTGGCTGCCGGCGGCCTCGTGCAGGCCGTCGACGTTCTGGGTCAGCAGCAGGCCGACGCGACCGGCCGCCTCGAGCCGCGACAGCGCGCGGTGCGCGGCGCCCGGCCGGGCCAGCGCCATGGTCGGCCAGCCGATCAGGCTGCGCGCCCAGTAGCGACGTCGGGTCGCCTCCTCGCCCATGAAGGCCTGGTACGTCACGGGAGACGGCCGCTTCCATTCGCCGCGTGCGTCGCGGTAGTCGGGGATGCCCGATTCGGTGCTGCAGCCCGCGCCGGTCAGCACGAACAGCTTGCGGTGGTGCGTGGCGAAGTCGGCGAGCGCGGCGGCGGTGGCGTCCATGCGGGGAGCATACGTGGGCCGGGCCATGGCCGTGCGCACGGGGGAAATCGGGGCCGCCGTTGCGGCCGCGCGCCGTCCTTCCTACGATGCCGGCATCCCCCACGAGGAGCTCGCATGAAAGTCCAGGGCGCCTGCCATTGCGGCCGCATCCGCTACGAAGCCGAGGTCGACCCCGAGAAGGTCGCGCTGTGCAACTGCACCGACTGCCAGGTGCTCTCGGGCACCGCCTACCGCGTGTCGGCCACCGTGCCGGCCGCGAGCTTCCGGCTGCTCGACGGCACGCCGAAGGTCTACGTGAAGACGGCCGAGAGCGGCACGCGGCGGCGCCAGAGCTTCTGCGAGCACTGCGGCACGCCGATCGCATCGAGCGCGGACAGCGACACGCCGCCGGCCTACTCGCTGCGCATCGGCCCGCTGGCACAGCGCGCGCTGCTGCCGCCGCGGCGCCGGCAATGGTGCCGCTCGGCGCTCGACTGGTCGCAAGACCTCAGCGCGCTGCCCGCAGTCGAGGGCCAGGCCACCTGAAATCTCAGGCGGCGGCGATGCGCCCGTCGCGGAAGTGCACGACGCGGTCAGCCACGCCGAAGTAGCGGTCGTCGTGCGAGATGACGACCAGCGTGTGGCCCTTGGCGCGCAGTTCCGGCAACAGCTCGGTGTAGAACTGGTGGCGAAAGCTCGGATCCTGGTCGGCCGCCCATTCGTCGAACACCATCACGGGCCGCGCCTCGACCCAGGCATGCACCAGCGCGAGCCGCTTGCGCTGGCCGGTCGAGAGGTCGATGGTGCTGAAGGCGCCGTCGTTGACCGCCACCTTGCCCTCGAGCGCGAGCCGCGCCAGGCCGGCGCGCGCGAGGTCGTCGCGCTGCGTGTGCGTGAGGCCGGGCTCGTCGGTCAGCGCCTCGAACAGGTGGAAGTCGGAGAGCACCGGCGAAAACAGCTGGCGGTAGGTGTCGCGGCTGGCGTCGGTCACCGCCTCGCCATCGACCGTCAGCGTGCCGGACTGCGGCAGGTAGAGGCCGGTCAGCAGCTTGAGGAAGGTGGTCTTGCCCGAGCCGTTGTCGCCCGCGATGAAGAGGATCTCGCCGCGCGCGATGCGCAGGTCGATCGGGCCGAAGACGAACGGCGCGGCGACCTGCGCGGCTTGCGCGCCGTCCTCGGCTTCCGCGGGCGCGAAGGCGTAGCGGACGCCGCTGAGCGCGATGGCCTCGACGAAGGCCGGGCGTGACCCCGTGCCGACGACGGCATCGGCCAGACCGGGTTCCGGGCTCTCGAAGCGCTCGGTCAGTTCGGCGACCCGGCCCAGCGCCACGCGCGCCCGTGCGAAGAACGGCAGGAAGCCCAGCACCTGGTCCATCGGCCCCTTGAGGTAGAGCAGCGCCAGCACGAAGCCGCTGAGCGCCTCGGCCGACAGGTTCCAGAACCGGGCCGCGCCGAAGACCACCGCGATGAACAGGAAGTACAGCGCCGAGCCGGCCTCGTGCGCGAACGAGAAGGCATCGCCGGCCTTCACGCTGGCCTGGCGGATGTCGTCGACGCTGCGCAGGATCTCGCCCTGATAGACCTGCGCGCGACGGCCGCGGCTCAGGCGCAGTTCCTTGGCCGCGTCGCCGAGCCGGCGCCAGGCCTTGTGCAGCGCGTCCTCGCCCTCGCGCGCCGCGTCGAAGCCGGCGATGGCGCGCTCGAGCGCCAGCCGGTGGATCGCGATGCCGCCCGCCATCACCACGGCCAGCAGCGCCGCGAGTTGCCACGAGAGCCAGACCAGCCAGCCCAGGCAGCCGAGCACGATGGTCGCGGAGACCACCGTCATCGGCAGGCCGAGGCACAGGCCGCTCACCATGCCGATGTCGTGCGTCAAGACGGGTGTCAGCCGGTGGGTGCGGAAGCGCTCGAGCTCGTCGATGGGCGCCGCGAGGATCCGCTGCGCGAGCCGGGTCCGCAGGCTGCGCAGGATGTCCTGCCCGATGCGGTTGGTGAGCGCGTCGGAAAGCACGCGCCCGGCCAGCGTGAGCAGTGCGAGGCCCACGAAGGCCAGCGCCAGGCCCGAGGCCAGTCCGCCCTCGGCATGCAGCATGCGGTTGATGAGCGCGAGCAGCGCGACCGTCGCGGCGCTGCCGCCAACGCCCGCGAGTGTCGCCACGCCAAGGCCGAGCGCATGACGGCGCAGCAGGCCGTTCGGGCCCAGGAAAAGATCGGTGGTGGAGGCTTGGGGCATTCGGGCTGGTTCGGCGAAACGAAGGCCGCATGGCGCGGTCCGGCAGCGAGAAGGCCGCGGATCGTAGCAGCCGGGCGAAGCCGCCCTGCCCCGGGCTCAGCCTTGCGAGTGACCGGGCTGCAGCAAGTCGCACCACATGTGCACTTTGCCCAGCAGTTGGCCGTCGAGCGCGATCGCCAGCGGCTCGACGCCGAAAGACTGAAAGCCGCAGCGTTCGTAGAGCCGTTGGGCGGCATCGTTGCCTTCGGTCACGGTGAGCTGCACCAGGCGCAGGCCCGGTCGCTGGCGGGCGTGGTCCAGCAACGCCAGCACCAGCCGGCGGCCGAAGCCCGCCTGCCGGGCCGATTCGGCCACCGACATGCCGAACAGCGTCGCCTTGTGCCGCGCGCGTTCGCGCCGCTCGAAGCTCAGGCCGGCCGCGCCGACCAGCCCGCCGGCGTCGAAGGCACCGTAGACCACGTCGGCCGTGTCGTCGCCCGGCGCCAGCCGCTCTTCCCACCAGCGCAGCGGCAAGGCGCCGCGCTCGGCTGCTGTCGAGGTGAAGGCGCTGCGATGCCGCTCGTAGGCATCGAGCATGCGCGCGCGATAGGCCACCGCATCGGCCGGCACCAGACGCCGGACGACATCCGTTGCAGTCTTCTGTTCAGAACCGGACACAGACGGCCTGCCTTTCCTGCAGCACGGCCTCCTGGGCGAAAGCCTGGCGGTAGGCCGCGATGACCTGGGCGACGGCCGCGTCGGCCTTGTCCTCGCGCGGATGCAGCAGCACCACGATCTTCGAGGGCTCGCGCACCACCGCGCCCGTATCGCCGCGCCACTGGCCCACGGCGTCGATCACGGTGAGGCCCTGCGGGAAGGCCGGGGTCACGGTGCTGTCGAGGAAGCGCAGCCACTCGGCCTCGGACACCTGGCCGCCGGTGGGAATGGCGCGGCCGAAATAGAGGGTGTCGCGTTCGAAGGGCGAGAGGCCTGGGGCGCAGGCCGCTGCGCCTGGCGCTGCGGTCGGCGAGGTGGCGAACGAGCCGCATCCCGCCAGCAACAGCGCCAGGATCGCGGCTGCGAGCCCGCGTGGGAATCGTCGCGTCGACGGCATCGGCATGAACGACCCCGCAGGTTCAGCGCGACGGCGCAATCGCGTCCGCGTAGTCGTAGAGCGCGCCCAGCAGTTCCTCGCCCTGCTCGTCCACCGTCTCGGACAGCGCATCGATTTCGGCGAACAGGCCCTCGACGGTGCGGGCACCGCCCTCGCCCTCGAACAGCCGCGCCGCGCGGTGCTCTTCCCAGCGCTGCGTCTCTTCCTCGCTCAGGGTCTCGGGCCAGTTGCGCGCGCGGTAGCGGAACACGATCTCCTCGAGCCGCCCGTCGTCGAAACCGGTGCGGTCCTTCGCGAGCTCGGCCGGCGAGAGCGTGCGCAGCTGGTTGAGCCGGCGCCGGTCGCCGTTGCCGACGAAGCCGCCATAGAGGTCCTCGTCGACGTCGGGCGCATCTTCCTTCGGCCGCTCGTAGACCTTGGCCCAGATCGCGCTCATGTCGGGCAGGTCGCGTGCGATCGCGGCATGGCGCATGGCCGTCTCGAGGTCGATGCCCCAGCGCTCGGCCATGGGCGCGGCCAGCGTGCGCAGGTTGCCCACCACCATCGGCGACTTGTTGAGATGCACGCCCTTGATCGGCAGCCGCACCACGCCCTCGGGCAGCTCGGCGGCGCGCGTGAACATGCGCAGGCGCGCGGTGTCGGCATCGAGGTCGCGCAGCTCGCTCGGGTCGTGCGCGAGGTCCCAGGCCAGCAGCTCGTTCTTGTTGGTGGGATGGCTGGCCAGCGGCCACATCACGGCCAGGCAGCCGCGCTCGGCCGGGAACATGCCCGAGACGTGCAGGAAGGGCTTCGCGGTCTCGCGCACCGCCGGCAGGCCGAGCTCGCTGGCCACGCGGTCCTTGCGGTGCAGCGCGAAGGCGAAATCGAACAGCTTGGGCTGCGCGTTGCGGATCAGCCGCGCCAGCGCGATGGTGGCGCGCACGTCCGACAGCGCATCGTGCGCCGACTCGTGCAGCAGGCCGTTGGCCTTGGCGAGATCCTCGAGCTTGAAGCTGGCGCTGCCGTCCTCCTTCTTCGGCCACTGGATGCCATCGGGCCGCAGCGCATAGGTCAGGCGCACCACGTCGAGCAGGTCCCAGCGACCGCACTCGTTCTGCCACTCGCGCGCATAGGGATCGATGAGGTTGCGCCAGAACAGGAAGCGCGTGACCTCGTCGTCGAAGCGGATGGTGTTGTAGCCCACGCCGATGGTGCCGGGCTGCGAGAAGGCACGCTCGATCTGCGCCGCGAACTCGTGCTCGGGCAGGCCGCGTTCGAGGCACAGCTGCGGCGTGATGCCGGTGATCAGCGTGGCCTCGGGACTCGGCAGGTAGTCGGGCGCGGGCTTGCAATAGATCATCAGCGGCTCGCCGATCTCGTTGAGCGCCGCGTCGGTGCGGATGGCGGCGAACTGCGAGGGCCGGTCGCGGCGCGGCACGGCGCCGAAGGTTTCGTAGTCGTGCCAGAGGAAGGTTTGAGCGGTCATGTCGTTGTGGGAAAGCGAAAGCGGATACCGGGTACGGCGCCCGGCCTCAGAGCAGCGGCGACGACAACCTCGCGACCGAGTCGCCGAGCCGTTGCCAGAAAGGCTGCGGACGGTGCGCGCGCACGGCGGCCGAGCTGTGCAGGTCGGTCTCGAACTGCGCCGCCAGCGGCCGGGCCAGGGCCGGACCATAAACCACCGCGCAGACCTCGAAGTTGAGCCGGAAGCTGCGGTTGTCGAAATTCGCGGTGCCGATCATCGCGCAGTCGTCGTCGACCACCAGCGTCTTGGAGTGCAGCATGCGCGCCTTGTACTCCCACACCTTCACGCCGGCGGCGATCAGTTCGTCGAAGTAGGAGCGCGCGGCGGCGCTCACGATGGCAGAGTCGCTGCGCCGCGGCACCAGCAGCCGCACGTCGACGCCGCGCAGCGCGGCGCTGGTGAGCGCCATCAGCGCGGGCTCGCCGGGCACGAAGTACGGCGTGGTGAGCCAGGCGCGATGGTTGGCGTTGTGGATCGCCTCGACGTGCATGCGGTGGATGGCCTCGAGCGTGTTGTCGGGCCCGCTGGTGACGATCTGCACCGGGATCTCGCCGGCCTCCACCTTGGGCAGCATGGCGTCGAGCCCGTCGCCGAAGCTGTGCAGGTCCTCGCCGGTGGCATAGGTCCAGTCCTCCATGAAGGTGGTCTGCAGCCAGCGCACGGCACTGCCTTCCACGCGCAGGTGGACGTCGTGGTAGGCGTCGGGACGGGTGCGCTTGTCTTCCTCGTCCGTGATGTTGACGCCGCCGGTGAAGCCCACGCGGCCGTCGCACACCACGATCTTGCGGTGGGTGCGGTAGTTGGTCACCGGGCGCAGGCGGCGGCCGATCTTGGTGTCGTGGAACAGCGCCACCTGCACGCCCGCGGCCAGCATCGGCGCCATGAACTTGCGGCCGATGCGCTGGGAGCCCAGCGCGTCGATCAGCAGCCGCACCTTCACGCCCTCGCCCGCGCGCGCCACCAGCAGGTCGCGCAGCGCGGTGCCGATGGTGTCGGGCTCGAAGATGTAGTACTCGAGATGCACGTGGTCGCGCGCCGCGCGCACCGCCTCGAAGATCGCGTCGAAGGTGCGCGCGCCGCCCGAGAGCAGCTCGACGCCGGTGGCGCTCGATACCGGGATGCCGCAGGTCGCGGTGCCCAGCCGCGCCATCTGCTGCAGCGCCGGCGGCGCATGCTCTGCCGCGTCGCGCAACCGCGCCAGATCGGCCTGCGCATTGGCGTTCGCGCGGGTGCGCAGGCGCTTGAGCCGCTGCTTGCGCAGGCGCTGCGGCCCGAGGAAGTAGTAGATGACGAATCCCGCGAACGGCAGCAGCGCCAGCGACAGGATCCAGCTCATCGTCGACACCGGCGCGCGCTTCTGCATCACGATCCAGACCGACAGCACGGCGATATAGCCGCTCCATGCCAGGGAGAGGCCGGTTTTCCATTCGGGACTGAGTTCGGGGAGGATCAAGGCGAAGCGATCGGACGTCGGGGCCGGCCCGAGGACGCCGCAGGCATCGGGAAAAGGCGCGATCGACCTGGCCGCACGCCGCTTTCCATCCCTGAAGCGCCCGCCCGAGGAAAAGAAAAAAGGCCGGCAGCGCGATGCTACCGGCCTTTTGAGGGCGAATGCCCCGTCGATCGGCGGGGATCAGCCGGTCGCGGCTTCCTCGGCCTCGGGCTTGGACTTGCCTTCCTTCTTCGGCAGCGGCTGGATGTCGAGCAGCACCTCGTCCTTCTCGTCGAGGTCGACTTCCAGGCGCCCGCCCTCGGTCAGGCGGCCGAACAGCAGTTCGTCGGCCAGTGCACGACGGATCGTGTCCTGGATCAGGCGCTGCATCGGCCGTGCGCCCATCAGCGGATCGAAGCCCTTCTTCGCCAGGTGCTTGCGCAGCTTGTCGGTGAACGTGACCTCGACCTTCTTCTCGGCCAGCTGCGTTTCGAGTTGCAGCAGGAACTTGTCGACCACGCGCAGGATGATCTGCTCGTCGAGCGCCTTGAAGTTGACGATGGCATCCAGCCGGTTGCGGAATTCGGGCGAGAACAGGCGCTTGATGTCGCCCATTTCGTCGCCGGCCTGCCGCGGGTTGGTGAAGCCGATGGTCGCCTTGTTCATGGTCTCGGCACCCGCGTTCGTCGTCATGATGATGATGACGTTGCGGAAGTCGGCCTTGCGTCCGTTGTTGTCGGTCAGCGTGCCATGGTCCATGACCTGCAGCAGCACGTTGAAGATGTCCGGATGCGCCTTCTCGATTTCGTCGAGCAGCAGCACCGAATGCGGCTTCTTCGTGACGGCCTCGGTCAGCAGACCGCCCTGGTCGAAACCGACGTAGCCCGGAGGCGCGCCGATCAGGCGGCTCACCGCGTGACGCTCCATGTACTCCGACATGTCGAAGCGGATCAGCTCGATGCCCATGATGTAGGCGAGCTGCTTGGCCGCTTCGGTCTTGCCGACGCCCGTGGGACCCGAGAACAGGAACGAGCCGATCGGCTTGTCGCCCTTGCCCAGGCCCGAACGCGCCATCTTGACCGCGGAGGCCAGCACTTCGAGTGCCTTGTCCTGGCCGAACACCACGCTCTTGAGGTCGCGCTCGATCGTCTGCAGCTTGCCGCGGTCGTCGTTGCTGACGTTGGCCGGGGGAATGCGCGCGATCTTCGCGACGATTTCCTCGACCTCGGTCTTGCTGATGGTCTTCTTGCGCTTGCTCGCCGGCAGGATGCGCTGGGCCGCGCCCGCTTCATCGATGACGTCGATCGCCTTGTCGGGCAGGTGACGGTCATTGATGTACTTGGCGCTCAGCTCGGCCGCGGCCTGCAGTGCGGCCACCGCGTACTTCACGCCATGGTGTTCCTCGAAGCGCGACTTCAGGCCCTTGAGGATGTCGACGGTTTCCTGCACCGAGGGCTCGACCACGTCGACCTTCTGGAAACGACGCGACAGGGCCGCGTCCTTCTCGAAGATGCCGCGGTATTCGGTGAAGGTGGTCGCGCCGATGCACTTGAGCTGGCCGCTCGAGAGCGCCGGCTTCAGCAGGTTCGACGCATCGAGCGTGCCGCCCGAGGCCGCGCCGGCACCGATCAGCGTGTGGATCTCGTCGATGAACAGGATCGCGTTCGGCTTGTCCTTGAGCGACTTGAGCACGCCCTTCAGGCGCTGTTCGAAGTCGCCGCGGTACTTGGTGCCCGCGAGCAGCGCGCCCATGTCGAGCGAGAACACGTTCGACTCGGCCAGGATCTCGGGCACGTCGCCCTGCGTGATGCGCCATGCCAGGCCCTCGGCGATCGCCGTCTTGCCCACGCCGGCCTCGCCGACCAGCAGCGGGTTGTTCTTGCGCCGGCGGCACAGGATCTGGATCACGCGCTCGACCTCGTACTCGCGGCCGATCAGCGGATCGATCTTGCCGTCCTTGGCCATCTGGTTGAGGTTCTGCGTGAACTGTTCGAGCGGCGAGGCCTTCTCGTTCTTCTCGCCGCCGCCCTCTTCGCTCTCGTTCGAGGAGGCTTCGCTGTTGCCCTTGACGGCTTCCGGCGGATCGCTCTTCTTGATGCCGTGGGCGATGAAGTTCACCACGTCGAGGCGGGTCACGCCCTGCTGGTGCAGGTAGTAGACCGCGTGCGAGTCCTTCTCGCCGAAGATCGCGACCAGCACGTTGGCGCCGGTGACTTCCTTCTTGCCGTTGCCGGTGGACTGCACGTGCATGATGGCGCGCTGGATCACGCGCTGGAAGCCCAGCGTGGGCTGGGTGTCCACATCGTCGGTACCCGCCACCTGCGGCGTGTTGTCCTTGATGAAGTTGGTGAGCGACGCCCGCAGGTCGTCGACGTTGGCCGAACAGGCGCGCAGAACTTCCGCGGCGCTCGGGTTGTCCAGCAAAGCGAGCAGCAAATGCTCCACGGTGATGAACTCGTGGCGCTGTTGCCGGGCCTCGACGAAGGCCATGTGCAAGCTGACTTCCAGTTCCTGGGCAATCATGTGATTTCCTTTTTGCCTTGCTGTAAATAAGTTCTCAGATGGGTTGGAGCTTGCCTAAATCAACAGGTTCATTCCACGGGTTCGCTGACACATTGCAAAGGATGCCCTGCCTGCTTGGCCGCCTCCATCACCTGGTTGACCTTGGTGGCCGCCATGTCGCGGGAATAGACCCCACAGACGCCGCGGCCATCGAGGTGGATCTTGAGCATGATCTGGGTGGCGCTTTCGCGGTCCTTGCTGAAGTACTCCTGCAAGACGACGACCACGAACTCCATGGGCGTGTAGTCGTCGTTGAGCATGACCACCTGGTACATCTGGGGGGGCGCCGTTTTCTGCGGACGCCGCTCGAGGACGACCGAATCTCCGTCGTCTCGCGCCGGTTTGCGCACCGGTGGCGTGGGAGGGGTCGAAGGAATTCTCGTTGCCATGAAAAAGATTCTATAGAGCGTGCAAGCGCCGTGCCGGCTCGGGAAAAGCTGGTGGCGAGAATTCGACAAATCAAGAGGCTTGCGTCTCATACGCCGTCAAAAATCCATTCAACGGATTTTGACGATATCCGGCTCGGATATTCCGCCGAACAGGCTTTCGGGGGACCGGCAATTTGGGCCTTTGGGCGTGTTCGGCGGGCGGCAGTTCCGCTGGGAATCGGTGATTTCCTTGGCGCCAAGGTCTTGCAGCCGGGGTTCTGGGCCGGAATGGGCTACACAGCCCGGGAGCGCTTGCGCCTTTTTTCGCCGCGCCTATCGGGCCGAATGGCTTCCTCCACCGCCAGCCTCGGGACCCTCGCCCCCTGCGTCCTGTCCGTAAACATCGCGCCGACAGCCCGCCGTCTCACCCATCGGCAGCCAGAGCGTTCACAAGCCCGGGGGTTCACCTGCAACAACTTCGGCAGGCAGCACGGCCGGCACCGGCGAGGTGCGCCAACGGAATGCCCGCTGCAGCGCCGCCCCGTCGGAGACGCAAATGGCTTGCCAAACTGTTCCAGCTGACGCGGTTCGGGTGCGCCGGCGCAGCGCTCGCCAACCGATTCGGCACCGCCTCGGGTCGCCACCCGACAGCCGCCTGGGTTCAGGCACCCGTTTTCAACGGAAATCCGTAGCAATCCGCCTGCAGATGTATGTCATGCCCGGTTGAAATTCAAGCCGAGGGATGAACCCAGGTGAAAGCACCTCAGGCGTACTCGATGTGGCAGGCGATGCGTTTCCCGGCACAGCCTGGCGATCCGTCCGCAAGCATCTCGGCGCCATGGCTTCGGAGGCTCACGTGCATGCGGACGATCTCGCGCTTGTCCCGCAGTGCGTCGAGCCAGTGGCCCGACAGGACCGGCAACAGCTGCTGCTCCATGAACGCGACGAGTTGCCGCGCGCCGGTGTCGTGGACCCGGCATCGCCCGATGACATGAGCGACGAGATCGTCCGCGTAGCTCAGATCGATGCCGTGCTGCTCTCCCATCCGGTCCGCGATGTGTTGCAGATGCAGCGCGGCGATGCCGGCCATGACCGGCGTCGACAGCGGCAGGTACGGCACCACCGTCACGCGGTCGAGAAAGGCGGCGGAAAAGACGCGGCGTAACGGTACCGCCAGGCCTGAACACAAGGCGTCGGCCGAGGGCATCGCTGCCGGGTTCCTGCAGGCGTGCTCGATGAAGGCCGAGCCGACGCTGCTGGTGAGCAGGATCGTGGTGTGGCGAAAGTCGACGCGTTGTCCTTCGCCGTCCTCCAGCCATCCCTGGTCGAACACCTGGCAGAAGAGCTCGTGCACATCGGGATGGGCCTTCTCGACCTCGGCCAGCAGCACGACGCCATAGGGCCGGCGGCGAACGGCCTCCGTGAGCACGCCGACCTCCCCGTATCCGACGCCGCCCGAAGGCATGCCCCGAAGCATCGCCACGCTATGAGGCTCCTGGAACTCGCTCATGTTCAGGGTAATGAGGCTCTGCTCGCCGCCGTGCATCGCCTCGGCCAAGGCCAGCGCCGTTTCGGTCTTGCCGACACCGGGAGGCCCCGCCAGCAGGAACACACCAGCGGGCTTGCATGGATCCGTGAATCGCGCGTGCGCCGTCTGGATGCGCCGCGCGATGATGTCGAGCGCGCCCGCTTGGCCGAGCACGCGCTGTTCGAGCACCTGCCGCAGCTGAAGCACGGCCAGGGCCTCGTCGGTGAGCAGCCGCCCGGTGGGGATACCGGTCCACTCGGCGACGATCTTCGCAACCACGGCTTCGTCGACCTGGAGAAAGACCTGTGGCGTGTCTTGCTGAAGGCCTTGAAGCTCCTGCTCGAGCACCGATGAATCGAGATGCGGAAGATGGTCCGGCTCACCCTCCCCCTCCGTTCTTTCTTCTACCCTCAGCGCCTGGATCTGCCGGACCAGCGCTTTCTCCCCCCGCCACTTGTTCTTCTGCGCCCTGAGCTCATCGCGGATCTGCTCGAGCGAATCGCGCACCGCGATCAGCCGTGCCAGCCGGGTCTCGCAACCCCGGGCCATCCTGGCTTCGTCGCGCAGCAGCCCGACCTCGACCGCAAGCGCCGCGATCCGCTGCCGCAGGCCCGTCACGGCCGGTGGCGGCACATGCAGCGACATGGCCACGCGCGCACAGGCCGTGTCGAGCAGGCCAATGGCCTTGTCGGGCAACTGCCGCGCAGGCAGGTAGCGATGCGACAGCACGACGGCGGCGCGCACCGCCTCGTCGAGCACGGTCACGCCATGGTGCACGGCGAAGGTGGTGGCGAATCCCCGCACCATGTCGATGGCCTCAGCCGCCTGCGGCTCCATGATCTGCAGCACCTGGAAGCGGCGCGCGAGCGCGGGATCCTTCTCGACGTGTCGCCTGCATTCGCGCCGAGTGGTGGCGCCGATGACGCGCAACGCACCGCGTGCAAGAACCGCCCTCAGGAGATTGGCGGCATCTCCCGCTGCATCCCGGTCACCTGCGCCGACCAACGCATGCAACTCTTCGATGAACAGGATCACCGGCTGCGTCGACTGCGCCGCTTCCCGCAGCAGTGCCTCGAGCCTGTGCTCGAACTCGCCATGTGCGCCGGCACCGGACAACAGTGCGCCGACGTCGAGGCTCAGCAGCCGCGCATGGCGCAACTTCGGCGGGACCTCCGTCCTGGCAATTGCCAGCGCGAGCCCCTCGACGACCGCGGTCTTGCCCACGCCGGCCTCGCCGGTGAGCAAAGGGTTGTTCTGGCGCCGACGCAACAGGATGTCGACCATGGCGCCGATCTCCTGGGCACGGCCGATGACGGGATCGATCCGCTCCGCGCGTGCATGCTCGGTGAGATCGGTGCAGTAGACGGCCAGCGCGGACCCAGCCGAGGTGGCTGGTGCCATCGCGAGACCAGCTTCGCCGGGAAACACCGGCACGGTGTCCGAGCCATCGCGAGGTCCTTCCGCTTCTTCGGGCGACCCCTTCACGAGCGCGAGCAGTTCATCGGGCCGCCGTTCGATCGCCAGGGCCCGAAATGCGGGCGAGATCTCGAACAGCACACGCCGAAGCTCCGGGGTCTGCAACAGCGCGCTCATCAGTTGCACTCCACGGATGCAACGGCTGCCGAACTCGAGACTGGACAAGAGCCAGGCGCGCTCGATCGCCGCTTCGATGTGGTGCGAGAAGTCGCTCAACGACGAAGTGCCGGCGGGCAGGCACGACAAGGCCGCGGCAAAACCCTTGTCGAGCAGTGGCAGGCTGATGCGATGGTGATGGCACAGGCGATGCAGGTCGCCATCGCCGGCCTGACGGAGCTGGTGCAGCCAGTGCACGAGTTCGACATGCGGATTGCCGCGCAGCTTCGCGAACGCCGTCGCCGATTCGATCGCGCGAAACAGCGTGGGGTCGAGCTTCAGGAACAGTGCTCGCCGAGACAAGATCATGGCCGGCCCTCCCCTCGCTCACGCTGCGTGCATGCCTGCGCGAAGCGATGCGCGGCTTGCGCGCATGGCGGCATCGATCGCGACTTTTTCCTGCCCCTCATCGTGCACTCCCCTGATCCTCGATGCGCACGATTCTGTCGAGGCAGTAGCGTGTTTTTTCGTCCCCAGTTTTCAGCAATAGTTAAATGCGCACGGGCATCATCCCGTCCGTGATCTTTGCCCCCAACGAGTCTTTCCGGACCGTCAAAAGAGACCCGCGCGGCAAAGAAAAAGCCCCCGAGGCTCGCGAGAACCTCGGGGGCTTATGGCTGTCGCTTCGGCGTTCGAGAACGCCGAGGGCGGGATCACATGTTGTCGATCATCACCTGGCCGAAGCCCGAGCAGCTCACTTGCGTGGCGCCGTCCATCAGGCGGGCGAAGTCATAGGTGACCTTCTTGCTGGCGATCGACTTTTCCATCGCGCTGATGATCAGGTCGGCGGCTTCCTTCCAGCCCATGTGGCGCAGCATCATTTCGGCCGAGAGGATTTCGGAACCGGGGTTCACGTAGTCCTTGCCGGCGTACTTGGGCGCGGTACCGTGGGTGGCTTCGAACATGGCGACGGTGTCGCTCAGGTTCGCGCCCGGGGCGATGCCGATGCCACCGACCTGCGCGGCGAGCGCGTCGGACACATAGTCGCCGTTGAGGTTGAGCGTGGCGATGACGCTGTACTCGGCGGGACGCAGCAGGATCTGCTGCAGGAACGCGTCGGCGATGCTGTCCTTGACGGTGATGTCCTTGCCGCTCTTCGGGCTCTTGAACTTCATCCACGGGCCGCCGTCGATGAGTTCCGCGCCGAATTCCTTCTGGGCCAGGGCGTAGCCCCAGTCACGGAAGCCACCTTCGGTGAACTTCATGATGTTGCCCTTGTGCACCAGCGTGACGCTCGCCTTGTCGTTGTCGATCGCGTACTGCAGCGCCTTGCGCACCAGGCGCTCGGTGCCTTCCCTCGACACCGGCTTGACGCCGATGCCCGAGGTGTCGGGGAAACGGATCTTCTTGACGCCCATTTCCTCTTGCAGGAACTTGATGAGCTTCTTGGCCTTGTCGCTCTCGGCTTCGAACTCGATGCCAGCGTAGATGTCTTCCGAGTTCTCGCGGAAGATGACCATGTTGGTCTTGTGCGGCTCGCGCACCGGACTGGGCACGCCTTCGAAGTACTGGATGGGGCGCAGGCAAACGTAGAGGTCGAGTTCCTGGCGCAGCGCGACGTTCAGCGAACGGATGCCGCCGCCGACGGGGGTGGTCAACGGGCCCTTGATCGAAACGACGTAGTCGCGCACGGCGTGCAGCGTTTCTTCGGGGAGCCAGACATCGGGACCGTAGACCTTGGTCGACTTTTCGCCGGCATAGACTTCCATCCAGTGGATCTTCTTCTTGCCGCCGTAGGCCTTGGCCACCGCAGCATCCACCACCTTCAGCATCACGGGCGTGATGTCCAGTCCAGTGCCGTCGCCTTCGATGAAGGGAATGATCGGCTGGTCGGGCACATTGAGCGAGTTGTCGGCGTTGACCGTGATCTTCTGGCCTTCGGTCGGGACTTTGATGTGCTGGTAGCTGGACATGAGGGGAGGAAGACTCCGGAGTGGAAGTAATTCGGTGACGACTGTCTGCGAATTCAGACAGCGAGGGGGATTCGCTGTACAGCCCGCGAACAAATCGCTGTACATTTTAGACGCAACCCATCAGTGGGCGTTTGTCAACCTGCGGGCCGCCGGCCTCGTTAGTGCCTGACCTTCTGCTCGCCGGGAGGCGTTTCCAACCAATTCTCGATAGAGGAATCCATCAATGAGCAAACTTCTCGCAGTCATGATCGCTGGCCTGTTCGCAGCCGGCGCCTATGCCCAAAACCCGGCTGGCACCACCCCCGAGCAAGGGAACGCCAGCAACAGCAAGGCGCAGCAACGCGCTGAAGCCCGTAAGGACGCACGTCCCGCTGGCAAGGTGGCCGCTCCCGCTGGCGACATCGCCAAGACGCCCGAAGGCGGCGCCATCGGCACCGACAAGGCTGCTACCTCCGGCGAGAAGCGCGCTGAAAGCCGCGACCAGCGTCGTCGCAACAAGGACGGCAGCGTGAAGCGCAAGTCGACCCAAGGCGGCACGCCCCAGTAAGGATTCGTCCTCTTGAAAGAAAGCGCTCCATCGGGGCGCTTTTTTTCGCGCTCATTCTTTGCTCACTCTTCCAGGGCCCGCACTGTCAACCGCAACGAATGCTTTCCGTTGAACACGCACCTCCACAGGGAGGTGGTCCATATCTAACAATCTCAAAGGATTTGTCATGAAGAAGCTGTTCGCTGCCCTGGTCGCCGGTCTTGTCGCATTCGGTGCCTTTGCCCAACAACCCGAACCCGCCGCAGCAGCTCCCGCCGCTGCCGCCACCAAGGCCAAGGCGCCGGCCAAGAAGCACGCCGCCGCCAAGAAGCACAAGGCTCGCAAGGTCGCCAAGGCCCACGTCGCCACCAAGAAGGCGTAAGCTAGCCGCCTTCACAGGCCATGCCCGCCAGGCCCGCTTCCGCGGGCTTTTTTCATGGGGCCGGGCACGGCCTTCTTTGTATGGAAGAGTCTGAAAGAACCCCGATGCTCCAGCGTTTTGCCGCCCTGTTGGCCTTCTCCGTCGCCGCTTCCGCCGCCCTGCTCGCTCCGGCCCACGCCCAGCAGGAACCCCAAACCAACCTCGCCCGCACCAAGCTGTCGATCGGCCTGTACACCATCGATGCGCAGATCGCCCAGGCGCCGGTCGAGCGCCAGGTCGGCCTGATGTTCCGCAAGGAAATGCCGCAGGCCGAAGGCATGATCTTCGTGTTCGAGCAGCCCGCCACCCAGTGCTTCTGGATGCGCAACACGCTGCTGCCGCTGACGGCCGCCTTCGTGGCCGAGGACGGCCGCATCGTCAACCTGGCCGACATGAAGCCGCAGACCGACGACTCGCATTGCTCCGAGGAGCCCGTGAAGTACGTGCTCGAAATGAACCAGGGCTGGTTCAAGAAGAAGAACATCAAGAAGGGCGCAAAGATCACCGGCGAGCTGTTCGCCGCGGGCAAGCGCTGAGTCCCCGCGCTGGCCGCACACCGCCGACCGATTTCGGTTGGCCCAACAAAAAGCCCCGCGTCGCGGGGCTTTTTCATGAAGGCACCGCGATGGTGCCCCTCGTCGATCTCAGCCGAAGTTCTTCTCGGCGAAGTCCCAGTTGACCAGCTTGGCCAGGAAGGTCTCGACGAACTTGGGACGCAGGTTGCGGTAGTCGATGTAGTAGGCGTGTTCCCAGACGTCGACCGTCAGCAGCGCCGTGTCGGCGGTCGTCAGCGGCGTGCCGGCGGCGCCGGTGTTCACGATGTCCACGCTGCCGTCGGGCTTCTTCACCAGCCAGGTCCAGCCCGAGCCGAAGTTGCCCACGGCCGACTTCACGAAGGCTTCCTTGAAGGCATCGAAGCTGCCCCACTTGGCATCGATGGCCTTGGCCAGCGCGCCGCTGGGAGCGCCGCCGCCCTGGGGCTTCATGCAGTTCCAGAAGAAGGTGTGGTTCCAGATCTGGGCCGAGTTGTTGTAGATGCCGCCGCTGGACTTCTTGATGATCTCTTCGAGCGTGAGCGACTCGAACTCGGTGCCCTTCTGCAGGTTGTTGAGGTTCACCACATAGGCGTTGTGGTGCTTGCCGTAGTGGTACTCGAGGGTCTCCTTCGAGTACTCGGGTGCCAGCGCGTCGAGGGCGTACGGCAGGGGTGGGAGCACATGTTCCATGGTTTTTTCTCGTGGGTTGGTTGTGGGGAATCAATGATTCTAGAAAGGAATCGTGGCACTCACGTCGGACGCGTTCCCGTCGCGCCGCGTGACCCGACGGTCAGATCGACGGAGCCATCGGCCAGGCGGGCAACGACGGCATCGCCGGGTGCGAGCGCCTTCGCGCTGACCACGGCGCGCCCGTCGGCGTCGGTGATCCAGGCATAGCCGCGCTGCAACACGAGCGCGGGATCGAGCAGGCGCAGCCGCAGCGCGACACGCTCCAGGCGCTCGCGGCGCTGCACCAGCGCGCGCTCGAACTTCGAAGGGAAATCGTTGGCCAGCGTCTGCGCCGCCTGCGAATGCCGCTGCGTCCTCGACAACACCGCATAGTGCAGGCGCTGCGCATGGTGCGCGAGCCGCAACTGCTGCCGTGCCACCAGCGACGAAGGACGGCCCAGCCGGCCCGCGGCCTGGTCGAGCCGCTGGCCCAGCACGTCGAGCCGCGCACCGATGGCGTCGTCGAGCCGCTCCTCGAGCAACGTCAGGGCATCGAGCCACAGCGCCTGCGGCGCGCTGACCAGCTCGGCCGCGGCGGTAGGCGTCGGCGCGCGCAGGTCGGCGCAGAAATCGGCAATGGTGAAGTCGGTCTCGTGGCCCACGCCGCTGATCAGCGGCACCGGGCTCTGCACGATGGTGCGTGCCAGGCTCTCGTCGTTGAAGGCCCAGAGATCCTCGATCGATCCGCCGCCGCGCACCAGCAGGATGACGTCGACCGCCGGTTGCATCGCGTAGAGCGATTGCAGCGCGCGCACCAGCTCGCCGGGTGCAGCGGCGCCCTGCACCGCCGCGGGCGCCACCGTCACAGGAATGTGGGGCACGCGCCGGCGCAACGCGGTCACCACGTCATGGAGCGCCGCGGCGCCCAGCGAGGTGACAACGCCGATCGCGCGCGGCATCACCGGCAGCGCGCGCTTGCGCGCCGGGTCGAACAGCCCCTCGGCCTCGAGACGCGCCTTGCGCTGGAGGAACTGCTCGAACAGGGCGCCCTGCCCGGCACGGCGCAGGCTTTCAACCACCAGTTGCAGATCGCCGCGCGGCTCGTAGATCGCGAGACGCCCGCGCACCTCGACCTGGTCGCCGTCGCGCGGCGAGAAATCGAGCAGGCCGGCCGCGCGGCGGAACATGGCGCAGCGCAGTTGGCCCGACTCGTCCTTGAGCGAGAAGTAACAATGTCCACTCGCCGCACGCGAAAAACCGGAGATTTCGCCGCGCACGGAAACCGGATTGAAGCGGGCATCGAGCGCATCGGCGACCGCGCGGCACAACGCGCCGACGGCCCAGACGCGCGGTCCGGAAACCGGATTGGGGTCACGCAAGTTCACAAAACCGCCGAATCGTGATTTGGCACTCTTCCACAACGGGTGCCGTGGCTCGGGCGCCAGGGCCCTGGGGTCGGACAATTGCACGGTTTCTCGTGCAAGTTGTTGATTTCATTTAAAAAAGCGGTGCCCAAAATTCAATCGATCTAATGGAAAGCCCAGTTGGCGCGGCTCGCGGCAACTTGCGCAGCGGGTTAATCACAAAGTTATCCACAGAATCTGTGCGTCTTGGCCGACACGCAAACAAGCCGTGTGGCGATGGTGGGCTCGGTGGATAATCGCCGCGCATTGACAGCCTACGGGGCCGGAGGATTCCTTGTTTTCCATCATAGTTGCTGCAGGTTGGCCCATCTGGCCGCTGCTCGCTTGCTCGGTGATTGCACTCGCACTCGTTATAGAACGTTTCACAAGTCTCAAGACAGTGAAGGTGCTTCCGCCCAAGCTGCTCGACGAAACCATCACCGTGTCGCACAACGCGGTACCCGGCCCCGATGTGGTGACCAAGCTGGAAAACAACTCGATGCTCGGCCAAGTGCTGGCCGCCGGCCTGCGGGCGCTGAACGCCAATCCGCGCTGCACCGAGGACGACCTGCGCGCGGCCATGGAAGCCTCAGGCCGCACCGTGGCGCACCGGCTGGAACGCTACCTGCCCGCCCTGGCTACCATCGCCTCGGCCGCCCCGCTGCTCGGGCTGCTGGGCACGGTGATCGGCATGATCGAGATCTTCGGCTCGCAGTCGCCGACCAGCGGCGCGGTCGGCTCGGGCAACCCGGCGCAGCTCGCGCACGGCATCTCGATCGCGCTCTACAACACGGCCTTCGGCCTGATCGTCGCGATCCCGACCCTGATCTTCTGGCGCTACTTCCGCAGCCGCGTCGACGAGTACCTGCTGAACCTGGAACTCTCGGGCGAGCGCTTTGCGCGCCATCTCAACGCGATGCGCAAATGAGGGCGCTCCCCGCCTTCATGGCCGCCACCGGGAGCGCCCGGTGAGCCGCGGCCGCATGCAGTTTCGCCATGGCGCGCGCGACGAGCCCGAGATCAACCTGATCCCGTTCATCGACGTGCTGCTGGTGGTGCTGATCTTCCTGATGCTGTCGACCACCTACAGCAAGTTCACCGAGATGCAGCTGCGACTGCCGACGGCGGACGTGGACGCGCAGCGCGACTACCCGAAGGAAGTGATCGTCGGCGTGTCGGCCGACGGGCGCTATTCGGTCAACAAGACGCCCGTGCCCGACCGCAGCGTGGACACCGTGGCGGCGGCGCTCGCCGCGGCCGCGACCGGCGGCAAGGACAGCGTGGTGATCATCAGCGCCGATGCCAGTAGCCCGCACCAGGCCGTGGTTACGGTGATGGAAGCGGCGCGCCGCGCGGGCCTGATGCAGATCACCTTCGCCGCCCAGTCGACGGCGCAAGCCGGGCACTGAGTTGCCGTCGCAGGGGCGCAACGGCACCCACGCCGGCGCAACCGCCTCGCGGCTTCGGCGCGCCTGGCTGTCGCGCGGTCCGCTGGCGATGCTGTTGTGGCCGCTGTCCCTGCTCTTTCGCACGCTGGTGGCGCTGCGCGCGCTGCTCTATCGCCTCGGCTGCTTGCGTACCGAGCGCATGCCGGTACCGGTGGTGATCGTCGGCAACGTGATCGCCGGCGGTGCGGGCAAGACGCCGGTGGTGATGGCCGTGGTGCAGCATCTGCGCGCGCGCGGCTGGCAGGTCGGCGTGGTGTCGCGCGGCTACGGCCGGCACACGGACGACTGCCGCGAAGTCCTGCCCGACAGCGATCCGCGCGAGGTCGGCGACGAGCCGGCACTGATCCGGCGCAGCACCGGCGCGCCAGTGTTCGTGGCGCGGCGTCGCGCCGAGGCAGCTCGCGCGTTGCTCTCCGCCCACCCCGCCACGCAGGTCGTCGTCAGCGACGACGGCCTGCAGCACCTGGCGCTGGCGCGCGATATCGAGATCTGCGTGTTCGACGACCGCGGCATCGGCAACGGCTGGCTGCTGCCGGCCGGCCCCTTGCGCGAACCCTGGCCGCGCGATTGCGACCTGGAACTGCACAGCGGTGAGCACCCGGCGTTCCCCGGTGGCTTCACCGCCACGCGCCAACTGGCGACCTACGCGGTGGCCAGCGACGACGCCCGGACGCCACTGGCCTCGCTGGCTGCGCGCCCCATCACAGCACTGGCGGCGATCGCACGGCCCGAAGCCTTCTTCGAGATGCTGCGCGCGCAAGGCGTCGAACCCGAACGAACCATCGCCCTGCCCGATCACCACGATTTCGCCGACTGGCACAACGACGTGCCGGCCGGCCATCTGCTGCTCTGCACAGAGAAGGACGCGGTCAAGCTCTGGCGCAAGGAGCCTGGTGCGCTGGCCGTGCCGCTGCTGTTCGCCCCCTCCGAAGCCTTCCTCGCGGCGCTCGACGCAAAGCTATCATCGACCGATGGACACCAAGCTGCTTGAACTGCTCGTCTGCCCCGTCACCAAGGGCCCCCTGACCTGGAATCCGGAGAAGCAGGAACTCTGTTCGCGCAGCGCGCGCCTGGCCTATCCGGTGCGTGACGGCATTCCGGTGCTGCTCGAGAACGAGGCCCGCACCCTGTCCGACGACGAACTCGGGCTGTGAGCTTCACGGTTCTGGTGCCGGCCCGGCTGGCGTCGACGCGGTTGCCCGACAAGCCGCTGGCCGACATCGCGGGCGTGCCGATGGTGGCGCGCGTGGCGCAGCGCGCGGCGCAGTCCGGCGCGGCGCGCGTGGTGGTGGCGGCGGACCATGCCTCGATCCTCGCGGCGTGCCAGGCCCACGGGGTGGAGGCGATCATCACCCGCCAGGACCATCCGAGCGGCAGCGACCGCCTCGCCGAAGCCTGCGAACAGCTCGGCCTCGACGGCGACGCGGTGGTGGTCAACGTGCAGGGCGACGAGCCGCTGATCGACCCGGCGCTGATCGACGCCGTGGCCGCGGCGCTGCTCGCGCGGCCCGATGCCGCCATGAGTACCGCGGTGCATGCGATCGATTCGGTGGCCGACTATCTCAATCCGAACGTCGTGAAGGCCGTGCTCGACGCGCAGGGCAATGCGCTCTATTTCAGCCGCGCGCCGATTCCCTGGTGGCGCGACGGTGCCGCGCCGGGCGTGCCTCCGACGCAACTGCCTTCGCCCGCGCCACTGCGCCACATCGGCATCTACGGCTACCGTGCGGGTTTCGTGCGCCGGTTCCCCTCGCTGCCGCCCTCGCCGCTCGAAACCATCGAGGCGCTCGAGCAACTGCGCGCGCTATGGCATGGGCATCGCATCGCGGTGCATGTGAGCGATGCGGTGCCGGGACCGGGCGTGGACACGCCGGAAGACCTGGCGCGGGTGCGAGCACTGTTCGGCGCCGCGAACTGAGCGCTGGCCTAGCGGCGGCCGGCCGCTGCGATCAGTCACGCAGATGCCATCCAGGCCTGGAAGTTCCAGGCTTCTAACGGCAGTCCAATCTTCGTCCAACTTGCCCGATTCATCCACGAAGAGCCGGCTTCGGAGCGCAAGGCGTCTCGATCTTCTCTTTCGGGCCATCGCCATCGCAGGTGCCCGGCGAAATTGTTCACGGGGCCGCGTGCTATCCTCGACGCAACTCCGTCCGCGGCACTTTGTCTTCATCGAAGGGTGCTTGCGCGACGTGACACAAATCCAAGAACCCTCCGAGGACACCATGAGACTGATTTTGTTGGGCGCGCCCGGGGCGGGCAAAGGCACGCAGGCGGCCTTCATTTGCCAGAAATACGGCATTCCGCAGATTTCCACCGGCGACATGCTGCGCGCCGCCGTCAAGGCCGGCACCCCGCTGGGCCTGCAGGCCAAGGCCGTGATGGATGCGGGTGCGCTGGTCAGCGACGACCTCATCATCAATCTCGTGAAGGAACGCATCGCCCAGCCCGACTGCGCCGAGGGCTTCCTGTTTGACGGCTTCCCGCGCACCATTCCGCAGGCCGACGCGATGAAGGCCGCGGGCGTCAAGCTCGACTACGTGCTCGAGATCGACGTGCCCTTCAGCGACATCATCGAGCGCATGAGCGGCCGCCGCTCGCACCCAGCTTCGGGACGCACCTACCACCTCAAGTTCAACCCGCCCAAGGTCGAAGGCAAGGACGACCTGACCGGCGAGGAACTGATCCAGCGCAAAGACGACGAGGAAGAGACCGTGCGCACGCGGCTCGACGTCTACAGCCAGCAGACGCGACCACTGGTCGACTACTACTCGGCCTGGGCCAAGACCGATCCGGCCGCCGCGCCGAAGTACCGCGCCATCCAGGGCGTGGGCACGGTCGAAGAGATCACGCAACGTGCACTGGCCGCACTGAGCAGCTGATCCCCGACTCGAATCCCAAGCCGCGTGCGGGCCTCGAGGCCCGCGACGCGGCTTTTTTCTTTGGCGTCCCGACTTCAGAGTAATTCGAGCGTCAGCGCGATGCGCGCCTTGACGGGCGTCAGCGCGCCCGCATCGCGCAGGCGGTCGCCCGGCTTGGGCAGGATGCGCCCTTGCGTGCAGCGGGTGGCGCGCAGCACCGCGATGCCGGCCTCCTGCGCCTCGAGCGCCGCCGCCTCGAGCGCATGGTGCAGCGTGCCGTTGCCGGTGGTCGCCAGCACGAGGCCCCGCAGAGGAGACGCCGCCGTGCCGTCGGCACGCAGCGCATGGATCAACGCGCCGCTCGCGCCCGCGTGGCTCATCACGATCTCCACGCGTGGCCATGCGACCTCGTCCTCGGGCAGGCGATCGAGGACAGCGCTCGCTTCCGACGCCGGCCAGTCGCGCACGCGCCGCACCTCGCCCTCCTCCACGTAGCCCACCGGCCCCGCGTCGCCCGCGTCGAAGGCATCGAGCCGATAGGTGTGCACCTTCTGCACGTCGAAGGCACCGAGCACCGTGCCCGCGCATACCGCGGTCACGCCCTGCGCGCCCGGTGTCGCGGCCACGGCGATCGCATCGCGCACGTTCTGCGGACCGTCGGGCGACAGCGCAGATGCCGGGCGCATGGCGCAGGTCAGCACGATGGGCTTGCGCGGTGCCAGCACCGACTGGAGGAAGAAGGCGGTTTCCTCGAGCGTGTCGGTGCCGTGGGTGATCACCACACCGGCCACGTCGGGCTGCGCCAGCCAGTGGGCGCAGCGCAGCGCCAGTGCGCGCCAGATCGCGAAGGACATGTCCTTGCTGTCGACCTGCGCCACCTGCTCCGCCGCCAGCGTCACGCCCGCGGGCGCTTCGATGCCGCCGAGCAGGTCGGCCACGCCCACCTCGCCGGCGGTGTAGCCGATGTTGTCGCCGCTGTGCGCCGCGCGGCCCGAAATGGTGCCGCCGGTGCCGAGCACCACCACGCGCCGCGGATTCGTAAGGGATGAAGTCACCATGACTTGCCAACTTTGAAAAACTGGTTAAAAATACAGGTACTGGATGTTCAGCCAGTGCCGCAAGGAACCACCATGCAGTTCGCCGTGAAGCTTACCGCCCGCCAGCAGCAGATCCTCGATCTGATCCAGAGCGCCATTGCCCGTACCGGGGCGCCGCCCACTCGCGCCGAAATCGCGAGCGAGCTGGGCTTTCGCTCCGCCAATGCCGCCGAGGAGCATCTGCAGGCGCTGGCCCGCAAGGGCGTCATCGAACTCGTGAGCGGTACCTCGCGCGGCATCCGCCTCAAGGGCGATGCACTGCGCTCGCTGGCCGAATCGCGCAACAGCCAGTTCTCGCTGTCGCTGCCCGGCATGGCCCAGCTCGCGCTGCCGCTCATCGGCCGCGTCGCGGCCGGTTCGCCGATCCTCGCGCAAGAGCATGTCGACCAGACCTACTACGTCGAGAACACGCTGTTCCAGCGCCAGCCCGACTACCTGCTCAAAGTGCGCGGCATGTCGATGCGCGACGCCGGCATCATGGACGGCGATCTGCTCGCCGTGCAGGCCACCAAGGAAGCGCGCAACGGCCAGATCGTGGTGGCGCGCCTCGGCGACGAGGTGACCGTCAAGCGCCTCAAGCGCAACAAGCAGGTGATCGAGCTCCACGCCGAGAACCCCGACTACCCGACCATCGTGGTCCAGCCCGGCGAGCCCTTCGAAATCGAAGGCCTCGCGGTCGGCCTGATCCGAAACACCATGCTGATGTAGGCCTGCCGAGCCGGCCCGGCGGTCTGCATCGCCGAGCCGCTTCGCGGATCCGCATCACGCATACCCCATCCGGTCGCCGCAGGTGGCGGGCGTATGGCGCTTTGTCGCCATCACCCTGCTGCGCCCGATGACAACGAATCCTGCCTGTGTTCAACCTCAAACCTTCTTGGAGTTCACATGGGAATCGCCCTCCTCACCTTCGTCGATCTTTGGATGCCGCTGCAGTCGCTCGCGAGCCGCTGGTTGCCCGCCCGCCCCGCACACCGTCGCGATGACGACCTGTGCGCCAGCGAGCTGCGCTATGTCTCGGTACGGCCGTCGTGCACGGCACGCGGTGACAGCGGACAGAACGCCGTCACGGCCGCAGCCGTCGCCCAGGCGCCTTCGCGTCCGCTGCGGGTGGTGCGCGTCGTCGACCGCCAGCAGGGCGGCGCGCGCAACAGCAACCGCGTGGTGATTTCGGGCCGGATGGCGGATGTGTGCGCCGAGCTTGATCGCCTCGCCGCGCTCGAGGCACTCGAAACCGCCGCCGTGTCGCCCCGCCCCGTGCACCTGCACTGAGGGCGCCGGCCCCGGCGTTTCACGCGGTCGCTCGATCGCGAGGACGCGCGAGGTCTAGGCAGAGGGTGTGAAGAAACCGCAGCAGCTGGTTTTTTCACACCCTGTCGGGAAGGCAGTCCAACGTCGCCCCTTTGCCCGCCTTTGCCCCCGCTTCTCCTGCCTTTGCCCCCGTTTTCACCCCTTTCGGGGCCCAGGGGCCGTATCCAAACGTTCAACGGCGCGCCGATTCCATGCTGCGAGGCACAATGGCATGCCATGAATATTGTGATCCTCGACGATTACCAGGATGCGGTGCGCAAGCTGCACTGTGCTTCGAAGCTCGATGCCTACGCAGCCAAGGTCTACACCAACACCGTCAAGGGCATCGGTCAACTCTCGGTGCGGCTCAAGGACGCCGATGTGATCGTCCTGATCCGCGAGCGTAGCCAGATCTCGCGCCAGCTGATCGAGAAACTCCCCAAGCTCAAGCTGATCTCGCAGACGGGCCGCGTCAGCAGCCACATCGACGTGGCCGCCTGCACCGAGCGGGGTGTCGCGGTGGCCGAGGGCTCGGGTTCGCCGCAGGCGCCGGCCGAACTGACCTGGGCACTGATCATGTCGGCGATGCGCCGGCTGCCCCAGTACATCAGCAACCTCAAGCACGGCGCCTGGCAGCAGTCGGGGCTCAAGTCGGCCTCGATGCCGCCCAATTTCGGACTCGGCTCGGTGCTCAAGGGCAAGACGCTCTGCGTCTGGGGCTACGGCCGCATCGGCCAGCTCGTGGCGCGCTACGGCCAGGCCTTCGGCATGCAGGTCGTGATCTGGGGCCGCGAGGCGAGCTGCGCCAAGGCGCGCTCCGACGGCTTCCAGGTGGCGCAGAGCCGCCAGGAGTTCTTCGCGATGGCCGACGTGCTGTCCGTGCACCTGCGGCTCAACGACGAAACCACCGGCCTGATCACGCTCGAGGACCTCTCGCGCATGAAGCCGACCTCGCTGTTCGTCAACACCTCGCGCGCCGAGCTGGTCGAGCCCGATGCGCTGCTCGCCGCGCTCAACCGCGGCCGCCCCGGCCTGGCGGCGATCGACGTGTTCGAGAGCGAACCGCCGCTGCAGGGCCATGCGCTGCTGCGGCTCGAGAACTGCATCTGCACGCCGCACATCGGCTACGTGGAGCAGGAGAGCTACGAGATGTACTTCGGCCAGGCCTTCGACAACGTCGTGAGCTTCATCAAGGGCAACCCCACCAACATCGTCAACCCCGGCGCGTTGCAGGTCCGGCGGTGAAGCCGTGAGCCAGCCGGCGCCGAGGGGCGCACTCTGGGCGCTGCTCGCTGGCAACTTCGTGATCGGCACCGGGGTGATGGTGGTGCCGGGCACGCTCAACGAAATCAGTGTTTCGCTCAAGGTCAGTGCCGCCACCGCGGGGCAACTGATCACGGCCGCGGCCTTCGTCACCTGCCTCGGCGCACCGTTGCTCGCGGCCGCGGTGGCCGGCTGGGACCGACGCCGGCTGCTGGCCCTCACGATGCTCTGGTACGCGGCCTGGCACGCGGTGTCGGTCTTCATGCCGAGCTTCGGCGCCCTGCTGCCCGTGCGCATGCTCGCGGTGATCGCACCGGCCATCTTCACGCCCCAGGCCGCCGCCTGCGCCGGCATGCTGGTGCCGCCCGAGCAGCGCGGGCGCGCGGTCACCTTCGTCTTCCTCGGCTGGTCGATGGCCTCGGTGCTGGGCCTGCCCATCGGCGCGCTGATCGGCGGCCACTTCGGCTGGCGCGCGGCCTTTCTCGCGATCTCGGCACTCAGCGTCTTGAGCGCGGTCTCGGTGTGGCTCACGCTGCCCGGCGGCATCCGGCCGGCGGCGCTCACGGCCGCGGCCTGGGGGCGCGTGCTGCGCAGCCCGGTGCTGATGGGCATCGTGTCGATCACCGCGCTGCAGGGCGCGGGCCAGTTCGTGCTGTTCAGCTACTTCGGCCCGATCCTCAAGCAGCGCTTCGGCGCCGATGCCACCGCGCTGAGCCTGATGTGGGGCTGGTTCGGCGTCTGCGGCCTGCTGGGCAACATGGTCGTGAGCCGCATCATCGACCGCGCGGGCGCCGGTCGGATGGTGCTGGCGACCACGGGCCTGATCGCGCTGAGCCTGGCACTCTGGCCGCTGGCGGACAGCCTGTTCTGGATCGCGGTGGTGGTCTCGCCCTGGGGCCTGGGCTGCTTCTCGACCAACTCGGCCCAGCAGGCACGGCTGGTGGGCCTCGCGCCCGCGCTGGCGCCGGGCTCGGTGGCACTCAACAGCTCGGGCATCTACATCGGCCAGACCTTCGGCGCCGCGCTCGGCGGCTGGCTGCTCGCGCGCGACGCCATGCACTGGATGAGCTGGGTCGGGCTCGCGCTGCTGCTGGTCGCCATCGTGCTCAGCGTGAGCATCGACCGCAGCTGCCGGCCGGCCTGAACGGCGCGGCGAACCCCGTCGCGCCGGCGTCCGCATGCCTCCCCGAGAAACACCGGGGAAACCCTTCTCCCGCCAGACTGCAAAATCGCTGCTGCAGCGGCCGGCGTGCGCGCACGCGCCAGCGGCCCGCCCGAACCTCTCAACCTTTGAAAAACCCCAGCCACACATGACAGTGAACTACACCCGGATCGGCGTCGTCGGCGCCGGTGCCATGGGGCGCGGCATCGCCCAGATCGCGGCCCAGGCCGGCAGCGAGGTGCTGCTGCTCGACAGCTTCGAGGGCGCCGCGGCGCGCGGGCGCGATGCCATCGTCGCCCAATGGAACAAGCTGCACGAGAAGGGCCGCATCGACGAGGCCACGCGCGACGCCCAGATCGCGCGCGTACGGATCGCCGAGTCGGCGCAGGCACTGGTCGGCTGCGACCTCGTGATCGAGGCCGTGGTCGAGAACCTCGAGGTCAAGCGCAAGCTGTTCGCCGAGCTCGAAGCCATCGTCGCGCCCGGCGCCACGCTGGCCACCAACACTTCCTCGCTCTCCGTGACGGCGATCGCGGCCGGCCTCAAGCACCCCGAACGCTTCGCGGGCTTTCACTTCTTCAACCCGGTACCGCTGATGAAGGTGGTCGAGGTGGTGGCCGGCTTCAAGACCGCGCCCGAGGTCTGCAGCCGGCTCGCGGGCTATGCCACGCAGATGGGCCACAGCGCGGTGCAGGCACAGGACACGCCCGGCTTCATCGTCAACCACGCCGGCCGCGGCTACGGCACCGAGGCGCTGCGCATCGTTGGCGAAGGCGTGGCCGACTTCGTGACCGTCGACCGCATCCTGCGCGAGCAGGCGGGCTTCCGCCTCGGCCCCTTCGAGCTGCTGGACCTGACCGCGCTCGACGTCTCGCACCCGGTGATGGAATCGATCTACCGCCAGTACTACGACGAGCCGCGCTACCGCCCGAGCGTGATCACCGCGCAGCGTCTCGCGGCCGGCGCGCTGGGCCGCAAGACCGGCGAAGGTTTCTACCGCTACGAGGACGGCGCGATGCAGCAGGCCCCTGAGGCACCGGCGCCGAAGGTCGATACGCTGCCCGCCGTGTGGGTCTCGCCGCGCGCCGCACGCCGCGCCGAACTGCTGCGCCTGGTCAACACGCTGGGCGCGCAGATCGACAGTGGCGCCTCCGCCGCGCCGCAGTCGCTGATCCTGGTCGCGCCGCTGGGCTTCGACGTCACCACGGTCGCGGCCGTCGACCGCCTCGATGCCACGCGCACCGTCGGCATCGACATGCTGATCGACGACGCCGCCAGCAAGCGCCGCGTGCTCGCCACCAACCCCGCCACCCGGCGCGACATGCGCGACGCAGCGCATGCCCTGTTCGCGCGCGACGGCAAGGCCGTGAGCGTGATCCGCGACAGCGGCGGCTTCGTCACGCAGCGCGTGATCGGCACCATCGTCAACATCGCGGCCGACATGTGCCAGCAGCGCGTGTGCACGCCAAGCGACCTCGAGACCGCGGTGCAGTTGGGCCTCGGCTATCCGCGCGGCCCGCTGGCCATGGGCAACCTCTACGGGCCCACCAACATGCTCGAGGTGTTGTTCAACATGCAGACCGTCTATGGCGATCCGCGCTATCGCCCGAGCCCGTGGCTGCGCCGCCGCGGCGCGCTGGGCCTGAGCCTGCTGCACGAGGAAGAGTGAGCCGCGACATGACCGCCGAACTCAAGAGCACGAGCGAAGGTCGCACCATGGTGCTGACGATCGCCAACCCCAGCCAGCGCAATGCGCTCGGTCCCGAGATCTATGCCGCCGGCATCGAGGCGCTCAACGGCGCCGAGAACAGCAGCGAGATCCGCAGCGTGGTCATCGTGGGCGAAGGCCCGTGGTTCTGCGCCGGCGGTTCGCTGCAGCGGTTGCAGGCCAACCGGCAGCGCGAGCGCTCGGTGCAGGCCGAGAGCATCGAGGGGTTGCACAACTGGATCGACTCGATCCGCACCTTTCCGAAGCCGGTGATCGCGGCCGTCGAGGGGCCGGCCGCGGGCGCGGGCTTCTCGCTCGCGCTGGCCTGCGACTTCGTGGTGGCCGCGCGCGACGCGGTGTTCGCCGCCTCGTACAGCAACGTCGCGCTGTCGCCCGACGGCGGACTGAGCTGGCATCTCGCGCAGATGCTGCCGCGCCAGCTCGCGAGCGAATGGCTGATGAACGGCGAACGCATCGGCGCCGAGCGCCTGCATGCGCTGGGCCTGGTGAACACGCTGAGCGATCCGGGCCAGGCCCTGGCCGGGGCGCTCGCGCTGGCCGCCAAGCTCGACGAGCGCGCGCCCAACTCGCTCGCGAGCATCAAGGAACTGCTGAGCGAAGGCCGCGGTGCCACGCTCTCGTCGCAGCTCAGCCAGGAGCGCGACCACTTCGTGCGCAACCTGCACCACGCCAATGCCGGCATCGGCATCGCCGCTTTCCTCGAGAAGAAGAAGCCCCAGTACGAGTGAGTACGCGTGACGGGCAGCGGCGCTTCGCGTCGCTCCCGTGACAACCCTACGCCTTTCAGTCGCCGACAGGACAGACCATGGACGACCCCATTCTTACCATCGAAGAACGTGAAGCGATCAACAGTGGTCGCTGGTTCTCTTCCCTCTCCCCTTCGCTCAGGCACGACATCCTCCGATGCGCATTCGTCAGACGGTACAAGGACGGCGACCTGATCGCCGCACGCGGCGATCCGCCCGAGCACTGGATCGCCTGTGCCAGGGGCGCGGTGCGCGTGAGCTCCACGGCCGTCTCGGGCAAGCAGGTGACGCTGACATACGTGGAGCCGGGCATCTGGTTCGGCGACGTGGCGATGTTCGACGGGGACCGGCGCACGCACGATGCCTATGCGCATGGCGACAGCACCATCCTGTGCGTGGCGCGCGCCGACTTCCAGAAGATCCTGGCCGCGCACGTCGAGCTCTACGAGGCACTGATGCGCCTGCAGGCACGGCGCATCCGCACGCTGTTCGGGCTGGTGGAAGACCTCAACACATTGCCGCTGCGCGCGCGGCTCGCCAAGCAGCTCATCCACCTGGTGCGCAGCTACGGCGTGCCCAACCTGGACGACGGCAGCCAGATGCGCATCGGCCTGCAGCTGGCGCAGGAAGAACTCGCGCAGCTGCTGGGCGCCTCGCGCCAGCGCGTGAATCAGGAACTCAAGACCATGGAACGCGAGGACATCATCCGCATCGAGCCGGCCGGACTGGTGGTGCTCGATCGCGCGGCACTGATGCGCGTCTCGGAATCGGATCGATAGCATGAGCCAGGATTTTTCGAACTTCGTCGGCACCCGCGCGGTGTCGCAGCAGCACGCCTTCGACGTCGACGCGCTGTCGGCCTGGCTCGAGAAGAACCTCGAGGGCTTCAAGGGCCCGCTCACGGTCGAGATGTTCAAGGGCGGCCAGTCCAACCCGACCTACAAGCTGGTCACGCCCACGCAGAGCTACGTGATGCGCGCCAAGCCCGGCCCAGTCGCCAAGCTGCTGCCCTCCGCCCATGCGGTGGAGCGCGAGTTCAAGGTGATGAGCGGCCTGGCCGGCACCGACGTGCCCGTGCCGCGCATGCACTGCCTGTGCGAGGACGAGGCCGTGATCGGCCGCGCCTTCTACGTGATGGAGTTCATGCAGGGCCGCGTGCTCTGGGACCAGTCGCTGCCGAACATGAGCAATGCCGACCGCAGCGCCATCTACGACGAGATGAACCGCGTGATCGCGGCGCTGCACACGGTGAAGTACGCCGAGCGCGGCCTCGCCGACTACGGCAAGCCCGGCAACTACTTCGAGCGCCAGATCGGCCGCTGGAGCAAGCAGTACGTGGCCTCGATCACGCAGCCCATCCCCGAGATGGACAAGCTCATGGAGTGGCTGCCGGCGCACATGCCCGCGAGCGCGCGCGACGAGAACATGACCTCGATCGTGCACGGCGACTTCCGGCTCGACAATCTGATGTTCCACGCCACCGAGCCGCGCGCGATCGCGGTGCTCGACTGGGAGCTGTCGACGCTGGGCCACCCGCTGGCCGACTTCAGCTACCACTGCATGTCCTGGCACATCTCGGGCGCGACCTTCCGCGGCATCGCGGGCCTCGACCACGCGAGCCTGGGCATCCCGACCGAGAGCGAATACATACGCAGGTACTGCGAGCGCACCGGTCTCACCACGCCCGAGGCGCTGGCGCCCGACTGGAACTTCTACCAGGCCTACAACCTGTTCCGCATGGCCGCGATCCTGCAAGGCATTGCCAAGCGGGTCGAGGCCGGCACCGCATCGAGCGAGCAAGCCGTGGCCTCGGGCCGCGGCGCCCGTCCCATGGCCGAAATGGCCTGGCAATTCGCGCAGCGAGCATGAGCCTCCCGGCTTTTCACGTCGCCCTCCGGCATGTGATCCGCCGCCCCTCGCGGGGGAGGCCCGGCCCGCTCGTGCGCTCACGAAACGCACAACGCACCCTGTGCGCACACGGCCGTACCGGCGGCTAGGCACCACCCGAGCCGCCCGCCCTTCACCCCCAACGGAGACCCCCATGGATTTCGAATACTCGGCCAAGACCAAAGACCTCCAGAAGCGCGTCAGCGCCTTCATGGACGAGCACATCTATCCCGCCGAAGCCGAATACAGCGCCGAACTCGCGGCCAACACGGCAGCCGGCAAGCGCTGGACCGCGCTCAAGACCGTCGAGAAGCTCAAGGACAAGGCCAAGGCCCAGGGCCTGTGGAACCTGTTCCTGCCGGTCGACAGCGCGGCCGCCTCGGGCTACGACGGCGCCGGCCTCACCAACCAGGAATACGCGCCGCTGGCCGAGATCATGGGCCGGGTGCCATGGGCGTCTGAAGCCTTCAACTGCTCCGCGCCTGACACCGGCAACATGGAGACCATCGCGCGCTACGGCTCCGACGCCATCAAGGCACGCTGGCTCAAGCCGCTGCTCGAAGGCCAGATCCGCTCGGCCTTCGCGATGACCGAGCCCGACGTGGCCTCGAGCGACGCGACCAACATCTCGACGCGCATCACGCGCGAGGGCGACGAGTACGTCATCAACGGCCACAAGTGGTGGATCTCGGGCGCCGCCGATCCGCGCTGCGCCGTGTTCATCACGATGGGCAAGAGCGATCCCGAGGCACCCAAGCATTCGCAGCAGAGCATGGTGATCGTGCCGGCCGACGCCAAGGGCATCCGCATCGTGCGTCCGCTCAACGTGATGGGCTACGACGACGCGCCGCACGGCCACGTCGAGATGTACTTCGAGAACGTGCGCGTGCCGGTCGACAACATCCTGCTCGGCGAAGGCCGCGGCTTCGAGATCGCCCAGGGCCGGCTCGGCCCGGGACGCATCCACCACTGCATGCGCCTGATCGGCCTGGCCGAGCGCGCGCTCGAGCTGATGTGCCGCCGCGCCTCGTCGCGCGTGGCCTTCGGCAAGACCGTGGCCTCGCAGACCGTGACGCAGGAGCGCATCGCCGAGGCACGCTGCAAGATCGACATGGCCCGCCTGCTCACGCTCAAGGCCGCCTGGCTCATGGACGTGGCCGGCAACAAGGTCGCGAAGAACGAGATCGCGATGATCAAGGTGGTGGCGCCGAGCATGGCCTGCCAGGTGATCGACTGGGCCATGCAGGTGCATGGCGGCGGCGGCATGTGCGACGACTTCCCGCTCGCCTACGCCTATGCCGGCGCACGCACGCTGCGCTTCGCCGACGGTCCGGACGAAGTGCACCGCAACGCGATCGCCAAGTGGGAGCTGGGCAAGTACGCCCCGGGCAAGGCCGAGGCCGAGATGCCGGTCACGCGCTTCTGAGCGAGCGGCTTCCCCAAAAGAAAAGGGCGCGATCTTCGCGCCCTTTTTTTCTGCCGCCCGTGAAGAAGGCTCAGAGCTTCTTCTGCATGAACATCGCGCTGCCGAAGGCCGGGTCGAGCTGGTAGTCGGCGAAGCCTTCGCGCTCGTAGGCCTTGCGCGCGGACACATTGCCCGACAGCACCTCGAGCGTGAGCTTGCAGGCGCCGCGCGCGCGGGCCTCCTGCTCCACCTTCTCGAGCATGCGCTGCGCGAGCCGCTGGCCGCGGTGGCTGGGCGCCACGACCACGTCGTGCACGTTCACCAGCGGGCGGCAGGCGAAGGTCGAGAAGCCCTCCACGCAGTTGATCAGTCCGACCGGCTGGCCGTTGTCGTAGGCGAGCACGCTGAAGGCCTGCGGCCGTGCCGCGAGCGCGGCCGGCAGGTCGGCGCGCACCTGCGCGCTCAGGGGCGTGCCACCACCGGCCGGATCGCGCGCATAGCCGTCGAGCAGCTCGACCAGCGCCGCGGCCTGCGCGGCGTCGCGGTAGTCGGCGAGCACGACCTCGATCGTCACTTCGCGCCTTCCACCGTGGCCACGAGGCGCCTGGCGCTGGCCTCGGCCACCTGCGCGTCGCGTGCCTCGACCATCACGCGCAGCAGCGGCTCGGTGCCGCTGGCACGGATCAGCACGCGGCCGGCATCGCCGAGCTCGGCCTCGATGCGCTTCGTTTCGCTGGCCAGGGCTGCGTTGTCCTTCCAGTTCTGGCCGGGCGAAAGGCGCACGTTGATCAGCGTCTGCGGGAACAGCGTCACGCCTTCGAGCAGCTGCGCCACGCTCTTGCCGCTGCGCACGCAGGCCTGCAGCACCTGCAGCGCGCTCACGATGCCGTCGCCGGTGGTGTGGCAGTCGAGCGCCAGCAGGTGGCCCGAGCCTTCGCCGCCCAGCAGCCAGCCGTGCTTCTCGAGTTCCTCGAGCACGTAGCGGTCGCCGACCTTGGCGCGCACGAACTCGATGCCCTGCCCGCGCAGCGCCACCTCGACCGCCTTGTTGGTCATCAGCGTGCCGACCACGCCGGCCGGCTTGTTGCCGCGCGCAATGCGCTCGGCCACCATCAGGTAGAGCAGCTCGTCGCCGTTGAAGAGACGGCCGCTGGCGTCCACCAGCTGCAGCCGGTCGGCGTCGCCGTCGAGCGCGATGCCGTAGTCGGCCTTCTGGGCCGTCACGGCGGCGATCAGGGCTTCGGGGTGCGTGGCGCCGAAGCCGTCGTTGATGTTGAGGCCGTCCGGCGTGCAGCCGATGCTCTGTACCTCGGCGCCCAGTTCGTGGAACACGTCGGGCGCCACTTGGTAGGCCGCGCCATGGGCCGCGTCGACCACCAGCTTCAGGCCGCGCAAGGTGAGGTCGTTGGAGAAGGTGCTCTTGCAGAACTCGATGTAGCGGCCGGCCGCGTCATTAAGACGGCGCGCCTTGCCCAGGCCGGCCGACTCGGCCCAGACCGGGTCTTCCTCGAGCGCGGCTTCCACCGCGAGCTCCCATTCGTCGCTGAGCTTGGTGCCCTGCGCGCTGAAGAACTTGATGCCGTTGTCGGGGTAGGCGTTGTGGCTCGCGCTGATCACCACGCCGAGGCTGGCGCGCTGCGCGCGCGTGAGATAGGCCACGCCCGGGGTCGGCAGCGGACCGAGCAGCACCACGTCGACGCCGGCCGAGTTGAAGCCCGATTCGAGCGCCGACTCGAGCATGTAGCCCGAGATGCGGGTGTCCTTGCCGATCAGCACGGTGGGCCGGGTCTCGGTCTTCTTGAGCACGCGCCCCACCGCGTGCGCGAGGCGCAGCACGAAGTCGGCGGTGATCGGCGAACGGCCGACGGTGCCACGGATGCCATCGGTGCCGAAGTACTTGCGAGTCATGTTCTTGTCTTTTCTCGGGATGTTTGAAGGAATATTTTTGGGGGAAACCTGGCCCGGCTGCCGTGGCAATCCGATGGCTATGCGGCGGCCTTCATCGCACGCCAGACCGCGAGCGCGGCGACCGTGTCGCGCACATCGTGCACGCGCACGATGGCAGCACCATGATCGACCGCGAGCACGGCGGCGGCCACGCTGGGCACCCTACGCTGCGCGGCCTGCTCGATGCCGGTGACGGCGCCGATCGAGGACTTGCGCGACCAGCCCAGCAGCAGCGGATGGCCCGCGCCGAGCAGCTCGCGCTGCCGGGCGAGCAGCGCGAAATTCTGCGCCACGGTCTTGCCGAAGCCGATGCCGGGGTCGAGCGTGATGCGCGCGGGCGCAATGCCGAGGGCGCCCAGAGCGTCGAGCTGCACGCGCCAGAAGTCCAGCACCTGCGGCACGACCTCGCCGTCCATCGGCGCGGCCTGCATGGTCTGCGGATCGCGGTGCATGTGCATCAGGCAGATGCCGCACGACGGATGCGCGGCGACCGCCTCGCGCGCGCCAGGCTGGCGCAGCGCCCAGATGTCGTTGACGATGTCCGCGCCGAGGTCGAGCACCGCGCGCATGACCTCGGGCTTGTAGGTATCGATGGAGATCGGTGCGTTGAGCTTCACCGCCTCGCGTACCACCGGCAGCACGCGCGCCAGTTCGGCCTCGAGCGGCACGGCAGGACTGCCGGGTCGGGTGGATTCGCCGCCGATGTCGAGGATGTCGGCGCCCTCCTTCAGCAACTGCTCGCAGTGGCGCAGCGCGGCCGCGGTGGAGGCGTGGGCGCCGCCGTCGGAGAAGGAATCGGGCGTGACGTTCACGATGCCCATCACGCGCGGTTGCGCGAGGTCGATCGTGAAGCGGGAGGTCTGCCAGACGGACATGATCGGAAGCGTCGTCATGCGGCTGCGACGGCCCGAACATGGAAAACGGGGCCTGAGGCCCCGTTGCTGTTTGATGCCAGACGCACTTCTCAGGCGGCGGTCGGCGAAGGTTCCGGATTCACGGCCGGCGTGCCGCCGTTGCCGCCACCGTTGCTGCCCGAGGGGGGCGTGCGCGGCGTCCAGTCCTTGGGCGGGCGCGGCTCCTTGCCGGCCATGATGTCGTCGAGTTGCTCGGAGTCGATGGTTTCCCATTCGAGCAAGGCCTTGGCCATGGCGTGCATCTTGTCGCTGTTCTCCTCGATCAGGCGACGCGCCAGCGCGTACTGGTCGTCGATGATGCGGCGCACTTCGGAGTCGACCTTTTCCATGGTCTGCTCGCTCATGTTCGTGGTCTTGGTGACCGAGCGGCCCAGGAACACTTCGCCTTCGTTCTCGGCATAGACCATCGGGCCGAGCGCATCGCTCATGCCGTACTTCATGACCATGTCGCGCGCCAGGTTGGTGGCACGTTCGAAGTCGTTGCTCGCGCCGGTGGTCATCTGGTGCATGAACACTTCCTCGGCGATGCGGCCACCGAACAGCATGCTGATCTGGTTCAGCATGTACTCGCGGTCGTAGCTGTAGCGGTCCTGCGCCGGCAGGCTCATGGTCACGCCGAGGGCGCGGCCGCGCGGAATGATCGTGACCTTGTGGACCGGGTCGCACTTGGGCAGCAGCTTGCCGATGAGGGCGTGGCCGGACTCGTGGTAGGCCGTGTTGCGGCGCTCTTCCTCGGGCATGACCATGCTCTTGCGCTCGGGGCCCATGAAGATCTTGTCCTTGGCCTTCTCGAAGTCCTGCATCTCGACCACGCGCGCATTGCGGCGGGCGGCCATCAGGGCGGCTTCGTTGCAGAGGTTGGCCAGGTCGGCACCCGACATGCCGGGCGTGCCGCGCGCGATCACGCTCGGGTTCACGTCCTGGCCCAGCGGGACCTTGCGCATGTGCACGCCGAGAATCTGTTCGCGGCCGCGGATATCGGGCAGCGTGACATAGACCTGGCGGTCGAAACGGCCCGGACGCAGCAGTGCGGCGTCGAGGATGTCGGGACGGTTGGTCGCGGCCACGACGATCACGCCGAGGTTGGTTTCGAAGCCGTCCATCTCGACCAGCATCTGGTTGAGGGTCTGCTCGCGCTCGTCGTTGCCGCCGCCGAGGCCGGCACCGCGCTGGCGGCCCACCGCATCGATTTCGTCGATGAAGATGATGCAGGGGGCGTTCTTCTTGGCGTTCTCGAACATGTCGCGCACGCGGGCCGCGCCCACGCCGACGAACATTTCGACGAAGTCGGAACCCGAGATCGAGAAGAACGGGACCTTGGCTTCGCCGGCGATCGACTTGGCCAGCAGGGTCTTGCCGGTGCCGGGCGGGCCGACCAGCAGCAGGCCGCGCGGAATGCGGCCGCCGAGTTTCTGGAAGCGCTGCGGGTCCTTGAGGAAGTCGACGACTTCACGCACCTCTTCCTTGGCCTCGTCGCAGCCCGCGACGTCGGCGAAGGTGACGGTGTTGTTGTTCTCGTCCATCATGCGCGCCTTGCTCTTACCGAAGCTGAAGGCACCGCCCTTGCCGCCGCCTTGCATCTGTCGCATGAAGTAGACCCACACGCCGATCAGCAGCAGCATCGGGCCCCAGCTGACCAGCAAGGTCATGAGCAAGGAGCCCTCCTCGCGCGGCTTGACGTCGAACTTGACGTTGTTGGCGATCAGGTCGCCGACCAGGCCGCGGTCGAGGTAGGTGGCCGTGGTGCGGATCTTGCGGTCGTCGTTGGTGATCGCGACGATCTCGCTGCCGCCCTGGCCTTCCTGGATCGTGGCGCTCTTGATGCGGTTGCCGCGAACTTCCTCAAGGAAGTCGGAATAACCGATATTGCCTGCGCCGGCGGCGCCGCGGGTGTCGAACTGCTTGAACACAGTGAACAACACCATCGCGATGACAAGCCAGACGGCAACCTTGGAAAACCACTGATTGTTCAAACGAAGCTCCAGTCGAAAGCGCGTGACGGGAAGATGAAAATACGCGCTTGGGTACGCAGTTGCGCCCCATTTTAGGCTTTTCAAGCTGCGAAAAGCTCGGATTTCCCTAAAGCAGCCATAGCCTGACAAGGGTTTGGGCGGTTTTCGGTATCAACGCGTATCAGACGCCGGTTTTCAAGCCGATTCCGACCATGAAGGTCTCGGACGATCGGTCGCGCGAAGCCTTTGGTTTGAACGGCTTCACGATGCGGAAATGGGCCTTGAAGAGCTTCACAAGCTGGTCGTAGCCGCTGCCGTGGAACAGCTTGGCCACCAGCGCCCCTTCGGGCTTGAGGTGGTGCTGCGAGAAATCGATGGCCAGCTCGATCAGGTGGGCGATCCGCGCCGCGTCGGCCGACTCGATGCCCGAGAGGTTGGGCGCCATGTCCGACACCACCACGTCGGCCTTGCGGCCGCCGAGCGCCTCGGTGAGCTGCACCAGCACGCTGTCCTCGCGGAAGTCGCCCTGCAGGAAGTTCACGTCCTCGATCGGCTCCATCGGCAGGATGTCGATCGCCACGATGGTGCCCTCGAGCGCGCCCGTGGCGGCCCCGCCCGGCGACATGCGCCGGCGCACGTACTGGCTCCAGGCGCCTGGGGCCGACCCGAGGTCGACCACCAGCTGGCCGGGCTTGATGAGGCCCAGCGCCTCGTCGATTTCCTTGAGCTTGTAGGCCGCGCGGGCGCGGTAGCCCTCCTTCGTGGCCAGTTTCACGTAGGGATCGTTGATGTGGTCGTGCAACCACGCCTTGTTGACTTTGTTGGACTTCGCCTTGGTGCTCATGGATTGGCCTGGGTGCCGGGCCCCGGTTTCTTCGGGGGCCGGCGGCTCGGCTCGTGGAGGTGCTGATCTACGTCCGATAATACGGGGATGCCCGCCATTCAACTTACCCCTGCCGAGCGCAAGGTGCACCGCGCCGAAGCTCACCACCTGGATCCGATCGTCATGGTCGGTGGCGACGGGCTCACCCCTGCCGTGAAGAAAGAGGCCGATGCGGCCCTCAAGGCCCACGGCCTCATCAAGGTGCGCGTCTTCTCCGACGACCGCGCCGCGCGCGAAGCGATGCTGCAGGAGCTGGCCGACGAGCTCGATGCCGCCCCGATCCAGCACATCGGCAAGCTGCTGGTGCTGTGGCGTCCGAAGCCCGAGAAGGAACGCGTCGTCGACGAGGACCGCATGCCCGGCCCGCGCGACGTGAAGATCGTCAAGTACAGCAAGCGCGGCGGCCAGCGCCCCGAGATCAAGACCCTGCGCGTGCTCGGCAACCAGCGTCTCACGCCCGGCGGCACGATCAAGCGCGCCAAGGCCAAGCGGCCGCTGTCGGCCAAGAAGCGCAACCAGGCGGACTGAGCTTGGCGCCAGCACAGGGCGCCACGCGCCATATCCTCTGCATGAAGTGGGGCACCAAGTACGGCGCCGAGTACGTCAACCGCCTCTACGCCATGGTGCGCCGCCACCTGAGCGGCGATTTCCGCTTCGTCTGCCTGACCGACGACGGTCAGGGCGTACGGCCCGAGGTCAGCTGCCTGCCGATCCCGCCGCTGAACCTGCACCTGGCACCGGGCCAGCGCGACGGCGCCTGGAAGAAGCTGACGACCTTCGAGGCCGACCTGCACGGCCTGCGCGGCACCGCCCTCTTCCTCGATCTCGACGTGGTGATCGTCGGCAGCCTCGATGCCTTCTTCGAGCAGCCCGGCGACTTCCTCATCATCCGCGACTACGACCGCTTCTGGCGGCGCGGCCGCATCACCGGCAACTCCTCGGTCTACCGCTTCGAACTCGGCGCGCATGCCGACGTGCTCGGCTATTTCCGTGCCAACCTCGACAAGGTCCAGGCCCAGTACCGCAACGAACAGACCTACCTGTCCGACGTGCTGCACAAGCAGGGCAAGCTGGCCTACTGGCCCGACGGCTGGTGCCCGAGCTTCAAGTACCACGGCATCCCGGCCTGGCCCTCCAACTACTGGAAGGCGCCGTTCGTGCCGCAGGACGCGCGGATCATGGTGTTTCACGGCGAGGTCAACCCGCCCGATGCGCTGGCCGGCCGGCGCAACCGGCGCTTTCGCTACATCCGCCCGGCGCACTGGGTCGCCGAGCACTGGACCGAGTAGGTCCTTCCGGACTTCAGCGCGGCCGCTGGCCGCCGCTCATGCGCCAGAGCAGCACGCTGGCGCACAGCCACTGCACGAGGTACATGCCGCTGCCCACCGAGTGCCAGAGCTTGAGGTTCTCGCGCGCCACGATGCGCGGCGCCACGGCGTACTGCTGCAGCAGCGCGAGCAGCATGGCGGCCAGCACCAGGAACAGGGCCGTCAGCACCGGCGCGGTCATGCCGTCGTCGGCCTTGGCGCGGAAATGGATCAGCAGGATCAGTCCGCACAGCAGCGCGATCCAGCTCTGGGCCTCGAACAGCTGCGCCGCGAAGTTGCCCGCCACCGAGGGATTGCCGAGCCGCGCGAACAGCATCGGCACGACGAGAAAGCCGATGGTCGTGAGGCTGCCCCACCAGAGGGCGGCCAGCATCAGCGCGACACGGTCTTTCATCGCGATGCCACTCAGAGGTAGCTGACCGCCACGATCTCGTAGCGCTTGAGGCCGCCGGGCGTCTGCACCTCGACGCTGTCGCCCTCTTCCTTGCCGATCAGCGCGCGCGCGATCGGGCTCGACACGTTGATCAGGCCCTGCTTCAGGTCGGCTTCGTCCTCGCCCACGATCTGGTACTTGACCGGATCGCCGCTGTCCTCTTCCTCGAGCTCGACCGTGGAGGCGAACACCACCTTGCCGCCGGCATCGAGCTCGGTCGGGTCGATCACCTGCGCGGCCGAGAGCTTGCCCTCGATCTCGATGATGCGGCCCTCGATGAAGCCCTGGCGGTCCTTGGCGACTTCGTACTCGGCGTTTTCGCTGATGTCGCCCTGGGCGCGTGCCTCGGCGATGGCATTGATGATCGCGGGCCGCTCCACCGTCTTGAGGCGGCGCAGTTCGTCGCGCAGCTTCTCCGCGCCGCGCTTGGTGATGGGGATGGTTGTCGCCATATATCGTTCTCCATAAAGCGAAACCGCCGAACGCTGCCGTTCGGCGGTCGATGGGGGAAGGCTCTCAAACGAGAGGTCGTCCGGTCAGCCGGCTCAGGATGGCGAGCGGGCTCGAAGCGGGATTGTATTGCTTCGCCGCGTCCAGGTGCAGGGTCTGTTCGAGCATGTATTGCCCGGCCATCACCGCGTGCGAGGTCTGGTCGGAGAAGCACACCCAGACCGAGCCGGGCGGGAACTCGGCGTTCTCCTGCGGCGAGGTCTTCTGGTAGTCGAGGTCCGACTTCATGCCGTCGTGCAGCTGCAGCATCAGGTGGTCGTATTCGCTGCGGAAGGACTTGGTCACGTGCAGCGCCTGCAGCAGCCTGGCCTGCCAGCGCGCATAGGGCTTGGCGCGCGGCAGGAAGCGGCGCGCGATGTCCTCGAAGGGCTCGCCCACGCGCCACACGCGCGGCGCGCCGTCGGGATTGACGTTGGTGAACACGCGCAGGATGCGCTCGCCGTAGTTGGGACGCGAGGGAAAGGCGTCGACGTGCAGCCGCCGGTCGTCGGCGCGCCACGACTGCACGCGCGTCTCGACCTGCGCCGGGCGGTAGCTGGTGGGCGCGAGCCGCAGCGCGGGCGTGTAGTGCGGCAGCAGCCCGTGGATAAGCTGCTGCGCCTGTGCGCGAAAGCGCCCGACCATGCCGGCCGCGAGCCGTTGCACCGCCTCGTCGCCCACGGCGCCCTTGAGCTTGCCGTTGGCATCGAGGCTGATGTTGCGCACGTCGGGCGACAGCAGCGCGGGCGTGAGCAGCGCGCGTTCCTGCGGCAGCAGCTCGAAGCCCAGCCGCGGAAAGTACAGCACCTTGCCGGCCTCGAGTTCCGCGATCCACGCCTCGTTGGGCGTGGCCGCGTTCCAGTCGTTCAGTGCCAGTTCGACGAGCTGCGTTTCCATGGCGAGGCTCAGGCCGTGGCCAGCTGCGCGTGCATCTCCTGCACCGAGATCACGTCGAGGTCGTCCATGTAGCGCATGCCTTCGACCGCGGCTTCGGCGCCGAAGATCGTGGTGAAGGTGGTCACGCGCGCCAGCAGCGCCGAGGTGCGGATCTGGCGCGAGTCGGTGATCGCGTTGCGGCGTTCCTCGACCGTGTTGATGACCAGCGCGATCTCGTTGTTCTTGATCATGTCCACGATGTGCGGGCGGCCTTCGGTCACCTTGTTCACCGTCGCGCATTCGATGCCCGCGGCATTGATGGCCGCGGCCGTGCCCTTGGTCGCGATCAGCACGAAGCCGAGCTGCGACAGGCCGCGCGCGACTTCCACCGCGCGCGTCTTGTCGTTGTTCTTCACCGAGATGAAGACCTTGCCCGACTTCGGCAGGTGCGTGCCGGCGCCGAGCTGCGACTTCACGAAGGCCTCGCCGAAGGTCTTGCCCACGCCCATCACCTCGCCGGTCGACTTCATCTCGGGGCCGAGGATGGTGTCCACGCCCGGGAACTTGACGAACGGGAACACGGCCTCCTTCACGCTGAAGTACGGCGGCGTGACTTCCTTCGTCACGCCCTGCGACGCGAGCGACTGGCCCGCCATGCAGCGTGCTGCCACCTTGGCGAGCTGGATGCCGGTGGCCTTGCTGACGTAGGGCACGGTGCGCGAGGCGCGCGGATTGACTTCGAGCACGTAGATCGCGTCCTTGCCGTCCTTCTGCTGGATCGCGAACTGCACGTTCATCAGGCCGACCACGTTCAGCGCCTTGGCCATCGCGGCGCTCTGGCGCTTGAGCTCGGCCACGGTCTCGGCCGACAGGCTGTAGGGCGGCAGCGAGCAGGCGGAGTCGCCCGAGTGCACGCCGGCCTGTTCGATGTGCTCCATCACGCCGCCGATCAGGGTCTGGCCCTCGGCGTCGCGCAGGCAGTCGACGTCGCATTCGACGGCGTCGTTGAGGAAGCGGTCGAGCAGCACCGGCGAGTCGTTGCTGACCTTGACCGCCTCGCGCATGTAGCGCTCGAGGTCGCGCTGCTCATGCACGATTTCCATCGCGCGGCCGCCGAGCACGTAGCTCGGGCGCACCACCAGCGGATAGCCGAGGGCCGCGGCCTTCTCGAGGGCTTCGGCCTCGGTGCGCGCGGTGGCGTTCGGCGGCTGCAGCAGCTGCAGTTCGTGCAGCAGCTTCTGGAAGCGCTCGCGGTCTTCGGCCGCGTCGATCATGTCGGGCGAGGTGCCGATGATCGGCACGCCGTTGGCCTCGAGGTCGAGCGCGAGCTTCAGCGGCGTCTGGCCGCCGTACTGCACGATCACGCCGACCGGCTTTTCCTTGTCGACGATCTCGAGCACGTCCTCGAGCGTCAGCGGCTCGAAGTACAGGCGGTCCGAGGTGTCGTAGTCGGTCGACACGGTCTCGGGATTGCAGTTGACCATGATGGTCTCGTAGCCGTCCTCGCGCATCGCGAGCGCGGCATGCACGCAGCAGTAGTCGAACTCGATGCCCTGGCCGATGCGGTTCGGACCGCCGCCGAGCACCATGATCTTCCTCTTGTCCGTCGGATCGGCCTCGCACTCGTCTTCGTAGGTCGAGTACATGTAGGCGGTGTTGGTCGCGAACTCGGCCGCGCAGGTGTCGACGCGCTTGTAGACCGGGCGCACGCCCAGGGCGCGGCGCTTCTCGCGGATGGCCGTGTCCGTGGTCTTCAGCTGCTTGGCGAGCCGGCGATCGGAGAAGCCCTTCTTCTTCAGCGCGAGCAGCGTGTCCTTGTCGATGTCGTCGAGCGACTTGGTTTCCAGCTCGAGCTCGATCTTCACGATCTCCTCGATCTGCACCAGGAACCACGGGTCGATCTTGGTCAGCGCGAACACTTCGTCGACGCTCAGGCCCATCGCGAAGGCATCGCCCACGTACCAGATGCGCTCGGGTCCGGGCTCGCCCAGTTCCTTTTCGAGCACTTCGCGGTCCTGCGTCTTCTCGTTCAGGCCGTCCACGCCCACCTCGAGGCCGCGCAGGGCCTTCTGGAACGATTCCTGGAAGGTGCGGCCCATGGCCATCACCTCGCCCACCGACTTCATCTGCGTCGTCAGGCGCGAGTCGGCCTGCGGGAATTTCTCGAAGGCGAAACGCGGAATCTTGGTGACCACGTAGTCGATCGAGGGCTCGAACGACGCGGGCGTGGCACCGCCGGTGATCTCGTTGCGCAGCTCGTCGAGCGTGTAGCCCACGGCCAGCTTGGCCGCGACCTTGGCGATCGGGAAGCCGGTGGCCTTGGAGGCCAGCGCCGACGAACGCGACACGCGCGGATTCATCTCGATGACGACCATGCGGCCGTCCTTCGGGTTGATGGAGAACTGCACGTTCGAGCCGCCGGTGTCGACGCCGATCTCGCGCAGCACGGCCAGCGAGGCGTTGCGCAGGATCTGGTATTCCTTGTCGGACAGCGTCTGCGCGGGCGCCACGGTGATCGAGTCGCCGGTGTGCACGCCCATCGGGTCGAGGTTCTCGATCGAGCAGACGATGATGCAGTTGTCGGCCTTGTCGCGCACGACTTCCATCTCGTACTCTTTCCAGCCGAGCAGCGATTCCTCGATCAGCAGCTCGTTGGTCGGCGAGGCTTCGATGCCGCGCTTGCAGATGGTCTCGAACTCGTCCGGGTTGTAGGCGATGCCGCCGCCGGTGCCGCCGAGCGTGAAGCTGGGGCGGATCACGGTCGGGAAGCCGAGCGTCTTCTGCACGGCCCAGGCTTCGTCCATCGTGTGCGCGATGCCCGAGCGCGCCGACCCGAGACCGATCTTGGTCATCGCGTCCTTGAACTTCAGGCGGTCCTCGGCCTTGTCGATGGCTTCGGGCGTGGCACCGATCAGCTCGACCGGCTTGCCCGTGGCCGCGCCCTGGTACTTGTCGAGCACGCCGTTGCGCCAGAGGTCGAGCGCGCAGTTCAGCGCGGTCTGGCCGCCCATGGTCGGCAGGATCGCGTCGGGGCGTTCCTTGGCGATGATCTTCTCGACCGTCTGCCAGGTGATCGGCTCGATGTAGGTGACGTCGGCCGTGGCCGGGTCGGTCATGATCGTCGCGGGGTTGCTGTTGATCAGGATGACCTTGTAGCCCTCCTCGCGCAGCGCCTTGCACGCCTGCACGCCGGAGTAGTCGAACTCGCAGGCCTGGCCGATGATGATCGGGCCGGCGCCGATGATGAGGATCGATTTGAGGTCTGTGCGCTTAGGCATGCTCTTTCTCCGTCTTTTCCGTATTGTTCTTTTCCATGAGTGCCGTGAAGCGATCGAACAGGTAGCCGATGTCGTGCGGGCCGGGCGAGGCTTCGGGGTGGCCCTGGAAGCAGAACGCCGGCTTGTCGGTGCGGGCCAGGCCCTGCAGCGTGTTGTCGAACAGGCTCACGTGCGTGGGGCGCAGGTTCGCCGGCAGCGACTTCTCGTCGACCGCGAAGCCGTGGTTCTGGCTCGTGATGCTGACGCGGCCGCTGTCGAGGTCCTTGACCGGATGGTTCGCGCCGTGGTGGCCGAACTTCATCTTGAAGGTCTTCGCGCCCGAGGCCAGCGCCATGATCTGGTGGCCCAGGCAGATGCCGAAGGTCGGGATGCCGGTCTCGATCAGTTCCCTGACCGCGCTGATCGCGTAGTCGCAGGGCTCCGGGTCGCCGGGACCGTTGGCCAGGAAGATGCCGTCCGGTTTGAGCTTGAGCACGTCGGCCGCGGGCGTCTGGGCCGGCACCACGGTGATGCGCGCGCCGCGCTGGGCGATCATGCGCAGGATGTTCTTCTTGACGCCGTAGTCGAAGGCCACGACGTGGAAGCGCGGCGTGATCTGCACGCCATAGCCCGGCTTGCCGTTCGAGTTGGCGAGCTTCCACTCGGTCTCGGTCCACTCGTAGGTCTGCTGCACCGACACCACCTTGGCGAGGTCGAGGCCGGCCATGCTCGGCGCGGCCTTGGCGGCGGCGATGGCCTTGTCGATCAGCGCCTGGGTGACCGCTTCCCCTTCGGCCAGTCCCAGGATGCAGCCGTTCTGCGCGCCGTGCGTACGCAGGTGGCGGGTCAGCTTGCGGGTATCGATGTTGGCGATGGCGACGGTCTTGCCCTCCACCAGGTACTGCGACAGCGTCGCGGTATGGCGGAAGTTGGAGGCGATCTGCGGCAGGTCCCGAATGATGAGGCCCGCGGCATGGATCTTGTCGGCTTCGATGTCCTCGGGATTGACGCCGTAGTTGCCGATGTGCGGATACGTGAGCGTCACGATCTGCTGGCAGTAGCTCGGGTCGGTGAGGATTTCCTGGTAGCCGGTCATCGCGGTGTTGAACACCACTTCACCGACGGTGGAGCCGGTGGCTCCGATCGAGTTGCCTTGAAAGACCGTGCCGTCTGCGAGCGCCAGGATGGCGGGCGGGAAACTTCCCTTGAGAGACAAAAGCACTGGGTTCTCCGGATGGTTACGGTCGCCCGGCATCCAGGGCTTTGAAGCCTTGGGACTGCTGCTTAAGGGGAAGATGGCGTGGAATGCGGCCGGGCGACGCTGATTTGCGAGTAAGCCCCCGATTGTAGCCCGGCGGCCGTCGCCTCTTGCCTCGCGGGGCATGAAGATTCGCTTGCCCGTACACCAGCCATGCGTCAATGGCATGAACCCGGCGGGCAACTGAGAATGTTTCTTATCTTTTCAGGGTGGCCGCGCCGCTGGCGTGCAGGCAGATGGCGGCGGCCGCGGCCACGTTGAGCGACTCCTCGCCCCCGGGCTGCGCGATGCGGATGTGGTGCGTGGCCAGCGCCTCGAGCGCGGCCGACACGCCCTGACCTTCGTGGCCCAGCAGCCAGGCGCAGGGATGCGGCAGCTTCGCCTCGTGCAGCCAGTCTCCGCGGTGCGAGCTTGTGGCGACCAGCGGCACCGCCAGCGCCTCGAGCGCCGCGGCATCGACCCCCTCGATCAGCCGCAGGCCGAAATGGGCGCCCATGCCGGCGCGCAGCACCTTGGGCGACCAGAGCGCCGCCGTGCCCTTGAGCGCGATCACCTGCTGGAAGCCGAAGGCCGCGGCACTGCGCAGCACGGAGCCGACGTTGCCGGCGTCCTGCAGCCGGTCGAGTACCACGGTGGGCGCCTCGGGCAGCACCGCGGGCCGTTCGGGCAGCTCGAGCAGGAAGCCCATCGGCGCCGGCGATTCCAGCCCGCTCGCCGCCTTCAGCAGTTCGTCGTCGACGACCACCGTCTTGGTGGCATCGCGCGACCATTCGACCGGTGCCTGCGGCCAGAACGACAGCGAGAACACGGCCACCGCCGGCGTCACGCCGCGCGCCAGCGCCGCGCGGCACAGATGGTCGCCTTCGAGCCAGATGCGGCCCAGCTTGCGGTAGGCGCCCGGATCCTGCGCCAGCTTGCGCAGGTCCTTGAGCAATGGGTTGTCGCGCGAGCTGATGCGGCTCGGGCCGGCGGGCGTGGTCATCGGATCAGGGCGCCGGGCGCAGTTCGATGGCCACGACCTGGGTCTGCACCGACACAGCGGGCAGCGGCGATTCGACCTGGGCGACCTGAACGACCGGCACCGCCGGCGCCATGCGCGCCAGCGCGGCCGCCACCGGACTGAACGAGCGCCGGTGGTGCACGCAGGCGCCATGCTGCAGCAGGGCCTCGAGATGCTCGGGCGTGCCGTAGCCCTTGTGGCCCGCGAAGCCGTAGTGCGGAAACTCCTGGTGCAGCTGCTCGCAGAGCCGGTCGCGGTGCACCTTGGCCAGGATCGACGCGGCCGAGATCGCCTTCACGCGCGCGTCGCCCTTGACGATGGCCTCGGCCAGCACGTCGAGCTGGGGCAGCCGGTTGCCGTCCACCAGCACCTTGGCCGGCTTCAGGCGCAGGCCCTCGACCGCGCGGCGCATCGCCAGCATGGTCGCCTGCAGGATGTTGTGGGTGTCGATCTCCTCCACGCTGGCCTGCGCGATCGAGCAGCACAGCGCCTGGGCCATGATCTGGTCGTGCAGGCGCTCGCGCTGCAGCGCGGTCAGGGTCTTGGAGTCGGCCAGGCCACGGATCGGGCGCTGGTCGTCGAGGATCACGGCCGCGGCCACCACCGGCCCGGCCAGCGGACCGCGTCCCGCTTCGTCCACGCCCGCCAGCAGGCCAGGCGCGTCCCAGGCCAGGGGCGCCTGTTCAGCCTTCAAGAACTTTCTGGATCGCATCGGCGCACAGTGTCGGCGTATCGCGCTGCAGTTGCACGTGGAGTTCGGCGAAACGCGCCTCGAGCGCGCGCACCCGCTCGGGGGCGTCGAGCCATTCGAGCGTGGCCTGGGCCAGCGCCTCGGGCGACGCGGCTTCCTGCAGCAATTCGGGCACCACGAAGTCGCGGCACAGGATGTTGGGCAGCCCGACCCAGGGCTGGAGCTGCTTGCGCTGCATCATCCGCCACGAGAGGCTGTTCATGTTGTAGGCGATGACCATCGGCCGCTTGAACAGTGCCGCCTCGAGCGTGGCGGTACCGCTGGCGATCAGCGTGACGTCGCAGGCGGACAACGCTGCATGCGACTGGCCGTCGAGCAGCGTCACCGCGTCGCCCAGGCCGCTGGCCTTCAGCAGCGCCTCGACCTCGGCGCGCAGGCCCGGCAGGATCGGCGCCACGAAGCGCAGCGCGGGCCGCGCCTTGCGCATCAGCGCGGCGGCCTCGAAGAAGCGGGCCGCCAAATAGCGGACCTCGGAGCGCCGGCTGCCCGGCAGCAGCGCCACCACCTGGGCGTCGGGCGCGAGGCCCAGCGAGGCACGCACCGCCGCGCGGTCGACCGTCATGGGAATCACGTTGGCCAGCGGATGCCCGACGTAGCTCGCCTGCACACCCTGCGAGGCCAGCAGCTCGGGCTCGAACGGGAAGATGCACAGCACGTGGTCGGCCGCGGCGCGGATCTTCTCGATGCGCTCGGGCCGCCAGGCCCAGATCGATGGGCAGACGAAGTGCACCGTCTTCATGCCGCGGCCGCGCAGGCCGGCCTCGAGGTCGAGGTTGAAATCGGGCGCGTCGACGCCGATGAAGAGCTCGGGCCATTCGCGCAAGAGCCGCGCCTTGAGCTGGCGCCGGATGCCCGCGATCTCGGCGTAGTGGCGCAGCACTTCGATGTAGCCGCGCACCGCGAGCTTTTCCTGCGGCCACCAGCTCTCGAAACCGTGCGCCAGCATGCGTGGGCCGCCGATGCCGGCGGTCTGCAGATCGGGCCAGCGCGCCCGAAGGCCGTCGAGCAGCAGGCCCGCGAGCAGGTCGCCCGAAGCCTCGCCCGCGACCAGCGCAAAACGGCGCGGTTCGGGCCGCTGTGCGTCCTTCTGCATCGCCCTCACCTCAGCGCGCGATGCCGCGCGTCGAGTTGGCGATGAAGGATTCCATCAACGCGATGTCCTCGGCCGCCTCCGGCATCTCGGCGGCCAGCGCGGCAATGCCCGCGCGCGCCTCATCGAGCGTCTTGCCTTGGCGGTACAACAGGCGATGCATCTGCTTGACCGCCGCGAGCCGCTGGGCCGAAAAGTCGCGCCGACGCAGCCCCACGATGTTGAAGCCACGAACCGCCAGCGGATTGCCGTCGACCAGCATGAAAGGCGGCACGTCCTGCGACACCGCGCTGGCGAAGCCGACCATCGCGTGGGCACCGATCGAAACGAACTGGTGAATGCCGGTCAACCCGCCGATCGTGACCCAGTCGGCCAGGTGCACATGACCAGCCAGCGTGGTCTGGTTGGCCAGCGTCGTGTGGTTGTCGACATGGCAGTCGTGCGCGATGTGGGTGTAGGCCATGATCCAGTTGTCGTGGCCCACGCGGGTCACTCCACCCGCCCCCGGCACGCCGAGGTTGAAGGTGCAGAACTCGCGGATCAGATTGCGGTCGCCGATGACCAGCTCGGTCGGCTCGCCGGCGTATTTCTTGTCCTGCGGGATCGCGCCGAGCGAGGCGAACTGGAAGATCCGGTTGTCGCGGCCGATGGTGGTCCGCCCCTCGATCACGCAGTGCGGGCCGATGGTCGTGCCCGCACCGATGCGCACGTGCGGACCGATCACGGTATAGGGACCGACCGCGACCGACGGGTCGAGCTCGGCCTTGGGATCGACGATGGCCGTCGGATGAACCTGCGTCATGCGCCGATCGTCAGGCGTTGATCTGGCGCATCGCGCACATCAGCGATGCCTCGCAGGCCAGCTCGCTGCCCACCAGCGCCCGGCCCTTGAACTTCGAGATGCCGGCCTTCATGCGCTCGATCTCGACCTCCAGCGTGAGCTGGTCGCCCGGCTCCACGGGGCGCTTGAAGCGCGCGCCGTCGATCGCGGCGAAGTAGTAGACGGTGTTGTCGTCGGGCACGATGTCGAGCGAACGGAACGACAGCAGCGCCGCGGCCTGCGCCATGGCTTCGAGCATCAGCACGCCGGGCATCACCGGACGGTGCGGGAAGTGGCCGTTGAAGAACGGCTCGTTCATGGTCACGTTCTTGAGCGCCGTGATGCGCTTGCCCTTCTCCATGTCCAGCACGCGGTCGACCAGCAGAAAAGGATAGCGGTGCGGCAGCAGCTTGAGGATTTGATGGATGTCGAGCGTCGTCGTCATGGTGGTCTGTTCCTGCATCGTCTTCATTGTTGGGAGGGAGCCTTCTCCAGCGCCTTCAGTCGTTCGCGCAGGCTGTGCAACTGCTTGAGCGTTGCAGCGTTCTTTTCCCAGGTCGCATTGTCATCGATGGGGAACATGCCGGTGTACTGGCCGGCCTTGCGGATGGAGCGTGTCACCACGGTGGCGGCGGACACGTGGACGTTGTCGGCCACGCTCAGGTGGCCCAGCACGATGGCACCGCCGCCGAAGGTGCAGTTGGCACCGATGGTCGCACTGCCGGCCACGCCGACGCAGCCCGCCATCGCGGTGTTGCGGCCGACGCGCACGTTGTGGCCGATCTGGATCAGGTTGTCGAGCTTCACGCCGTCCTCGAGCACGGTGTCGTCGAGCGCACCGCGGTCGATGCAGGTGTTGGCGCCGATCTCGACGTCGTTGCCGATGCGCACCGCGCCCAGCTGCTCGATCTTGACCCAGCCCTCCTTGCTCGGCGCGAGGCCGAAGCCGTCGGCCCCGATGACCACGCCCGGGTGCAGCAGGCAGCGCTCGCCGATCGTGCAGTCCTCGCTCACCGTGACGCGCGACTTCAGCACCGTGCCGGCACCGATGCGCGCACCACGCTCGATCACGCACAGTGCGCCGATGCGGGCCGTGGGATCGACCTGGGCCTCGGGATCAACCACGGCCGAGGGATGGATGCGCTCGGCCTCGGGCCGCGCATGGCTCGCCTTCCACAGCTGCGTGAGCCGCGCGAAGTACAGGTAGGGGTCGGGCGTGACGATGCAGGCGCCGCGAGCGGCCGCCGCCTCGCTCATCGCGGGCGACACGATCACGCAGCCGGCCTTGGAGGCCGCGAGTTCCTGCTGGTATTTGGGATGGCTCAGGAAGCTGAGCGCATCGGGCTGTGCATTCTGGAGCGGGGACAAGCGCTCGATGGACAGCGTCGCATCGCCACGAAGCTCGCCCCCGAGGGCGTCAACGATGGCTCCTAGCTGCAGTGCCACGCCGGTACGCGGCGTTACTTGCCGCCCGTGGGCGAGGAAGCGGACGACGGCGTGCTCACCGAGGCGTTGAGCGCCTTGATCACCTTGTCGGTGATGTCGTGCTTCGGGTTGATGTAGATCGCTTCCTGCAGGATCGCGTCGTACTTCTCGGCTTCGGCGACCTGCTTCACCACACGGTTGGCGCGGTCGTAGACCTGCTGGAGCTCTTCGTTCTTGCGGGCGTTGAGGTCTTCCTGGAACTCGCGGCGGCGGCGCTGGAAGTCGCGGTCCTGCTCGATCAGCGTGCGTTGGCGTGCGTTGCGCTGGCTCTCGGGCAGGGCCGCGGCCTCGCGCTCGAACTTCTCGGACGCGGCCTTCAGGGCATCGCCTTGCGTGGTCAGGTCCTTCTCGCGCTTGAGGAACTCGGCCTCGAGCTTGGCCTGGGCCGCCTTCGCGGGCTGCGCCTCGCGCAGCACGCGGTCGGGATTGACGAAGCCGATACGAAATGTTTCCTGCGCCTGCGCCCATGCAGGCGCCGCGATCCATGTCATCGCGGGAATCAGCAACGCGCCTGCCGCGGCGCGAATCAAATGCGTCATTAGAAAGAGGTTCCGATCTGGAATTGCAGGCGCTGGATTCTATCCTTCGGGATCAGGATGACGCCCGTGTTCGGGTCCTGCACTTCCTTCTGCTGGCGCACCGGCACGGCGTAGGCGATCCGCAGCGGGCCGAGCGGGGAGATCCAGCTGATGCCGAGGCCGACCGACGCGCGGATCTTCTTCGAAGCCTTCCACTGCTCGTCGGTGAGGCCGGCCGAGCGCGAGCCGAACACGTTGCCGGCGTCGAAGAAGCCGTACAGGCGCAGCGTGCGGTCGTTGCCGGCGCCGGGGAACGGCGTGCTGAGTTCAGCGTTGAAGATGGCCTTCTTGGTACCGCCGAGCGCAGCGCCTTCGGTCTGGCCGAGCAGCGGCACGTCGCGCGGGCCGAGCGAGTTCTGTTCGAAGCCGCGCACCGAGCCCAGGCCACCGGCGTAGAAGTTCTTGAAGATCGGGTAGACCTTGCCGCCGAGCGCCTTGCCGTAGCCGACTTCGGAGTTGATCGCGAAGGTGTACTGCTTGTTGATCGGGAAGAACTGCTGGTACTGATAGTTGGTCTTGAAGTACCGCATGTCGCCGCCGATGCCGACCTCGAGGTTGGCACGTTGCAGGCGGCCCTTGGTCGGGACCAGCGCGCTGTCGCGGTCGTCGCGCGCCCAGCCCACGGTCAGCGGGATGCCCCAGACGCTGTCGTTCGAGCAGCCGTCGATCACGTCGAAGTTGAGGCCCGGCACCAGGCTGGGAATCGGACGCGTGGTGCAACCGAAGTAGTTGCGGTAGGAGTTCGGGGTCAGGAACGCGTAGGTGTTCTTGGCGTTGAAGGCATAGCGCTCCACGCCGATGCCGAAGAACACAGTGTCGAGTTCGCTGAACGGCACGCCGAAGCGGATCGAGGCGCCCTGGTTGACCAGCTGGTAGTCGCCGTCGACCGCCGTGTTGTATGGGCGGGTCGTGTTGTGATAGACGCTGATCGTGCGCGAGATGCCGTCCTTGGTGAAGTACGGATCGGTGGTGGTCACCGAGATCGTGCGGTTCGACTTGCTGGTGTTGACCTGCAGGCCCAGGTAGTTGCCCGAGCCGAACACGTTTTCCTGCTGGATGCCGAAGGTCAGCGAGACCCGCTCCGCGCTCGAGTAGCCGGCGCCCAGCTGCAGCGAGCCGGTGGGCTTCTCGGCCACGGTGATCAGCAGGTCGACCTGGTCGGGCGAACCCGGCAGTTCCTGGGTTTCGACGTTCACCTCGGTGAAGTAGCCCAGGCGGTCCACGCGGTCGCGCGAGAGCTTGATCTTGTCGCCGTCGTACCAGGAAGCCTCGTACTGGCGGAATTCGCGGCGGATCACTTCGTCGCGCGTGCGGGTGTTGCCACCGACGTTCACGCGGCGCACGTAGACGCGGCGCGAGGGCTCGCCCTGCAGCACCAGCGTCACGCGGTTGTTGGTGCGGTCGATCTCGGGTTTGGCCTGTACGCGTGCGAAGGCGTAGCCGAAGGTGCCGAAATAATCGGTGAAGGCCTTGGTGGTCGCCGTGACCTGCTCGCCGTTGTAGGGCTCGCCCGGCTTGATCGTGACCAGGGTCTTGAATTCTTCGTCGCGGCCGAGGAAGTTGCCGTCGAGCTTGACGCCCGCGACGACGAACTTCTCGCCTTCGGTGATGTTGACCGTGACCGTCAGGTCCTGGCGGTCGGGCGAGATCGCGACCTGGGTCGAGTCGACGCGGAACTCGAGGTAGCCGCGCGTGATGTAGTAGCTCTTGAGCGTCTCGAGGTCGGCATTGAGCTTGGCGCGCGAGTACTGGTTCGACTTGGTGTACCAGCTGAGCCAGCCGCCGCTGTCCTGGTCGAACAGGTCGAGCAGCGTGCTCTCGCTGAAGTCCTTGTTGCCGACGATGTGCACTTCGCGGATGCGCGCCGAGTCGCCTTCGGTGACCGTGAAGGTCAGGTTCACGCGGTTGCGCTCGATCGGCGTGACGGTGGTCACGACCTGCGCGTTGTAGAGGCTGCGGCTCACGTACTGGCGCTTGAGCTCCTGCTCGGCGCGGTCGGCCAGGGCCTTGTCGTAGGGCCGGCCTTCGGTCAGGCCGACCTCGCGCAGCGCCTTCTGCAGCGCCGCCTTGTCGAATTCCTTGGTGCCGACGAAATCGACGTCGGCGATGGTCGGGCGTTCCTCGACGATCACCACCAGCACATTGCCGTTGACGTCGATGCGCACGTCCTTGAACAACCCCAGATCGAACAGCGCGCGGATGGCGGCGGAACCGCGGTCGTCGCTGTAGGTGTCGCCCACGCGCAGCGGCAACGACGCGAAGATCGTTCCGGGCTCCACGCGTTGCAGGCCTTCCACGCGGATGTCGCGCACGGTGAAGGGCTCGACGGCCCAGGCTGCCGTGGCCGCCAGCGTGCTGGCCACCAGTGCGGCAACGCTACGCAGGCGAAAGCGACTGAAGTTTTTGTTCATCTGTGAATTGATCCGGCGCGGAAAGGGCCGGCAAGATAGTTAACCAAAGAGCCGCGATGTGTCGTTGAACAAGGCAATCGACATCATGACCAGGAGCAGGGCAACGCCACCGCGCTGAAGCCAGTCCATCCAGACGTCGGAGACGCTTTTACCGGTCAGGCCCTCCCAAAGATAATACATCAGGTGCCCCCCATCGAGGACCGGCAGCGGGAGCAGATTGAGCACGCCCAGGCTCACGCTGATGAGCGCGAGGAACACCAGGTACTGCGTGAGGCCGAGGCTGGCGGACTTGCCGGCGTAATCGGCAATGGTGATCGGGCCGCTGAGATTCTTGATCGAGGCCTGGCCGATGACCATCTTGGCCATCATGCGCACGGTCAGCGCCGACACCTCCCAGGTGCGGACCACGCCGCGCCAGACACCGTCGACCGGACCCTGCCGCACGGTCACCATGTCAGGCGGCGCGCCCACGTAGGCGCCGATGCGGCCGACCTTCAGGCCGCCCTCCTCGCGCACCTCGGGCGTGACCTCGATCGTCTGCGCGCGGCCCTCGCGCTCGATCTGCCAGGGCAGCGCGAGCGCCTTGCCGTCCTTGACCGAGGCGCGGATCGCCTCGCGCAGCTGCTGGCCGTCGACGATGGCGGTGTCGCCGATCGCGCGCACCAGGTCGCCGCGACGCAGGCCCGAACGCTCGCCGGCGCCGCCGGCCATCACCTCGCCGATCTCGGGACGGGTCATGGGCGCCAGCACGCCGATCTTGCGGAACATCTGGGCATCGGCATCCTTGACCTCGATGCGGCTCAGCGGCAGCACGAGCGTGCGGGCCGGCTGGCCGCCCTGCCCCGCCACCTCGAGCGTGAGGTCGTGGCCGTCGAGCGCGCCACGGGTCATGCGCCAGCGCAGGTCCTCGAAGGACTGGACCTCTGTCAGCTCGTCGCCCTCGAAGCCGGCGCGGGCGATGTGCTCGCCGCCGCGCAGCCCGGCCTGCTCGGCCAGCGAAGCCGCCACCGGCCGCGCCAGCGTCGCCACCGGCTCCTGCACGCCGATCCAGTTCACGACCGTGTAGAGCGCCACCGCCATCAGCAGGTTGGCGATCGGACCGGCCGCGACGATGGCCGCGCGCGAGCGCAGCGGCTGGGTGTTGAAGGCACGATGGCGCTCTTCGGGCGCCACCGGGGCCTCGCGCTCGTCGAGCATCTGCACGTAGCCGCCGAAGGGAAACAGGCCGATGGCGAACTCGGTGTCCTGGCCCGGATGCTGGCGCCGCGGCTTCCAGGCGTAGACCGGTTTGCTGACGCGCCACAGGATGCGGCCGAGCAGCGAGGGGCTGTCGGGGCTGCCGAATGGCAGCGTGGCCACGCCGAAGCGCTTGACCTTAACGCCGCAGGCGACCGCGACCCGGTAGTGGCCGTACTCGTGGACGGTGATCAGCAGGCCGAGCGCGACGATGAATGCAACGAGGGTGAGCATCCGGAACCTTGCTTCTTGGAATCGGTGGCGCGCGAGGCGTCAGGCGGACAGACGCAGCGCCGCGGCATTCGCGGCAGCGCGGGCGCTGGCGTCGAGGGCCAGCAGATCGGCCAGCGACGCCGGCTTGGAGGGCGCGACCGCCTCCAAAGTTTCCATGTTGACCGCATGAATGCGATCGAAGCGCAGCCGGCGCGCCAGGAAGGCCTCGACCGCGACCTCGTTGGCGGCATTCAGCACGGCCGTGGTGCCGGGCACCGCGCGCAGCGCCTGCCAGGCCAGGTCCAGGCCCGGGAAGAGCGCCGCGTCGGGCGCGTGGAAGCTCAGATCGGCCAATTGGCGGAAGTCCAGCCGCGCAGCCCCGCTCTCGATGCGCTCGGGCCAGGCCAGGCCGACGGCGATCGGCACCCGCATGTCGGGCGTGCCGAGCTGGGCGAGGACCGATGCGTCGGTGAACTGCACCATCGAATGGACCACGCTCTGCGGATGGATCACCACCTCGATCTGCTCGGGCGCCACGCCGAACAGGTGCCGCGCCTCGATCACCTCGAGGGCCTTGTTCATCATGGTGGCCGAGTCGACCGAGATCTTGCGCCCCATGACCCAGTTGGGATGGGCGCAGGCCTGCTCGGGCGTGACGGAACCGAGGGTCTCGGGCGCACGGGTGCGGAACGGGCCGCCCGAGGCCGTGAGGATGATCTTGTCGATGCGCCGCGCCCAGGTGGACGGGTCCTCGGGCAGCGACTGGAAGATGGCCGAATGCTCGCTGTCGATCGGCAGCAGCGTCGCCCCGCCCTCGCGCACCGTGCGCATGAACAGGTCGCCGCCGACCACCAGTGCCTCCTTGTTGGCGAGCAGCAGGCGCTTGCCGGCGCGCGCGGCCGCCAGACAGGGCCCCAGGCCCGCGGCGCCGACGATGGCGGCCATCACGGCATCGACCTCGTCATGCGACGCTATCTCTTCGATAGCACCGGCGCCGGACAGCACCCGGGTGGGCAGGTTGTTCTGCTGGAGCTTCTCGGCCAGCACGGTCGCATGGGCCTCGCTCGCCATCACCGCGAAGCGCGGCGAGAACCGCGCGCACTGCGCGAGCATCTCGTCGACCTTGGTGGCGGCCGAGAGCGCGAAGACCTCGAAGCGCTCGGGATGGCGCGCGATCACGTCGAGCGTGCTGACGCCGACCGAACCGGTCGAGCCGAGCACCGTCACGCGTTGTCGGGGGGAAGTGTTCACAGAAAAGCCAGCATCATTGCAATGGGGAGCGTGGGCAAGAGGGCATCCACCCGATCGAGCACCCCGCCGTGGCCGGGCAGCAGCCGGCTGCTGTCCTTGGCGCCCGCGCTGCGCTTGATCAGCGACTCGACCAGGTCACCGACCACGCTCATCGCCGCCAGGAAGACCACGCCGAGCAGCAGCAGCCACCAGCCGCGCGCCGCCAGCCGGCTGTAGAGGCTGGCCACCGTGGCCTGCGCCGAGGCATCGGCCCAGACCCAGGCCAGCGCCAGCACCACCACGCCCGCCATGCCGCCCCAGACGCCTTCCCAGCTCTTGCCGGGACTGATCGCGGGCGCGAGCTTGCGCCGCGTGAACTTGAGGCCGAAGGCGCGGCCGGCGAAATAGGCGAAGACGTCGGCGACCCAGACCAGCACCAGGATCGAGAGCAGGAAGTTGATGCCGATCAGGCGCGCCTGCACCGCGGCCAGCCAGGCCACCCACAGCGCCAGCAAGCCGCCCACGAGACGGATGCCGCGCGGCACCTTGGGCCAGCCCGGCACCGCCGCGCGCAGCAGCGCCGCGCCGCCGAGCACCCAGGCCGCGCTGGCGAGCGTCCACAGCAGCAGCAGCGGCCGCTCGAGCAGCCCGAGCCACCAAGAGAGCGCGCACAGCACCACCATCTCGAGGCCGAGGAACACCGACACCCGCTGGCCATAGCCGTTGAGGCGCCCCCACTCCCAGGCCGCGGCGCCGATCAAAACCAGCATCACGCAGCCGAAGGGAACGTAGGAAGGATAGAAAAGCGCCGGCAGAAGGATCGCCAGCAGGACGATCGCCGTGAGGATGCGTTGCTTGAGCATGCAGCGGGGTCGTCCGGGGAGAGAGGTTCAGGCCGTCTGGCGCGATCGGGCGTTGGTCGTGACCTGTGCCGATGTCTTGCCGAAGCGGCGCTCGCGGTTCTGGAATGCGGCGATGCCCTCGTCGAGCGCCGCCTCGTCGAACTCGGGCCAGAGCTTGTCGCTGAAGAACAGCTCGGCGTAGGCGCTCTGCCAGAGCAGGAAGTTCGACAGCCGCTGTTCGCCGCCGGTGCGGATGAACAGGTCGGGATCGGGCACGTGGGCGAGCGCCATCGCGCGGTCGAGGTTGAGCTCGGTCAGCGGTTCGCCGCGCTCGGCCAGCTTGGCGGCGGCCTGGGCGATGTCCCAGCGGCCACCGTAGTTGAAGCACACGTTGAGCACCAGGCGATCGTTCATCGCCGTGGCGTTCTCGGCGTCGATCAGGCCCTTCACCATCTTCGGCGACAGGCCGCCGCGCTCGCCGACGAAACGTAGCTGCACGCCGTCGCGGCCGAGCTTGGGCACTTCGCGCGCCAGCGCGCCGACCATCAGGTCCATGAGGCCCGAGACCTCCTCGGGCGGGCGGTTCCAGTTCTCCGAGGAGAAGGCGAACACGGTCAGCACCCGCACGCCGCGGTCGACGCAGGCCTTGACGCAGCGGCGCAGCGACTCCACGCCCTGCTTGTGCCCTGCCACGCGGGGCAGGAAGCGCCGCGTGGCCCAGCGGCCATTGCCATCCATGACGATGGCGATGTGGTGGGGAATGGTCTGCGGCTTGGAGGCGGCCATGAGCAGCCTCAAACGGCCATGATCTCCGCTTCCTTGGCCGCGATCAGGCGATCGATTTCCGCGATGTGGCGGTCGGTCACCTTCTGGATCTCGGCTTCGGCACGCTTCTGGTCGTCTTCCGAAGCCAGCTTGTCCTTGACCAGCTTCTTGACCGATTCGTTGGCGTCGCGGCGCAGGTTGCGCGTCGCGACCTTGGCGCTCTCGCCTTCGTTGCGCACCAGCTTGGTCATTTCGCGGCGGCGCTCTTCGCTCATGGCCGGCAGCGGCACGCGGATCAGCTCGCCCATCGAGGCCGGGTTGAGACCCAGGTCGCTTTCGCGGATGGCCTTCTCGATCTTGGCGCCCATGCCCTTTTCCCAGGGCTGCACGCTCAGCGTGCGCGAGTCGAGCACCGACACGTTGGCCACCTGGCTCAGCGGCACCTGCGAGCCGTAGTACTCGACATGGATCGAGTCGAGCAGCGCGGCATTGGCGCGGCCGGTGCGGATCTTGGTGAGGTTGTTCTGGAAGGCAGCGATCGACTGGTTCATCTTCGCGTCGGTCGTGCTGCGGATATCGGCAATGGTCATTCTCAAATACTCCTAGGCATGCACCAGCGTGCCCTCGTCCTCGCCCATGACGACGCGCTTGAGCGCGCCGTTCTTGAAGATCGAGAACACCTTGATCGGCAGCTTCTGGTCGCGGCACAGCGCGAAGGCTGCCGCGTCCATGATGCCGAGATTCTGCGCGATGGCCTGATCGAAGGTCAGGCTGGCGTAGCGCGTTGCATCGGGATGGGTCTTCGGGTCGGCGCTGTAGACGCCGTCGACCTTGGTCGCCTTGAGCACCAGCTCGGCGCCGATCTCGGCGCCGCGCAGCGCGGCGGCGGTGTCGGTGGTGAAGAAGGGATTGCCGGTGCCCGCGGCGAACACCACGACCTTGCCTTCCTCGAGGTACTGCAGCGCCTTGGGCCGCACGTAGGGCTCGACCACCTGCTCGATGGCGATGGCGGACATCACGCGCGCCACCAGCCCCTGCTTGTTCATGGCATCGGCCAGCGCCAGCGAGTTCATCACCGTGGCCAGCATGCCCATGTAGTCGGCCGTGGCGCGGTCCATGCCGACCGAGCCGCCCGCGACGCCGCGGAAGATGTTGCCGCCGCCGATCACGACCGCCACCTCGACGCCCATGTTCACGACCTCGGCCACTTCCGCGACCATGCGCACGATGGTGGCGCGGTTGATGCCGAAGGCGTCGTCACCCATCAGTGCCTCTCCCGACAGCTTCAACAAGATTCGCTTGTGGGCTGGGCGGGGATCAGACATGGGCAATTTCCTTTAAGAGTGAGCGGGGGCGAGTGTAGGGCTTGGCGGTGAAAAGGCGACAGCATGCACCTGCACGCTGTCGCCTTCTGGCGGAGAACGGTCTCAGGCAGCGGCCTTGGCGGCTGCGACCTGGGCCGCGACTTCGGCGGCGAAGTCGTCGACCTTCTTCTCGATGCCCTCGCCGACCACGTACAGGGTGAAGCCCTTGACGGTGGTGTTGACGGCCTTGAGCATCTGTTCGACGGTCTGCTTGTCGTTCTTCACGAACGGCTGGTTGTGCAGCGAAACTTCCTTGAGGAACTTCTGCACGCCGCCCTCGATGCGCTTGGCAACGATGTCGGCGGGTTGCGGCTTCTTGCCTTCGGCTTCGGCGGTCTTGCGGTCTTCTTCCGCCTTGCCCGCGGCCACGGCGCGCTCCTTCTCGATCAGCTCGGCCGGCACGTCCGACGCGGCAACCGACACCGGCTTCATGGCGGCGATGTGCATCGCGACGTCCTTGGCGGCGGCATCGTCACCCTCGAACTCGACCACCACGCCGATGCGCGTGCCGTGCAGGTACGAAGCCAGCTTGCCATTGCCGGCGAAGCGCTTGAAGCGGCGGAAGCTCATGTTCTCGCCGATCTTGCCGACCAGGCCCTTGCGCACGTCCTCGAGCGTGGGGCCGAAGCCGTCCTGCTCGTAGGCCAGCGCGCCCAGCGCGGCGATGTCGGCCGGGTTGTTCTGCGCGACCAGCTTGGCGGCGGCATTGGCCAGCGCCAGGAAGCTGTCGTTCTTGGTGACGAAGTCGGTTTCGCAGTTGATCTCGATCATCGCGCCGGCGGCGTCGTCGACATAGGCAGCCACCACGCCTTCGGCGGTGATGCGGCTCGATGCCTTGCCGGCCTTGTTGCCGAGCTTGATGCGCAGCAGCTCTTCGGCCTTTTCCATGTTGCCGTCGGCCTCTGTCAGAGCCTTCTTGCACTCCATCATCGGCGCGTCGGTCTTGGCGCGCAGTTCGCCGACCATGCTTGCGGTGATTGCAACCATTGTTTCTCTCCGTATTCAGAAAATCAGATTAAAAAAAAGGGGCAACGAAGCCCCTTCTTCAGGCGCGGGGACGCGCAGCTCAGGCCGAAGCGCTTTCTTCGACTTCGACGAATTCGTCGCTACCTTCGGCGATGGCCTTGACCACGTCGCTGGTCGCGCTGTTGCGGCCTTCGATGATCGCGTCGGCGATGCCACGGGCGTACAGCGTGACGGCCTTCGACGAGTCGTCGTTGCCGGGGATCACGTAGTCGATGCCTTCGGGCGAGTGGTTGGAGTCCACCACGCCGATCAGCGGAATGCCGAGCTTCTTGGCTTCGGCCACGGCGATCTTGTGGAAGCCCACGTCGATCACGAAGATGGCGTCGGGCAGCGCAGCCATGTCCTGGATGCCGCCAATGTCCTTCTCGAGCTTCTCGATTTCACGGGTGAAGGTGAGCTGCTCTTTCTTGCTCAGGCTGTCGAGGCCGGCTTCCTGCTGGGCCTTCATGTCCTTCAGACGCTTGATCGAGGTCTTGACGGTCTTGAAGTTGGTCAGCATGCCGCCGAGCCAGCGGGTGTCGACGAAGGGCACGCCGGCGCGGCGGGCTTCGGCGGCGACGATTTCGCGCGCCTGGCGCTTCGTGCCGACCATCAGGATCGTGCCGCGATTGGCCGTCAGCTGCTTGGCGTACTTGGCCGCATCCTGGAACATCGGAAGCGACTTTTCCAGGTTGATGATGTGGATCTTGTTGCGATGACCGAAGATGAACGGGGCCATCTTGGGGTTCCAGAAGCGGGTTTGGTGGCCGAAATGGACACCGGCTTCCAGCATTTCGCGCATGGTGACGGACATTGAAGTTACTCCGAAGGTTGGGTCTAAAATCCAGCCCGTTTTTGCACTCCGCTGGACACTGCATGCCGGCTTGACCGGCCACGCTGCATCAGCGAGGTCGCAACACCTTGATTGGGCTGGTTTGCGAATGTGTTTCGTCGGCGTGGCGCTCCGTCTTGACAGATGAAGTACCTCGTGAGCGAAACCCAAAGAGTATAGCACGCACCTCGGACACCCCTGCCCCGCACGCCTTGCCAGATCCCGAAGCCCCACCTTCCAGCCACCCGTCCGACGCCGTTCGACGGATGCGCGCCCCCGATGCCCCGCCGTGTACCCGGGGAACGCCCCGGGGCGCCAATGCTCTGGCATGCTGCGCTGCACGACGAGACGGCATGGCTGCTGCAAAAACAATAGCTAGGCACCTTCGTCAGATGGGCGTCAGCACTCTTTTTTATCCTGAATCTCAATGAAAATCGCGATCGTGGGCGCCGGCATCATCGGTGTCACCACCGCCTGGGAGCTGGCGTCCGACGGCCATGAAGTGACCGTTTTCGAACGCCGGGGCGCCGCCGCCGAGGAGGCCAGCTTCGCCAACGCCGGCGTGGTGGCGCCCGGCTACGTCACGCCCTGGGCGGCGCCCGGCATGCGCCTGAAGGTGCTGCGCTCGCTGCTGTCCTCGCACGGCGCCATCAAGCTGCGCTGGCCGCTGTCCTCGCGCGACCTCGGCTGGATGTCGCGCTGGCAGAAGGCCTGCAAGCTCGAAACCTACCTCGCGAACCGCGCGCGCATGCAGCGCCTGGCCTTCTACAGCCGCACCCGGCTGCACGAGGTCAGCGAGGCCCGCGAACTCAGCTACGAGCGCAGCGATGGCTACCTGGTGCTGCTGCGCTCCAAGCGCGAGCGCAAGCTGGTCCAGCCCGGCCTCGAGGTGCTGCGCAGCGCGGGCAGCGTGTTCCGCGAGGTCGATGCCGACGAGGCCCGGCTGATCGAGCCCGCCCTCAACCCCGACACGCCACTGGCGGGTGCGATCCACCTGCCCGAGGACGAGGTCGCCAACTGCCGTCAGTTCGCGCTGCTGCTCAAGTGGGAGGCCGAGTCGCTCGGCGCGCAGTTCCACTTCAACTGCGACATCGCGCCGCTGAGCCGCGCCGCGCCCACCTCGCTGTCGCTGGCCAGCGGTTCCGATGCGCTGCACTTCGATGCGGTAGTGGTCTGCGCCGGACTCGGCTCGGCCTCGCTGCTGCGCCCGCTCGGCCTGCGGATTCCGATGGCGCCGGTCTACGGCCATTCGGTGAGCGCGCCGGTGCGCGAGCCGCTCAACGCACCGCGCAGCGCGATCATGGACGAACGCTACAAGGTCGCGATCTCGCGCCTCGGCCAGCGCGTGCGCGTGGCCGGCAGCGCCGAGATCGGCGGCTCGGCCGACACCTTGAGCCAGCCCGCGATCCTCACGCTCTACAAGGTGCTGCAGGACTGGTTCCCGGGCGCGGCGACCCTGCAGTCGGGCGTGCAGCAGTGGAAAGGCGCGCGGCCGATGCTGCCCGACGGGCCGCCGGTGCTCGGCGCGAGCGGCATTCCGGGCGTGTGGCTCAACTTGGGCCATGGCTCCAGCGGCTGGGCGCTGTCGTGTGGCAGCGCGCGCGTGGTGGCCGATCTGATCGCCGGGCAGGACCCGGGCGTGGACCTCGAAGGCCTGGGCGTCGAACGGCTCGGGTCCTGAGACTCAGGCCTCGTCCTTCGGGCCCCACTGCCGCGGGTGAGTAGCCAGCCGCTCGACCGGCAGCGGCGGCGGCTCCGGCGACCGCAGACGCCGGGCCAGCCAGGACAGCAATGCGGGCGCGACCAGCACGCAGACGGCCAGGCACAGCAGGTCCGCCGCCATCAGCAGCCAGCGCCACGCACTCGTGGCGCCGTCGATCATGGGATCGAGCCAGCGGATCAGCCCGAAGCCCCAGCCCACGCTCGCGGCCCAAGCCAGGTCGCGTAGCGGCACCCATCGCAGCGATTCGGCCAGCAGGAACACGGCCCAGACGATGGCCAGCCACCCCAGCGCCCAAGCCAGGCCTTCGCTCAACACCATGCTGGTGACAACGAAGGCCACGAACCACGCAAGCAGCAGCGCGATCAGCCAGCCGAGGAGCCCCAGACGTTTCATCGCGCGATCATAGGCAGGGGCAGAATCGCCCGATGCATCGCATCACCTCCGCCACCGCAGCCGACCTGTTCGACCTTGCTGCCACGCGCCGCATCGAACAGGCCGCCGCGACCGCCCTGCCCGCCCACGCGCTGATGCAGCGCGCCGGACTGGCCGTGGCACGGCTCGCAATGGCGATCGCGCCACACGCCCGCACGGTCTGGGTGGCCTGCGGTCCGGGCAACAACGGCGGCGACGGCTTCGAGGCGGCCGCGCAGCTGCGGCAGCGTAGGTTCGAGGTCGTCGTCAGCTTCGCGGGCGACGAGGCCCGCCTGCCGGCCGACGCGAAAGCCTCGCTGCAGCGGGCTCGCGCTGCGGGCGTGACCTTCGCCCCGGAGCCGCCCGCGCGCTACGAACTCGCGATCGACGCGCTGCTCGGCATCGGCGCCACCCGCCCGCCGCAAGGCGCGATGGCCGAGTGGCTGCGCCGCATGCATGGCGAGGCGCATCCCGTGCTCGCGGTGGACGTGCCATCGGGCCTGAATGCGGACACCGGCACGCTTTCGCACGGCGACGATTTCCTGGCGCAAAGCGCGGCATCGCGGCGCATCTGCCTGAGCCTGCTGACCCTGAAGCCCGGTCTCTTCACGGCCCAGGGCCGCGACGCGGCCGGCGAGATCTGGTTCGACGACCTCGGCTGCGGCGCGACAAGCGAACCGCCCGTGGCGCGACTGCCGGGCGCCCCATCGCTCGCCCCGCGCACCCACGCCTCCCACAAGGGCAGCTACGGCGACGTGGCCGTGATCGGCGGCACATCGGGCATGGCCGGCGCGGCATTGCTGGCCGGCTCCGCCGCGCTGCACGCGGGCGCGGGCCGCACCTTCGTCGGCTTGCTCGATCCGGGCGCGGCGCCGGTCGACCTCGCGCAACCCGAACTGATGCTGCGCGACGCCCGTTCCCTCGATCTCTCGGCGATGGCCGTGGTCTGCGGCTGTGGCGGCGGCACCGCGGTGCGCGAGCTGCTGCCGCGCGTGCTGTCGACCGCCCGCGGGCTGGTGCTCGATGCCGATGCGCTCAACGCGATCGCGAGCGACGACGGTCTGCAGACTCAGTTGAAGGCGCGCACGAAACGTGGTCGGCCCACGGTGCTGACGCCGCATCCGCTCGAGGCGGCGCGCCTGCTCGGCGGCACGGCCGGCGAGGTACAGGCCGACCGCCTGGCGGCCGCGCGCCGGCTGGCGGCGCAGACGGGCGCCGTCGTGGTGCTCAAGGGGTCGGGAACGATCGTCGCCGACGACGCGGGCACGGTGCCCGTCCTCAATCCGACCGGCAATGCCCGCCTCGCGAGCGCCGGCACCGGCGATGTGCTCGCCGGCATGGTCGGCGCGGGCCTGGCGGCGGGCCGCGGCGCCTTCGACGCCGCCCGGGAAGCGGCCTGGCATCACGGCCACCTGGCCGACACCTGGCCGGCCGACGCGCCGCCGCTGACGGCCGGCGCGCTCGCGCGCCAGTCCTCCCGCTGACGGGCTGCTAGCCGCGGCCGACGAAGGGCATCTTCGTCGCCATCACCGTGTGGAACAGCACATTGGCCTCGAGCGGCAGGTTCGCCATGTAGAGCACCGACTGGCCGACGATCTTCACGTCGATCAGCGGCTCCACCGCGAGCTCGCCATTGGCCTGCGGCACGCCCTTGGCCATGCGCGCGGCCAGTTCCGTCATGGCATTGCCGACGTCGATCTGGCCCACGGCGATGTCGTGCTTGCGCCCGTCGAGCGACGCCGTCTTGGTCAGGCCTTCGACCGCATGCTTGGTCGCCGTGTAGGCGGCCGAGTTCGGCCGTGGCGCGGTGGCCGAGATCGAGCCGTTGTTGATGATGCGGCCGCCCTTCGGCGTCTGCGCCTTCATCGTGCGGAAGGCCTGCTGGATGCAGAAGAACATCCCGTTGAGGTTGATGTCGACCACGCCGCGCCATTGCTCGGGCGTCCAGTCCTCGAAGGGACCCGGCGGATTGCCGACGCCCGCGTTGTTGAACAACAGGTCGACGCGGCCGAAGCGCTCGACGGTGGCACCGAACAGCGCCTGCACCGACTCGGCGCTGGCCACATCGGTGGGCACCGCGAAGGCGCGCGCACCGGCGCCCGATTCCTCGGCCACCTGCTCGAGCGGCTCGAGGCGGCGGCCCGCCAGGGCCACGCTCCAGCCGTCGCCCAAAAGGGCCAGCGCCGCGGCGCGGCCGATGCCGGTGCCGGCCCCCGTGACGATCGCGATGCCCTTGTTCTTGTCTGTACTCATGCCCGTTGTCTCCTTCTCGGCGTGTTCATGGATTCGAATGGAATGGTTGTCGATGAAAGGGGCACTCAGCCGCGGCGCGTCTTGCGCCCCTTCATCTTGTTGGCGGCCTTCTTGACCGCCGACTTGAAAGCCTGCATCGCGGACTGCGGGCCGCCCGCGGCCGGTTCCCGTCCGGCAGCGCGCGTGCCGCCACTCGGCGCCTCGGCCTTCTGGCGCGAACTGCGCTTGGCCGAGGCCTTGACCGGCACGCCGCCGGACGCGGCACCCTTATCCTTCATGGCGCGCGCGGTGAGCTCCTCGCCCTCTCGCACCAGGCGGAAATCGATCTTGCGGCCGTCGAGGTCGACGCGGCTGACCTGCACCCGCACCCGCGTGCCGATGGCATAGCGGATGCCGGTGCGCTCGCCGCGCAGCTCCTGGCGCATCTCGTCGAACTTGAAGTATTCGCCGCCGAGCTCGGTGATGTGCACCAGGCCCTCGACGTACATCGCATCGAGCGTGACGAAGATGCCGAAGGTGGTGGCCGCGGTGACCACGCCGCCGTATTCCTCGCCGAGGTGCTCGCGCATGTACTTGCACTTGAGCCAGGCCTCGACGTCGCGGCTGGCCTCGTCGGCGCGGCGCTCGTTGGCGCTGCAATGCAGCCCGGCGGCCTCCCAGGCCTGCACTTCCTTGGTCGGTGCGACCGTGGCCTTCTGCGGCTTGGTGGTCGGCGCCTTCACGCGCGAGGCCAGCCGCTTGGCGAGCTTGGCGTGCGCCTCGCCCGGCGTCGGCAGCATCGGCAGCTGGTAGCGCGTCTTGCCGAGGATGGCCTTGATCACGCGGTGCACCAGCAGGTCGGGATAGCGGCGGATCGGGCTCGTGAAGTGCGTGTAGGCCTCGTAGGCCAGGCCGAAGTGGCCGCTGTTGATCGGCGTGTAGATCGCCTGCTGCATCGAGCGCAGCAGCATGGTGTGGATCTGCTGCGCGTCGGGGCGCTCCTTGGTCGCCTCGGCGATGGCCTGGAATTCGCCGGGCGCCGGATCGTCGGTGATGCTCAGCCCCACGCCCATCGCCTTCAGGTAGCCGCGCAGGATTTCCTTCTTCTCGGGCGTCGGGCCCTCGTGCACGCGGTACAGGCCCGGGTGCTTGCCCTCGGCGATGAAGTCGGCGCTGCAGACGTTGGCCGCGAGCATCGCTTCCTCGATCAGGCGGTGCGCCTCGTTGCGGGTGCGCGGCACGATCTTCTCGATGCGGCCGGCGTCGTCGCAGATGATCTGCGTTTCGGTGGTCTCGAAGTCGACCGCGCCGCGCTTGCCACGCTGCTTGAGCAGCGCCTTGTAGACGTCGGCGAGGTTCAGCAGGTCCTTGACGCGCTCCTTGCGCTTGGCCGCCTCGGGGCCACGCGTGTTGCCGAGGATGGCCGCCACCTCGGTGTACGTGAAGCGCGCGTGGCTGAACATCACGGCCGGATAGAACTGGTAGGCGTAGATCTCGCCATCGGCAGCGACCAGCATGTCGCAGACCATGCACAGGCGCTCGACCTCGGGGTTCAGCGAGCACAGGCCGTTCGAGAGCTTCTCGGGCAGCATCGGAATCACGCGGCGCGGGAAGTACACGCTGGTGGCGCGGTCGTAGGCATCGATGTCGATCGCCGAGCCGGTGCGCACATAGGCGCTGACGTCCGCAATCGCAACCAGGAGGCGCCAGCCCTTGCCACGGCCGACCTTCGCGGGTTCGCAGTACACGGCGTCGTCGAAGTCGCGCGCGTCCTCGCCGTCGATCGTGACCAGCGGCACGTCGGTGAGGTCGACGCGGCCCTTCTTGTCGGCCGGACGCACCTTCTCGGGCAACGCCTTGGCCTCGGCCAGGCACGCTTCGGAGAACTCGTGCGGCACGCCGTACTTGCGCACCGCGATCTCGATCTCCATGCCGGGGTCGTCGATCTCGCCGAGCACTTCCTTCACTCGTCCCACGGGTTGGCCGAAGAGCGCGGGCGGCTCGGTGAGCTGCACCACGACCACCTGCCCCACCTTGGCGGGACCGGTCGCGCCCTTGGGAATCAGCACGTCCTGGCCGTAGCGCTTGTCCTCCGGTGCCACGAGCCAGATGCCGCCCTCGTGAAGCAGGCGGCCGATGATCGGCTGCTCGGGGCGCTCGATGATCTCGACCACGCGCCCTTCGGGGCGACCGCGGCGGTCGAGCCGCACCACGCGCGCCTTGACGCGGTCCTTGTGCAGGACCGCGCGCATCTCGTTGGGGGGCAGATAGATGTCGGCTTCGCCGTCGTCGCGTTGCACGAAGCCATGTCCGTCGCGATGGCCCTGAACCGAGCCTTCGAATTCATCCAGCAAGCCGCTGGAAGTGACATTATTTTTGATATGATCTCCTTCTTTCCTGAAATTCAAAGCGTACCTGCTTCGGCAAGTATGCGGGCCCAGATGGCGGAATTGGTAGACGCACTAGTTTCAGGTACTAGCGAGTAACATCGTGGAGGTTCGAGTCCTCTTCTGGGCACCAAGTTTAAATAGACTCTCATCGAGTCCTTCGATTCAAGCCACCGGTCTCCGGTGGCTTTTTTCTTCCCCGCTCCGATCATGGTCGTCATCGACATCGTCCGATGGCGCGCGGTCAGTCCGCGCACCCGAGCCTGTGTCGTGAACGCATCATCGTGCGCACAAAATTGCGAGGCCGCGAGAAAATCGTTTTTGATTTGATATACTCGTAGGCTTTCCTGAAATGCCCAGATGGCGGAATTGGTAGACGCACTAGTTTCAGGTACTAGCGAGTAACATCGTGGAGGTTCGAGTCCTCTTCT
>NZ_JBWKPN010000005.1:319959-529111 GCF_059418265.1 Variovorax sp. GW821-FHT09B05
TGGGCACCAGATCCAAGAGCAGCTTCAAAAGGTTCTTGAGATTCTTCGAATGAAGCCACCGTTTCACGGTGGCTTTTTTCTTGTCCGTTCGAATCATCAAACGGGCAACGCGATCAGGTCGTGCCCCTCGGCGCCCACGATGCGCGCGCGCGTGAACTCCCCCACCTTGAGCGTCTTGCTGATCTTCTCGGGCGGCAGCAGCCGCACGGTGCCGTCGATCTCGGGCGCGTCGGCATAGGTGCGTCCCACGCCGCCCTTGCGCCCCATCGCCGGCGCGGAATCGACCAGCACCTGCATCGTCGCGCCCACGCGCTCCTGCAGCTTGGCGATCGACACCGCCTCGGCCACCTCCATGAAGCGCGCACGGCGCGCCTCGCGCTCGGCCTCGGGCAGCATGCCGGGAATGTCGTTGGCGGTGGCGCCCTCGACCGGACTGTAGGCAAAGCAGCCCGCGCGATCGATGCGCGCTTCGCGGATGAAGTCGAGCAGGTGCTCGAATTCCTCTTCCGTCTCACCGGGAAAACCGGCAATGAATGTGCTGCGGATCACGAGTTCCGGGCACACCTCGCGCCAGCGCGCGATGCGCTCGAGGTTCTTCTCGCCGCTGGCTGGACGCTTCATGCGGCGCAGCACATCGGGATGGCTGTGCTGCAGCGGCACGTCGAGGTAAGGCAGCACCTTGCCGCTGGCCATCAGCGGAATGACCTCGTCCACGCTCGGATAAGGGTAGACGTAGTGCAGCCGCACCCAGGCGCCATAGGGCTCGGCGATCTCGCCGAGCGTGCGCACCAGCTCGAGCATGCGGGTCTTGACCGGCTTGCCGTCCCAGAACCCGGTGCGGTACTTGACGTCCACGCCATAGGCCGAGGTGTCCTGGCTGATCACCAGCAGCTCCTTCACGCCGCCCTCGAACAGCGCCTTCGCCTCGCTCAGCACGTCGCCCACGGGCCGCGACACGAGGTCGCCGCGCATCGAAGGAATGATGCAGAAGGTGCAGCGGTGGTTGCAGCCCTCGCTGATCTTCAGGTAGGCATAGTGGCGCGGCGTGAGCTTGAGGCCCGCCACGCCGAAGCTGTTAGGCACCAGGTCGATAAAGGGATCGTGCGGCTTCGGCAGGTTGGCATGGACCGCATCCATCACCTCCTGCGTGGCATGCGGGCCCGTAACGGCCAGCACGCTGGGGTGCATCTGCTTGACCAGATTGCCGCCCTGGTCGCCGGTCTTGGCGCCCAGGCAGCCGGTGACGATCACCCGGCCGTTCTCGGCCAGCGCCTCGCCGATGGTGTCCAGGCTTTCCCGGACGGCATCGTCGATAAACCCGCAGGTGTTGACGATCACCAGGTCGGCGCCCTCGAAGGACTTGGCGGTCTGGTAGCCCTCGGCGCTCAGCTGCGTGAGGATCAATTCGGAATCGGTAAGGGCTTTGGGACAGCCCAGGCTCACGAAGCCGACCTTGGGGGCGGCCGTCGTGGCTGTTCTTTCGTGGGAGGCAACTTCGCTCATAGCCTCCTATTGTCCCAGCTATCCGGGACTACAGGTATTTCAGGGACGCTTGATGCCAAAGGCGCCCAATACCTGCTCGGTGCTTTTCTGCATCTGTTCCTGCATCTGCAGGAAGACATTCTTCGATTGCTCCACGTAGTTGCCCATCAGGCCCTGCAGCATCGGCGACTGCATGCTCATGAAGCGCGACCACATCTCGGGCGTCAGGCCCTCGGCCTTCTCGGCGAGCTGCGCCTGTACCTCGGTCATCGCCTGGATGTTCTTCTCGAGGTAGGGCGCCATGTAGCTCTGCATGGCCTGGCCATAGAAGCGGATGATGTTGGCCAGCACCTGCTCGGTGAACATCGGCGCGCCGCCCGCCTCTTCTTCGAGAATGATCTGCAGCAGGATGCTGCGCGTGAGGTCGTCGCCGGTCTTGGCATCGCGCACCACGAACTGGGCGCGCTCGATCACCAGTTGCTTGACCTCGGTCAGCGTGATGTAGGTGGACGTCTCGGTGTCGTAGAGCCTTCGGTTCGGGTACTTCTTGATCACACGCTGTACCGGCTTGACCCCGGACTTCTTGCTCTGCACTGCGGACTCCTTCACATGGACGCCCATGTCATCGGATGATTCTAGGGAGCGGTTTTGCTGCATCGCGACAAGGTTTACCCTGACCGCGCGCAACCGCCGGCCGCGCTTTCACTCGACGGCGGTGGCGTACTCCGCGCCGCAAGCCGCGCAGGCGGCCGATTCGGGCCGCTCCGCGGTCTCCTCGCGGAAGCGCAACGGGCTCTTGTGCCCGTAGACGACCCAGCAGCGCGGGCAATGCTCGTGGCCGGCCGTCGGCAGGTAGGCGCGGGCGCGCTGCTCGGCGCGCTCCTGCGTGACCGGCATGCCCTGCCGCGCGGCACGCTCGACCTCCCGCGCCGCCATGGTGTCGAGGCGGCCACCCGCACGGTCGTTGATGCCGTAGACGGCCCGCGCGAACTCGATCGGCGCCTGCTTCATCAGCGCGGCCAACCGCGCCTGCGCGCGCTCGCGATCCACCACGACCGGTCGCGCGCTCATCGGATGATCCCCGAGGGGAAATGGAAAGAAAAAAGGCTCTGCACGGCAGCCAAGTTAGCACAAGAAAATGGCCCGGTGGTTGCCTGCGGCGGCCATCCGAATGGGCGATTGCCACGGCGGGAAGCCGGCCGAATGTCCGGTTCGCCAACCCGGCGAATGGCCGATCCAGGGAATGGCGCTCGGTCGGACCTGGGCATCTCTGCGAAAACGATTCTACCCACGGGTAGGATCCTCTTTCGCTCCACTAGCCACAGCCCGCCTCGAGCGCCTAAACCCTAATCCACGAAGGACGCATCAGCGTCACGCAAGAATCACGGATGGGATGAAGAGGCAGGAGGTGAAGCTTCGGACTTCACTGCAAGGGGGGGAGAAGAATCTCCCCAAAATCTCCCGTTGTGCCTGAAGACTGGTCTTCTTCAGAGGGAGATTTGGTAGGCGCGATTGGACTCGAACCAACGACCCCCACCATGTCAAGGTGGTGCTCTAACCAGCTGAGCTACGCGCCTGCGATTGTTTCGAGAAGCTGAAAGTATAGCAGGAGAAATGGCCGTTTCCGGGGCGGCCGCCCCTTTTTCATCGGCGTCGCGCAGATCGAACGCCAGCCACTGCCGTGACCACGTTGAGCACCTGTGCGAGACGCGCCGCATCGGCGATCTCCACGGTGAAGGTCATCCATGCCGTGCCCTTGACCGACTGCGTCTGCACGCCGATCACGTTCATCTTCTCGCGCGCGAAGACATCGGAGATATCGCGCAGCAGGCCCTGTCGGTCGGCCGCCTCCACGGCGACGTCGACCGCATAGACCGGCGCCTCGCCCTTGGTCGCGCCCCACTCCACGTCGATCACGCGCTCGCCGTCGCGCGAGGCCATCGTGCGGAAGTTGCTGCAATCCACGCGGTGCACGCTCACGCCGTGGCCGCGCGTGACGAAGCCCGCGATGGCATCGGGTGGCGCCGGCTTGCAGCACTTCGCGAGCTGCGTCATCAGCGAAGACACGCCGACCACCAGCACGCCGCCCTTGCCCGCCTTCTCGCTCGCGCGCGGCTTCTTGATCTGCACGCCGTCGTCGGGATTGGCCGGCGGCTCGGGCGGACGCAGCAGCGTCTCGATGTTGCGCAGCGAGAACTCGTCCTTGCCGACCACTTCGAACAACTGGTCCGCCGACTTGAAACCCAGTTGCGATGCGAGGTCCTCGAGCCGCATGGCCGTGCGGCCTTCGCGCTGCAGCAGCTTCTCGACCGCCTCGCGGCCGCGCGCCACCGTCTCGTGCGTGATCTGCGCATTGAACCAGGCACGCACCTTGGCGCGCGCGCGATGGCTCGCGAGATAACCGAGCTCCGCATTGAGCCAGTCACGCGAAGGCCCGCCTTCCTTGGCCGCGATCACCTCCACCGTCTGCCCGTTCGACAGCGGCGTGTTGAGCGGCACCATCGCCCCGTCGACGCGCGCGCCGCGGCAGCGATGGCCCAGCGTGGTGTGCACCGTGTAGGCGAAGTCGACCGGCGTCGCGCCCTGCGGCAGTTCGACGATCGCCGCATCGGGCGTCAGCACGTAGATGCGGTCGTCGAACAGGCCCTGGCCCTGCAGGCCGCCCGACAGGTCGCGCTCCCACGCCAGCAGCTGGCGCAGCACCGCGATCTTGGCGTCGTACTCGCCGCTGGCCCACACGCCCGCGTAGCCCTTGTGGCCGGCTTCCTTGTAGGCCCAGTGCGCCGCCACGCCATGCTCGGCGTGGTCGTGCATTTCCTCGGTACGGATCTGGATCTCGATCGGCTTGCCCACCTGGCCGTCGACCAGCGCGCGCACCACGGTGTGCAGCGACTGGTAGCCGTTGGGCTTGGGCCGTGCGATGTAGTCGTCGAACTCCTCGTCGATCGGCTGGAAGTGCGAATGCACCCAGGCCAGCGCCGCGTAGCAGTCCTTCACGTCGGGCACCACCACGCGCAGCGCGAGGATGTCGAAGACCTGCGCGAAGTCGAGCGACTTGCCGCGCATCTTCTTGACGATGCTGTAGATGTTCTTCGGCCGCCCCTGCACGACGGCGCGGATGCCCTCGGAGTGCAGTTCGCTCTCGAGCCGCGAGCGCAACTGCTCGACGTAGCTCTCGCGTTCGATGCGCTTCTCGTCGAGCAGGCGCGCGATCAGCTTGTAGGTTTCGGGCTCGAGGAAGCGGAACGAGAGGTCCTCGATCTCCCACTTGACCTGCCAGATGCCGAGCCGGTTCGCGAGCGGCGCGAACACCTGCAGCGATTCGCGCGCCACACCCTCGGGCACCGGCTTCTTGCTGGCCGCCGCGTAGCGCAGCGTCTGCAGGCGCGAGGCCAGGCGCAGCATCACCACGCGCAGGTCGCGCGAGAACGCCAGCAGCATCTTGCGCACGTTCTCGGTCTGGGCGCCCGCGCCCTCGTTCTGGTGGGCGCGCGCCGCCGCGCGGGCCTGCTCCTGCACGCGCACGAGCTTGGTGGTTTCCACCGCCAGCGCCGCGAAGTTGTCGCCGAAGACCTTGGCGATGACTTCCTGCGGACGGTTGAGATGCGAACAGGCATAGACCAGGTAGCTCGCGCCCTGCATGGCCTCGGAGCCGCCCATCTTCTTGACGATGGCGGCCACCGCGTCGGCGTGCGCCAGCGCGTTCTCGCCGGTGTCGAGCAGTTCGTCGACGATCAGCGGCTCGGCGAAGGCGCGTGCGCGCGCGAGCATGTTCTCCATCACCGGCGAGCGCTCGGCGGTGGCGGCCGACAACGGATAGTCGACGACGATGCCGTCCGAAGCCGGCATCCCCTGAAGGCTGGAAGACTCGCGCTTCACGCCGCCCTCAATCGAACAGGAAGTCCACGACCACCGCGGCCTGCGCGGGATCGACGAAGGTCGGCGCATGGCCGACGCCCTCGAACTCGACCAGCGCCGCCTGCGGGCCGCGCTGCGTCATCGCGGTGACGGTCTCGCGCGACAGCAGATCGGACTGGGCGCCGCGCGTGACGAGCACGCGCGCCGTGATCGCGTCGTACAGGCTCCACATGATGGCGCCGCCCTGTGCCGCGGCTTCGGGCGTGATGGCACGCAGGCCGACCGCGAGCGCCGGGTCGTAATGCAGCATCCACGGACCGTCCGTGCCGGCCGGCGCATCGACCTTGGCCGTGCCATCGGCGCTGCGCTGCGAGGCCGGCACGACCATGGGCCGCGTCAGTTCGAGCCATTGTTCGGGCGTGTGCGGACCGAAGCTGGTGGAGATCGCCCACAGCGCATCGGCCGCCTGCTGCAGGCTGTCGTACCGGCCACCCTGCCCCACGTAGGCCGCGATGCGCTGGATCGCCGCCGCCTCGATGGTCGGGCCGACGTCGTTGACGACGAAGCGCCGCACCGGCGCCGGCAGCGGCAGTTCCTTGTGCCCGGCCAGCACGAAGCCGATCAGGCCGCCCATGCTGGTGCCCACGTAGTCGAGCGTCCGGATCGGATGCTGCTGCTGGAGCTGCGCGAGCAGCGCCACCATGTCGCCTGCGTACAGCGGCACCTGGTAGGCGGCCGGGTCGCGCAGCCAGTCGCTGGCGCCGCGGCCGGCCACGTCGGGGCAGACCACCCGCACCCGGCCTTGGGCGCGCGCCACGAGCGCACGGGCCAGCGCATCGAAATCGCGGCCCTGCCGGGTCAGGCCGTGCACGCAGAGCACCACGTGCGGGCTGCCCGCGTCGCCCCACTGCCAATAGGCCATGCGGTGGCCGCCGTGGGTGTCGTTGCACGCCACGTGGTGAAGCGTCGGTTCGGTCATGGAAACAGGGCCGTTCTGGTGCGGATAATCTTCTCGTCGCATCCTAATTCATCCGGAGATTCATCTTCATGCTCAAAGGCAAAACCGCTCTTGTCACGGGGTCCACCAGCGGCATCGGGCTCGCCATCGCCCAGTCCCTCGCCCAGCAGGGCGCCGACATCGTGCTCAACGGCTTCGGCGACGCCGAGGCGCCCAAGGCGCAGATCGCCGCGCTCGGCGTGCATGCCGAGTACCACGGCGCCGACATGAGCAAGCCCGACCAGATCGAGGACATGATGAAGTTCGCCGCCGCCAGGTTCGGCCGCGTCGACATCCTGGTCAACAACGCCGGCATCCAGCACGTGGCCAAGGTCGAGGACTTCCCGCCCGAACGTTGGGACGCGATCATCGCGATCAACCTCACGAGCGCCTTCCACACCACGCGGCTGGCGATTCCCGCGATGCGCGAAGCCAACTGGGGCCGCGTCATCAACATCGCCTCGGCCCACGGCCTGGTGGCATCGGCCCAGAAATCGGCCTACGTGGCGGCCAAGCACGGCATCGTCGGCTTCACGAAGTCGGTGGCGCTCGAGACCGCGACCACCGGCATCACGAGCAACGCGATCTGCCCGGGCTGGGTGCTGACGCAGCTGGTGCAAAAGCAGATCGACGACCGCGCGGCCCGAGAAGGCATCAGCGCCACGCAGGCGCAGAACGACCTGCTGGGCGAGAAGCAGCCCTCGCTGCAGTTCACCACCGTGGAACAGCTCGGCGGACTCGCCGTGTTCCTGTGCTCGCCCGCGGCCGACCAGGTGCGCGGCGTGGCCTGGCAGATGGACGGCGGCTGGACCGCGCAATAGGAAGAAACACGGGCGGAGCGCGCCAGGCGCTCCGCCCCGCAGCCCTTATTTGAGCTGCACCGATCCCGAGACGTTGACCACCACGCTGGTCTTGCCCGCCTCGATCGGCACCTGCGCGTCGGCCGAGAAGGACTTGGCCGACGCCGCCATCATGCGCGGACGGATCGGTCCGCCGTCGTTCGCATTCACCGACACCTCGCGCAGCGTGTAGCCCGCGAAGCCGAAGTTCTTCGACAGCTCGGTCGCCTTCTGCTTGAAGGCGTCGATCGCGAGCGTCTGCGCCTCGGCCTCGGTCTTGGCGCGCTGCTCGCGGCTCAGGCCGAAGCCCACGTTGCCGACGGTCAGCGTCGTGATGCGGCCGGCCGTCTGGGCGATGCGCGGGAAGTCGCGGCCCTCGAGCACGAGCTCGGCGGTGCCCTGCCAGCCGTTGATCTTGCCTTCGCGCGTGTAGCGCGGCGACAGGCTGAAGTTGCCGGTGCGCACGTCGAGCTGGCCGGCCTGCGCGTTCTTGCGCGCCTCGGTCAGCGCCGCGTCGAGCGCGGTCTTCAGCTGCGCCTGCACGCTGCCGGCATCGGTGCCGTCGCGCGTGGTCACGAGCGTCATGCTCAGCAGGTCCTGCTGCACCTCGACGGTTCCGTTGGCGCTGAGCTGCAGCACGTTCTGCGGCGGCGCCACGACGGCGTTCTGCGCCATGGCCGCGCCGGCCAGGCCGGCCCATGCGGCACACGCTGCGATCAAGGTGATGGTTCTTTTCAAGATTGGCTCTCCCAGGTTGTAGGTACGTCGATGACGTACGAGAAGAAGGCGGGCACTCGGTGCACCCGCCCTCGCGGCGCGAGCCATGGCTCGCGCACTGCGCTCAAGGTCGCTGGCTGCGCGGCGCGGGCAGGAGCCGCGCGGCCGGCATCGGCGCCGGCACGATGCGTTCGGCCGGCTGCGATTCTGCCGAATGCGCGGAGATGCCCGGCGTGCTCCACTGCCCGCGCACCTGCTGCCGCAATTCGTACAGCTCGGCCGGCGTGAGGCGGCGTCCCGCGATGGCTTCGCCGCGGCGCATCTCGTCGCGTTGTGCAGCGCGGTGCGCGGCCACCGCGGCCCGCAGATCGTAGCGGCGCCCATCGGCCACCCGAAGGAATTCGGCCGCCGAGATCGACGGCACACAGGCACACGCGAGCAGCAGCAAGGGTGTGGCGGATGAAAGAAATCTCTGCGCAAAAGTCATAGGGCAGAGGCACTGTGCCACCGCCACGCTTACATCGGATGACTGGACCGCGAGCGGTCGCAAGTTTTGTAACTTAGTGTCAGTCTCAAAGCAAATCCGGCTCAACCGGCTTCCAACACCTTCAGAATCGGCGCTGTTACAAATTCGACGTTGTAGAAATGACTCAAGTTCCCGCTCGCACCGACAAGATCGTGATCGTCGACGACGACGCCCGCATCCGCGACCTGCTTCGCCGCTACCTGACCCAGGAAGGCTTCGAGGTGATCGTGGCCGAGGACGGCAAGGCGCTCAACCGCATCCTGTTGCGCGACACGGTCGACCTGATCGTGCTCGACCTCATGATGCCCGGCGAAGACGGCCTGTCCATCTGCCGCCGGCTGCGCGCCGCCAACGACCGTACGCCGATCATCATGCTCACCGCCAAGGGCGAAGACGTCGACCGCATCGTCGGTCTCGAGGTCGGCGCCGACGACTACCTCGGCAAGCCCTTCAATCCGCGCGAACTGCTGGCGCGCGTGCACGCCGTGCTGCGCCGCCGTCCGCCGCTCGAGGCGCCCGGCGCGCCCTCGACCGAGAACGAGACCGTCACCTTCGGTCCCTTCACCTTCGACCTCGGCTCGCGCACGCTCAAGAAGGACGGCGAGGAACTCTCGCTGACCACCGGCGAGTTCGCGATGCTCAAGGCGCTGGTGCGCCACCCGCGCCAGCCGCTGTCGCGCGAGAAGCTGGCCCAGCTCGCGCGCGGCCGCGAGTTCGAGCCCTTCGACCGCAGCCTCGACGTGCAGATCTCGCGCCTGCGCAAGCTGGTCGAGTCCGACGCCGCGGCACCGCGCTACATCCAGACGGTGTGGGGCGTGGGCTACGTCTTCGTGCCGGACGGCACGGCCTGACGCGGCACCAGCGGTGGCCATCGGCCTCCCCTCCGGAAGAGAAGCCCCCCAGGAGGATGGCGCCCAGGTCACGATGCCCAGCCCGCTCGAGGGCGCGGCGCAGCGTGACCGGCGCCCCGGGCTCAAGCTCGGCTTCAGCCTGTTCTGGCGCACCTTCTTCCTGCTCGCCCTCCTGCTGATCGGCTGCACCGTCGCCTGGCTGCAGACCTTCCGCTCGCTCGAATACGAACCGCGCGCGATCCAGACCGCGCACCAGATCGCCTCGCTCGTGAACCTCACGCGCGCGGCGCTGGTGTACTCGGACGCGATCACGCGCGTGTCGCTGATCAAGACGCTGGCCGACCAGGAAGGCGTGCGCATCCTGCCGCGCGAACCCAACGACCGCGTGCAGCCCTACACCAGCGGCGCGCTCGACCAGCGCGTGACCGAGGAGCTGATCGACCAGCTCGGCGCCGGCACCACGGTGGCCAGCCGCGTCAACGACGAGGCCGGCCTGTGGATCGGCTTCACGATCGAGAGCGACACCTACTGGCTGCTGCTCGACCCCACGCGCTTCAGCCGCGTGGGCGGGCGCACCTGGCTGGTCTGGCTCAGCACCGCCATGGCGCTGTCGCTCGCGGGGGCGGCGCTGATCACGCGGCTCATCAACCTGCCGCTCAAGCAGCTCTCGCGCGCCACCATGCAGGTGCGCGAGGGCGAGTACGAGGCGCACCGGCTCGACGAGCGCGCGCGCACCAACGAGATCCGCGCGGTCAACATCGGCTTCAACCGCATGGCCGACCAGCTCGCCAAGATCGAGCAGGACCGCGCGATCATGCTGGCCGGCATCTCGCACGACCTGCGCACGCCGCTCGCGCGGCTGCGCCTCGAGACCGAGATGAGCGTGGCCGACGAGGACGCGCGCGACCACATGGCGGCCGACATCGCGCAGCTCGACGCGATCATCGACAAGTTCCTCGACTACGCGCGGCCTGACCATGTCGATCCCAAGCCGGTGCTGCTGCGCGACGTGGTCGACTCCTGCACCTACGCCGTGCAGGACTACGAGGAGATGAGCATCACGGTCGACGTGCCGCCCGACCTGCGCGTCATGGGCGACGAGGTCGAGCTCACGCGCGTGATCTCCAACCTGGTCGAGAACGCGCGCCGCTACGGCAAGACGCCCGCCACCGGCATCGCCGACGTGGTGATCCAGGCGCAGGCGAGCAACGACGCGGTGCTGATCAAGGTGCGCGACCGTGGCGCCGGCGTGGAGCCGGCCCAGCTCGCGCAGCTCACCAAGCCCTTCTTCCGCGGCGACGCGGCGCGCACCTCGGCCGCGGGCGCGGGCCTTGGCCTGTCGATCGTGGCGAAGAACATCGAGCGCATGGGCGGCACCTTCGCGCTCACCAGCACGCCGGGACGCGGCCTCGCGGCGCACATCCGCATGCCGCGCGCGATGCCGGTGCCGCCGCGGCCGGTGCAGCCGCCAGTCCGCAAGCTCTGAGAGAAAGAAGAAGTCGCGCGCTCAGCGGTGCAGCAGCACCACGGCGCGCGCTTCCATCGCGCGGCCCTCGCCCACCGGGCCCAGCTTCTCGGCCGTCTTGGCCTTCACGTTGACCTGCTCGCTCGCGATGCCCAGCGTCTGCGCGATGCGCTCGCGCATGGGCGGGATGTGCGGCGCCAGCTTCGGCGCCTGCGCGATCACGGTGCTGTCGACGTTGCCGATCTGCCAGCCCTCGGCGCGCACGCGGCGCGCCGCTTCGGCCAGCAGCACGGCCGAGTCGGCGCCACGGAACTGCGCGTCGGTGTCCGGAAAATGCCGGCCGATGTCGCCCAGGCCCGCGCCGCCGAGCAGCGCGTCGGTGATCGCATGCAGCAGCACGTCGGCATCGGAATGGCCGAGCAGGCCCGTGACATGCGGCACCTCGATGCCGCCGAGGATCAGCTTGCGCCCCGCCACCAGTTGATGGACGTCCCAGCCCTCGCCGACGCGGATGTTGAAGGCCCCGTTCATGCGAGCACCTTCTTGCGCGCCAGCAGCAACGCCTCGGCCAGCGCGAAGTCCTCGGGGTAGGTGACCTTGAAGTTCTGCGCGCTGCCCGGCACCAGCAGCGGCGTCAGCCCGACCGCCTCGATCGCGCCGGCCTCGTCGGTCACCGCGTCGCCGGCACGCTCCAAGGCGTCGAGCAGCATGCCGATGCGGAACATCTGCGGCGTCTGCGCGAGCCACTTGTCGGCGCGCGGCAGGGTCTGCGCCACACGGCTGTCAGCGGTCGACACCTTGAGCGTGTCGGCCAGCCGGTGCGCCAGCAGGCCGCCGACGGCATCGTGCTCGCAGGCCGCGATCAGCGCCTCGATCTGGCTCGGCGTCACGAGGCAGCGCGCCGCATCGTGCACCAGCACCCAGTCGTGCGCGCCGGCGCCCTTCTGCCGCAGCGCCAGCAGGCCGTTGCGCACCGAGGCCGCGCGCGTCACGCCGCCCACGCGCAGCAGGTGCTCGTCCTGCTGCGGAAAGAGCGGCAGCGCGGCATCCACGTCGCGGTCCTCGGGCGCCACCACCAGCGCGATGCCGGCGAAGCGCCCGTTCAGCGCGCGGAAGGCCTCCAGCGTGTGCGCCACCATCGGCGCCCCGGCCAGCCGCCGGTACTGCTTCGGCTGCGGGGACTGCGCATGGCCGGCACGGTGGCCGGAACCGGCGCACGGGATCAGCACGAAGAGGCGGGAAGAAGACATGGTGCGGCAGACAGTCGGCCAGTGTGCCGACAAGCAGAAGAAGGGCCGCCATTCTAGAATCGACCCCATTGCACACCCCTCGCCAGTCGGCGCGGGGTGTTGTGCATTTCCAGCAAGCCTTTATGGACCTCCCCCACCTCACGGCGAGCAAGCGCTTCACGCTGCCGCGCCCCCCGCTGTCGGCTGATGCACTGCTGCTGGCCCAGCTCGCGCGGCGCGAAAAGTCCGCGGGCCGCGCCACGGCCATGTTCACGGCCGATGCCAACGACGCCCAGCGCCTGATCGACGAGATCGCCTTCTTCGCGCCCGAGCTGCGCTGCGCGCTGTTCCCCGACTGGGAGACGCTGCCCTACGACAGCTTCTCGCCGCACCAGGACCTGATCAGCGAGCGCCTGGCCACCCTGTGGCGCATCAGCCAGAAGGAAGCCGACGTGGTGCTGGTGCCGGCCACCACCGCGCTCTACCGGCTGGCGCCGCCGTCCTTCCTCGCGGGCTACACCTTCCATTTCAAGACCAAGCAGAAGCTGCAGGACGCCAAGCTCAAGGCGCAGCTCACGCTGGCCGGCTACACCCACGTCACGCAGGTGGTGAGCCCGGGCGAGTACGCGGTGCGCGGCGGCCTGATCGACCTGTTCCCGATGGGTTCGCCGGTGCCCTACCGGGTCGACCTGTTCGACGACGAGATCGACTCGATCCGCACCTTCGACCCCGACACCCAGCGCAGCCTCTACCCGGTGCCCGAGGTGCGGCTGCTGCCGGGCCGCGAGTTCCCGATGGACGACGACGCGCGCGCGCGCTTTCGCGGCCGCTGGCGCGAGCTGCTCGAGGGCGATCCGACCAAGAGCCGCATCTACAAGGACATGGGCAACGGCGTCGCCACCGCCGGCATCGAGTACTACCTGCCGCTGTTCTTCGACGAGACGGCGACCGTGTTCGACTACCTGGGACCCGACACCACCGTGGTGCTGCACGGCGAGCTCGAGCCCGCGTTCCAGCACTTCTGGCAGGACACCGGCGAGCGCTACCGCCTGGTGCGCGGCGACCCCGAGCGCCCGGCGCTGCCGCCGGAGGCGCTGTTCCTCAACGCCGAGCAGTTCTACCAGCGCGTGAAGCCGCATGCGCAGCTCTCGATCCGCTCGACCGCCGACGCCGCGCCCTTCGCCGAGTTCGACACCCTGCCCGCCTTCTCGGTGGTGCGCGGCGCCGACGATCCGCTGGTGCGGCTCAAGGCCCACATCGCCACCACGCCGCACCGCGTGCTGATGATCGCGGAAAGCGACGGCCGGCGCGAGAGCCTGCTCGACTTCCTGCGCGCCAGCGGCGTGAGCCCGCCGGCCTTCGATTCGCTGGCCGAGTTCGAGGCCGCGGCCGACGAAAAGATCGGCATCGCCACCGCCGCGCTGGCGGCCGGCTTCGCCTGGCGCGAACAGGGCATCGACTTCGTCACCGAGACCGAGTTGTTCGCCACCGGCAGCACCGGCCGGCGCCGCAACAAGAAGCAGGAACAGGTCAGCGACGTCGAGGCGCTGATCAAGGACCTGTCCGAGCTCAACGTGGGCGACCCGGTGGTGCACTCCGCGCACGGCATCGGCCGCTACCGCGGCCTGATCCACATGGACCTGGGCCAGGGCAGCGATGCCGAGGGCAAGCCGCTGCTGCAGGAGATGCTGCACCTGGAGTACGCCGACAAGGCCACGCTCTACGTGCCCGTGAGCCAGCTGCACCTGGTGAGCCGCTACACCGGCGTCAGCGCCGACGAGGCGCCGCTGCACAAGCTCGGTTCGGGCCAGTGGGACAAGGCCAAGCGCAAAGCCGCCGAGCAGGTGCGCGACTCGGCCGCCGAGCTGCTCAACATCTACGCGCGCCGCGCAGCGCGCGAGGGCCATGCCTTCCGCTACTCGCCGGCCGACTACGAGGTGTTCGCCAACGACTTCGGTTTCCAGGAAACCGCCGACCAGAAGGCCGCGATCCATGCCGTGGTGCAGGACATGATCTCGCCGCAGCCGATGGACCGCCTCGTTTGCGGCGACGTCGGCTTCGGCAAGACCGAGGTCGCGCTGCGCGCCGCCTTCATCGCGGTCACCGGCGGCAAGCAGGTGGCCTTCCTCGCGCCCACCACGCTGCTGGCCGAGCAGCACTACCAGACGCTGGTCGACCGCTTCGCCAAATGGCCGGTGAAGGTGGCCGAGATGAGCCGCTTCCGTTCGACCAAGGAAATCACGACCGCCGCCAAGGGGCTGGCCGAGGGCACGGTCGACATCGTGGTCGGCACCCACAAGCTGCTCTCGGAGTCGGTCAAGTTCAAGAACCTCGGGCTGCTGATCATCGACGAGGAGCACCGCTTCGGCGTGCGCCATAAAGAGGCCATGAAGGCGCTGCGCGCCGAGGTCGACGTGCTCACGCTCACCGCCACGCCGATCCCGCGCACGCTGGGCATGGCGCTCGAGGGCCTGCGCGACCTCAGCGTGATCGCCACCGCGCCGCAGCGCCGGCTCGCGATCAAGACCTTCGTTCGCAACGAGGGCACCGGCGTGATCCGCGAGGCCGTGCTGCGCGAGCTCAAGCGCGGCGGCCAGGTCTACTTCCTGCACAACGAGGTCGAGACCATCGAGAACCGGCGCCAGAAGCTCGAGGAGATCCTGCCCGAGGCGCGCATCGCCGTCGCCCATGGCCAGATGCCCGAGCGCGAACTCGAGCGCGTGATGCGCGACTTCGTGGCCCAGCGCTACAACCTGCTGCTGTGCTCGACCATCATCGAGACCGGCATCGACGTGCCGACCGCCAACACCATCGTGATGAGCCGCGCCGACAAGTTCGGCCTGGCGCAGCTGCACCAGCTGCGCGGCCGCGTCGGCCGTTCGCACCACCAGGCCTATGCCTACCTCATGGTGCCCGACACCGAGGGCCTGACCAAGCAGGCGGCGCAGCGGCTCGACGCGATCCAGCAGATGGAGGAACTGGGCTCGGGCTTCTACCTCGCGATGCACGACCTCGAGATCCGCGGCACCGGCGAGGTGCTCGGCGAGAACCAGAGCGGCAACATGATGGAGATCGGCTTCCAGCTCTACAACGAGATGCTCAGCGAGGCCGTGCGCTCGCTCAAGGCCGGGCAGGAGCCCGACCTGCTGTCGCCGCTGTCGGTCACGACCGAGATCAACCTGCACGCCCCCGCCCTGCTGCCCGACGACTACTGCGGCGACGTCCACCTGCGGCTGTCGTTCTACAAGAAGCTCGCCACCGCGAAGAACCCCGACCAGATCGACACCCTGCTGGAGGAGATCGTCGACCGCTTCGGCAAGCTGCCGCCGCAGGCCCAGACCCTGATCGACACCCACCGCCTGCGCGTGCTCGCGCGGCCCTACGGCGTTGTCAAGGTCGATGCGGCGCCCGGCGTCATCAACATCACCTTCAAGAAGGATCCGCCGGTCGACTCGATGGCGATCATCCACCTGATCCAGAAGAACAAGCACATCAAGCTGGCGGGCAACGAGAAGCTGCGCATCGAGCGCGAGCTCAAGGAGCCGAAGGAGCGGGCGCAGATGGTGCGCGATGTGTTGCGCAGCCTGGGGCAGCCGCTGGTCAAGGAAAGCCCCACGGCCGTCGTATAAGTGCCAGCCACTTATATAATTGCCGATGTAATTTTTCGGGAGATCCGCCATGTCCCAAATCACGATCTACCTGGACGAAGAGTCCGAGAAAACAGCGCGCGCGGCAGCGGCGGCGGCGAACCTGCCCTTGAGCCGCTGGTTCGCCCTGCTGGTGGCGCGTGAAGGGCAGCGCGGCAAGAAGACCGGTTGGCAGAGCTTCTTTGCCGAAGCCGACAAGCAGAAAGCCGCCTGGGACGAATTCCCCCTGACCGAGGACATGCACAAGGACCTGCCTCCCGATACGCCGCGCGAGTCCTTGTGAAGTACCTGCTGGACACCAACACCCTCATCTACGCCTTTCGCGGCACGGGCGGTGTGCGCGTGCGCATGAATGGCACGAGCGATGCGGACATGAATCTGTGTGCCATCAATCTGTTCGAACTCGAGTTCGGTTTCGCCAAGTCCGCCAACCCGGGCCCGCAGCGTGCGCTGCTCGACGAGCTGGTGCAGCGCCTGCGCGTCCTGCCCCTGGACAGCGCGAGCGCGGAATCGGCCGGACAGATCAAGGCCCACCTCCAACAGGCCGGTACGCCGATAGGCCCCTATGACCTGCTCATCGCGGGCATCGCGATGGCGCACAACCTGATCGTCGTCAGCCGCAACGTCAGCGAGTTCTCGCGCGTGCCCGGCCTGCGCGTCGAGAACTGGTATCACTGAATGACCCTTGCCCCCTCCTCCCCCGGCCTCGTCCTCCAGCGCTTCACGCCGCCGCTCGCCCTCCAGGACTTCAAGCTCATCGCCTTCGACATGGACTCGACGCTGATCAGCATCGAGTGCATCGACGAGATCGCCGACGCGGTCGGCAAGAAGGCCGAGGTGGCCGCGATCACCGAGGCCACGATGCGTGGCGAGATCAAGGACTTCAAGGAAAGCCTGCGTCGCCGCGTCGCGTTGCTGAAGGGCGTGCCGGTCGGCGCGCTGCAGCAGGTCTACGACGAGCGGCTCAGGCTCAACCCCGGCGCGGCCGAACTGGTGGCGGCCTGCAAGGCGGCGGGCCTCAAGGTGCTGCTGGTCTCGGGCGGCTTCACCTTCTTTGCCAACCGCGTGAAGGAGCGCCTGGGCATCGACTTCGCGCGCTCGAACCTGCTCGACGAGGCCGACGGCCAGCTCACGGGCCAGGTCGCGATGCAGAGCTGGGGCGATATCTGCGACGGCGCCGAGAAGCGCCGCACCCTGCTCGAGGTGGCTTCGCTGATGGGCATCTCGGCGCAGGAATGCATCGCGGTGGGCGACGGCGCCAACGACCTGCCGATGATGGGCGAGGCCGGGCTGTCGGTGGCCTATCACGCCAAGCCCAAGGTGCGCGAGCAGGCGATGGTGGCAATCAACGAAGGCGGGCTCGACCGCCTGCTCGAGGTCGTCCGGCCCTGACCGGTCAGGCCGGGCTGCCGGCCGCCGGCGACCTGGCAGCGGTGCCCAGCAGCCGCTCGCGCATCGACGGCACCACGGTGTCGGCCGCGCGCTCGAGCTGCTCCACCAGGCCGCCCACGCCGACCGCGAAGCGCGCGCCCGAGGCGCTCGAGGCCGAGCCCAGCGCGATGATGCCGATGCCCTCGGTGACCACGCCGCGCGAGAACGCATAGCCGCGCTCGCGCGTCTCCTGCACGCGCGCCTTCACGTAGTCGGCATCGACGTCCTGCCCGCCGGGCTTGAGGCGCGCATTGCTGCGATGGATGGTGCGCGCCACGTGGTCGTCGCTGCTGGCCGCGAGCAGCGCCCAGCCGGTGCCCGACATGCACAGCAGCCGGCGCGTGCCGGGCTGCACGTTGAACTGGATCGCGCGGCTGCCGAAGATCACGTGCACGTATTGCGCGTAGATGTCGTTCTCGACCGCGAGGATGGCGGTGAAGCCGGTCTCGCGCGCGATGTCGCCGAGCACGGTGAGCAGCTGCCCGCCCTGGAACATCGAGTCCATCACCCAGTCGCCGATCGAGGCCAGGCGCGGCGTGGCGAGGTAGGCGCGCAGCGAGGAGTCGTAGCGCAGGTAGCCCAGCGTGGCGACGCTCTTGAGCAGCACCTGCGCGCTCGACAGCGGGTAGCCGAGCCGCTCGGAAATCTCGCGCACCGTCACCGGCCGCCGCACCTCCCGCAGGTACTCGAGCACCTGAAACACCCGCCCCGCCGTCTTGATGACCGATTGCTCCACTTCATGTTCTCCGCGGTCCCAGCCGGCATGTTGCGCGCTCGACCGCCCGGGCCGGACCGCGCGCGATGCTACTGCAACTCGATGCCGGTGATGCCCATCAGCCGCTTCCAGCGCTCGATCTCCTCGGCCTGGTAGCGGCGCAGCTCGGGCGCCGAGGACATGATCAGTTCGGTGCCCTGCTTGCGGTAGTAGGCCTGGATCTCGGGTGTCTGCGCGGCCTTGGCGAACAGCGCGCCGAGCCGCTCGAGCGCGGCCGGCGGCGCCTTCGAACTCACGGCGGCGGCAACCCAGTTGAACGCGAGGTAGTCGGGATAGCCGGCCTCGCCGACGGTGGGCACCTCGGGCAGCACGATCGAGCGCTTGGGCGCGGTGAAGGCCAGCGGCCGCACGCGGCCCGAGCGCGCGAGCTCGTTGGCGCCGGTGGCATCGACCACGGCGAAATCGACCTCGCCCGTGAGCACCGCGTTGACGGCCTCGCCCGCGCCCTTGTAGTTGATGCCGGCGGTCTTGATCTTCGCCATTTCGTTGAACCACTCGGAGTAGAGCGTGTACGACATGGAGCCGCTCGCGTAGTTGAGCTTGCCCGGCCGCTTGCGCGCATCGGCCACGAGGTCGGCCAGCGAACGGTGGGCCGAGGCGGCCGGCACGATGACCAGGCAGGCGCCGCGCGACAGCAGCGTGATCGGCGCGAAGTCGGCAATCGGGTCGTAGGGCAGCTTGCGGAAGGTGGCGGCGTTGGTGGTCAGCGTCGAGTTGCTGCCGATGAACACCGTGTGGCCGTCGTGCGGCGGATTCAGCGCCGTCTGCACGCCGATGAAACCGTTGCCGCCGGGCTTGTTCTCCACCGTCACCGCCTGGCCCGAAAGGTCGCCGATGCTCTTGGCGAACAGGCGCGCCGTGATGTCGGTGCCGCTGCCGGGCGGGAACGGCACGATGAAGCGCATGGCGTGCGAGGGAAAGGCCTGCGCCTGCGCGAGGGTGGGCAAGCCCGCGGCACCGGCCAGCGCCGCACCGGTGCCGAGCAGCAGCCGGCGGCGGTCGCGAGAGAAATCACTCATGGGGTCGTCTCCTGGTTTCCTGTCTTCAGCGCCGCGAGCCCAAGAGCTCGCGCGCCACCACCCAGCGATGCACCTCGCTGGGTCCTTCGTAGATGCGCATCAGCCGGGTCTCGTTGGCCATCTGCTGCAGCGGCATTTCCTTGGTCATGCCCATGGCACCGAAGACCTGCATCGCCATGTCGATCACGTCCCAGGCCATCTCGGTGGCGTAGACCTTGATCATCGAGACCTGCGAGCGCGCCTCCTCGCCGCGGTCGATGCGCGCGGCGGCCTCGTAGGTCATGAGGCGGCAGGCATGGATGCGGGTGGCGGCATCGGCCACGCCCCACTGCACGCTCTGGCGGTCGGACAGCAGCGCACCGAAGGTCTTTCGCATCGGCGCGTACTCGCAGACCATGTCGAGCGCGCGCTGGGCGCGGCCGATGCACCAGGCCGCCATCTGCACGCGCCGGCTCGACAGCCGCGCCTGCATCGGCGCGAAGCCCTGCCCTTCCTTGCCCAGCAGCTGGCCGGCGCCGACACGGCAGTCCTGCAGCACCACCTCGTAAGTCGACACGCCGCCGAGCATCGGGATGCGGCGCTCGACGATGAAGCCCGGCGTGTCCTTGTCGACGATGAAGGCCGAGATGCCGCCGCGCGAGCCGAGCGCCTTGTCGGTCACGGCCATCACGATGGTCCAGTCGGCGCGCGCGGCGCGGCTGATCCAGATCTTGCGGCCGTTGAGCACCCAGTTGCCCTGCGCGTCGCGCTCGGCGCGCGTGCCCATCGCCGACGGATCGGCGCCCGCGCCGGGCTCGGAGATGGCGATCGCCGAGACCGTCTCGCCGCGCGCATAGGGCGCGAGATAGCGCTCGGTCTGCGCCGCGTCGGCCGTCTTCAGCAACATGCGCAGGTTCGGCGAATCGGGCGGCAGGTCGTAGGGCACGACGGTCTTGCCGAGCTCCTCGTTGACCCCGACCATCGCCGTCACCGGCAGGTCGGAGCCGCCGAGTTCGGCCGGCGCATCGAGCCCCCAGAGGCCGAGCTCGCGCGAGAGCGCATCGAGCCGCTCGTGCTCCTCGGGCATCAGCATCAACTGCCCGCCCTCGGCCTCGCGTTTCAGCACCGCCGGCTCCAGCGGCAGCAGCTCGTCGCGCACGAAACGCGCGACCAGGTCCTTGAGCATGCGGTGCTCGTCGTCGAGTTCGAAGTTCATGCCCCGCCCCTCACTCGCCGGCCACCGCGCGGCCGGCCTTGAGCCGCGCGATGGCTTCCTCGCCGAGGCCGGCCTCGCGCAGGATCTCGCTGGTGTGCTGCCCCACCGTGGGCGCCTGGCGATACACGCGGGTCGGCGTGGCAGAGAAGCGCGCCGTGGGCCGCAGCTGGCGGATCGGCCCTTCGGTCGGATGCTGCGCGTCCTCGAACAGGCCCACGGCCTTCAGGTGCGGATGCGCGGGCAGGTCGTCGAGCGCATAGATCGGCGTGGCCGGGATGTCGAGCTTCTCGCACAGCGCCATCCACTCGGCCGTGGTCTTCAGCGGCGACAGCTCCCGCAAGTGGCCGTAGAGCGCGCGCACCTGCGCGTTGCGCTCCTGCCGGTTGGCGATGCTGTAGCGCTCGGCCAGCTCGGGCTGGCCGACCTCGACGAAGAAGGCCTGCCAATGGCGTTCCGTGTAGGGCAGCATGCTGATCCAGCCGTCGCGCGTGCGCGCCGGCTTGCGCCCGCCCTCGAGCAGCCGCGGATAGCCGGCCTTCACCGTCGAACCCTGGAAGGTCATGCCGCCCATGTGCTCGGCCAGCACGAAGGCCGCCATGGTCTCGAGCATCGGCACCTCGACGTACTGGCCCTGCCCGCTGCGCTCGCGGTGCAGCAGCGCGGCCAGCACCGCGTTGCAGACCGCGAGGCCGGTGGTCTTGTCGGCGATCAGGCTGGGCGTGTAGTCGGGCTGCTCGCGCCCCACCGAGCCCACGCCCACCAGCCCGCAGGCGGCCTGGATGATGTCGTCGAAGGCCGGCTTGTCGCGGTGCGGGCCGTCCTGGCCGAAGCCGGTGGCGGCGCAATACACCACCTTGGGATTGAGCTTCGCCACCGCCTCGTAGCCGAGCCCGAGGCGCTCGACCGCGGCCACGCGCATGTTGTGCACCACCACGTCCACCTGCGGGATCAGCGCGCGCAGCGCGGCCACGCCCTCGGGCGACTTGAGGTCGACCGCGAGCGAGCGCTTGTTGCGGTTCACGGCCAGGAAGATCGAGCTCATGCCCGGGTGCTGCGAGATGCCGTTGGCGCGCATCATGTCGCCCTCGGGCGGCTCGACCTTGATCACGTCGGCGCCGTAGTCGGCCAGCATCTGGGTGGCCAGCGGGCCGAGCACCACGGCCGTGAGGTCGAGCACGCGGATGCCCTGGAGCGGGCCCGAGGGCGCGTTGGAAGTCGTATCGGTCATAGAGAGAAAGGAAGAGGGATTCAGTTGGGCAGGCCCACGAGATGCCGCGCCATCACCACGCGCTGGATCTGGCCGGTGCCCTCGACGATGTCGAGCGCCTTCACGTCGCGGAACAGCTTCTCGATCAGGTGGTCGCCGCGGCCGCCCGCCAGGCCCAGCACCTCCATCGCGAAGCTCGTGGCCTCGAAGGCGGCCGGCGGCGCGAGCGCCTTCGAGGCCGAGGCCTCGAGCATGTTGGGCTGGCGCCGGTCGGCCAGCCAGGCGGCGCGCAGCGCCATCAGCAGCGCGGCCTTGAGCTTGCGGCGCGAGCGCTCGAGCCGGTCGCGCAGCCGCAGGTCGGAGGCCAGGCCCTGGGCCTGCATGAAGGCCGCGGCCTCGTCGAGCGCGGCGCGGCCGATGCCCACCGCCATGCCGGCGATGGCCGGGCGGCCCGCGTTGAAGGTGTTCATCGCGCCCTTGAAGCCGCCCGAGCGCTGCTCGTAGTAGGCCTCGCCGCCGAGCAGATTGGCCGCGGGCACGCGGCAGCCCGAGAGGAAGAAGGAGGTCGACTCGTAGGCCTTCAGGCCCATCTTCTTCTCGATGCGGAAGTCGCCGAAGCCCGGCGTGCCGCGCTCGACCACGAAGGCGCGGTGGCCCGCGCGGCCCAGCGCCGGATCGATGGTGGCGAACACCACGGTCCATTCGGCGCGGCCCGAGTTGCCCGAGAAGGACTTCGCGCCGTCGAGCACCCAGTGGTCGCCATCGCGCCGCGCGCGGGTCTTGATGTTGGCCACGTCGGAGCCGCCCGAGGGCTCGGTCATCGCGAAGGCGCCCCAGATCGGGCGCTGCGGATTCACGAAGGGCGAGAGAAAGCGCTGCTTCTGCTCGGGCGTGCCCATCGAGAGGATCGGCGGCTCGCCCAGGCCCGGGCCCGGCAGCGCGACGCCGATGCCGCGGTCCCAGTAGGCGCCCTCCTCGGCCAGCAGCACCTGGGCCACGGCCGAGCCGGCCTTGTTGGGCGCGGGCGCATCCGTGCCGTCGGGTGCCGCGTCGGCTGCGCGCCAGCGCGTGCGGCCGAAGCCCTCGGCCAGCATGCGCACGAAGAAGGGGTCGTCCACCGGCAGCGGCGCGCCCGCGCGGTCGGCGCGCCAGCCGGCGGGCCGCATCTCGTCGCGCCCGAGGCGGCGCAGGGTCTGCAGGCGGGACTGGTCGTCCGCGCTGATCGAAAAATCCATCTCAGGCTCCCTGGGTCGTTGCGTCGGTGGTGGCAAGAAAGTCGATCGGCGCAGCGAACGAAGTCGGCAGCGCGTCGTCGCGCGCGGCATCGGCGCCGCCGAGCAGCAGGCCCAGCGCGCGCAGCTCGCGCAGTTGCTTCTCCACCGGGTAGTCGCGCATGAAGCCCGCGCCGCCGAGGATCTGCACCGCGTTGGCGCCGATGAAGACCGCGTTCTCGATCGCCTCGATCAGCGCCGTGGCCGCGGCCTCGCGCGAGGGCCGGCCGGCATCGAGCCGCCAGGCGGCCTCGTGCAGCAACTGGCGCGCGGCGTCCACAGCGCTGTGCATGTCGACGATCAGGAAGGCCAGCGCCTGGTGGTGCGCGATCGGCTTGCCGAAGGCGACGCGTTCGAGCGCGTAGCGGCGCGAATAGTCGGCCGCCGCATGCATCTGGCCGACCAGCAGCGCCGCGAGCTGCACGCGCGCATGGGCCAGCGCGAGCGCGGCGGCCGCGGGGTCGGTCCACGCGGCCTCGACCGGTGCGCGGTCCACGCGCAGCTCGCTCGCGCCCGCGGCACGCAGGCCGGCACCGGGCACTTCGGTGAGCACGATGCCCTGCATGACCAGGCGCAGCCCGTCGCGGCTCAGCACCGCAAGCAGGTCGACGCGGTCGGTCGGCAGCCAGGCCGCATGGCCGCTCAGCGCACCGCCATCGCTCGTCCATTGGCCGCGCGCATCGAACACCAGCGCCGCGCGCGCATCGGGCCGCGCCAGCAGCGGCTGCAGATGGCGCTGCAATGCCGCCTCGCCGCCAAAGGCCAGCAGTGCCTGCGCGACCGCGCCGATCGGCTGCAGCGCCAGCGCCGCGCCGGGGCAGCCGGCCGCGAGGCGCTCGGTCACCAGCACGCGCGCGAGCGCGCCGAGGCCGGCACCGCCCGCGGACTCGGGCCAGTCGATGCGGTCGAAGCCGATCTGGGCCGCCTCGCGCCGCAGGGCCTCGGGCAGCGCGCGCTGCGCCTCGAAGGCGCGCTGCGAGGGCAGCAGCTGTTCGTCGGAAAAACGCTGGGCCGTCTCGACCACCAGCGCGAGTTCTTCATCGAGTGCGAAATCGATCATGGCGTGCTCCGGCGCGGCTCAATGGCGTCCGAAGACGGGATCGCGGCGCTGCGCCATCGCGGCCACGCCCTCGCGGAAGTCCTGGGTCTGGAAGTGCTGGCGCTGCTCGCCGGCCTCGCGCTCGACCGCGGCACGCACCGCCTCGACCAGCCCGGCGCGCAAGCTGGCGCGGGTCGACTCGACCGCGATCGGCGCCGAGATCGCGATCTCCTCGGCCAATGCCTGGGCGCGCTCGCGCACCTGGTCCTGCGGCGCCAGTTCGTCGACCAGGCCGATGCGCAGCGCCTCGGCGCCGTCGATGCGGCGGCCGGTATAGAGCAGCAGCGCGGCCTGCTGCGCGCCGACCAGGCGCGGCAGCGTATGGCTCAGCGCGAAGCCCGGGTGGAAGCCCAGGCGCGCGAAGTTGGCGCTGAAGCGCGCCTCGGCACAGGCGACGCGGAAATCGGCCACCAGCGCGAGCCCCAGCCCGCCGCCCACGGCCGGGCCCTGCACCGCCGCGATCACCGGCTTGGTCACGGCGAACAGCCGGATCGCCTGCCGGTAGAGCTCGCCCGGGTCGCGCCGCGCGCCGGCCGCGGGCGTGGGCGACGAGAAATCGGCGCCCGCGCAGAAGGAGCGCCCCTGCGCCGCCAGCACGATGGCGCGGCATGCCGGGTCGGCCTGCAGCGATTCGAAGGCCTCGGCCAGCGCCGAGATCAGCGCGAGGTCGAAGAAGTTGTGGGGCGGCCGGCACATCTCCACCGTGGCCGTGTGGCCGGCGCGGTGGATCGAGAGGTCGGACGGATTCGCTGCTGTGCTCATGGGACTCCTGTCTGGCTGTTCTTTTTCAACGATATAACAGATACATGTTTTTTAAAAGCACATATGTATTATTATTTGGCCAGCCCGAAGCCCGGGCAGGTCGGCGAACGACCGGTTCAGTCACGAACTCAGGAGCAAAAAAGATGGAGACAAGCAGGCGCCGGCTGTTGCTGGCATTGGCGGGAACGGCGGGCGCGGCGGTGGCGGGGCCGGCCTTCGCGCAGGGCACGGCCTTCCCGACGCGGCCGATCAAGATCGTGGTGCCGTTCACGCCCGGCAGCGGCTCGGACAATTCGGCGCGCTACTTCGGCGACCAGCTCGCAGCGCAGCTCGGCCAGGCGGTGGTGGTCGAGAACAAGCCCGGCACCAACGGCATCATCGCGCTGCAGCAGGTGAAGAACGCGCCGGCCGACGGCTACATGCTGCTGCTGGCGAGCAACTCGCCGATGGCCGTGAACCCGCTGACCATCAAGGACCTGGGCTACGACTCGGTGAAGGACTACAAGCCGGTGTCGGGCCTGACGCGCGGCATGAACGTGGTGGTGGTCTCGAACGATTCGCCGTTCGCGAGCATCGAGGCGCTGCTGGCCGCCAGCAAGAGCAAGTCGCTCACCGTCGGCACCTACTCCGCGGGCTACCAGCTCGCGGCGGCCTGGCTCGCCAACGTGGCCGGCGGCGACTTCACCAACGTGCCCTACAAGGGGCAGGCGCCGATCATGACCGACGTGATCGGCAACCAGCTCGACTTCGCGCTGGTCGACCTCGGCGGCGCGATGCCGCTGATCAAGGGCGGCAAGCTGCGCCCGCTCGCGGTCTCGGGCGAGGCGCGCAACCCCGACCTGCCGAGCGTGCCGACGATCCGCGAGAAGGGCTTCAACGAGTACGTGCAGTACAGCTGGGTGTCGTTCTACGTGCGCTCGCAGACGCCCGACGACGTCACCGCGAAACTCGCCGAGGCGCTGCAGAAGACGCTGGCCACCGAGGACGCGCGCGCCTTCGTGCGCAAGTCGGGCGCCGAGCTCATGCCCTACCCGCCCGAGAAGATGCAGCGCTTCCACCTCGAGGAGATCGCGCGCTTCCGCAAGATCGCGGCCATCGCCAACATCAAGCCCGAGTGACCCAGAATGGCGGCATGAACCAAGCCGCCTCCTCGCCCGAAGCTCCCCTCTACAACGCGCCGGCGCTGGTCGCCTATGCCGATGCCCTGCTGCAGAAGTGCGGCCTCGCCGCGCCGATGGCCGCGAGCGTGGCGCGCACGCTGGTCGAGGGCGACCTGCTGGGCCACGATACCCACGGCCTCGCGCTGCTCGCGGGCTATGCGAAGGAGCTCGAGGCGGGCGGCATGGCGCGCGAGGGTGCGCCCGAGGTGCTGTCGGACCGCCCCGCCGCCGTGCTGTGGGACGGCCGGCGCCTGCCCGGGCCCTGGCTCATGGAGCAAGGCCTCGACCTGCTGATCCCGCGCGCCCGCGAACTCGGCACCGCCTCGCTGGTGATCCGCCGCAGCCACCACATCGCCTGCCTCGCGGTCTACATGCTGCGCGCGCTGCAGGAGGACATGCTGATGCTGCTGGCCTGCTCCGACCCCAACACCGCGAGCGTCGCGCCCTTCGGCGGCACGCAGGCCGTGTTCACGCCCAACCCGCTGGCGCTGGGCTTCGGGCTCTCGCAGGGCGGCGTGATGGTCGACATCTCGGCCTCGATCACCACCAACGGCATGAGCAACCGCAAGCGCGCGGCCGGCGAGACCTTCGCCGAGCAGTGGCTGATCGACGCGCAGGGCCGGCCCTCGAACGATCCGCAGGTGCTGTTCGACAGCCCGCCCGGCACCTTGCTGCCGGTGGGCGGCCTGAGCCATGGCCACAAGGGCTACGGCATGGCGCTGCTGGTGGAGGCGCTGACCGGCGGCCTCGCGGGCCATGGCCGCGCCGATCCGCCCGAGGGCTGGGGCGCGACCGTGCACGTCACGCTGCACGACCTGCATGCCTTTGGCGGCAAGGCGGCCTTCCTGCGGCAGATGGACGAGGTGGCCGAGCGCTGCCGCGGCAATGCGCCCATCGACCCGGCGAAGCCGGTGCGGCTGCCGGGCGAAGGCGGGTTGAAGCGCCGGGAGGCGCAATCGAGGGACGGGGTGCGGCTGCACCCGTCGATCGCGCGATCGCTGCAGGAAGTGGAGCAGCGGCACGGCCTGCGGCTGGCGCAGGCGCTGGCCTGATCAGTTGTCGTCGTCGTCGCCGTCCTCGTCGGACGGGGCGGCCTCGCCCGCGGGCCGCGGCTTGCGCGTCGCGGGCCGGGCGAGGATCTCGAGGTAGAACTGCTTGCCGCCCTCGGCCACCACGTGGTCGATGCTGGCGGTGATGGCCGACAGGTGGATGGTCTCGGCGTTGTCGGCGGTGCTGCCGAAGCGGCAATCGAAGTCCCAGAAATCGGCGCCGGCCGGCAGTGCATGGCCGCGCTCGCGCTTGATGTACTTGCGGATTTCGTGCTTGGTGGCTTCGAGGAGGCGATCGGGGTGCTTGCCCTCGACCTGAAGCTGGAAGGTTTTTCTCATGGGTGATGGTAACCAATGCCCCGCCGTGCCACTGTGTACAGTCGGCGGCTCAACGGAAAGCAGGTGAAAGACATGGCGCGCGCGAACGACTGGGCAAGCAAGGTGATGGCATTGATCAACGGTGGCAATCCCACCGCGGCCATCGCGCAGATCAAGGTCGCGCCCTCGGTCAAGGACCTGAAGGCGCTGCAGACCATCATGACGCTCTCGAAGATGAAAGGCCGCTATCCGAACGTGGATGCGGCCATCGCGGACAACCTGGCGCTGCTCGCGGCGCCCCGGCTGCACCGCTCGCCCTGAGAGCCGGCTTTACAGCGCCTGGCCGAGGCGCTTGACGCCCTCTTCGATCTTCGCCACGTCGGCGGTCGCGAAGCTCAGGCGCAGGGTCGCCACGTCGGGGTTCTCGGCATAGAACGGCGCGCCGGGCACGAAGGCAACCAGCTTCTCGATCGCGCGCTTGGCGAGTTCGTTGGCATTGGCCAGCTTGCCGTTGGCGCCCGTGAGGCGGGCCCAGAAGAACAGGCCGCCATTGGGCTGGGTGAAGCTCACCGCGTCGCCGAGCTCGCGCTGCAGCGCCTGGCCCATGGCCTTGGCGCGCTGGCCGTAGACCTCGCGCACATGCGCCAGCGTGGCCGGCATGCGGCCGCTCTTGAGGTACTGGGCCGCGGTGGCCTGCGAGAAGGTGCTGGTGTGGGCATCGCTGAATTGCTTGCACATGGTGGCCTTGGCCAGCAGCTCGGCCGGCGCGATCATCCAGCCGATGCGCAGGCCCGGGCTCAGCACCTTGCTGAGGCTGCCGCAGTGCGCGAGCAACTCGCGGCTGCCGGGCACGTCCTTGCTCAGGGCCATGATCGACGGGGGCGGCGCCTCGCCGAAATAGAGGTCGCCATAGGGATCGTCCTCGACGATCAGCGTCTGGTACTTGACGGCCAGCTCGAGCACCTTCTTGCGGCGTTCCAGGCTCAGCATCGCGCCGCTGGGGTTGCCGAAGGTGGGGATCAGGTAGACGAACTTGGGCTTGTGCTCGGCGATCAGCTTCTCGAGTTCGTCGGTCTTCACGCCGTTGGCGTCGATCGGCGCGCTGATGAGCTGAGCGCCGTAGAGGCGGAAGCACTGGATGGTGGCCAGGAAGGTCGGGCCCTCGACGATCACCTTGTCGCCGGGCGAGATCATGGTCTTGCCCAGCAGATCGAGCGCCTGCTGGCTGCCGGTGGTGACGATCAGGCCGCTGGGGTCGACCTCGACGCCCTTGGTCTTCATGAAGGCGCTGAGCTGGGCGCGCAGCGGCTCGTAGCCTTCGGTGGCGCCGTACTGCAGCGCGCCGCCCGCCTCCTCGGTGAGTGCCTTCTGGCTCGCCTCCTTGAGGCCCTCGACGTCGAACATCGCGCTGTCGGGGAAGCCGCCCGCGAAGCTGATGATGCCGGGCTTGCCCAGCAGCTTGAAGAGTTCGCGGATGGCGGAGGTTTCGACGTTGTCGAGGCGGGAGGCGAATTGCATGGTCAGTCTCACTTTCTGGCCGCCATTGTGGCGAAAGCCGCGGGAAATTAAGTTGCGTAGGTCATTCCCGTTTCAGCGATATATTGCGCCTGCCTTTGTCCCGCCCCATGAAAAAAGAAAACATCGCGCCCTTCTTCGCCGTCCTGCAGGCCGCCAACCCCACGCCCGAGACCGAACTCGAATACAGCACGCCCTTCGAGCTGCTGGCCGCCGTGCTGCTGTCGGCGCAGGCCACCGACGTGGGCGTGAACAAGGCGACGCGCAAGCTGTTCCCCGTGGCCAACACGCCGCAGGCGATCTTCGACCTCGGCGTCGAAGGCCTGGAGGGCTACATCAAGACCATCGGCCTGTACCGCAGCAAGGCCAAGCACCTGATCGAGGCCTGCCGCATGCTGGTCGAGCAGCACGGCGGCGAGGTGCCGCGCACGCGCGCCGAGCTCGAGGCGCTGCCCGGCGTGGGCCGCAAGACCGCCAACGTGGTGCTCAACGTGGCTTTCGGCGAAGCCACGATCGCGGTCGACACCCACATCTTCCGCGTCGGCAACCGCACAGGGCTGGCGCCGGGCAAGAACCCGTTGGAGGTCGAGCTCAAGCTCGAGAAACGCGTGCCGCTCGAATACCGGCTGCACGCGCACCACTGGCTGATCCTGCACGGGCGCTATGTCTGCGTGGCGCGCACGCCGCGCTGCTGGGACTGCGCGGTGTCGAAGTACTGCGACTACAAGCCGAAGACGCCGGCACCCAAGCGCTGAGCCTGCCTCAGGCCGGCCGAAGCTCGACCACCTGCCAGCCGCCGAAGGGCAGCGGCGTCGACGGCCACTCGGTGGCATCGCGCGGACAGCGCGTGCCCGCGTGCAGCAGCGACACAGCGCGCAGCACGCCCGCATGCGCGACCCACAGCGCATCGCCCTGCCCGGCCTGCCACTCGTCGTAGGCGCCGGCCACGCGCGCCATGAAGGCACGCACGCTCTCGCCATGCGCGCCGGCGCGGGTGTCGGCGAAATCGGCGGTCCAGGCATCGAGCTCCGCGCGTGCGATGGCCGACCAGGACTGCCCTTCCCAGGCGCCGAAATCCATCTCGGCGATGCGCGCATCGTGCTGCACGGTGAGGTCGGGCCGCAGCGCGGCGATCGCGCCGGCCAGCGCGGCGCAACGCCGCAGCGGCGACGACAGCACGGCGAGCCCCGGCGGCAACTCTCGAGCGATGCGCTCGGCGGCCGCGTGCGTGGCCTCGGCCTCGGCCTCGAGGTCGCTCGCGCCGTAGCACAGGCCCGCCTCGGCGATCACCGGCGCATGCCGCAGCAGCCAGAGCCTGCGCATGCTCATGCCCGCCACGCCAATGCGAGGTAGATCGCGATCTCGCAGATCTGCTGCGTGGCACCCAGCCCGTCGCCCGTGAAGCCCTGCAGCCGGCGCCGGAAGAGCCGCGCCATCCACAGCGCCGCCAGCGCCGCCGCTAACAGCGCCGCCAGCACATGGGCCGCGCCGTGCGACAACGCCAGCAGCGCCAGCGCGGGCAGCGTCCACAGCACGCCGATCGCGAGCGCGCCGCCGCTGATCGCATCGGCCAGCGGCTTGGCCTTGCTCGCGCCGCTGTCGCCCACATAGGGCAGCCAGCGGATCAAGGCGAGCGGCGCGAGCCGCGACAGCACATGCGCGCCGACGATGGCCGCGGCCACCGCGTGCAACCCGCCGCCGGCCAGCACCGCGATCAGCGCGCACTTGAGGCCCAGCGCCAGCACCAGCGCGATCGCGCCGAAGGCACCGATGCGCGAGTCCTTCATGATCTCGAGCGCGCGCGCACGGTCGGCCGAGCCGCCCAGGCCATCGGCCACGTCGGCCAGGCCGTCCTCGTGGAAGGCGCCGGTCAGCATCACGGTCGCGAGCGTGCTCAGCACCGCCGCCGCGAACGCGCCCGCCAGGCCCGGCAGCCCCATCGCCACGCCCACGAACACCAGCGCCGCCACGCCGCCGGCCAGCCAGCCGATGCCCGGCAGGTGCGCCGCGCTCGCGCGCAGCATCTGCGGGCTGTAGCCGACCCAGGCCGCGAGCCGGCCCGTGACCGGCACGCGGGTGAAGAACTGCAGCGCGAGCAGGAAGTGCCGCAGGCCGCTCATCGGGCTCAGGCGTCCTTGCGCGAGACGCCGGCCGATTCGAAGCTCGCCATCTCGCGCACGATGCGGCAGGCCGATTCGAGCAGCGGCCAGGCCAGTGCGCCGCCCGAACCCTCGCCCAGGCGCAGGCCCAGGTTCAGCAGCGGCTCGAGCCGCAGCCGCTCGAGCAGCAGCGCATGGCCCGGCTCGACCGAGACATGGGCCGCCACGCAGCGCTGCGCCACGTGCGGTCGCAGCGCCTGCGCCACCAGCACCGCGGCGCTCGCGATGAAGCCGTCGAGCACGATCACGCGCCGCTCCTCGGCCGCCTGCAGCACCGCGCCGACCAGGGTCGCGATCTCGAAGCCACCGAGCGCGGCCAGCGCGTCGAGCGGCGCAGTGGCATCCGCATGCAGCGCCAGCACCTCGCGCAGCACGGCACGCTTGCGCGCCAGCCCGTCGGCGTCGAGCCCGGTGCCGGCGCCGGTGCAGCGGTCGATGTCGATGTCGGCCAGGCGCGCCAGCAGCAGCGCGGCGGCCGAGCTGTTGCCGATGCCCATCTCGCCGAGCAGCAGCGCATTGCCCGGCAGCGCGCGCACGATCTCGCGGCCGTTGGCGATGGCCTGCGCGCACTGCGCGGCGCTCATCGCGGGACCGGCCGAGGCATCGGCGGTGCCGGCCGCGATGCGCCGTTGCACCAGGCCGGGCCGCGGCTGGAAGTCGCGCCGCACGCCGCAGTCGGCCACGGTCAGCGCCAGGCCGTGCTGGCGCGCGAGCACGCTGACGGCGGCGCCGCCGGCCAGGAAGTTCTCGACCATCTGCCAGGTCACGTCGCTCGGATAGGCCGAGACGCCGCGTGCCGCCAGCCCGTGGTCGGCCGCGCAGACCAGCATCTGCGGCGCCTCGAGCGTCGGCGACTCGGTGCCGAGGATCGTGCCCAGGCGCAGCGCCAGCGCCTCGAGCCGGCCGAGCGCGCCCAGCGGCTTGGTCTTGTTGTCGAGCACGGCCTGCAGCCGGGCCGCGAGCGCGGCGTCGGCGATGTCGGGCACCGCGGGAAGAAGGTCGTCGTGGGTCATGCGATCAGGCCGGCGAGCACGCCGGCGTCGAAGTGGTTGTCGATGAAGTCGGCCAGGCCGTCGAAGGTGGCGTCGAGCGTGGGCGCCGCGACGCCGAACAGCGCCTGCAGCGCCGCGGGGTCCTCGAACAGCCCGTGCAGGTAGAGGCCGAGCACGTTGCCGCGCGCGTTCTGCCAGGCCAGCCCCTCGGGCATCACCGCGCCGCCGTCGCCGGCCATCTGCGGATGGGCCGCGGTCTGGCCGTGGTGGATCTCGTAGCCGGCCACGGCCACGTTCGACAGCGCGGCCCAGGCGCCCGCCAGCGTGCCGAAGGCGGCCTCGCGGCGGCGCACGGTCTTGTCGCGCTCGAACACCGTCACCAGCGGCAGCAGGCCCAGCCCGGGCGCATTGCCGTCGATGCCGTGCGGATCGACCAGCGCCTCGCCGAGCATCTGCAGCCCGCCGCAGACGCCGAGCACCGCGCCGCCGCGCGCCGCATGCTCGGCCACCGCGCGGTCGAGCCCCTGCGCGCGCAGCCAGGCCAGGTCGCCGCTGGTGTGCTTGGAGCCGGGCAGCACGATCCAGTCGGCGCCGGCCACGTCGGCCGGCGCGCGGGCCCAGACCAGGCGCACGCCGGGCACGTTCTTCAGCGGCTGGAATTCGTCGAGGTTGCTGATGCGCGGATAGGCGATCACGGCCACGGTGCGCGTCACGGCGCCCGAGGACCGGCTGCGGTCGTCGAACACGCCGTCCTCCTCGGGCAGGCCGTGCTGCCACCACATCGGCAGGGTCGCGACCACGGGCACGCCGGTCATCTCGCGCAGCTGCTCGGGGGCGGGCGCGAGCAGCGAGGCATCGCCTCTGAACTTGTTGAGCACGAAGCCCGCGAGCAGCGCGCGGTCGGCCTCGGGCAGCAGTGCCCAGGTGCCATAGAGATGGGCGAAGGCGCCACCGCGGTCGATGTCGGTGGCCAGCAGGCAGCGTGCCCGGGCATGGCGCGCAATGCGCAGGTTGACGATGTCGCTGGCCATCAGGTTGATCTCGGCCGGCGAGCCGGCGCCCTCGATCACGACCACGTCGTTCTCGGCGCGCAGCTCGTCGAGTGCGCGCGCGAGCTGCGGCCACACGCGCTCGCCGCGCCCGCGCCACGGCAGCGCCGACAGGGTCTCGTCGACCTGCCCCATCAGCACCACCTGGCTGTGGGTGTCGCGCTCGGGCTTGAGCAGCAGCGGGTTCATGCGCACCTCGGGCCGCGCGCGGGCCGCGAGCGCCTGGAAATACTGGGCGCTGCCGATCTCGCCGCCCTCGACCACGCGCGCGTTGTTGCTCATGTTCTGCGCCTTGTAGGGCGCCACCTTGAGGCCCTGGCGCGCGTACCAGCGGCACAGCGCGGTCGCGATCCAGCTCTTGCCGGCCCCGCTGGTCGTGCCCAGCACCATCACGCAACGCGCCCCGCCGGTGTGCTCTCGCGCGCTCGCCGGCGCCGCCGCTGCCTGGAAATTCATGGCGGGATTGTCGTTGAGCGCGCACGGGTGCCCGAAACGCAACGCCGGAATGCGGCTTCCGTCACGCAACCGGCCCGGTGAACCCACGCACTGCATCCGGTTCGGCGAATCCTCCGTATACAGGGCTTCTCCGTCACAGCGCCCCGCGACCCTGCCCCATGCCCGCCCTCAACGATCTGGCCCTCACCGTCGAAGAACCCGAACCGGACCGCTTCCACTGGGTCCTGCTCGAGGCGCTGGACAGCGGCGAGGCCGACGTGCTCGACTACCGCGTCTACCGCCGCGCGGCGCGCGCCGAGGCCAGCTACTCGAATGCGCTGGTGATGGGCGTGGCGGAGCTGCAGAAGATCAGCGCCGCGCGGCCGTCCGATCCCGACGCCTGAATGCGCGCGTTCAGGGCGCGAAGCCCGAGCGCCGCACCACCGGTTCCCACTGCTGTCGGTAGGCCTTGAGCATCTGCACCGTCTCGGCATTGCTGCTGACCACCGGCGTGATGTAGAGCGCATCGGCCGCCTTCTGCAGCCCCGGGTCCTGCATCACCTCGCGGATCTTCGCGGCCAGCAGCTGCACCTTGGCCGGCGGCATGCTGCTCGGCGCGAAGAAGGTGTTCCAGCCGTCGGCATCGATCTTCATGCCGGCCTCGCGGAAGGTCGGCAGCGAGGGCGCGAAGCTCGCGCGCTTCTTGCCCGACACGGCCAGGATGCGGATCTTGCCGGCCACGTGCTGCGCATAGAGCGAGTCCAGCGTGTCGATGGCGATCGGCAGCGAGCCGCCGGTCAGGTCGGCCGCCAGCGGCGCCGAGCCGCCATAGCCCTTGATCTGCGGCTGCACGCTCAGCGCATCGCCGACCATCAGGCCGAAGAAGTGCGGCAGGCTGCCGGTGGCCGGCACGCCGAAGATCGCCTCCTCGGGATGGGCCCAGAGCCGGCCCACGAGGAACATGGCGCGGTCGAGCTGCAGCTTCTGCCCCACGGCCAACGCGAAGTCGTAGCTGCTGACCTGCGTGACGGGCACGAAGTCCTTGTCGGGGTCGTAGCCCGCGTCCTTGAACACCAGCGGCGCCACCACCATCACGGCCGGGTTGCCGAGCATCAGCACGTTCTCGGTCGCGGGTGCGCGCCGCAGCTGCTTGGCCGCGAGCCGGCCGCCCTCGCCCGCGCGGTTCTCGACCGTGACCGCCACGCCGAGCTTGGGGCCGAGCCGCTCGGCGATCAGGCGCGCGATGCGGTCGGTGCTGCCGCCGGGCGCGTAGCCGACGACCAGCGTGAGCGGGCTTTCGAGGTTCTGCGCCTGCGCGGGCGCCAGGATGCCGCCGATCGCGAGCGCGAGGCAGCAGGCGGCGAGTCGTCGCCGGGAGGGAAAAAAGGGCACGGGGGGATCTCCTCACGCCGGCGGCTGGTGGCCGGCTTTTGTTACGCTGTTTATATGCAGGTAACAAATAGTTGATCTAATCCATCATCGGGCGCCGCGGCGGCGCCGCCACATCCCGCGCCCTCCGTGAGTTCTTCTTCCCTGCAAGCCTTTCCCGACGCGGCCGCGCTGCTCGCGCCCCGCTCCCTCGACGACCTGTTGCTCTACCGGCTCTCGCGCGCGGCGCGCGCCGGTGCCGGCATGGCCACGCGCCTGGTCGAGGGCGGCTTCGGCATCACGCGCCGCGAATGGGGAATGATCGGCACGCTCGCGCAGACCGGCGAGATCACGCCCTCGGCGCTGTCGGAGCAATTGAACCTGGACCGCGTGCGCACCTCGCGCGGGCTGCGCAGCCTGGTCGAGAAACAGCTGGTGGAACGGCGCCGCGACGCCGAGGACCGGCGCGAGGTGCACGTGCGGCTGAGCCCCGCGGGCCGGCAGCTCTACGACGAGCTGTTCCCGCGCATCGCCGACCTCAACACCGGTCTGCTCGAGGGCATGGAGCCCGCGCACATCGAGATCCTGCTGCAGTGCCTGCAGCGGCTCGAGCAGCGCGGTGGCGCGCTCAGCGCCCAGGGCATGGTGCCCGAGAAGGCCGACCGCCGCTCGGGCGGCACGCGCCACCGCTGGCCGAAGCGGGGCGCGTAAGGACGACGCGAAGCGCGCTCAGCTCTTCGGACCGCGCGGTGCGCCGTCGCCCGAGGAGGCCACCGCGCCCGGCACTTCCCAGCCGCCGCCGATCGCACGGATCAGCCCCACGGCCGCCTGGTATTGCGCCGACTTCACCTGCAGCGCCTGGCGCCGGTTGCGCAGTTCGCTGCGGCGCGCGTCGAGCAGGTCGAGCTGGCTGATGTAGCCGTTGCGGTAGCGCGTGTCCGACAGGCTGGTCGCGCGCGCGGCCGAGGCCACGGCCGTGGCCTGCACGCCCGACTGCTCCTGCAGGATGCGGATCGACGACAGCTGGTCCTCGACCTCCTGGAAGGCCACCAGCACCTGGTTGCGGTAGCTGGCCAGCGCGCCGTCGAGCTGCGCGTTGGCGCTCTGCAGCCCGGCCTCGCGGCGGCCGCCGTCGAAGATGGGCAGCGACAGCAGCGCGCCCACGCCCCACGAGCGGGCCGACCACTTGAACAGATCGCCGACCTCGGGCGAGGCATAGCCGGCCGCGCCGGTCAGCGAGATGTCCGGGAACCACGCGGCCTGCGCCACGCCCACGCGCGACTGGGCCGCGAACACCGCGTTCTGCGCCGCCGACACGTCGGGCCGGCGCGTCAGCACCGTGGCCGGCACGCCGGGCGGGATCGCGGGCAGCGCGGTGGTCCAGTCGGCCGGCCGCACGCCGAAGCTCGAGGCCGAATCGCCCACCAGCACCGCGAGCGCATGCTCGACCTGGGCCCGCTGGCGATCGATCGCCAGCGCGTCCGACTCGGTCGACGAGACCTCGGTCTGCACGCGCGCCACGTCGAGCTCGGCGATGTCGCCGGCCTGCTGGCGGCGCTGCGACAGGCGCAGCGTGTCGCGGTAGGCCTCGACCTGCTCGCGCACCAGCACGCGCTCGGCATCGAGGGCACGCAGCGTGAGGTAGGTCTGCGCCACCTCGGCCTGCACCGCCAGCCGCGTGCTCTGCAGCAGCGCCTCGCGGCCGGCCGCGTCGAGCCGTGCCGCGTCGCTGGCGCGCGAGAGACGGCCGAACAGGTCGAGCTCATACGAGAAGGTGGCGCCGGCATTGGTCATGGTGGCCGGCGAGGTGCTGGCCGTGGCCTTGTCGAGGCCGGCGCCGCGGTTGGCGCCGGCGCTCAGGCCCACCTGCGGCAGCCGGTCGGCGTTGACGCTGCGCGCGATGGCGCGGGCCTCGGCCAGCCGCGCCGCCGCGCCCTGGATGTTGTTGTTGTTGACGTCGGCCTTGGCGATGAGCTCGTTCAGGACCGGATCGTTGAAGGCCTGCCACCAGGCGCCGCGCGCGGCGCCCTCGGAGGGCACGGCGCGGGTCCAGCCGGCGGGCGGCGTGGCGCCCTGCTCCTTGAACTGGGCCGCCGAGGGGGTCTCGGGCAGGCCCGAGGGCACGCTCGCGCAGCCGGCCAGGGCCAGCGCCGCCACCAGGGGCAGCACGGCCGCGCGCAGCGGCACCGAGAGGGATGAGAGCTTGAAGTTCATGATCGACCTTCCTTCTTGTTCTGTGGTTCGTTCGTCATTCATGCGAGGTCCGCGGCGAGGCCGGCACCGGATGCAGGCCGCCGCCATGGCCACCGCCCGATCCGCCGTGCGAACCGCCCGAGGCCGGCGCCGGATGGTCGGCCGACACGAAGTCCTCGCCATGCGGCACTTCGCCGTGCAGCTTCAGCGGCCGGTTGCCCGCGATGCGGCGCATCAGCACGTAGAACACCGGCGTCAGGAACAGGCCGAAGGCCGTCACGCCGATCATCCCGGCGAACACCGCCACGCCCATCGCCTTGCGCATCTCGGAGCCCGCGCCGGTCGACAGCACCAGGGGTAGCACGCCCATGACGAAGGCCAGCGAGGTCATCAGGATCGGGCGCAGGCGCAGGCGGCTGGCTTCGATCGCGGCCTGGATCGGCGTGCGTCCGGCGAACTCGAGCTCGCGGGCGAACTCCACGATCAGGATCGCGTTCTTCGCACTGAGCCCCACCAGCACGATCAGCCCGATCTGCGTGAAGACGTTGTTGTCACCCCCCGAGATCCACACGCCCGCCATCGCGGCCATGATGCCCATCGGCACGATCAGGATGATCGCGATCGGCAGGGTCAGGCTCTCGTATTGAGCGGCCAGCACCAGGAACACCAGCAGGATCGCCAGCGGGAACACCAGGAAGGCGGAGTTGCCGGCCAGGATCTCCTGGTAGGTCAGCTCGGTCCACTCGAAGCTCACGCCCTTGGGCAGCGTCTCGGCCGCGATCTTGGTGATCGCGTCCTGCGCCTGGCCCGACGAATAGCCGGGGGCCGGGCCACCGTTGATGTCGGCGGCCAGGTAGCCGTTGTAGCGCATGGCGCGTTCCGGACCGAAGGTCGAATTGACCTTCATCAGCGCGGCCAGCGGCACCATCTCGCCCGAGGTCGAGCGCACCTTCAGCAGGCCCACGTCTTCGGCACGGGCGCGGTAAGGCGCGTCGGCCTGGACGCGCACGGAGTACGTGCGGCCGAACTTGTTGAAGTCGTTGGCGTACAGGCTACCGAGGTAGATCTGCATCGTGTCGAAGATGTCCGTCACCGGCACGCCGAGCTGGCGCGCCTTGGTGCGGTCGATGTCGGCGTACAGCTGCGGCACGTTGACCTGCCAGCTCGTGAACATGCCCGTGAGCTCGGGCGCGGCATAGGCCTTGGCCATGAAGGCCTTGACCGCCACGTCCATCTGGTCGTAACCGACCGAGGCGCGGTCTTCGATCTGCAGCTTGAAGCCGCCCGTGGTGCCCAGGCCCGCCACCGGCGGCGGCGGGAACATCACGATGAACGCATCCTGGATGCTCGAGAAGGCACCGTTGAGCTGGCCCGCCACTGCGCCACCGCTCTGGTCGGCGCGCTTGCGCTGGTCGAAGGGCTTGAGCGTGGCGAACACGATGCCCGAGTTCGAGCTGTTGGTGAAGCCGTTGATCGACAGGCCCGGGAAGGCGATGGCGTCTTCCACGTTCGGGTTCTTCTTCATGATCTCGCCCATGCGCTGGATCACTTCGTCGGTGCGGTCGAGCGTGGCGCCGTCGGGCAGCTGCGCGAAACCGATCAGGTACTGCTTGTCCTGCGCCGGCACGAAGCCGCTGGGCACGGCCTTGAACAGGCCGAAGGTCACGCCGACCAGCGCGAGGTAGATCACCAGCATCAGTGTCTTGCGCGAGATCACGCGCTTGACGCCGCCGCTGTAGGCCTCGGAGCCGCGATGGAAGAACTTGTTGAAGCCGCGGAACAGCCAGCCGAAGGCCTTGTCCATGCCGCGCGTCAGCGCGTCCTTGGGCTGGTCATGGCCGCGCAGCAGCAAGGCGGCGAGCGCGGGCGACAGGGTCAGCGAGTTGATCGCCGAGATCACGGTCGAGATCGCGATGGTCACCGCGAACTGGCGGTAGAACTGGCCCGTGAGGCCGCTGATGAAGGCCAGCGGCACGAACACGGCCACCAGCACCAGCGCGATCGCGATGATGGGCCCGGACACTTCGCGCATCGCGCGGTAGGTCGCCTCACGCGGCGTGAGCCCCGCCTCGATATTGCGCTCGACGTTCTCCACCACCACGATCGCGTCGTCCACCACGATGCCGATCGCCAGCACCAGCCCGAACAGGCTCAGCGCGTTGATCGAGAAACCCAGCACGTGCAGCACCGCGAAGGTACCGATCACCGACACCGGCACGGCCAGCAGCGGAATGATCGACGCGCGCCAGGTCTGCAGGAACAGGATCACGACCAACACCACCAGCATGATGGCTTCGAGCAGCGTGTGGATCACCGATTCGATGGACGCGCGCACGAACTGCGTCGGGTCATAGGCGATGCGGTATTCCAGGCCTTCCGGCATGTTCTTGTTGAGCTCGGTCATCGTCTTGCGCACGTTCGACGAGATGTCGAGCGCATTCGAGCCGGGTGCCTGGAACACGCCCATGCCGACGGCCGGGTCGTTGTTCAGCAGCGAGCGCAGCGAGTAGTCGGCGGCGCCCATCTCGAGGCGGCCGATGTCGCGCAGCCGGGTCACGGCGCCGTCGGTGCCGCTCTTGACGATGATGTCGCCGAACTCTTCCTCGCTCTGCAGGCGCCCTTGCGCATTGATCGAGAGCTGCATGTCCACGCCCGACAGGCCGGGCGAAGCGCCGACCACGCCGGCCGCGGCCTGCACGTTCTGGCCGCGGATGGCGGCCACCACGTCGGAGGCCGAGAGGCCGCGCTGCGCCACCTTCTGCGGGTCGAGCCAGACACGCATCGAGTAGTCGCCGCCACCGAAGATCTGGACCTGGCCCACGCCTTCGATGCGCGCCAGCGGGTCCTTCACGTTCAGCACCGCGTAGTTGCGCAGGTAGTTGATGTCGTAGCGGCCGTTGGGCGACACGAGGTGGACCACCATCGTGAGGTCGGGCGCGCTCTTCACCGTGGTGATGCCGAGCCGGCGCACTTCCTCGGGCAGGCGCGGCTCGGCTTGCGAGACGCGGTTCTGCACGAGCTGCTGTGCCTTGTCGGGATCGGTGCCGAGGCGGAACGTGACGGTGAGCGTCAGCACGCCGTCGGTGGTCGCCTGGCTGCCCATGTAGAGCATGCCCTCGACGCCGTTGATCTGCTCCTCCAGCGGGGTCGCCACGGTCTCGGCGATCACCTTGGGGTTGGCACCCGGGTACTGGGCGCGCACCACCACCGAGGGAGGCGCGACTTCCGGGTACTCGGAGATCGGCAGACCGCGCAACGCGATCAGGCCGGCTATCAGCATCAAGAGCGACAGCACGCCGGCAAAGATCGGCCGGTCGATGAAGAATTTAGAGAGATTCATTTCGTTGGCTCCATCGCGCGGACAGCGCGATCCACGCCGCTTCGAAAAAGACGAGCGGCATCCAGGTGGCTCCCATCAAGGAACTTCGAGTAACGCTGGCGAGCCGGCCGGTGCCGCTGTCGCCGTTGTCGGTGTCCCGGGTTTCCCGGCGCGCCGGCCTGTGCTCAGGCTGGCGCGCGGGGCCCGGTGTCGTTCAGGACTTCGCGGCCTGCGCCACTTGTTCCGTCGGTTGTTGCGCCTTGCCGTCGGCCTTGGCGTCCATGGTCACGGTCTGCGGCGCCACCAGCGCACCCGGGCGGATGTGCTGCAGGCCGTTGACCACCACGCGGTCGCCCGCCTTCAGGCCCTTGCTCACGACGCGCAGGCCGTTGATCGAGGCACCGAGCGCGACTTCGCGGTAGACCGCCTTGTTGTCCTCGCCCACGACCATCACGAACTTCTTGTTCTGGTCGGTGCCGATGGCGCGTTCGCTGACCAGCAGCGCGGTGTCGTTGCGGGCCTGGCCCATGCGGATGCGGGCGAACTGGCCGGGGATCAGGGCGCCGTCCTTGTTGTCGAAGGAGGCGCGCACGCGCACCGTGCCGCTGCGGGCGTCGACCTGGTTGTCGATCAGCTGCAGCTTGCCGACGAAGGGCGTGCCCTCCAGGCCGGCCGTGCCCATCTGCACCGGGATCGATTCGATCTGGCCGCGCGCGCTGGAGCCGGTCGGCAGGTCCTTCAGAGCCCGCGTGATCACCTGCTCATCGGCATCGAAGCTCGCGTAGATCGGGCTCACCGAGACCAGCGTGGTCAGCACCGGGGCGCCGGGACCGGCCGCCACCAGGTTGCCCACCGTGACCTCGATCTTGCCGATGCGGCCCGAGACCGGAGCCCGCACCTGGGTGTAGCCCAGGTTCAGGCGCGCCGACTGCAGCGAGGCCTGGGCCGCGCGCAGGTTGGCTTCGGCTTCGCGGCCGGCGTTCACGCGCTCGTCGTACTCACGCTGGGCGATCGCCTGCTCGTCCCACAGGCGCTTGGCGCGCTCTTGCTCGCTGCGGCTGAAGGACTGGCGGGCCTGCGCCGACGCCACCTGCGCCTCGGCGCGCTCGACCTCGGCCGCGTACGGCGCGGGATCGATGGTCACCAGCAGGTCGCCCTGCTTGACCAGCGCGCCTTCGCGGAAGTGCAGCGACTGCACGGCACCCGCGACGCGGGAACGCACGTCGACGCGTTCGACCGCTTCGAGGCGGCCCGAGAACTCGTCCCAGGCGTTGATCTCGCTCGGCGCCACCGCCGCGACCGAGACCGGGATGGCTTGCGGCGCGCCCGCGGCCGGCGCGTTGGCCTCGGCCTTGAAGCTGTGCATGCCCAGCACCGCGGCGGCCACCGCCAGCAAGGCGGTGACGCCGGTCACGGCGGGCCACAGGCCCTTGCGGGCCGCGGAGGAAAACGTTGGCTTGTTGTTCGACATGGTGATTCGTCCTTCTCTCAGATGACTCAAATGACTCGGATGACTTTTCGGGATGCAACAGTCCGTCCTGGCGCCCTCGCACCAAGAAAAACGGAGATTTCGGAAAAAGGCCGGCCGCACCGGGTGCCCCCGGTGGCTCGGCCGTATCGGCGGGGCCGTCGCCGCGTTGGCGACCGACCTCACCGCGCTAGCGGCTGGCTATCTGGCTGACGTCGCTGGCTAACTGGGCTTCGGGGTCGCCCCTTGGGGCGGTGTGGTCGCCGCAAAGAATTCGCGGAAGTGCTGCTGCACGGTCGCTTCGCAGACCTTGCAGCCCATGCACTCGGCGTCGTAGAGCGCCTTGGGCCATTCGGCCGCGTTGCTCAGCACCGCGCTCGTGACCTCGATGCCGGCCGAGCGCAGCCGGCCCGCGAAGGTCAGCGCCTCGTCGCGCATCGCGTCGTCCTCGCCCACCAGCACCAGGGCCGGGGCCAGCGACGAGAGGCGCAGCGAACCGCTGGGCACCGCATAGGGGTGGGTCGCGTTCGACGGGCAGCTCAGGTACTTTTCCCAGCCCGTGGCCCAGCGGCATTCAGGCGAATCGTTGGTCGCCTTGCGCAGCGACGCGGTGCCGGCGCAGGGATCGAGCATCGGCGACAGCAGGATCTGGCCCGCCAGCGGCGGATGGGCGCGGTCGCGCGAGATCAGCGCCACCGCCGCCGCCAGGTTGCCGCCGGCTTCCTCGCCGGCCAGGTAGACCTGGGCGCCGCGGCCGCCGAGCTTGACGCGCTGCTTGTAGAGCCATTCGAGCGCCGCGTAGCCGACCTCGATCGGCTCGGGAAACGGCGACTCGGGAGCCAGCGGGTAGTCGAGCGAGACCACCACCGCGCCGGCGCCGGCCAGCAGGCGCGCCACGTTGCGGCCGTTGTCGAGCCCGCCGCAGATGAAGGTGCCGCCATGGAAGTGCAGCACCAGCGGCACGGTTTCTCCCTTGGGGCGCTGGCCGTAGACACGGGCGCCCACCGGATCGCGGCCGGGCAGCTCGATCGACAGATCGGCTTCCGCGCCTTGCACCGCGGCGAGCGCGACTGCTTCGGCGGAGCGGGACGATGGACGGGGTGACATGGGGACGACCTCGGGAAATGGGCGATGGTTGAAATATAAGGCGCCGACTGTCGCGTTAAACAGGGATGCAAGCCCTACTCTGTTTCCAAACTACGAACAATCGGACCGGGTCACCAAAGGGTTATGGCCTTGTGTGAGAATCCGCACCCCCCGGCGAGGGCCGGGTCTCAAGAACAGGCATTCGATGGATCAGATCCAGGCCATGCGGATCTTCGTCCGCGTCGTGGAAGCCGGCACCTTCACCCGCGCGGCGGACTCGCTCGCCCTGCCCAAGGGCACCGTCACCAAGCAGATCCAGGCCCTGGAATCGCGGCTGCGCGTGAAGTTGCTGAACCGTACCACCCGCCGGGTGACGGTCACGCCGGACGGCGCCGCGTACTTCGAACGGGCGGCGCGGCTGCTCAACGACTTCGACGACATGGAAGCCAGCATGACGAATGCGCAGTCCAGCCCCACGGGCCGGCTGCGCATCGACGTCGGCACCTCGGTCGCGCGGCTGGTGATCCTGCCGGCCCTGGCCACCTTCTGCGACCGCTATCCCGAGATCCAGGTCGACCTCGGCGTCAGCGACCGCACGGTGGACCTGATCAGCGACAACGTCGACTGCGTGATCCGCGCCGGCGACCTCGCCGACCAGTCGCTGGTGGCGCGGCGCATCGGCACCCTGCACTTCGTGACCGTGGCCTCGCCGGCCTACATCAAGCGCTATGGTGCGCCGCAGCATCCGAACGACATCGAGAAGCGGCACCACGTGGTGAGCTACTTCTCGGGCACCACGCGGCGCGTCTACCCGCACGAGTTCAAGAAGGGCGACGAGCACATCGAGCTCAACGGCCCCTACCGCGTGTCGGTCAACGAGAGCAACGCCCACATGGCGGCCGTGCTCGGCGGCTTCGGCATCTCGCAGTGCATCACCTTCATGGCCGAGCCGCACCTCGAGAGCGGCGAGCTGATCGAGGTGCTGTCCGACTGGCACCGCGACCCGCTGCCGATCCACGTGGTCTACCCGCCCAACCGCCACCTGAGCGCCAAGGTCCGCGCCTTCGTGGACTGGGCCGCCGAGCTGTTCGCGAAGACGCCGCGGTTGCAGCGGCGCTGAGCGCCATGCTGTTCTCGCCCGAGCGCCACGAGCCCCTGCGGGCCGACGCCTGGGACGAGGGCCGCGCGCGCGAAGCCATCGAGCGCATCGTGCGCGACACCGAGGCGCGCTTCACGCCCGAGGGGCTGTGGCCCATGCATCCCAGCGATGCGTCGAATCCCGACCCCCAGTACCTGCTGTACTGGGGCGCCAGCGGCGTGATCTGGGCACTGCACCACCTGCAGGGCCGCGGCGCCGCGCGGCTGGCGCGCGACTACGCGCCGGTCGTGCCGGGCCTGATCGCCGCCAACCGCGCGGCCATGGGTCGTCCCGCCGACGCCGGCTTCGCGGCCTACCTGATGGGCGACACCGGCATCCGGTTGCTCGAGCACCGGCTCCAGCCCTCGGCCGCCATCGCCGACGAACTCGAGCGGCTGTGCGGCGGCCACCTCGACGACCCAACCCTCGAGCTGATGTGGGGCACGCCCGGCACCATGCTCGCGGCGCTGTTCATGCACCAGCGCACCGGCGAGCAACGCTGGGCTCATATCTACCGCGACACCGCGCGGCGGCTGTGGTCGCAGCTCGAATGGTCCGAGGACTTCGGCTGCCACTTCTGGACCCAGCAGCTCTATGGCCAGCGCTCGACCTACATCGACGCGGTGCACGGCTTCGTCGCCACCGCCGTGCCGCTGATCCATGGCCGCCACCTGCTCGACGGCGCCGAATGGAACGCCTGGCGCGACTGCATCGCCAACACCGTGCAGCGCAGCGCCGACCGCGAGGGCGCGCAGGCCAACTGGCGCCCGCGCCTGTTCCCGCTGCCCGATGCATCGCGGCCGAAGCTGGTGCAGATGTGCCATGGCGCGCCGGGCTTCGTGATCTGCCTCGCGGATTTTCCGGGCGACACGCTCGACGAGCTGCTGCTGGCCGCCGGCGAAACCACCTGGCAGGCCGGCCCGCTGAACAAGGGCTCGAACCTGTGCCATGGCACCGGCGGCAACGGCTATGCCTTCCTCAAGCTGCACCGCCGCTTCGGCGACGCCGTCTGGCTGGACCGGGCGCGCGCCTTCGCCATGCACGGCATCGCGCAGACCGAGGCCGAGCTGGCGGAACACGGCCACCTGCGCTATTCGCTGTGGACCGGCGACCCCGGCTTCGCGATCTATCTGTGGGATTGCATCGAGGGCACGGACCGCTTCCCGACCCTCGACTGTTTCTTCTAGGCCGGCGGCCGCCGCGCGCGCAGCTCGCCGGCCGTCGTCGCCCAGGCCTTGCCCAGCATGCGCGTGAGATAGGCCCCCGAGGCCCAGCCGACCTGCTGCGCCACCGACAGCACCGATTCGTCGGTGCTCTGCAGCAGGTGGCGCGCGCGCTCGAGGCGCCGCTGCTGCTGGAATTCGAGCGGCGACAGCCCATAGGCCGCGCGGAACAGCCGCTCGACCTGCCGGCGCGAGAGCCGGTGCCGCGCCGCGAAGGCCTCGAGCGGCAGCGCTGCCGCGAGCTCGGCCTCGATGTCGCTGGCCAGCAGCGCGGCGATCACCGCGCCGGGCGTGCCGCGGCCATCGGGATGCACCAGCGGGTTGGCCATGAGCCGTGCCGCCTCCATCACCAGCGCGCCGCAGTGGGCCACGTGCGCCATCGAAGGCTCGGGCGATGCCGGCGCGCCGGCCATCTCGAGCAGCCGGTGCGACAGCAGGTTCAGCGCGCCGCTGCCCGCGCGCAGGCCCTGGGCCGGCTTCGCGATGCCGTGCGCGCGCAGCGCCGTGTCCCAGAACTCCGAGTCGACATAGACCGCGAGGTGCGTCTGGCGCAGGGTCATCGCGCTGGTGGCATGGGCGGCGCCGGCCGCGAACCAGAGGAAGTGGCCGGGCGAGGACTGCAGCGCGTCGCCGCGCGGATCGATCACGTCGAAGCGCCCCGCCAGCGGCACGAACAGCATGTCGCAATCGTGCGCATGCGGCGTGGTGGCGTAGCCGTCGAGCGTGCTCGCCACCGGCGTCGCCTTGTGGGCGAGGCGGTCGGAGAACGCGGAGATCCGCGGTCCGGACGGGGCGGCTGGGGACGGCATGGGGCCGATTGTGTGGTCAATCGCGCGGCCGATGTCGCATTCGTGCGCACGCACGTCGCGAGCGGAGGCACGCGGAGGGGAGCCGGCAGGAAGACTAGGGCCTCCCCTTCACCCGTTCCGCCAAGGACCTCCATGACCGCCAGCCTCCGCCCGCCACGGCGCCTCGCCCTGATGGCCGCCGCCGCCCTGCTCGCCGCCGCCTGCGGTGCCGCGGCCGCCGCCGACACCTATCCCGCCAAGCCGATCACCATCGTCGTGCCCTTCCCGGCCGGCGGCGGCACCGACGTGATCTTCCGCGCGGTACAGGTCAGGCTGCAGGCCGAGCTCGGCGTGCCGGTGATCATCGACAACCGCGCGGGCGCCGGCGGCACGGTGGGCACCGGCTATGCGTCCAAGGCCGCGCCCGACGGCTACACGCTGGTGGCCGCCACCACCACGACCATCGCCTCGGCCCAGGCCGTCTACCCCAAGCTGCCCTACGACCCGCTGGCCGATCTCGCGCCCGTGGGCACGCTGGGCACCACGCCCTTCGTGCTGGTGGTGGCACCCACGCTGCCCGCGAAGAACCTCGCCGATTTCATCCGCGACGCCAAGGCCAGGCCCGGCACGCTCAACTACGGCAGCATCGGCAACGGCACCGCGAGCCACCTCGCGGGCGAGCTGTTCAAGCAGCGCACCGGCATCGAGATGACGCACATTCCCTACCGCGGCGCGGCGCCCGCGCAGACCGACCTGATGGCCGGCCAGATCCAGGCCCTGTTCGACAACCCCACCGCGCTCGCGCCCCAGGTGCGCGCCGGCCGCATGCGCGCGCTCGCGATCAGCCAGCCCTCGGCGGTGTTTCCCGAGCTGCCGAGCTTCGAGGCCGCGGGCATCAAGGATTTCAAGCCCGAGCTCTGGTACGGCCTGATGGCGCCCGCGGCCACGCCCAAACCGGTGGTGGAGCGGCTGCGCTCGGCGCTCGACAAGGCGCTGCAGGATCGCAACCTGCGCGCCGACATGATGGCCAAGGGCGTCTCGCCCGCGAGCTGGTCGCCCGAGCAGTTCGGCCAGCGCGTGCGCACCGACATCGCGCTGTGGGGCGGCATCGCGCGCTCGGTCAACGCGAAGGCGGACTGAGATGACCATGCAGCTCGTACGCGTCTTCGCCCGCCCCGGCACCCGCGCCGGCGGCAACCCGGCCCCGGTCTGGCTCGATGCCGGTGCCATGTCCACCGAGGACATGCAGGCCCGCACCCGCGAGAGCGGACACGAGTCGGTGTTCGTGCTCGCCCCCGACGATGCCGCCCGGCACCGCCTGCGCATGCGCTACTTCGTGCCGCGCCACGAGATGGAGATGTGCGGCCATGCCACGCTCGGCGCGCTGTGGCTGCTGCACGAACGCGGCCGCTGGAGCGGCGAGCCGATCGCGGTGCAGACGCTCAGCGGCACGGTGCATGGCCGCTTCGTCGACGGCGCGGTCGAGATCAGCCAGCCCAGCGCCAGCATCGCCGTGGTCGGCGCGGCCCTGGTGCGCGAGATCGCGCAGTGCCTGGGCATCGACCTCGTGCAGATCGTGTCGCCCGTGCTCAACGCCGCCACCAGCCGCGTGAAGACGCTGGTGCGGCTCGAGAGCCCCGAACTGCTGCACGGCCTGCGGCCCGACTTCGCGCGCGTCGAGGCGCTGTGCGACCGGCTCGGCTCGACCGGGCTCTATCCCTTCGCATCGAACGCCGATGCGCAGGGCACCGAGGTCAGCGCACGCCAGTTCCCGCGCTCCTCCGGCTATCCCGAGGACGCGGCCACCGGCATCGCCGCCGCCGCGCTGGCCTGGGGCCTGCGCGAGATGGCGCTGGTCGGCGCCGACGGAACGCTGGTCACCGTGCGCCAGGGCGAGGCCATGGGCTCGCCCTCGGCGATCCAGGTGCGGCTGCCCGCGCAGGCCGATGCCGCCGAAGGCTGCTGGCTGCGCGGCGACGCGCAGGCGATGGACGAGGTGCCGCATGACTGATGCCGACCGGCGCCTGGAGGCGCTCGCCGCCCAGGCGGGCCACGATGCCTCGCCCGCCGCGCGCCCCGCGGGCCGCTATGCGAGCTTCGCGCGCGCCGGCGAGCTGCTGCATTCGAGCGGCGTGGTCGGGCGCGAGAACGGTGTGGTGATCGCGGGCCCTATCGACGACAGCGACGCGGGCATCGCGCTCGGCGAACGGGCCGCGGTCGCCGCCGCCATCGCGCTGCTGCGTGCCGCGCGCGCCGAGCTCGGCGGCCTCGACCGCGTGCAGAAGATCGTCGCGCTCACCGGCTACCTGCAGACCGGGCCCGGTTTCAAGCAGCATGTGCGGGTGATGAATGCCGCGAGCGAACTGCTGCGCCAGGTGTTCCCCGACCAGCCGCTGCCCGCGCGCACCACGGTCGGCGTGGCCTCGCTGCCGGGCGGGGGCGCGGTCGAGATCTCGCTGGTGCTGCAGGAGCGGCCGGCGGACTGAAGGCGGGGCCTCAGGCTCCGAGCCAGCGCACCACCAGCGGCACCAGCAAGGCCGTCGCGATGCCGTTGAGCCCCATCGCGAGCGCCGAGAACGCGCCCGCGGTCTCGTTGACCTGGATCGCGCGCGCGGTGCCGATGCCGTGCGCCGTGATGCCGACCGCGAAGCCGCGCACCGCAGGCTCCTTGATGCGCAGCAGGTTCAACAGGCCCGTGGCCATGATCGCGCCCGCGATGCCGGTGATCGCGGCCGCGACCGCCGACAGCGACGGCAGGCCGCCGATCTTTTCCGACACGCCCATCGCGATCGGCATGGTGGCCGACTTCGGCGCCAGCGACATCAGCAGCTCGTGCGAACCGCCGAGCGCCCAGGCGATGCCCACGGCCGACACGATGGCCGCCACCGAGCCCGCGAGCAGCGCCACGCCGATCGGCAGCCAGAGCCGGCGCAGCCGCGCGACCTGGCTGTAGAGCGGCACCGCGAGTGCCACCGTGGCCGGCCCGATCAGGAAGTGCACGAACTTCGCGCCTTCGAAGTAGGTGTCGTAGGGCGTGCGTGTGAGCAGCAGCACGGCGACGATCACGATCACCGACACCAGCACCGGATTGACCACCGGGTTGGTGCCGCTGCGCCGGTGCAGCCACAGCGCGCCCAGGTAGGCCAGCAGCGTGAGCGCGAGCCACAGCAGCGGCGACTGGGCCAGGAAGACCCAGATCTCGGACAGCTTCGCGGGCGCGCTCACTGGGCGTCCTTGCCGGTGATGCGGATCATCCAGCGCAGGGTGAGCGCGGTCACCGTCATCGTGAAGGCCGCGCCCAGGATGCCCGCGGCCAGGAACGGCAGCCACTCGCGGCCCACGCGTTCGAAGTGCAGCATCACGCCGGTCACGGCCGGGATGAACAGCAGCATCAGGTTGCGCAGCAGATGGCCCGAGGTCTCGCCCAGGCTCTCGGGCACGCCGCCGCGCCACAGCAGGCCGGCGAACAAAAACAGCATGCCCAGCAGCGGACCGGGCACCGGCAGGCTCAGCCACTGCACCAGCAGTTCGCCGGCGAGCTGGCACAGAAAGAGCGTGGTGATGGCATAGAGCATGGCAAGGTCCTCGTGGTCGTTCTCGTCGGCTAGTTTGCACCCGCCAGGCGCTGCCATGCGGCGTGCAGCGCGGCCTGGCTCGCGGGCGGCAGCACGCCCATGCGCACCTGGCCCGGCAGGCCGAAGGACGCGCAGTCGCGCAGCTTGATGCCCTCGGCGCGCAAACCGGCCAGCAGGCCCGCGAAGTCGGTCGCCATCGGTTGCGCGAGGTGGTAGTTCGCCACGCTGGGCGTGGTCTGCCAGCCCATGCGCGCGCACAGCGCGAGCTGCAAGGACTTCCATTCGCGCAAGGTGTGGAGGCTGTCGCGCACCCAGGCCTGCACCGCGGGCTCGGCCCAGGCCGACAGCATCGCCACGCCATGCGCGCCCACGGGCCACGATGAACCGAGGCGCAGCAGCGCGCCCACCGCTTCCTGACCATCCGCCGGCGCGATCGCATAGGCCGCGCGCACGCCCGTCATGCCCAGCGCCTTGTTGGGCGACCACATCTGCCAGAGCCGGTCGAGCCGCGCGGGCACCAGCGCGAGTTCGCCTTCGAGCCGCAACGGTTCATAGGCGCGGTCGAGCACGCAGGGCACGTCCTCGGACAGCGCGGCGATCGACGCGGCCAGGCCGGGCTGCGCCTGCCCCTGCGGCGCCGACGGATCGCAGCACCACGCGAGCCGCGGCCGCCGCGCCGCCTGCGGCGCGCGCACCACCTGCAGGCCCCAGGCGCGCGCGGCGGCCGCGTAGTCGCCATAGGAGGTGGCCGGCAGCACGACCTCGCCATGCGCGCCGCGGTCCTCCTGCGCCACCCAGGCGGTGATGCGACGGATGAACTCGCTCGCGCCGGCCGCGATCACGATGCGCCAGGGCGCCACGCCATGCAGCGCCGCGAGCCGCGCGCGCAAGGCCGTGTAGGCCGGATCGGGATAGCGCGTCGCATCGGCCGCGCGCACCCGCGCGAGCGCCTCGGGGCACGGGCCGCAGGCGTTGGCATTGGTCGAGAAATCGTGGGCGGGCGCGCCGAGCGCATCGGGGCCGCCATGGATCGAGGTGAAGTCGAGCTCGCTCATCGCGCCCCCATGAACAGCAGAACGACCGGCAGCCAGGCGGCCAGCGCCAGCAGCAGCACGGCGCGCTGGCCGAAGCGGGCCGAACGCGCGGTGTCGGCCGGCATCGCGGCCCGACCCTCGGCGTTGAGCGCATAGACCGCGGGTTTGGCCAGCCGCACGCCGAGCAGCAGCGCCATCGCGGCCATCGGCCAGCCGCTGTTGGGCGACGGCGTGCGCCGCGCCTCGCGCGCGAGGCCGCGCGGCCAGCGTCCGGCCGCCAGTGCCAACAACAGCACCGTGAGCCGCGCGGGCAGCCACGACAGCAGGTCGTCGGCGCGCGCGGCCCATTTGCCGGCCCAGGTCCAGTCGCGGCCGCCGCGCTCGCCGCGGTAACCCCACATCGCATCGGCCGTGTTGGCGAAGCGGTAGAGCGCCGCGCCCGGCAGGCCCAACAGCAGGAACCAGAACACCGGCGCCACCAGCGAGTCATTGAGGTTCTCGGCCAGCGATTCGATCGCGCTCTCGCGCACCTCGCGCTCGCCGAGCAGCGAGACATCGCGGCTCACGAGGCGCGCGAGCCGCGCCCGGCCCGCGTCCAGCGATTCGCCGAGCGCGGCCTCGACCGCAAGCACCTCGTCGCGCAGCATGCGCCAGGCGAACAGCGGCTTGAGCAGCAGCCCCAGCAGCAGCGCGAAGGCCCAGGCCGGCAGCGCCTGCTGCATCGCGGCCTGCAGCGCCACGGCGATCGCGAGCACGGCCAGCGCGCCCGCGCACCAGGCGATGGCGCCGAGCGCGAAGACGCGCCCTTGCTTGCCGGAGGCCGCGCCGAACGGCGGCGCGATGCGCGCGCCGGCCCAGCCCAGGTAGCGCCCGATCCACACCACCGGATGCCAGCGCGCGGGTGGTTCGCCGAGCCAGAGGTCGACCGCGAGCGAGATCCACAGCGCGGCCAGCATGGCCAGCACGGGAGCGGTGAAGTCGATAGCCGGCATGGCGCGATTGTCCCGAATCAGTGAACGGGCCGCGGCCGGCGATGCCGGTGCCACTGGGTCAGCGCGCCGAGCGCGAGCAGCGCCGCCATGCCGAACAGCGCCCAGAGCGCGCGCACCACCGAGGCGCTGCGCGGGGCGGGCACGGTCTCGGGCTGCGGTTCGAGCCGCAGGCCGCGCACGGGCTGGGTCGCGGCCTCGTCGCCCTGTTTGCTTTCACTCGGTGCCGGCGATTCGGCCGCCGTGGCCGGGGCGGTGGCGCCCCGCACTTCGACCGGCACCACGACCGGCTTCGGCGGCGCGCTCATCGCCGCGCGCGCGAAGCGCTCCACCGCCACGTTGCGCTCGCGCAGCCCGCTGGCCTGCGCCGCCTGCGCATAGGCCCGCGCGAGCTCGCGCCGCGTCGCGGCATCGGGCGACCAGTAGTTCAGGCGCACCGCATCGAGCATGCGCTCGAGCGTCTGCGCGTAGGCCGCGCGGTTCGCACCCTCGAGCCAGGCGCGCGTGCCGAGCCGCTCGCGGTCGCGCACATAGGTGTCGTGCAGCGACTGCCACTGGTCGGGCCGCACCGTGGCCGGCGCGGTCACCTGCCAGCCCCAGAGGAACTGCGCGGTCTTCAGCACCTGCAGCGCGCCGCTGTAGCCCTCGGCCTGCTGCGCCGCGATCCATTGCGGGTGCAGGTAGCGCGTCTGCATCTCGCGCGCGATCGCGCCGGCCGCGGTGTCGGTGCGCACCGCGCCGGTGTCGCGCAGGTTCTGCACATAGAGCGCCGGGTCCTTGCCCGTGAGATGGCGCACCGCCTGCGCGATGCCGCCGAGGTACTGGAAGGGGTCGTCGTTGGTGAGCACGCCATAGAGGTTGGAGCTGCGTGCCATCAGGGCCGCGTCGACCTGCGCGAGATTGCCCGCGAAGGCGCCGGGCCGCGCGGCGCCCTCCAGGCCCTGGCCATAGGCATGGCCCATGCGGTCGATAAACAGGCCCGCCATCTGCGCGTCGCCGCCGCCGCGGCGCTGCGAGCGCCAGAGCTCGCTCGCGAGCGCGGCCTCCTCGAGCCCGGCGCCATAGCTGCCCTGCTCGTTCGAGAACACGCGCGCGGTCGACCAGCGCGCGGCCTCCGCCTCCGACGCGCCCTCGGCCCGCAGCCGCCGCGCCAGCGCCTCGCTGTGGCGCGCGACCGCGTTGGCGCCCGCGGGCTCGCGCAGCGCCGCCACCTGCCGCACCGCCTCGTCGAGCCAGCGCATCACGTGCGGGAACTGGTCGCGGTAGGAGCCCGTCACGCTGACCAGCACGTCGATGCGCGGCCGCTTCAAGGCCGAGACGGGCAGCACCTCGATGCCGTTCATGCGCCCCGCATCGTCCCAGCGCGGCCGCACGCCCATCGCGTGGAAGGCCTGGCTCTCGAGCACGCCCTGGTGGCGCGAGGCTTCGCCGGCCCAGAGCGTGAACGCGATCTTCTCGGGCGCCTTGCCGCCGTGGGACTGCGCATAGGCCGCGATCCAGGCATCCATGGCGGCCACGCCGGTGTCCCAGGCCGCGCGCGTGGGCACGCGGCTGGGATCGAAGCCGTAGAGGTTGCGCCCGGTCGGCAGGCTGTCGGGATTGCGCACCGGATCGCCGCCATAGCTGGCGCGCAGATAGCGGCCGTCGAGGGCCGTCAGCAGGCCCTCGATCTCCTCGTTGTGCGCGAGCACCGTGTCGAGCTGGCGCATGCGCGTGGCCAGCGCGCGCAGCGTCTCGGCCTGCGCGGCCGTGGTGGTCGCACCGTCGAAGGCGGCATCGTCCAGCACCCGCGCCACCCAGCGCCCCAGCGGCGAATCGGCCATGTCGGCCGGCTCGCGCAGGAAGGTCTCGTCGAGGTCCTCGCCGAGCGCGGTCGCCAGCGGCTTGCCGACGATCTGCAGCAGCGTGGCGCGCCGGCGCTGCGCATCGGGCGCCTCGCCGAAGGTCGCGAGGCCCAGCGGCTGCGCGGTCTGCGCGAGTTCGTCGAGGTAGGGATGCAGCACCGCCACGAAGCCCGCGAAGTCGGCGCGGATGCGCGCGGGGGTCCAGGCCAGGTCGCGGTCGTAGTGCCGGGCCACGAAGTCGGCCAGCAGTTGCCGCTCGAGCGCGGCCTTGACCGGACCGGGGGCGAGCGTCTCCCAGTCGTGCATGCGCTCGTGCATCTGCGCGAGGCCCGGGCGCAGGCCGGCGGGCGAGAACATCGGCGTCGAATGGCTGACCATGGTCGCGCGGCCGCGGCGCTTGGCGGTGGTGGCCTCGCCGAGGTTGTCCATCACGTAGGGATAGACGTTGGGCAGGTCGCCGAGCACCAGCAGCGGATCGTCCTGCACCGACAGCCCGCGCTCCTTGCCGGCCGACCATTCGACCGTGCCGTGCGTGCCCACGTGCACCACGGCCGAGGCGCCGAACTGCGTGCGCAGCCAGAGGTAGGTGGCGAGGTAGGCATGGCCCAGCGGCACCGCCGAGCGGTGGTAGACCTGCCGCGCCTTGTCCTTCACCGCCGTGCCGGGTTCGAAGCGCGGCGGCTGGCGCAGCACCACCACGTTGTCGAAGCGCACGCGCGGGATCACGAAGGCCGGTACGCCGTCCACCGTGCGCAGCTGGGTCGAGCTTTCGGGCGCGCCCCAGTAGGCCTCGATGCGCTGCTGGGTTTCGACGGGCAGCGCGCGGAACCATGCGAGGTAGCGCGCGAGCGGCAGCGTGTCGGCCAGGCCCTGCGCGAGCAGCGGCTGCAGTTCGTCGGTTCCCGGTGCCGGGTAGGACGCCTTGAGCGTGGCCTGCACCTGCGCGATCAGCGCCTCGGGCGCGGGCGCCTCGGTGCGGTAGCCGGCCGCCTGCATGGCCGCGATCATGCGGCTCACGCTGCGCGGCACGTTGAGGAAGGAGGCGCCGAAGTTGGCCTCGCCCGGCGGGTAGTTGTAGACCAGCATCGCGACCCGGCGCTGGTCCGCGCTGGTGCGCTGCAGCCGCAGCAGCGCCGCGGCCTTGTCGGCGACCGCCTCGATCTGCGCGGGCAGCGGCTGCAGGCTGCCGCTCGCAGCATCGCGCGCGCTCACGAGCATCGGGTCGGTCATGCCGGCCAGTTCGCTCGGGCTGTAGTAGGCGGCGATGTCGGACTGCGCGAGGCCGTCCTTGCTTTGCGCCCATTGCGCCGCATCCATCGCAAGCGACGGCAGGGTCTGCAGCACCGGCACGCCGATGCGCTCGAGCTCGGCCTTGCGCTCGTTGGGCGTGAAGACCAGCGCGGCGTTGACGATCAGGTCGGCCACGCGGCGCCCGCCCTCGGCCTGGGTCATGCGCGTGTAGAGGTCCTTCTGCTGGCGCGGGCCGTAAAAGGCATAGGCGCGCAGGCCACGCTGCGCGAGCGCGGCGATCATCGCGTCGAGCCAGGTCGTGTCCTCGCCGGTCACGGTGGCGGCATTGACCGCGATCGCCACGGTGCCGTTCGCGCCGGGCAACTGTTCGACCGCCTCGATGCTTGTTTCGATGCGCGGCCATCCCGGGTGATAGAAGCCCGCGAGCGGCGTCGCCACGGGTTCGGGCAGGCCCTCGGACACGCCGACCCTGGCGAGCGCCTGCATCGACGCCGAGAGGTTCGCGCTACCCGCGAAGCGCCAGTAGGCGCGCAGCCGCTGCGCCCAGGCCGCGTCGACGCCACGCTCGGCCGCGAGCGGCGGCGCGGCCGTGAGCTGGCCCCGGGCGACCAGCGCGAACTCGCCGACCAGCACATAGGGCGCCGCGCTGCGCGCGATCGCGTCGCCGAAGCGCGCCGCCGCGGCCTGCGCCACGCTCAGGTGCGGCGCGTCGATCACCAGCAGCCGCGCGCCCTCGAGCGCGGCCGACAGGGCCTCGGGCGAGTCCCGCGTGGCCGACAGCACCTGCAACGGCAGTCCGGCCTGCTGCGCCGCGGCCTGCAGCCGCGCCACGCGCGCGGGCGACACCAGCGAGGTCGCAAGCACCACCACCGGGCCGCTTGCTTGCTGCTGCGCCCAGGCCGGCAGCGCCGCCAGCCACGCCAGCAGCCACAGCGCGACCCAGCGCCGCAACAGGCTCACTTGTCGCCCTGCACCGGCACCGCGTCGGCCGGCACGTAGACCATGGTCCCGTCCTTGAGGCGCCAGGCCGTGCCCGCGCGCTCGCCGTCGCCCTCGCCGGTCGCGCCGCTGGCCTTGAAGCGCGTGATCTTGCGGCCCTCGCGCGTCACGATCTCCATGTTCGGCTGGCCCTCGTTGCGGATCACCGTGACCTTGTCCTGCGCGAAGGGGTTCATCGGGTTGTTGATGACCGCGATCATCAGCATGCCGATCACGACCATGAAGACGTCGATCAGGTTGATGGTCGAGAGCACCGGATCGTCGTCGTCGCCGTCCAGGCTGCTCAGGATGGAGAACTGCCGCTTGCTCATGAGAGCCGGTCCCGCGCGTCGAGCAGCATCACCAGCTCGCGCATCAGCCAGCGCCGGCGCACGGTGTAGACCACGAAGGCGATCGACGCCGAGGCCAGCGCGACGATCACGCTCGCGAAGGCCGGCGCGAGGCTCTGTGCCACGCCCTGCGATTCGCCCGAGGCCACGGCCACCAGCGCGGGGCCCATCGGGATCATGGTGGCGATCAGGCCCAGCATCGGTGCCACGCGGCTGCACAGCCGCACGCCCTCGAGCTCCTTGAGCACGGCCAGCTCCATCTGCTCCTGGCTGGCCTGCGCATGCCGCGCCAGCACCAGCGCGCGCGACGGGTCGCGCCGACGCTGCAGGTATTCGACGCCGAAGGCACCGAGGCACCACACGGCATAGACGAAGGACAGCAGCACGCCCAGCGTCACCGGCCAGAGGAACAGGCGCGCGAGCTCGAACAGCACGGTATCGAAGGCCAGCATCAGGCGGACTCCAGGTCAGGCGAAGAAGAAGGATCGGTATCGAACAGGTCCGAGCGCCGGCCCCAGGCCTCGTCGAACACCAGCGACGACAACGGCGCGCGCCGCGCCCAGCGTTCGCGCTGCAGCATCGGCTCCTCGTAGAAGCCGTGCACCGGACCGAGGCACAGCAGCGCGATGGTCTCGGCGCCGGCCGGCAGGCCCAGCAGCGCCGCCACCTCGGCCGGATCGAACAGCGAGACCCAGCCCATGCCCAGCCCCTCGGCGCGCGCGGCCAGCCAGAGGTTCTGGATCGCGCAGGCGGCCGAGGCCAGGTCCATCTGCGGCAGGGTGCGGCGGCCGAACACATGGTGCTCGCGGCCGTCGGCCAGCGTCACCGCGAGCAGCTCGGCCGCGTCGAGCAGGCCCTCGACCTTGAGCCGCATGAAGGCGTCCTCGCGTTCGCCGAGCGCGCGCGCCGTCAGCACGCGTTCGCGCTCGACCGCCGCATGCACACGCGTGCGCAGGGCCGGGTCGCGGATGCGGATGAAGCGCCAGGGCTGCATGAAGCCGACGCTGGGCGCATGGTGGGCCGCCTCGAGCAGCCGGCGCAGCAGCTCGGGCGCGACCTCGCCGCCCGCGAAATGCCGCATGTCGCGCCGCTCGTGGATGGCGCGGTAGACCGCCCTCGCCTCCTCGGCCGCGAACGCCTGGCTCATCCGGCTCAATCCTCGATGCCGCGCTGCGCCGGGATGCCGGCCTTGAACGCATGCTTGACCAGCGTCATCTCGGTCACGGTATCGGCGAGTTCGATGAGCTCGGGCGGGCAGCGGCGGCCCGTGAGCGCCACGTGCACATGTTTCGGCCGCGCGCGCAACGTCTCGAGCACGCCCTCGAGCGGCAGCCAGCCGTAGATCAGCGGATAGGTGATCTCGTCGAGCACCACGAGAAAGTATTCGCCCGAGAGGATCGCGGCCTTCGCCTTCTCCCAGCCGTCGCGCGCGAGCTGCCCCGAGCGCTCGAGGTCCTGGCTCTTCCAGCTGAAGCCGTCGCCCAGGCCCTCGATCGGGATGCCGATCTGCTCGAACATGCGGTGCTCGCCGAAACGCGCGCTAGGCACCTTCATGAACTGGTAGATCTTCACGGCCTTGCCGCGGCCATGCGCGCGCAGCGCCAGCCCGAAGGCGGCGGTGCTCTTGCCCTTGCCGTCGCCGGTGTTGACGATGACGATGCCGCGGCGCTCGCCTTCGGGCTTCTCGTAGGGCTTCTCGCTGGGAGGTGTTTCTATCTGCATGGGTGGGTCTCTTTCAAGGCTGTCGAAAGCGCATTCAGCGCGGCAGCGCAATCCACTGCTCGGCCACGCGGTGCACGCGGATCCGGTGATCGAACACCTGCTCGAGCGCCGCATGCGTCGCGGGATCGCTGCTGCCGCCGTGATGCACCACGCGGCCGCGGTCCATCACCACGAGTTCGTCGGCCGCCAGCGCCATGGGCAGTTCGTGCAGCACGCTGACCACGGTGCGGCCCGCGGCGACCAGCGCGCGCACGGTCTGCATCCAGTCGGCCTGGTGCGGTGGGTCGAGGTTGGCGAGCGGCTCGTCCATCAGCAGCAGCTCGGCCTCGACCGCGAGCGCGCGCGCCAGCAGCACACGCTGGCGCTCGCCGCCCGAGAGCTGGCCCAGCGAGCGCTCGCGCCAGTCCCAGGCCTGGGTGGCGCGCAGCGCGCGCTCCACGGCAGCGCGGTCGGCCGCGTCGGGCGCGGCCAGCCAGCGCTGGTGCGGCAGGCGGCCGAGCATCGCGACGTCGTAGACCAGCAGGTCGTCGGCCGCGCCCTCGCCCGCCACGCCCTGGCCCAGCCACGAGAGTCGCCGCGCACGCTGGCGCGCCGGCAGCTTCGCGGCGGGCTCGCCGAACAGGCGCAGCTCGCCGCGGTGCGCGAGCAGGCCCGCCAGCACCTTGAGCAGGGTCGACTTGCCGGCGCCGTTGGGGCCGACGATGCTGGTCCAGCGCGCGGCGCCGATCGCGAGGTCGATGCCGTGCAGCACCTCGGTGCCGCCGAGCGCCGCGCTCACGCCGCGCACCTCGAGCGCCTGTGCGACCGCGGCCGTCATGAGGCCGTGCCCCTCGCGGTGCGCCGGTGCATCAGCCACAGCAGGTAGCTGCCGCCGAGCACCGCCGTGAGCACGCCCACGGGCAGCTCCTGCGGCGCGATCAGCCAGCGCGCCAGCAAGTCGGCCGCCATCAGCAGCAGCCCGCCCATCGCGGCCGACAGCACGATCAGCCGCGCATGCGTGGTCTTGACCACCGAGCGCACCAGGTGCGGCGCGGCCAGGCCGACGAAGGCGATCAGGCCGGTCTGCGCCACCGCGGCGCCGGTGGCCAGCGCCAGCACCACCACCAGCGCGGCGCGCATCGCGCCCAGCGGCAGGCCCAGGCTGCGCGCGGTGGCCTCGCCCAGCGCCAGGCCGTCGAGCACCGGCGCCAGCGCCCAGGCCAGCAGCAGGCACAGCGCGCAGGCCAGCGCCATCACCGCGCAAGCGCTCCAGCCGACCAGGCCGGTGTTGCCGAGCGTGAAGCCCTGGATCGCCTGCAGGATGTCGGCCGAGGCGATGGTGATCAGGTCCTTCATCGCGCCCAGCACCACGCCCACGATCACGCCCGCGAGCAGCAGCCGCAGCGTCTGCTGCACGCCGCGCGCGAGCAGCAAGGTGAGCATCACGGCCGCCATCGAACCGAGGAAGGCCGCGCCCGTGAGGCCCAGCCGCACCACCCACTGCGCACTGGCGGCCGAGCCGCCGAAGAACAGCAGCGCCAGCGCCACGCCCAGCGAGGCGCCCGAGGCGCTGCCGAGCAGGAAGGGATCGGCCAGCGGATTGCGGAACAGCCCCTGCGCCACCGCGCCGGCCAGCCCGAGCAGCGCGCCCGCGAGCCAGGCGCCGAGGGTGCGCGGCAGCCGGATGTCCCAGACGATCTGCAGCGCGACCGGATCGTGGCGCGCCGACAGGAAGCTCTCGAAGCCGGTGCTGCCGATGCCGAGGCCGAGCAGCAGCAAGGCGGCGCCGAGCACCAGCAGCGCGAGGCCGAACAGCACCACGCGGCGCAGGTGGCCCGCGGGCATCAGCGCGCGCCTCCCTTGTCTGCCTTGTCGCCCAGGCATTGCGCCATCAGCCGCGCCGCCTCGTCCATGCGCGGGCCGGGGCGCACCAGCACGTCAGACTGCTCGGCCGTGAAGCGGCAGATGCGCCCCTCGCGCACGGCGCGCATGGTGCTCCAGCCCGGGCGCTGCTCGAGGCCCTGCGCGCTGCGCACGCTGACCATGATCAGGTCGGGATTGGCGCGCACCACGTATTCGGGGTTGAGCTTGGGAAAGGGGCCGAGCGCCGCCGGCACGATGTTCCTGGCACCCAGCCGCGTCAGCGTCTCGCCGATGAAGGAGGATTCGCCGGCCGCGTACGGGCCGCTGTTGACCTCGAAGTACACGCGCACGCCGCGCGCGGCGGCCGGCAGCGACTGCGCCGCGGCCGACACCGCGGCATCGATGGCGCGCCAGACGGCCGGCGCCTCGTGGGTGCCGAGCACCTGGTCGAGCTTGCCGAGCACGCGGCGCACGTCGGCATGGTTCTTCGGCTCGAGCACCAGCACCTTGAGGCCCAGCGCCTCGAGCCGCTCGGTCACGCGCGAGGACTTGGCGAGCAGCACCACGTCGGGCTTGAGCGCCACCACGGCCTCGACGTTGGGGTCGATGCCGCCACCGAGTTGCGGCAGGCCGCGCACCGGCGCCGGCGAATTCGAATAGCGGTCGACGCCCACCAGCCGCGCGCAGGCGCCGAGCGCGCAGACCGATTCGGTCAGCGAGGGCAGCAGCGTCACGATGCGCTGCGGCGGCTGCGGCAGCTCGACGCTCACGCCGCGTTCGTCGACCACCTCGAGCGCGCTCGCGGGCGGCGACCACAGGCCCGTGGCGAGTGCCAGTGCCGCCAGCGCGGCGGCGAGAAAGCCCTTCATCGGCCCGGCTCCTTCAGGGTCAGCGGCAGGCCCGCAGCCATCAAGGTGACGCGGTGGCAGACACCGGCCACGTCCTGGTTGAGCCGGCCCAGCGCATCGACGAAGGCGCGCGTCTCGCGGCCCAGCGGGATCACGCCCAGGCCGATCTCGTTGCCCACCAGCACGACGGGACCGCGCGCATCGCGCAGCGCGCCCAGCAGCAGGTTGATGTGCGCGGCGGGCGTGCGCGAGACCGGCCGCGCGCCCTCGCCGCGCAGCGGCATCAGCAGGTTGGTGAGCCACATCGTGAGGCAGTCGACCAGCACCAGCGACTCGGGCGCGCTCTGGGTCACGATGGCGCGCGCCAGCTCGACCGGTTCCTCGATGGTGCGCAGGCTCGGCACGCGCTCGGCGCGGTCGGCCTGGTGGCGCACGATGCGCTCGCGCATCTCGTCGTCGTAGGCCTGCGCGGTGGCGATCAGCACCGCGCGACGGTGCTTCGGCGCGGCCGCGAGCCAGTCGGCCGCGCGCTGCTCGGCGCGGCGCGACTTGCCGCTCTTCTGGCCGCCGAGGATGAATTCGTGTTCAGGCGTCAACGCGATGCTCCTGGGCAGCCGGTGCCCCGGTTTCGAGCGGCGCGGCATCGAACAGCCGCGCGGTGGCTTCGGGACTGGAGGCGAACCAGGCGTGGAAATAGCTCGCGCGCACGGGGCCGTGCACATAGAGCGCCTCGCCGCCGGCCGTGCCTTGCGGGCGGCGCGAATGGGCGGCCGGCACGAGCGGCGTCTCGCAGCGCGAGTAGTGGAAGGTATGGCCGCGCAGCGTGTGCGCGCCCAGCGCGAGCGCCTGCGGGCCGAGGCCGGCGAGCCGCTTCTGCAGCGTGACGCGGCCGGGCAGCAGGCTCCACAGCGCATGCACCTCGACGTCGCCTCCGTCTCCGGGCACCGCGATCTCGTCGAACAGCGCCATCATCCCGCCGCATTCGGCCCAGATCGGCCGGCCCGCGGCCGCATGGGCGGCGAGCGCGGCGCGCAGGTCCGAACGCCGCGCGAGCGTGGCGGCATGCAGCTCGGGATAGCCGCCAGGCAGCCACAGCGCATCGCAGTCGGGCAACGCCTCGCCGGCCAGCGGCGAGAAGAAGGCCAGCCTGGCGCCGAGCGCATTCAGCGTGTCGAGGTTGGCCGGGTAGATGAACGAGAAGGCCGCATCGCGCGCGATGGCGATGGTGCGGCCCGCGAGCAGCGGCGCGATCGGTGCGACCTCAACGGTGGAAGGTGGCTCGAAGCGCACCTGCGGCAGTTGCAGCGACCCCAGCGGCGTGCCGGCCAGCGTATCGGCCACGCGGTCGAGCCGCTCGGCCGCGTCGCCGAGTTCGTGCGCCGCCACCAGGCCCAGGTGGCGCTCGGGCAGCGAGAAGCCCGCGTCGCGCGGCAAGGCGCCGAGCCAGTCCGAGGGCTCGCGCAAGGCGCCGCGCAGCATGTCGGCATGGCGCTCGCCGGCCACGCGGTTGGCCAGCACGCCGGCCCAGGGCAGCCCGGGCCTGAAGCTCTGCAGCCCATGCGCCAGCGCACCGAAGGTGCCGGCCATCGCATGGGCGTCGATCACGGCCAGCACCGGCAGGCCGAAGCGCTGCGCCAGGTCGGCCGCGCTCGGCGTGCCGTCGAACAGGCCCATCACGCCCTCGACGATCAGCAGGTCCGACTCGGCCGCGGCCGCATGCAGCCGCGCGCGGCAGTCGGCCTCGCCGGTCATCCACAGGTCGAGCGAATGCACGGGCGCGCCGGTGGCGAGCCGCAGCCAGTGCGGGTCGAGGAAGTCGGGCCCGCACTTGAAGGCGCGCACGCGCCGGCCCTGGCGCGCATGCAGCCGCGCGAGCGCGGCGGCCACGGTGGTCTTGCCCTGCCCCGAGGCGGGCGCGGCCACGAGCACGGCGGCGCAGCTCGCCGCGCGATCAGGCAGGTGTTGGCTTACTGGGGCGTCCACTTCAATCCGACGTACGCGTTGCGGCCGTTGGTAGCGTAGCCGCGCGCGAGCGTGTAGTCCTTGTCGCCTGCATTGTCGATGCGCGCGACCAGGTCGACGTCGCGCACGATCTTCGTGCTGGCCACGAGGTTCAGCAGGGTGTAGCCGCCGAGCTTCAGGGTATTGGCCGCGTCGTCGTAGCGCTGGCTCGAGGTCTGCACCTCGGCGCCCAGCGTCCAGCCGCCGAGGCGCCAGTCGGCACCCAGCGTGGCATAGCGCTTGGCGCGTCGCGCGAGCAGCTTGTCGGTCGCGAGGTCGCGCGGGTCCTGGAAGTCGAGCGAGGCGCGCAGCGTCACGTCGCCGATGCGGTGGCCGGCCGAGAGCGTCACGCCCTCGTAGCGCGCCCGCGCGGTGCTGCCGTAGCAGCCGAAGGACGAGGCGCAGCCCTTGGCGGTCGAGTCGAACACGATCAGGTTGCGCACCTGGTTGCGGTAGACCACGATGCCCGCGTTGGTCGGGCCGTCGGTGTACTTGAGGCCGAGCTCGACGTTGCGGCTCGACTCGGGCTGCAGGTCGGGCTTGCCGTATTCGCTGAAGCGCTGGTAGAGCGTGGGGGCGCGGAAGGCGGTGCCGGCCGACGCGGTCACGCGCAGCTTCGGCGTGATCGCAAAGCCGTAGGCTGCGCTGCCGGTGGTCTTGCCGCCGAAATCGCTGTCCTTGTCGTGGCGCACGTTGAGCTGCAGCGAATGCGGGCCCTGCACGAAGCCATAGCCGAGCGCCACGGCATCCTGCGAGCGCTTGCCCACCAGCCCCTTGTCGGTAGCGCTGGTGGGCGCGTTTTCGAGCCGGTCCTCGCGGCGCTCGAGCGCGGCCGTCACCAGGTGCGCCCCGAAGCGCAGCTCGTTCTGGAACAGGTAGCCGCGCAGCCGGGTCTCGGTGCGGTAGTACGAAGGCATGGTGCTGTAGACCGACTGCGAATCGGTCACCTGCAGCCGCGTGCTGTAGACCTCGTTCCATTGCGCCGACCAGGTGAGGCCTCCCGTCAGCAACCGGTTGCGGCCCAAGTCGTCGAGGTAGTAGGCCGGCGGCTTCTTGGCGGTGACCCTGTTGTCGTAGCGCGCCTGCATGTCGTTCGCCAGCGCGGTGGCCTCGATGCGTTGGCCGGGCGCGATCTGCCAGCCCAGGCGCACATTGCCCGAAGTGGTGTTGTAGCCGTCGCGGTCGGGGCTGGTGAAGCCGTCCTTGAGCGGGGCACGCTTCTCGAGCGGCTGCACGTTGAAGCCCCGGCTTTCCTCGTGCGCCACGCCGAACGAATAGTCGAAGGCATTGGCCTTGCCGCTGATCGCGGCCTCGGTGCGGAACAGGCCATGGCTGCCGACGCCAATGCCGATCGAGGGCGACACGCCTTCTTCGCCGCGCTTGGTGAACAGCTGGATCACGCCGCCGATGGCGTCGGAGCCGTAGACCGCGGCGGCCGGGCCGCGCAGCACCTCGATGCGGTCGATCTGCGAGAGCGGAATGGTCTGCCAGTTCGCACCGCCCGTGGTTTGCGAATCGATGCGCACACCGTCGAGATAGACCGCGGTGAAGCGCGTTTCGGCGCCACGGATGAACAGGCTGGTGTTGTTGCCCACGCTGCCGTTGCTCACGATCTGGATACCGGCCTGGCGCGCGAGCACGTCGGCCACGCTTGCGGCCCCGCTGCGCTCGATGGTCTCGCGGTCGATCACCGAGACATCGGCCACCAGGTCCGACAGCGGCTGCGCGGTGCGATTGGCCGTGACCACCGTTTCGCCGAGCGCGCCGGGCTGAGTCTGCGCCGAGGCGGCCAGCGGCAGTTGGGCCAGCAGCAGGCCGCCGAAGGCCGGCACCAGGGCCAGCGGCAGGCCGGCCAGGCGCGCGCGCAAGGAGGACGCAGAAACGCGAGCGCGCGAACGGCGCGAGAAGGAAACGCAGGAAATCATGGAATGAGCGAACGAACGTCTATGCCCCTTGCCGGCCTCCCCGCCGGCGCCCGGGGCGCCATTGGCTCGTGCATGCATCGACGAAGCGAAGGGCATGCGCGAACCGCCTTGTTGGCCGGTATCCGGGCTGGCAGACCGGCCCTCGCCGCCTTCCCAGGCGCCTGTTTCAGGGCGCCCAGTGGCTCGTGTGGAGAGGGTGGCGCCTTGCGGCGCCGTCTGCTTGACCGTTGCGGGGGCAGCGCAGGCGGCTTAGGTGCCGGCGCGCGGCCGGTCCCTTCACTCCTGCTTCCCGTTGAACCGCGGCGCGTGAACCACGCCGCAGGCACCAACGGGCGAGATTCTAGGCGTTGCGCCGCGCGCTTTAAGTCGAAAGTTGCGTGCGCCCGACGCTCGCCGCGTCCCGCGCACTAACATCGACGGGCTATGGGACGTCATCACCACCACCCCGCATGACCCTGCGCTCCTCGCTGCTGCTGCGCCTGCGCTCCGCCCTGCAACGCCTGTTCGGCGTCTCGGGCTGGCAGTCGATGCTGCTGTGGTCCATCGTCGCGGGCCTGCTCGGCACGCTCGCGACCGAAGGCTTTCGCGCCGCGCTGCGCGGCTTCGAGCACCTGGTGCTCGGCCCCGGCGACAGCCTGGTCGCGATGGCGCGCGCGCTGCCGTGGTGGGCGCGCATCGCCTTCCCCGCCGCGGGCGGCCTCGTGGCTGGCGGCCTGCTCGTGCTCGCGAAGCGCGTCGCGGTGCGCAGCGCCACCTCCGACTACATGGAGGCGATCGTGCTCGGCGACGGCCGCATCCCGGTCACGCAGACGCTGGTGCGCAGCGCCTCCTCGCTCGTGAGCATCGGCACCGGCGGCTCGATCGGCCGCGAGGGCTCGATGGTGCAACTCGCCGCGCTGGCCGCCTCGCTGCTGGGCCGGGTGTTCCGCTTTCCGGTCGAGCGGCTGCGGCTGCTGGTGGCCTGCGGCGCGGCGGCCGGCCTCACGGCCGCGTACAACGCCCCGATCGCGGGCGCCTTCTTCGTTGCCGAGATCGTGCTCGGCTCGATCGTGATGGAGAGCGTGGGCCCGATCCTGATCGCGGCCGTGGTCGCCAACATCGTGATGCGCGCCCTGCCCGGCTACCAGCCGCCCTACCAGATGCCGGTGTTCCCCGAGCTGCATGGCGCCGAGATCCCGCTGTTCGCGCTGCTCGGCGTGCTGCTGGGCTTCGCGGCCGCGGGCTTCCTGCGCGCGCTGCAGGGCAGCCGGGCGCTGTTCGCGCGGCTGCCGTTCGCGCTGCCGTGGCGGCTCGCGCTCGGCGGGCTCGCGATGGGGCTGGTGTCGGTGCCTTGGCCCGAGGTCTGGGGCAATGGCTACAGCGTGGTCAACGCGGTGCTGCACACACCCTGGACCTGGACCCTGATCGCCATGGTGCTGGCGGCCAAGCTGGTCGCCACGCTGGCCACGGCCGGCTCGGGCGCGGTGGGCGGCGTGTTCACGCCCGCGTTGTTCTTCGGCTGCATGGTGGGCGCGCTGTTCGGCCATGCCGCGCAGGCGCTGTGGCCGCATGCGGTGTCGGCGCCCTCGGCCTACGCGGTGGTGGGCATGGGCGCCTTTCTCGCGGGTGCCACGCAGGCGCCGCTGATGGCGATCCTCATGATCTTCGAGATGACGCTCAACTACCAGGTGATGCTGCCGCTGATGCTGGCCGGCGTGATCGCCTATTTCGTCGCGCGCTCGGCCAATGCGGGCTCGATGTACGAGATCACGCTGCGCCGGCGCGAGCAGCAGGACGAGCAGCTGCGGCTGCGCGCGCTGCACATCCGCGACCTGGTGCAGCCGGCGCAGACGGTGGTGGGCCCCGAGGCCGATCGCGAGGCGATGAGCCGGCTGTTCCTCCAGCACCCGGTGAAGTACCTCTACGTGGTCGATGCGAACCAGCGCTACCTCGGCGTGGTACCGCTCTCGGCGCTCGGCACGGCCGCGGCCGAGGTGCGCGCGGCGGACCTGCTGTCGCAGGCCATCGCGCCGATCACCGCCGACACCAGCCTCGGCGAGGCGCTGCAGCGCTTCCTCGAGCACCTGGGCGAGCGACTGCCGGTGATCGAGAGCGCGGCGAACCCGGTGCTGCTGGGCGTGGCCGCCAAGAGCGCGTTGCTCGCCACCTACGTGCGGCTCAGCGAAGTTTGATGGCGCGGCGCGCAGGCCGCAGAATGCCGTGCCAGGCGCGGCGGGTGCCCCGGAGGACCGCCGCTTTCACGGGAAACTACAATCGCGCACCATGCCCGCCTCCAGCCCCATCGACCAGATCGCCGAGCGCGTGGAACGCCTGCTCTTGCGTCACGAAGAGGTGCAGCGCACGAATGCGCTGCTGCAGGAACAGGTCGATGCGCTGACGCGCGAGCGCGATGCGCTCAAGTCGCGGCTCGCGGCGGCGCGCACGCGGCTCGATGCGCTGCTCGAGCAGCTGCCGGCCGTACCTCCCTCCGAAGATTCCCCCGCATGAAGCAGATCGAAGTTCAGATCATGGGCCAGAGCTATCTGCTCGGCTGTCCCGATGGCGGCGAAGCGCAGTTGCGCGACGCGGTCGAACGCGTGGATGCGGCCATGTGCAAGATCCGCGACGCGGGCAAGGTCAAGGCGCGCGATCGCATCGCGGTGCTGGCCTCGCTGAACCTGGCCTTCGATCTCGCGGCGCAGGAAGCCACGGCGAAGGCCGCGCCGCCCGCCGAACCGACCACGGCCCCGGCCGCGGCACCCGCCGACGACGGCGCGGTCGATCCGAAGGCCACGCAACTGATCCACAAGCTCGACCAGGCACTGGCCGGCGACGGTCATCTGCTCTGAGCTGATCCGAGCATCAGCGCGCTTTCTTTCTCTCATTCGCAGAGATCGGCGCGCACTGCAAGAACTTCGATGCAAACCTGCCCGCGCCGCAGGGATTCCACCAAAAAAACCGGGAGCCGCCCCAGCGTGAAGGCGTAAAATCGTTCCTGTCTGCGGTGCGCGTTGGGCTTTATATGTCCTTGTTCCAATGCTCTACGGAGCCGGGCTTGGTATATCGCTCGACGGGTGTGATCATCTCGCGTCAGATGAACCCGAAGTCTTGCTGCCCTCGCCCACCTGAACCCCGGTTCAGGATGCGAGTCTGGCGCCCATTCGCAGACACCTATTCCTCTTCGTTGCGCTGAGTGCGCATCGAACATCGGCGATCCCCGGCATGGCGGGATCGCCCCCAAGAACCCACGCTGTATCCACATCGATACATCCGATCCTGGCTGCTGCGCGACCGTGCGCGCCGGGCCGCAGCTACGTTTCAGATAGCATTGCGGCCCACCCCCCTCCCTTTTTCCCTCGAACCGAGGCCCGTTGCCATCGTTGCACGGCGCCCTTGCCTTACCCGAAAGTCCGTGGCGTGAACGTGACCAGCCTGCTCGACCCCCTCCTGATCGCCGAACTGGTCGCCCTCGGCCTCGGCACCGGTTTTCTCGCGGGCCTGCTCGGCATCGGCGGCGGCATGGTGATGGTGCCGTTCATCACGATCATCATGGGCCACCGCGGCGTGCCGGCCGACCTCGCGGTGAAGATGGCGATCGCGACCTCGATGGCCACCATCATCTTCACCTCGGTGTCGAGCGTGCGCGCGCACCACAAGCGCGGCGCGGTGCGCTGGGACATCGTCAAGCGCCTCGCGCCCGGCATCGTGATCGGCAGCCTCGTGGGCAGCCTCGGCATCTTCGCGCTGCTCAAGGGCACGGCGCTGGCGATCGTGTTCGCACTGTTCGTGGGCTTCTCGGCCACGCAGATGTTCCTCGACCGCAAGCCCAAGCCCACGCGCCAGATGCCGGGCACCGCGGGCCAGCTCGGCGCGGGCGGCGCCATCGGCCTGGTCTCGGGCCTGGTCGGCGCGGGCGGCGGCTTCATCAGCGTGCCCTTCATGACCTGGTGCAACATCTCGATCCACAACGCGGTCGCCACCAGCGCCGCGCTGGGCTTCCCGATCGCGGTAGCCAACGTGGCCGGCTACGTGATCAGCGGCCAGACGGTGCAGGGCCTGCCGGCCGGCTCCTTCGGCTACATCTGGCTGCCCGCGCTCGCGGTGATCGCCGTGTGCAGCGTGCTGACCGCGCCGCTGGGCGCCAAGGCCGCGCACAACCTGCCGGTGAAGAAGCTCAAGCGCGTGTTCGCGAGCATCCTCTACCTGCTCGCGGCCTACATGCTCTGGAAGGGCCTGCGCGGCTGAGCGCGCGCGGCCCCCTTCCGACCTCTTCCGCCTCCCTTTTTCTCGATGCCACGATGCGCCCGGCCGGCGCGTCGTGCGCCCGCGCGCGCCGCAGTTTTTCTCAACCAGCGCCAGCAAATCTCGATGGTTCGCACCGGCCGAAAGCCGGACCATTCCGTTCACGCCAACCACACGAGGAACGGACATGAGCAAGAGACTTTCGGTCGCCATCATCGGCGCCGGCATGGGCGGCCTGGCCACGGCCGCGGCGCTTCGCCGCGTCGGCATCGACGTCATGGTCTACGAACAGGCCGAGAAATTCACCCGCCTGGGCGCGGGCATCCAGATCGGCTGCAACGCGATGCAGGTGCTGCGCGGCCTCGGCCTCGAGGCGCGCATGCGCGCCGAGGCCTTCTACCCGCGCTCGTGGAACAACAAGGACGCCTACACCGGCGAAGTGCGCTTCGACATGATCTTCGGCGAGACCGCCGAGCGGAAGTTCGGCGCGCCCTACCTGCTCGCGCACCGCGGCGACCTGCATGCCGCGCTGCACAGCGCGGTGCCCGACGAATTCATCCGCCGCGGCCACAAGCTCGCGGGCTTCTCGCAAGGCGACGGCGGCGTCGAGCTGCGCTTCGCCAACGGCGCCACCGTGCATGCCGACGCGGTGGTGGCGGCCGACGGCGTGCACTCGCTGGTGAAGGACCAGCTGTTCGGCAGGTCCGAACCCAACTTCACGGGCCGCATCGCCTACCGCACCACCTTCTCCGCGGCGCTGCTCGGCGGCCAGGAGATCGACCAGTGCACCAAGTGGTGGGGCAAGGACCGCCACATCGTCATCTACTACGTCAAGCCCGACCGCAGCGAGGTCTACTTCGTGACCAGCCAGCCCGAGCCCGGCTTCCGGCTCGAGTCGTGGTCGACCAAGGGCGACATCCATGCGCTGCGCGAGGCCTTCGCCGACTTCCATCCGCAGGTGCGCCACGTGCTGCAGTCCTGCCCCGAGGTCCACAAGTGGGCGCTGGTCGACCGCGACCCGCTGCCGCGCTGGAGCGAAGGCAACATCACGCTGCTCGGCGATGCCTGCCACCCGATGACGCCCTACATGGCGCAGGGCGCGGCGATGGCGATCGAGGATGCGGCGGTGCTCTCGCGCTGCCTCCAGGGCTGCGACCGCGACGGCGTGGCCGAGGCCTTCCAGCGCTTCGAGGCCACGCGCAAGCCGCGCACCTCGAAGGTCCAGCTGACCTCGCGCACCAACACCTGGCTGCGCGACCCGCAGGACTCCGACTGGGTCTATGCCTACGACGCCTGGAACGCGCCGCTGGCCGAGCCGGCCGTGGCCTGAAGGGAGCGACGACATGACGGACAAGACCCACACCTCGGCGAAGTTCCAGCGCGGGCTCGCCACGCGCAAGGCGGTGCTCGGCGCCGAATACGTCGAGAAGTCGATCGCCGAGGCCGACGACTTCAACTGGCCGATGCAGCAGCTCACCACCGAGTACTGCTGGGACGAGATCTGGAACCGGCCGGGCCTGGACCGGCGCAGCCGCAGCCTGCTGAACCTCGGCATGATCAGCGCGCTCAACCGGCCGCACGAGCTGCGCCTGCATGTGCGCGGCGCGATCAACAACGGCATCACGCCCGCCGAGCTGCAGGAAGTGTTCCTTCAGGTCGCCATCTACTGCGGCGTGCCCGCGGCGCTCGACAGCCTGCGCAACGCGCGCGAGGTGCTCAAGGAGATGAAGCTCGCCTGAAGCTTCGCCCTTTAAAAAAACATCGGAGACAACGCAATGGACAACCAGGCAATGCTGAGCCGCCGCGCGCTGCTCGCGCTCGCGGCCGCGTCGATGGGCACGCCGGCGCTCGCGCAGCCGGCCGCGTCACGCGGCAAGGTCACGAAGATCCTCGTGGGCTTTCCGCCGGGCCAGGCCACCGACATCGTGGCGCGGCTGATGGCCGAGAAGATGCAGGCCGTGACGGGCGAGAACTACATCGTCGACAACAAGCCCGGCCAGGGCGGCAGCATCGCGATGGGCCAGCTCGCGAAGTCGACCAATGACGGCTCGGTGATGATGCTCACGCACATGTCGGCCGTGGCCACCAACCCGCACCTCTACCGCAGCGTGCCCTACGACTCGCTCAAGGACTACGAGGCGGTGAGCCTGGTCGGCGACCTGCCCTTCGTGCTGGTGTGCCACCCCTCGCTGCCCTTCACCGACGCGCAGGGGCTGGTGGCCTATGCCAAGGCCAACCCGGGCAAGCTCACCAATGCCTCCTCGGGCAACGGCACGGTGTCGCACCTCGCGATGGAGGAGCTCAAGCGGCGCGCGGGCATCGACATCGTGCACGTGCCCTACAAGGGCAGCGCGCCGGGCCTGACCGACGTGGTCGCGGGCAATGTCTCGCTGGCGCTCGAGACCGCGGCCGGCGTGCAGGCCTTCGTGCAGGGCGGCAAGCTGCGCGCGCTGGGCGCGGCCACCGCGAGCCGGCTCGACGCGCCGCTGGCCGTGCCCACATTGATCGAGCAGGGCTTCGCCGACTTCCGCGCCTCGACCTGGCTGATGCTGCTCTACCCGGTCGGCACCTCGAAGGCGCTGGTGGCCTCGACCCACGAGGCGATCGGCAAGGCGATGCGCAAGCCCGAGGTGGAGCGGCGCATGCGCAGCATCGGCGCGCTGCCGCGCTACAGCGCCAGCCCCGAGGAAGCCGCGGCCTACGTCGCCAGCGAGTTCAGGAGCTGGGGCGAATTGGTGCGCCGCAGCGGCGTGCAGATGGACTGAGCGGCGCGCTCAGGACGCCGGGGCCTGCGAGCGCAGCCATTGCTGCATCGAGGCCTCGGTGTCGCTGCCCTCGCGCACCAGCCATTCGCAGAAGCTCTCGGTCACCGGGTCGGCATGGGCCGTGCTCGCGAAGTAGCGCCGCTGCTTGGCGGCCAGCACGCCGAAGGGCGCGCACAGCCGGCCCGCGATGATGTCGTCGAAGGCGAGGAACAGCGGCACCAGCGCGAGGCCCAGCCCGTCGATCGCGGCCTGCAGCGCGAAGTACATCTGCTCGAAGCGGATCGCGCCGCCGGGCTTGAGCCCGGCCACGCCGGCGGCCGCGAGCCAGTCCTCCCAGGCATAGGGCTCGGTGGCGAAGCTCACGAGCGTGTGCGCGGCCAGGTCGCGCGGCTCGCGCAGCCGGCCGCCGTCGAGCAGGTCGACATGGCACACCGGCAGGATCAGTTCGCTCATGAAGGGCCGCGACACGCAGTGCGGCGGCGGCTCGAGCGCGCCCGCGATGGCGATGTCGTAGCGGCCCTCGTCGAAGTTGACCGGCGCCAGCAGGGTGGTGAGCCGCAGGTCGACCTCGGGCCGCTTGCGCTGGAAAGCCGGCAGGCGCGAGAGCAGCCAGCGCATGGTGAAGGTCGGCGGCGCGTTGATGCGCAGCGCGGTCGGCACCGCCTGCTCGCGCAGCTGCATCGAGGCCACCGCCACGCGGTCGAGCGTGGCCGTCAGCTCGCCGAGGTAGAGGCGCCCGGCCTCGGTCAGCGCGAGCTGCGAGGAGGTGCGGCGGAACAGCGGCACGCCCAGCCATTCCTCGAGCAGCGCGACCTGGCGGCTGATGGCGCCGTTGGTCACGCTCAGTTCTTCCGCGGCGCGCGTGAAGCTCACGTGCCGGCCCGCGGCCTCGAAGGCGCGGATCGCGTTCAGGGGTGGAAGTTTTCTGGACATGGCGGGGCGACTGTAGGCCGCGATGGGTGCAAGCGGGTTGCGTTTTTCTCAACGGGCTTCAGTTTTACTCGGTGGCAGGGCCGGGGGAACGGGCCGAGACTGGCGTCCTCATGACCACCACCCAGCATCTCTTCCTGCCGAGCGCGGCCTGCCGTGTCGCGGTCCACATCGACGGCCCCGCGGACGGCTCCGTCGTGCTGCTCGCGCACGCGATCCTTTCATCCTCCGTTCTGTGGCGCCGCCAGGCCGAATGGCTGGCCGCCGAGGGCTGGCGCGTGCTGCGGCCCGACACGCGCGGCCATGGCCGGTCGGAGGCACCCTCACCGCCACCACTGCACTGGCGAATGGGCGACCTGGCGCGCGACGTGGCCGAAGTCCTCGATGCGCTCGACATCCGCGCGGTGCACTACGTCGGGCTCTCGCTCGGCGGCATGTGCGGCTTCGCGCTGGCCGAGTTGCATCCCGAGCGCCTGGCCAGCCTGTGCCTGTGCGACTGCCGCGCCGACGCGCCCGCAGCCTTCGCGCGGCCCTGGGACGAACGCATCGCGCTCGTCGAGGCCCAGGGCTGCGAAGCGCTCGCGGGCCCGACCATCGAGCGCTGGCTGGGCCGCGATTTCATCGGCGCCCATCCGGCCGAGGCGCAGGCGCTGCATGCGGCCGCGGCCGGCACCTCGCGCGCGGGCATGGTCGGCTGCGCGCGCGCGATCCAGCAACTCGACCACCGCGCGGCCGCGCGCGCCATCCGCGTGCCCACGACCCTGGTCGTCGGCGCCAACGATGCCGCGCTGCCCGATGCGATGCGCGAGCTGCGGGCCGAGATTCCCGGCGCGCACCTGGAGATCGTTCCCGACGCGGGCCATCTGCCGAACATCGACCAGCCCGAGCGCTTCGACGCCGCGCTGCGCGCCCACCTGCGGCGCGCGCGGCAGGCGGCCTGAGCCGCAAGCACCCGCAAACGGTGTTGACTTCGTTGCGGCGGCCCGGTGCGGGTCCTATAACGGACGCATGAAAATCCTCATCGCCGCCGACGGCAGCGCCTTCACCCAGAAGGCCCTCGCCTACCTGCTCGCCCACCGCAACATGTTCGTGGATGGCCACGAGCTCGTGGTGGTCCATGTCTGCACCGGCATCTCGGCCAACGTGGCGCGCCACCTCAGCAAGGAGGCGGTCGCCGACTACTACGCCGAGGAAAGCGCCAAGGTGGTCGACCCGGTGAAGCAATACTTCGCCGACAACGGCGTGTCGAACTTCCGCATCGACGCGCGCCACGGCCACGTGGCCGAGGAAATCCTCAAGGCGGCCGCTGCCGCGCAGGCCGAGCTGATCGTGCTCGGCACGCACGGCCATGGCCTGTTCGGCCGCGCGCTGATGGGTTCGGTGGCGACCAAGGTGGTGGCCGAGACCGACATCTCGGTGCTGCTGGTCCAGCAGTAGGGTCTACTGCACGCGCTGCTGCCGCCACTCGCGCGGCGAGCAGCCGAAGCGCTCCTTGAACGCGCGGCTGAAATGCGCCGCGTCGTTGAAGCCGCGGCCATAGGCGATCTCGGCCACGGGCCGGCCCGCGAGGCGCGGCTCGAGCAGGTCGCGGCTGCAGGCCTCGAGCCGGCGCTCCCAGATGTACTGCGCGGGCGTCAGCGGCTCGCTCTTGAAGACGCGGTGGATCTGGCTGGCCGACACGCCGAGCTCGGCCGCGAGGCTGCCCACCGACAGCGCGGGATCGCCGAGCTGTTCCTCGATGCGCCGCTTCACGCGCGCGAGGTGGTAGGCCGTGAGGCTGCTGAGCGAAGGCGCGCTGGCGGCCGGCAGGGTCTGCAGCCCCGCCACCAGGATGTTCTGCACGCCGTTGGCCACCGCCAGCGCCGAGGCCGGCTGCAGCGTCTCGATGTCCTCGCGCAGGGTGCGGATCATGCCCAGCAGCAGGTGGCCCGCGCCCTGGCGGCCTGACACGGTGGTGGCCGTCAGCGCCTGCGTCTCGCGCAGCTCGCTGCGCAGCCGGTCGCCGGGCAGCTTGAGCACGATCTGCTCGAAGCGGTCGTCGAACAGCAGCTGGTAGGGCCGCGTGCTGTCGTAGAGCGCGAAGTCGCCGGCCTCGAGCACCGCATCGCGCCCGTCCTGGCGCACCACGCCGCGGCCCTGGGCCTGGATGCTCACGAGGAAGTAGTCGTCGCCCGAGCGCGCGATGTGGCCCGAGGTGCGCAGCACCTTCTGCGGGCCCGAGCGCACCACCGACACGTCGAGCCCGGGCAGCGTGTGCTGGCGGATGCTGCCCTCGAAATCCTCGGACTCGTCGGGCCGCACCGGATCGCAACCGAGCTGCACATAGACGTTGCAGATCATGTCGGTCCAGTAGGCCAGCCGCTGCGAGCGCGCAACGGCATCGGTGCTGAGCAGCGTGTTCATCGGTGGGACCTCGAGGGAGGGGAACGGCGGGGCATGCGACACAGGAACAAGAACGGTGCAAGTTGCGGTCAAGGCGTTCGCAGGCGGCGAATTTACGCTTCAAGCAACCCGCATGCCACCGCGCAAACCCGCGCCACGGCCCCGCGGCGAATCCACGTTCTCCACCGAAAGGCCCCGCCATGCCCACCACCGTTCATCCCAAGCTCCGCGTCGCCGCCGTGCAGGCCGCGCCCGTGTTCCTCGACCTCGACGGCACCATCGACAAGACCATCGCCCTGATGGCGCGGGCCGCTGCGCAGGGCGTGAAGCTGATCGCCTTTCCCGAAACCTGGATCCCCGGCTACCCCTGGTGGATCTGGCTCGACTCGCCGGCCTGGGGCATGCAGTTCGTGCAGCGCTACCACGACAACTCGCTGGTGATCGGCTCGGTGGAGTTCGAGCGCCTGCAGGCGGCCGCGCGCCAGCATTCGATCTGGCTCTCGTTCGGCTTCAGCGAGAAGGCCGCGGGCAGCCTCTACATCGCGCAGGCGCTGATCGACGACCAGGGCCAGGTGGCGCAGACGCGCCGCAAGCTCAAGCCCACGCACGTGGAGCGCACCGTGTTCGGCGAAGGCGACGGCGCCGACCTGCACGTGGTGCCCACCGCCATCGGCAACATCGGCTCGCTGTGCTGCTGGGAACACCTGCAGCCGCTGAGCAAGTACGCGATGTATTCGCAGAACGAGCAGATCCACTGCGCCGCGTGGCCCAGCTTCTCGCTCTACCGCGGCGCGGCCAATGCGCTGGGCGCCGAGGTCAACAATGCCGCGAGCCAGGTCTATGCGGTCGAGGGCGGCTGCTTCGTGCTCGCGCCCTGCGCCACGGTCTCGAAGGCGATGAGCGAGCTGATGTGCACCGATGCCGGCAAGCAGCAGATGCTGGGCGTGGGCGGCGGCCATGCGCGCATCTACGGGCCCGACGGCTCAGCGCTCGGCACGCCGCTGCCCGAGACCGAGGAAGGCCTGGTGATCGCCGACATCGACCTCGGAATGATCTCGCTCGCGAAGGCCGCGGCCGATCCGAGTGGCCACTACTCGCGGCCCGACGTCACGCAGCTGCTGCTCAACAAGACGCGCCGCGAGCCCGTGGTGGTGCAGCTCACGCCCGTGCCCGAGGGTAACGCGGCCGAGCCGGTCGAGGCCTGAGCGCGCACGCAGGAGCCGCGCCATGGAATCCGCCATCGACGAGCACCTGAGGTGCCCGCGCACGCGCACCCGCCGCGTGGAGGACGACTACGCACCGCCCTACCCCGTCTGGTCGGCCCGCGCCGACCGCGCGGTCACGCAGGTGGTGATGGGCTACTTCGGCGTGCAGTCGCTCGGCGCCGCGCAGCAGGGCCGCGCCTGCGCCGCGCTGATGCGCATCGCGCGCGACTTCGCGCGGCCCGACGGCCCGCTGCACCACGACCTCACGCACTATGTCGATGCCGAGGGCCACGACAACATGATCGCGATCGCCTACTGGACCGACCCGGCGGCCTTCGCGCGCTGGAGCGCGACGCCCGAGATCGACGGCTGGTGGCAGTCGGACGAGCGGCTGCACGAGGGCCTGGGCTATTTCCGCGAGATCGTGTCGCCGCGCGTGCAGCACTTCGAGACCATGTTCAACACGCCCGACCGGCTCGAGGGCATCGGCGTGGCCATGGGCGGCGTGAGCGGCGAGCTGCAGGAGCATGGCTACTGGGGATCGATGCGCGACCGCATTCCGCTGTCGCAGACCGATCCGATGTCGCCCTCGGGCACGCGCGCGGCGATCGGCGACGCGCCCGCGCCGGGCCGGCGCGTGCGCATCGCGGGCCATGAACACGTCGCGATGATCCGCTCGGGCCAGGAATGGACCGACACCACTGGCCAGGAGCGCACGCTCTACCTCGAGGAGATGGAGCCGGTGCTGCGCGAGGGCATGGACTTCCTGCGCGATCAGGGCCTGGCGATCGGCTGCTACAGCAACCGCTACATGCAGCATCTCGATGCGCAGGGCGCGCCGCTGCAGAAGTCCTTCGGCCTGAGCTTCTGGCGCTCGCTGGCCGACATGGAACGCTGGGCCGAATCGCATCCGACCCACGTGGCGATCTTCGGCAGCTTCATGCGTTACGTGCAGGCGCTGAACTTCCAGCTGCAGCTGCGCGTGTACCACGAGGTGTCGGTGCTCAAGGCCGACGAGCAGCGCTACGAATACGTCAACTGCCATGCGCGCACGGGACTGATGAACGGCATGGGTTGAGAGCGCCGCATGACGGATGCCTTAGGATTCGCGCCCCGAACCCTAGGACCCCGATCATGTGGCGCGAACTCGAAAGCCTCGTCGAAAGCTCGATGAAGGAATGGAAGATCCCGGGGCTCGCGCTCGCGGTGATCGAAGATGGCGAGGTCTCGCTGCTGAAGGGCTATGGCGTGCGCGACCTGCGCGGCAACGAGCCCGTGACCGCCGACACGCAGTTCCTGCTGTGCTCGATCACCAAGTCCTTCACCGCGGCCGGGCTCGGCCTGCTGGTCGACGAGGGCCGGCTCGCCTGGAGCCGGCCGGTGCGCGAAGTCATTCCAGAGTTCCGGCTGCACGATGCGGTGGCGACCGCGCAGCTCACCGTGCGCGACCTTTTGAGCCACCTCAGCGGCCTGCCGCGCCACGACTGGCTGCACATGCCGGCCGACCTGACGAGCGCGCAGATGCTGCCGCTGCTGCGCCACCTGGTGCCGAGCCGCGAACTGCGCGAGGCCTTCCAGTACTCGAACCTCGGCTACATGGTCGCGGGCATCGTGATCGAGCGCCTCAGCGGACAGGGCTGGCAGGACTTCGTGACCGAGCGGCTGCTCAAACCGCTGGGCTTCACGCATTACGGCTTCGGCATCGACGCGCTGGTGGCGGCCGCCGATGCGGCCCGCCCGCACACCATGGTCGAGAACGATCCCGTCCCCGCGCAGCTGTGGCCGGTGCCGACGGCCGCGGGCGGCGGGCTCAATGCGAGCGCCGCCGATCTCGCGAAGTGGATGCGCTGCCTGCTCGACGAAGGCCGCGTGGGCGACACGCCGCTGCTGTCGGCCAGGACGGTGCGCGAGATGGGCATGCCACGCGCCTGGATGTCACGCTCCGAGCATGCGGAGATCGGCGATTCGCACTACGGACTGGGCCTGTTCTGCGAGAACTACCGCGGCGAGCGCACGCTCGCGCATTCGGGCTCGTGGTTCGGCTGGGCCACGCTGATGACCGTGGTGCCCTCGCGCCGCGCGGGCGTGGCGGTGCTGACCAACCGCGCGCCGGGCGCCGTGACCTCGATCCTCACCTTCGCGGCGCTCGATCGCATCGCGGGCCGCGAGCCGGTCGACTGGTTCCAGCGGCTGCTCACGAAGCGCCGCGCCGACCTGGTGCAGCAGCGGGTCGACGACAAGGCGCGCACGGACCGGCGCCGCAACGGCACGCAGCCCAGCCATGCGCTCGAGGAATATGCGGGCCGCTACGAGCATCCGGCCTACGGCTGCATCGAGATCGCGCACGAAAGCGACCACCTCGCCTGGCACTGGCGGGGCGCCGCCGGCGCGCTCACGCACTGGCACTACGACATGTTCGTCACGCCGGACCGGCCGACGGTGTTCCACCCCGACAACCTCGCGCTGAGCTTTCTCTACGACCGCGCAGGCCGCATCGACCGCATCGCGGTGCCCTTCGAGCCGATGGTGGAGGACATCGTGTTCAGGCGCGCGAAGGACGCGCCCGAGGCCTAGAAGAACTAGGCGAACAAGCCCTTGTGCTCGCCGCGCAGCAGCGCCTTCTGCACCTTGCCCATGGTGTTGCGTGGCAGCTCCGGCACGATGAAGCAGCGCTTCGGGATCTTGAAGTTCGCGAGCCTGGCCTTGAGCTCGGCCACGATCGCGTCGCCGTCGAGCGTGGCGCCGGGCTTGGCGATGACGATCGCCACGCCGACCTCGCCGAAGTCGGGGTGCGGCACGCCGACCACCGCGCTCTCGGCCACGCCGGCCATCTCGTTGATGTAGCCCTCGATCTCGGCCGGATAGACGTTGTAGCCGCCGCTGATGATCAGGTCCTTGCTGCGCCCGACGATGGTGATGTAGCCGCGGCCGTCGATCTTGCCCACGTCGCCGGTCTTGAAGAAGCCGTCGGCCGTGAACTCCTCCTTGGTCTTCTCGGGCATGCGCCAGTAGCCCGCGAACACGTTGGGACCGCTGACCTCGATGCCGCCGATCTCGTCGGTGGTGCAGTCGCGGCCCTGGTCGTCGCGCACGCGCAGCTGCACGCCCGGCAGCGCGAAGCCGACGGTGCCGCCGCGGCGCTCGCCCTGCTCGGGGCGGTAGGGGTTCGAGGTCAGCATGATGGTCTCGCTCATGCCGTAGCGCTCGAGGATGGTGTGGCCGGTGCGCTCGCGCCATTCGTCGAAGGTCTCGATCAGCAGCGGCGCCGAACCCGCGACGAACAGCCGCATGTTGCGCACCGCCTCGCGCGTGAGGCCGGGCTCGGCCAGCAGGCGCACGTAGAGCGTGGGCACGCCCATGAACACGGTGGCCTCGGGCAGCTTCGCGGCGATGCGCTTGGGATCGAACTTCGAGAACCAGAGGATCTTGCTGCCGTTGAGCAGCGCGCCGTGCAGCGCCACGAACAGGCCGTGCACGTGGAAGATCGGCAGCGCGTGGATCAGCACGTCGCCCTCGGTCCAGCCCCAGTAGTCCTTGAGCACCTCGGCATTCGACAGCAGGTTGCCGTGCGTGAGCATCGCGCCCTTGCTGCGACCGGTGGTGCCGCTGGTGTAGAGGATCGCGGCCAGGTCGTCGGCCGACTTCACGGCCGCCTTGTGCACGTCGCTGCAGCTGGCCGCGACCTCGAGCAGGGTGCCGCTGCGGTCGTCGTCGAGCGTGAACACGTGGCGGGTGCCGGCGGCCGTGGCCAGCGGCGCCACCCAGGCCGCGTTGCGGCTCGTGCAGACCACCACGGCGGGCTCGGCGTTGCCGATGAAGTACTCGATCTCGGCGCTCTGGTAGGCGGTGTTGAGCGGCAGGAACACATAGCCCGCGCGCAAGGTGGCGAGGTACAGCAGCATCGCCTCGACCGACTTCTCGACCTGCACCGCGATGCGCGCGCCCTTCTCGAGCTTCAGCGCGTCGAGCAGGTTGGCGATCATCGCGCTCGCGCGGTCGAGGTCGCGCCACGAGTACGCGAGGCCGTTGTCGGTCTCGACCGCGATGGCATCGAGGTCGGCGGGAAAGGCCGCGCGCAGGGCGGCGAACAGGTTGGCGTTGGCGGTCTTCTTCATCGGTCGGACTTCACAGGAGGCGGAAAACGAAAGGCGGGTCAGAAATCGGGCGCGCGCTTGGCGAGGAAGGCGGCGATGCCTTCGCGGTGCTCGGCCGAGTCGGCGTAGTCGTAGGCGGTGGCGACCAGCGCGGCGACCGGCTCCACCTCGGGCGGCGCGGTGTTGGCGCCGGTCACGGCATGGTGCAGCACGGCGAAGGTGCGCTTGTGCATGCGCGCGGTCTGCGGCGCAAGCCGCGCGATGCGCGCCGCATGCGCCTCGGCCGCGGCGGCCACCTCGGCATCGGGCAGCACCGACAGCAGGAAGCCCGCGTGGTAGAGCCGCGTGGCGTCGTGCACGCCGGCGGCCAGCAGCATGTCGCGCGCCAGCGTGTCACCGATGGCGCCATGCACCAGCGCGGCCTCGCGCGGCGCCATCGGAAAGCCGAGCTTCGCGATCGGCGCGCCGAACTTCGACGACGCGCCCGCGAGGCGGATGTCGCAGCAGCTCGCGATCTCGATGCCGGCGCCCATGCAGGCGCCCTCGATCTGCGCGACCAGCGGCAGCGGGCAGTCGAGCAGCGCCTGCAGCGCGGCCCAGACCTCGTTCTCGTGGAATTCGCGCAGGCTCGCGGCCTCGAAGCGGAACGACGGGTACTCGGAGATGTCGCCGCCCGCGCAGAAGGCGCCGCCCTCCCCGCGCACGATCACGCAGCGCAGCGCCGGGTCGGCGCCGAGGCCGGCCACCAGCGCGCGCAGCTCGCGCCACATCGCGCGCGTCATCGCGTTCAGGCGCGCCGGGTTCGACAACGTGAGGAACGCGAGCGCGCCCTCGCGGCGCAGGCTGACGCTGCCCGCGCTCATTCGAGCTTGGCGCCCGAGGCCTTGACCACGGCGGCCCAGCGCTTGATCTCCGAATTGACGAAGCCGCCGTACGCGGCCATGGTCAGGTTCGGGATCTCGGAGCCGTTCTGCGCCCAGATGGCCTTGAGCTCGTCGCTCGCGAGCGATTTCTTCATGTCCTCGACCACCTTGGCCTGCACGTCGGCCGGCGTGCCCTTGGGCGTCCAGAGGCCGTACCAGGTGGTCACGGTGTAGTCGGGCAGGCCCACCTCCGCCGCGCAGGGCACGTCGGGGAAGGCCGGGTTGCGCTTGGCGCCCGCGACCATCAGCGCCTTGATGCGGCCGCTCTTGATGTGCTGCGCCGAGGAGCCGAGGCCGTCGAACATCAGGTCGACGTTGCCCGAGATCAGGTCGGCCAGCGCCGGGCCCGCGCCGCGGTACGGAATGTGGGTGATGAAGGTGCCGGTCTGGATCTTGAACAGCTCGCCCGCCAGGTGGTGCGAGGTGCCCGCGCCGGCCGAACCGTAGTTGAACTTGCCGGGGCTGCGCTTCACCAGCGCGATGAATTCCTGGATGGTCGCGGCGGGCACGCGCTTGGGATTGACCACCACCACCTGCGGCACGTTGGCCAGCAGCATCAGCGGCACGAAATCCTTCTCGATGTCGTAGTCGAGCTTGGGATAGATCGAGGGCGCGATCGCGTGGTGCACCGCGCCCATGAACAGCGTGTAGCCGTCGGCCGGCGCCTTGGAGGCGATGCTCGCGCCCAGGGTGCCGCCCGCGCCGCCGCGGTTGTCGATCACCAGGGTCTGGCTCGTGAGCTTGGCGAACTGGCCCGACAGCGGACGCGCGAAGGCGTCGGTGCCGCCGCCGGCCGGGAACGGCACGATCATGTTGACCGGCTTGGTCGGCCAGTTGCTCTGCGCGGTCGCGGCGCCGCCGCAAAGAACCGCCGCGCCCGCAGCCGCCAGGCGCAACACGTCGCGCCGCTGAAAACTCTGGTTCATCTGTCTCATCTCCTGTCGTTGTGGATCGCCGCGGATGCGACGGCCGGCGCTGTGTGCGCCGGGCTTGGGGCCCGGTCAGGCCTTCTTGAAAAACAGACTGTCGACGTCCCCCGACACGGCCACCTTGCCTTGCGCGAGCCAGTCGCGGTGCCGGTCGAGACGCTTGAGATCGTATAGGTAGTTCACCATGAGGCCATAGGACTGCTTCTGTCCCTTGGGCGACGGATCGCCAGCCCAGTTGAGGCGCTCGACGCGCGCGCCGTTGCCCAGGTGGAAGCGCGCGACCGGATCGGCCGGCGTGCCGTCGACCAGCGAACGGCCCAGGTACTCGGCCGCGCACTGCAGCAGCCACTGGCGCAGCGGCGACTTGGCGTCCAGGCTCGCGGCGGCATCGACCGCGGCCAGCAGCCGGTCGGCCGTGGGCGGCAGCGAGCCCACGAGCCGGCCGACCTCGGCGGCGCGCTTCTCGTCGAGGCGCGCGACCATGTCGGGCGCGTTCTTCGCGAGCCAGGTGCGAAAGCCCGGGATCGGCGACAGCGTGGCGAAGGTCTTGAGCCGCGGCAGCTCGTCCTGCAGGGTCTCGACCACGCGCTTGATCAGCGAGTCGCCGAAGCTCACGCCGCGCAGGCCGTTCTGCGTGTTGCTGATCGAATAGAAGATCGCGGTGGTGGCGCGCGCCGGCGGCACCGGAACCGCGGCCTCGTCGAGCAGCGGCGTGATGCCGTCGCTCACGCGGTCGACCAGCGCCACCTCGACGAAGATCAGCGGCTCGTTCGGCAGCCGCGGATGGAAGAAGCCGTAGCAGCGGCGGTCGCTGTCGTCGAGCCGGTTCTTCACGTCGTTCCAGCTCTTGATGTCGTGCACCGCCTCGTAGCGGATCAGCTTCTCGATCAGCGAGGCCGGCGAGTTCCAGTCGATGCGGCGCAGCTCGAGGAAGGCGACGTCGAACCAGGTCGAGAACAGCTGCTCGAGCTCGGCGTCGAGCGCGAGCAGGCGGCGGTCGCCCTTGAGGCCGGGCAGCAGCTCGGCGCGCAGGTCGACCAAGAAGCGCATGCCCGCGGGCTCGACCGCGAAGCGCTGCAGGAGGCGCATGCGCGGCGACACCAGCGCGCGGCGCAGCTTGAGCTCGGCCTGGCCCTCGTCGGGCGTGCCGACGGCGGCTTGGTGCTGGTCGCGCGCGGTCTTGAGCTTCTGTGCGTCGGCGGCGAAATGCTCGCTCATCAGCGCCCAGAAATCGCGCCGCTCCTCGGGCGTGGCTGCCGCGTATTCGACCGCGATGGCATGGGCGCGGCGGCCGCCCTCGACCTCGCTCACGCGCGGGTCGATCACCGACTGCATGGCGGCCAGCACGCGGCGCAGCGCGCGCGGCGACAGCGCCTCGTCGGCCTTGCGCAGGGTGGCCTCGAGCCGCTCGGCGGTGGTGCGGGCGCTGGGCTTTGGGGCCGACTTGGCGGCGCCCTTGGCTGGCGCGTCGGAGGCCACCGGCACCTTGCGTTCGTTCTTGTCGCCCGTGCGCAATCGCGCCTGGAACCATTCGGTCGCACTCATCGTGGATGCACTCCCATGCAGAAAGAAAAAGACGAAGAAGAGATGGCGGACGCGGACATGACGGCCCCGCGCTTCATGGCATGACCCGCGATTTCTGCTGGTTGCGCATCACTTCGCGCAGCGCCTCGCGCTGGCGCGTCATGTGGGTGCGCATCGCGGCATCGGCGCCTTCGCTGTCGCGCGCCTTGAGCGCCGCGAACACCGCGAGATGCTCCGACAGGCTCTGCTCGAGCCGTCCCGGCGCATGCAGCTGCTGCTGGCGCGCGAGCTTGAGGATCTTGCGCAGGTCGCCGATCACCTGGGCCAGCCACTTGTTGTCGGCCAGCTGGATGATGGCCTCGTGGATCAGGTGGTTGGTGGCGTAGTAGTCGTTGATGCGCTTGGCCTTGGCGTGGCGCACCAGCCGCTCGTGCAGGGCGTCGAGCTCGTGCAGCTCGGCATCGCTGGCGTTGCGCGCCGCCTCGAAGGCGCAGCGGCCCTCGAGCAGCGCGATGACCGGGAAGATCTCGTCGAGGTCGCGCTCGGTCACCTCGCGCACGAAGCAGCCGCGGCGCGGCTCGTGGCGCAGCAGGCCTTCGGCCGTGAGCACCTTGAGCGCCTCGCGCAGCGGCGTGCGCGAGATCGACAGCCGCTCGCACAGCGCGATCTCGTCGACGAAGCTGCCGGGCGCCAGGGTGCCGTCGAAGATCTGCTCGCGCAGCGTGGTGGCGACTTCGTCGTGCAGGGAGTTGTGGACCAGGCGCATGGCGGGTTCGATCGCGTAATTTCCTGTAATTACGCGTAATTCTGAGCCTGGACGCGAAGCAGCGCAAGGGCCGCGCGCGAAACGCGGGGCTCCGGACTTACCCTGGTCAGACGATAGGTTGCGTGGCCGGCGGTGCGGCACGCAGGGGGAGCAGCGAGTGCGGGATGGGGCGGTGCCCCGCCCTCCCCGGCTCCCGGTGCGGCGTCAGGCCTTGCTGGCGACCGGCACCGCCTGCTCGCGGCGCGAGGCCCAGACCCACAGCGCGATGCCGCCCAGGATCATCGGCACGCAGAGCCACTGGCCCTGGCTCAGGTCGAGGGCGCGCAGGCCCAGCTCGTTGCCCGGGTGGGCAAAGATCTTGTCGGGCTCGCGGAAGAACTCGGCGATGAAACGGAAGATGCCGTAGCCGACCAGGAAGGCGGCCGACACCTGGGCCTGCTTGCGCGGCTTGCGCGCGTAGAGCCACAGCAGCACGAACAGCAGCAGCCCCTCGAGCAGGAACTGGTAGACCTGCGAGGGATGGCGCGGCAGCATCGAACCGCTCTGCGGGAACACCATGCCCCAGGGCAGGTCGGGGCTGCTGAAGCGGCCCCAGAGTTCGCCGTTGATGAAGTTGCCCACGCGCCCCGCCGCGAGGCCGGTGGGCACGCAGGGCGCGACGAAGTCCATCACCTGCCAGAACGGCCGCGCGCGCGAACGCGCGAACCAGACCATGGCCGCGATCACGCCGAGCATGCCGCCGTGGAAGCTCATGCCGCCTTCCCAGACCTTGAAGATCTCGAGCGGGTTGAACAGGTAGAACTCGGGCCGGTAGAACAGGCAGTAGCCGAGCCGCCCGCCGACGATGACGCCGACCACGCCGAGGAACAGGATGTCCTCGATGTCCTTGCGCTGCCAGGCCCCGGCGCCCACCAGGCTGCGGTAGGGCTCGTGCTTGAGCCGCAGCGTGCCGAGGAAGTAGAACAGCGCGAAGGCCGCCAGGTAGGTCAGGCCGTACCAGTGGATGGCGATCGGCCCGAGCTGCAGGGCGATGGGATTGATCTGCGGATACATGAGCATCCGCGGATTGTGCCCGCGCCGCATGACGCGGCCGGGGGCGTGGGGGCATCCGGGCACGCGGCCCGGCGCCCCGCCCCCTCAGGCGCTCAGCGCCCGAATTTCCACCACACCAGGCCGGCCACCGCGGCCGGCACGGCGAACACCAGCAGGAAGATCGGCAGCTCCTCGGCCACGCTGTAGCCGGCCTCGATCACCCCCACCGCCATGTTGATGCCGGCGCCGATGAACCAGGCCGGCACGAACCACATCGCGGCCGTGCTCAGGGCCGCGTCGCCGCTGCCGCCCAGCACGCGGCCGGCCAGCAGGAAAAGGGCCAGCAGCACGAAGCCGCTGCCCATCACGATGAGCGTATGCATCGCTTGTCCGGTGCGATGCGTCAGCGCGTGGTGTAGCCGCCGTTGGCGAAGATGGTCTGGCCGGTGATCCACCAGCCCTCGGTGACCAGGAAGCGCACGATGGGCGCGATGTCCTCGATGTCGGTCAGGCCCTTCTTCGAGAACTTGCTGAGCGCGGCGGCGCTGCTGTGGTAGTCCACCGCCTCCTTGCTCTCCTGGCCGTAGAAGAAGGGCGTGTCCATCGGGCCGGGGCCGATCGCGTTGACCGAGATGCCGCGGTCGCCGAACTCCTTGGAGGCGGCGCGCGTATAGTGCTCCACCGCGGCCTTCGAGCCCGGATAGATCGCATAGAACGGCGTGTAGGCCGCGAGCAGCGAGCTCACGATCGTGACGATGCTGCCGCCCTCGGCCAGCGTGCGGCCGGCCTGCTGGATGAAGAAGAAGGCGGCCTTGGCATTGGCGTCGAAGCTCTTGTCGTAGTCGGCTTCGGTGACGTCGAGGATCGGCTTCTTGATGACCACGCCCGCGGTGTTGATCGCGATGTCGACCTGGCCGAACTGCTTGACGGCCTGGTCGAACAGCTTGACGTTGTTCTCGACCACCGCGAGGTCGCCCTGCACCAGCAGGGTGTCGGCGCCCTTGGCCTTGAGGGCGGCGGCGGTCTTCTCGGCATCGGCGCGCGAGCTGTCGCTGTTGTAGTGGATGGCGACGCCGCGCACGCCCCCATCGACCAGCTGTTCGGCGACGAGCGCGCCGAGGTTCTTGCCGCCGCCGGCGATGACGGCGACCTTTTTCTTCAATGTGCGTGCGGACATGGAAATCTCCTGGGTTGAAAGCCATTGATGTGTGACACGAGGCGCAGTGTATTGATCGCCAGACGGCCGATAAATAGGCAATTCGAGGCTAGACTGTTTGGAAATCCCCGAACAATCGGCCGCTCTCGCGCCAGACGCCGACCCTTTTCATGGACCGCATCGACCTCCTCCAGGTCTTCCTGCGCGTGGCCGAATCCGGCAGCTTCACGCGCGCCGCCGACCGGCTCGGCCTGCCGCGCGCCACCATCTCGACGGCGGTGCAGCAGCTCGAGGCGCGGCTGGGCTCGCGGCTGCTCCACCGCACCACGCGGCGCGTGGGCCTCACGCCCGACGGCGAGGTACTGCTCGAGCGCGCCCGCGCGCTGGTGGCCGACATGGACGACCTGGAGCAGCAGTTCCTGCCCACGCACGGCAGCGTGGGCGGGCGGCTCAAGGTCGACGTGCCCAGCCGCATCGCGCGGCTGCTGATCGCGCCCGCGCTGCCGGACTTCTTTGCGCGCTATCCGGCGCTCGAGCTCGAACTCGGCTCGAGCGACCGCGCGGTCGACCTGGTGCACGAGGGCGTGGACTGCGCACTGCGCGTGGGGCCGCTGGCCAGCAGCAGCCTGGTGGCGCGGCCGCTCGGGCACTTCACGCTGGTCAACTGCGCGAGCCCGGCCTACCTGGCGCGGCACGGCACGCCGCGCACGCCGGCCGACTTGCCGCAGCACCTGGCGGTGAACTACGCCTCGCCGACCAGCGGCCGCGCGGCGCCCTGGGAATGGCAGCGCGACGGCGAGACCGCCTCGCTGCGCATGCGCAGCCAGGTGACGGCCAACAACGCCGAGACCTACATCGCCTGCGCGCTCGCGGGCCTGGGGCTGATCCAGATCCCGCTGTACGACGTGCGCACGCAGCTCGCGGCCGGCGAGCTGGTCGAGCTGATGCCCGACGCGCGCGCCGAGCCGCTGCCGGTGCACCTGGTGTATCCGCACCGGCGCAACCTGTCGCGGCGCATGCAGGCCTTCGCGGGCTGGCTCGAGACGCTGCTGGCCTCGGCCCTCGACGGACCGCCGCCCGCTCCCGCCGCTATTTCGCGCCGCGCGCGGCCGCCGGCTGGCGCTCCTGCACGAACGCGATGAAGCGCTCGAGCGCCGGGTTGGCGGCCGCGGCCGGCCACACCAGGCTGGTTTCGCAGCGCGGCAGCACCGGCATGGCGCGGCGCCGGCCCGCGGGCGCGAACTCGTCGGCGCCGCGGTAGACCACGCCCGCGCGGCGGAACTGCGTGACGCTCTCGGGCACCCAGGCCACGCCGATGCCGCCCGAAACCAGGTTGACGATGGTCTGCATCTGGATCGCCTCCTGCGCCAGCTGCGGCGCGCGCCCGGCCGCGTGGTAGAGCGCGAAGACCGCGTCGTGCAGCGAAGGCACGATGCGGCGCGGGAAGATCACCAGCGGCTCGGCCAGCACCTCGGCCAGCGGCAGCGTCCGGGCGCTCGCGAGCGCATGCCGCTGCGGCAGCGCCAGCACCAGCGGCTCCTGCGACACCGCCAGCCGCGCCAGCCCCGGCGGCGCGGCGCCCGGCGAATGCAGCATCAGGCCGGCATCGATCTCGCCGCGCGCGAAGGCCTCGAGCTGCACGTCGCCCGTGGCCTCGACCAGCTCGAGCGCCACCTCGGGACAGAGCACGCGGAACTCGCGCACCCAGTCGGGCAGCTGCTCGAAGCCCACGGTCGAGACGAAGGCGATGCGCACCCGCCCCACCTGCCCGGCCGCGGCCGCGCGGGCGCGCGCCGGCAGGGCCTGGGCGCGCGCCAGCAGCTCGCGCACGTCGGGCAGCAGCGCCTCGCCGGCCGGCGTGAGCGCCACCCGGCGCCGCGTGCGGTCGAACAGCACCACGCCCAGGGTCTTCTCGAGCTGGGCGATGGCCTGCGTGACCGGCGGCTGGGTCATGTGCAGGCGCTGCGCGGCGCGGCCGAAATGCAGTTCCTCGGCCACGGCCACGAACTGGCGCCAGGCCCGCAGGTCGATCAGGCTTTCATTCATATGCCAAGCATATCAATCGGCCTCTCAAAATGGATTGGAAGCAATCAATCAGAAGTCCGATACTTGGCGCTCCCCGGTTTTCCCTCCCCACGATCGAAGAGACACCCACCATGGACACCAAGCCAATCCAGATCAATCGCCGCAGCGCCAACATCGTCGAAGGCAAGAGCCGCGCGCCCAACCGCTCGATGTTCTACGCGATGGGCTACGAGGAAGGCGACTTCAAGAAGCCGATGGTCGGCGTCGCCAACGGCCACAGCACCATCACGCCCTGCAACTCGGGCCTGCAGAAGCTGGCCGACGCGGCCATCGCGGGCATCGAGGAAGCCGGCGGCAACGCGCAGGTGTTCGGCACCCCCACCATCTCCGACGGCATGGCGATGGGCACCGAAGGCATGAAGTACTCGCTGGTGAGCCGCGAGGTCATCTCCGACTGCATCGAGACCTGCGTCGGCGGCCAGTGGATGGACGGCGTGCTGGTGGTCGGCGGCTGCGACAAGAACATGCCCGGCGGCCTGATGGGCATGCTGCGCGCCAACGTGCCCGCCATCTACGTCTACGGCGGCACCATCCTGCCGGGCCGCTACAAGGGCCAGGACCTGAACATCGTCAGCGTGTTCGAGGCCGTGGGCCAGAACGCCGCCGGCAACATGAGCGACGAGGACCTGCACGAGATCGAGAAGCGCGCCATCCCCGGCACCGGCTCCTGCGGCGGCATGTACACGGCCAACACCATGTCGAGCGCCTTCGAGGCCCTCGGCATCTCGCTGCCCTACTCGTCGACCATGGCGAACCCGCACGACGAGAAGGCCAACTCGGCCAAGGAATCGGCCAAGGTGCTGATCGAGGCGATCAAGAAGGACCTGAAGCCGCGCGACATCGTGACCAAGAAGGCGATCGAGAACGCGGTGGCCGTGATCATGGCCACGGGCGGCTCGACCAACGCGGTGCTGCACTTCCTCGCGATCGCGCACGCGGCCGAGGTGGAATGGACCATCGACGACTTCGAGCGCATGCGCAAGAAGGTGCCGGTGATCTGCGACCTGAAGCCCTCGGGCAAGTACCTCGCGGTCGACCTGCACCAGGCCGGCGGCATTCCGCAGGTCATGAAGGTGCTGCTCAACGCCGGCCTGCTGCATGGCGACTGCGTCACCATCAGCGGCCAGACGATTGCCGAAGTGCTCAAGGACGTGCCCGACGTGCCGCGCGCCGACCAGGACGTGATCCGCCCGATCGACAAGCCGATGTACGACGAAGGCCACCTGGCCATCCTCAAGGGCAACCTGTCGCCCGAAGGCGCGGTCGCCAAGATCACCGGCCTCAAGAACCCGGTCATCACCGGCCCGGCGCGCGTGTTCGACGACGAGCAGTCGGCGCTCAAGGCCATCCTCGACGGCAAGATCGTGGCCGGCGACGTGATGGTGCTGCGCTACCTCGGCCCCAAGGGCGGCCCGGGCATGCCCGAGATGCTGGCGCCCACGGGCGCGCTGATCGGCGCGGGCCTCGGCGAGAGCGTGGGCCTGATCACCGATGGCCGCTTCTCGGGCGGCACCTGGGGCATGGTGGTGGGCCACGTGGCGCCCGAAGCGGCGGCCGGCGGCACCATCGCCTTCGTCCACGAGGGCGACTCGATCACCATCGACGCGCATGCGCTCAAGCTCGAACTCAACGTGCCCGAGGCCGAGATCGCCAAGCGCCGCGAAGGCTGGAAGGCCCCGGCCCCGCGCTACACGCGCGGCGTGCAGGCCAAGTTCGCGTTCAATGCCTCGAGCGCGAGCTCGGGCGCGGTGCTCGACAAGTTCTGAAGCCCGGCGTTCAGGCCGTGGCGGCCGGTGGCTGCCACGGTTTCGCCACGTCCTCGTAGCCGATGGACTTAGGGCGCAGGCGCGGCAACAGGTCGTCGAAGCTCTCGAAACGCAGCACTTCGCGCGGCGGACCGCGGTCCAGGTCGTCCACGACCAGCACGGCCGGGGCCTTCGCGGTGCTGTCGCGGTAGTCGAGCATGACCACCCTGCCGTGGTCGGCCTCGAGCACCACGAGGCGCTGCGGCGCGTCGAAGCCTTGCTTCCACGGCGTTTCGCCCGGCGGGAACACGATGCGGTCCGACAGCTCGGCCAGCGTCGCGAGGTATTCCATCGGCATCAGGTAGCGCAGGGCTTCGCTGTACGGCTGGGCCTCGCCGTCGGCGATGTCGACCCAGCGGCACGAGACGCCGCCGCCGTTCTTCACGCGCCACAGCGCCACGAGCGCGCCCGGCAGCCGCAGGCCCAGCCGCGCCTCGGTCTGCGCGACCAGCGCATCGTCGGCCGTCAGTTGCGGCTCGGAACCGTCCTTGCGCTGCGCAGCGTTGAGGTAGAAGAAATGAGGCTGCGCCTCGCCCCAGAACATCGAGGCACGCCATTGCTCCGGTGCCTCGCCCAGCGTCGGGCCCAGGTCGCGCGCGACCGTTCGCGCCACGCCGCGCTCCGGGCGCACGCGCCGCAGCGCCGCGAGGAAATCGTCGAAGTTCTCGAAGGCGATGTCGACCGGCTCCACGCCGGGCTGGCGGTCGAAGTCCGCGATCAGCACCCGCGCCTGCGGCCCGCGCGTGTAGTCGAGCAGGGTCATGTCGCCATAGCGGGCCTGCAGCACCACCAGCTTGTCGGCGCCAGCCGGCACGTCCTCGGGCTCGTGCGTGAAGTCTTCGTAGTGCTCGGCGACGGTGCGCAGCTCGGCCAGCGGCGCGAGGCTCGAATAGTCGATGGAGAAAGCGCCGCGCCAGTCGTCGTAGAACGGGCCGGCATCGCGCTTGAGCGGCACGTAGAGCCAGCCCACGTAGCCGCCGTTCATCCGGCCATAGAGCTCGCGCAGCGTGTCGGGCAGGCGAAAACCGAGCCGCGCTTCGGTGGCCGCGATCATGGCCTCGCTGGCCGCGAACGGCGGCTTCTCGACCGGCGTGCCGCGCTGCGCGAGCGCTTCGCGCGCGGCGTTCTTGCGCCAGTAGCCAGGGGAATCGAAGAAGGTGTCGTGATTCAGCGGCGTCGGGTCGATGTCGAGTTCGGGCTCGGTCTCCGCTGCGGGTGATACGGGCGATGGCGTGGCAGCCACGGGCTCGGGCGCCGCGGCCTCGAGCCGGATGATCGCCGCGCTCACCACGACCGCCAGCACGAACAGCGCCGCGGCCCACTGCACGTCGGCGCCCGAGAACGCGGCGATAGTCGCGGCCGGCGCCAGCAGCATGCTCAGGCCCAGCTCGAGCAGGTAGAACACGCCCGCGAGCACCGCCTGGATCGGCAGCGTCACGAGCGCCGACAGCGCGATCCGTTTCGCGCCGCCGAGCCGCCAGGCCAAGGTCCAGGCATTCCACTTGCCGAGCGCATAGAGCACGGTGAACAGCGGCGTCGCCAGCAGCACGATCCATGGCGAGCGATGCAGCCAGCCGGCCGCGCCCATGGCCAGCACGATCAGCAAGCCCATGGCGATCCGCAGCACGGGCGCGAGCCCGCTCGACGGCATGCGTGTGGTCATTTCGATCCTCCCGGGTGAAGCGCCGCGATGCATGCGGCGCGCCGGAAGAGTTTCACATGCGGACCACGGCGGGCCCGTCAGCGCAGAGGAGTCAGCGGCGTGGGCGCGATCCGCTGCCGGTCTTCAGGCCCATGTTGGTCTTCTGCCGGTCGATGCGCGCCTGGCGGCGCGCATCCTCGCGCTCGACCACCTTGCGCTTGGTGTAGCCCGAGGCATCGGCCCAGGCCCACCAGGCCATGGCGAGCGCGAAGGGAATCAGCACGATCCACCAGCTCCAGGTGGCGACCGGGCCGACTTCGAAGTATTTGAGGGCCACGCCCAGGATGCCGAGCACCAGAAACCACATCGCGAATCCCTTCGGGTCGTGTCGCGCGATGCGGTCGCACGCCGGTGGTCGGTGCTCCCTACAATCATCGCGTTGAGCCGTCGAATGTAACTCAGCCCTTACATAAACAGAGAATCCGATCCCCATGAAAAGAGCCCTGCTGTTCGCGACCCTGGCCCTCGGCCTGGCAGCCCCCGCCTTCGCCGACCTGGCGCTGGCCACCTCGAAGAACTGCATGAGCTGTCATGCGGTCGAGCGCAAGGTGCTCGGCCCCTCGTTCAAGGACGTGGCGGCCAAATACAAGGACAACGCGGGCGCGGCCGACATGCTGGCCGGCAAGATCATCAAGGGCGGTTCGGGCGTCTGGGGCCCGGTGCCGATGCCGGCCAACAACCAGGTCAGCGAAGCCGACGCGAAGAAGCTCGCGGCCTGGATCCTGTCGACGAAGTAAAGCCGGTCCTCAGACCCGCGGATCGAGTTCCACGGGCAGCGAAGGCCGGCGCTCGATGCGGTCCTCGAGCTGGCCGATGTGCGCGGCCAGCGTGTTGTCGGACTGGTCCGAACGCAGCCGCACCGCGGCCTCGAGCTGGTCGATGCGCGCCAGCAGGGCCGTCTGGCGATCGGCGTTCTGCGCCATGTGCTGGTTCTCCTGCGCCTGCAGGAAGTTGCGCAGTTCGGTGAAGCGCGAGGCCTCGGCCTTGTCGGCCAGGTCGCGCTGCACCTGCATCTCCTTGGTATGGCGCTTGGTGTCGAGCAGCACCGAACTGTGCAGGTACAGCACGTAGACCAGGAAGAAGGCCGCCAGCACCACGGTGAGCCCCAGCATGATCAGGCCAAGCGGCGCCGAGACGGTCATGAAGCCCAGCCACACATCGGTGGGCGTGGACAGCGTGCCCCAGTTGAGCGCGGCCAGCGCCGCGATCAGCAGCACGATGACGAACAGGAAAGCGGATCTCACGCCCATGGGGGCCTCCTTCGGAAAGATCGAACACGTTGGGAACCCGTGCGCTTCGAGGCGCGCGGTGGTGCCAGCGGTTTTACCTCAGCGAAGGGGCCTGCCCGGCCCTCGGCCCGGCACAGACGCCCCTGTCCTACAGCAGGAATGCCGCGTCGCTCAGTTCGTCTGCGACAACTGATCGAGGATCGCCGGGTTCTCGAGCGTCGACGTGTCCTGCGTGATCGCCTCGCCCTTGGCGATGCTGCGCAGCAGCCGCCGCATGATCTTGCCGCTGCGCGTCTTGGGCAGGTTGTCGCCGAAGCGGATGTCCTTGGGCTTGGCGATCGGACCGATCTCCTTGGCCACCCAGTTGCGCAACTCGGTGGCGATCTGCTTGGCCTCCTCGCCGGTCGGCCGCGCGCGCTTGAGCACCACGAAGGCGCAGATCGCCTCGCCCGTCAGGTCGTCGGGGCGCCCCACCACCGCGGCCTCGGCCACGAGGTCGGTCTTGGACACCAGCGCCGATTCGATCTCCATCGTGCCCAGGCGATGGCCCGACACATTGAGCACATCGTCGATGCGGCCCGTGATGCGGAAGTAGCCGCGGTCCGCGCTGCGCACGGCGCCGTCGCCCGCCAGATAGATCGTGCCGCCCATCTCCTCGGGGAAGTAGCTCTTCTTGAAGCGCTCGGGGTCGTTCCAGATGGTGCGGATCATCGAGGGCCAGGGCCGCTTGATCACCAGCATGCCGCCCGCGCCGTTGGGCAGGTCCTTGCCGGTCTCGTCCACGATCGCGGCCATGATGCCCGGCAGCGGCAAGGTGCACGAGCCCGGCACCAGCGGCGTGGCGCCCGGCAGCGGCGTGATCACGTGGCCGCCGGTCTCGGTCTGCCAGAAGGTGTCGACGATCGGGCAGCGCTCGCCGCCGATGTTCCGGTGGTACCACATCCACGCCTCGGGATTGATCGGCTCGCCCACCGAGCCGAGGATGCGCAGGCTCGTGAGGTCCCAGTTCTTCGGATGCACCTTCTCGTCGCCCTCGGCCGCCTTGATCAGCGAGCGGATCGCGGTCGGCGCGGTGTAGAACACGCTGACCTTGTGCTTCTCGATCATCTGCCAGAAGCGCCCCGCGTGCGGGAAGGTGGGGATGCCCTCGAACACCACCTGCGTGGCGCCGGCCGCGAGCGGGCCGTAGGCGACGTAGGTATGGCCCGTGATCCAGCCGATGTCGGCGGTGCACCAGAACACGTCCTCGGGGCGGATGTCGAAGGTCCAGTCCATCGTCATCTTGGCCCACAGCAGGTAGCCGCCGGTGGCGTGCTGCACGCCCTTGGGCTTGCCGGTGGAGCCCGAGGTGTAGAGGATGAACAGCGGATGCTCGGCATTCACCGGCTCGGGCGCGCACTCGGTGCTCTGGCCGGCCAGCGCCTCGGCGAAGGTCTTGTCGCGGCCCTCGACGCGGTGCCAGGCCGAGGCCGTGCGCTCGAACACGAACACGGTCTTGATCGACTCGCAGCCGCCGAGCGCGATGCCGTCGTCGACGATGGCCTTGAGCGGCAGCTCCTTGCCGCCGCGCAGCTGGAAGTTGGCGGTGATGACCGCGACCGCGCCGGCGTCGATGATGCGTTCCTGCAGCGCCTTGGCCGAGAAGCCGCCGAACACCACGCTGTGGGTGGCGCCGATGCGCGCGCAGGCCTGCATCGCGATCACGCCCTCGACCGTCATCGGCATGTAGACGATGACGCGGTCGCCCTTCTTGATGCCCTGCGCCTTGAGCGCATTGGCGAACTGGCTCACGCGCGCGAGCAGTTCCTTGTAGGTGACCTTCGTGACGGTGCCGTCATCGGCTTCGAAGACGATGGCGGTCTTGTTCTCCACCGGGGTGCCGATATGGCGATCGAGGCAGTTGGCGCTGGCGTTGAGTTCGCCGTCGCCGAACCATTGGTAGAACGGCGCGTTCGATTCGTCGAGGATCCTGCTGAAGGGCTTGGTCCACTGCAGGTGGGTGGTGGCCTGGCGGCTCCAGAAGCCTTCGAAGTCCTGTTCCGCTTCCTTGCACAGGGCCTCGTAGGCGGCCATGCCGGAAATGCGGGCGCCTTGCGTGGCGCGGGCATCGGGCGGGAACACGCGGTTCTCGACCAGGACGGATTCAATGTTCTTCGATGCGCTGCTCATGTCTCGTGTCTCCTGGATGAATTGCGGCCGTAATGTCGGCGCGACCACTTACGGGCCACTGACGCCGAACCGGCGTGCTGCTGACGGACCCCCGATGTTAGAGCGGGGGGTTATCACGAGTGCGTCACCGGGACACCCCTAGAATCCGCGCTCCCCGTCACACACGCCTCCCCGATGTCCTCCCCCGACCCCTTCGATCCCCGGAACATGCCCGTTCATGCCCGCACCTCTCCGTTGCGCCCGCTGCCACGGCTGATCTTCGCGAGCCGCTGGCTCCAGCTGCCGCTGTACCTGGGACTGATCGTGGCGCAGGCGGTCTACGTGGTGCATTTCCTGGTCGAGCTGCTGCACCTGGTCGAGGCTGCGTTCGGCAGCCAGACCGCGCTGCAGGCGCTGATCAACAGCATCGGCTACAAGACCACCGCGCCGGTGGCCGCGCTCAACGAGACGGTGATCATGCTGGTGGTGCTGGCGCTGATCGACGTGGTGATGATCTCGAACCTGCTGATCATGGTGATCGTGGGCGGCTACGAGACCTTCGTGAGCCGCATGGACCTCGAAGGCCACCGCGACCAGCCCGAGTGGCTGAGCCACGTGAACGCCTCGGTGCTCAAGGTCAAGCTGGCCACCGCCATCATCGGCATCAGCTCGATCCACCTGCTCAAGACCTTCATCAACGCCGACAACTACACCGACAAGGTGCTGATCGCGCAGACGGTGATCCACGTCGCCTTCCTGCTCTCGGCCATGGCCATCGCCTTCACCGACCGGCTGATGGCGCATCCCCCGGCCGACCACTGAGCGTCGTTCAGGCCGCCAGCGGCAGGTCCCAGGCCGGCACTTCGGTGAAGCGCTGCGCCAGGAAATCGAGCATGGTGCGCAAGGTGGCCGGCATGTGCTTGCGCGAGGTGTAGACCGCGTACATGCCCACCACCTGCGGCTCGAAATCGGGGAACAGCGGCACCAGCTCCCCGCCGTGCACGAGCTGCGCCGTCAGGTAGGTCGGCAGCATCGCGATGCCCGCGCCCGCGCGCGCCAGGCACATCAGGCTGGCCGCATCGTTGGCCGACACGTTGCCGTCCACGGCCACCGACACCGGCGCGCCGTCGCTCTTGCGCGTGAAGCTCCAGAGGCTGTGGCCGAAGTAGGAATGCGTGAGGCAGTTGCGCTGCGCGAGTTCGTCCACGCGCTGCGGCGTGCCGTGCTCGGCCAGGTAGGCCGGCGAGGCGCAGACCACCGAGCGGCAGTCCGTGAGCCGGCGCGCGATCAGGTTGGGATCGATCTCGGCCGCGGTGCGGATCGCGAGGTCGATGCGCTCGTCGACCAGGTTCACGGTGCGGTCGAGCAGCACCAGGTCGACCATCACGCCCGGATAGAGCCGCACGTAGTCGGCGATCGCGTCGGCCAGTTGCGCCTGCGCGAACGAGGTGCCGGTGGTGATGCGCAACTGCCCGCGCGGCGCCTCGGCCGGATGGCGCACCGCGGCCTGCATGTCGCCCGCGAGCTCCAGCACCTGGCGGCAGCGCGGCAGCAGTTCCTCGCCCGCGGCCGTGAGGCTCAGACGCCGGGTGGTGCGATGCAGCAGCCGCGCGCCGGTCCATTGCTCGAGCTCGGCGATGTAGCGCGTGACCACGGGGCGCGACATGTCGAGCTTGTCGGCGGCGGCCGAGAGGCTGCCCGCGTCGACCACGGTCACGAAGACGCGCATTGCGTTGAGACGGTCCATTCGAACGATTTTAGGAATAAATAAGCGCGAATTTCGAGGTATTTCTTTCGAAATGAGAAACCTAAGATGAGCCTCATCGCCCTCTTCCCATCGTTCGTTCCAAGGAGTCCTCCATGAGCCACATCGCCATCATCGGCGCCACCGGTCGCGCCGGCGGCCGCCTCCTCGAAGAAGCACTGCGCCGCGGCCACACGGTCACGGCCATCGCGCGCCATGCCAGCGCCAAGCTTTCCGACCGCGCCAACGTCAAGGCCGTCGACCTCGACGTGCTCGACGGCGCCGCGCTCGAGAAGGCCCTGGCCGGCCACGACGCCGTGTTCAGCGCCGCCCATTTCGCGACCGTGCCGCCCGCGGCCATCATCGAACCCGCCAGGCGCGCGGGCGTGAAGCGCCTGCTGGTGGTCGGCGGCGCCGGCAGCCTGTTCGCGGCACCGGGCCTCAAGGTCATCGAGACGCCGAACTTCCCCGAGGCCTACAAGGCCGAGGCTTCGGCCGGCGGCGTGTTCCTCGAGGCGCTGCGCGCCGAGAAGGAACTCGACTGGACCTTCCTCTCGCCCTCGGCCGAATTCGTCGAAGGCGAACGCACCGGCAAGTTCCGCCTCGGCCAGAACGACCTGCTGGTCAGCGCCGAGGGCCGCAGCTGGATCACGTTCGAGGACTACGCGATCGCCTTCATCGACGAGCTCGAGAAGCCGGCGCACTCGCGCCAGCGCTACACGATCGGGTACTGAACCCACCCGTCGCCCAACGAAAAAAGGACCCTCGCGGGTCCTTTTTGCATGGGGCAGGCTCGACTCAGCGGCCGGTCATGTTCTCGGGCACCACCCACTGGTCGAACTGCTCGGCCGTGAGGTGGCCCGAGGCGATCGCGGCCTCGCGCAGGCTGGTGCCTTCCTTGTGCGCCTTCTTCGCGATGTAGGCCGACTTGTCGTAGCCGATGTGCGTGTTGAGCGCGGTCACCAGCATCAGCGAACGCTGCACCAGCTCGGTGATGCGCTCGCGGTTCGGCTCGATGCCCACGGCGCAGTGGTCGTTGAAGCTCACCATGCCGTCGGCCAGCAGGCGCACGCTCTGCAGGAAGTTGTGGGCCACCATCGGGCGGAACACGTTGAGCTCGAAGTTGCCCGAGGCGCCGCCGATGTTGATGGCGACGTCGTTGCCGAACACCTGCGCGGCCAGCATCGTGACGGCCTCGCTCTGGGTCGGGTTGACCTTGCCCGGCATGATCGACGAGCCCGGTTCGTTCTCGGGAATGCTGAGTTCGCCGATGCCGCTGCGCGGGCCGCTCGCGAGCCAGCGCACGTCGTTGGCGATCTTGTTCATGCTGGCGGCCAGGGTCTTGAGCGCGCCGTGGGCATGCACCAGCGCATCGACGCTGGCCATCGCCTCGAACTTGCTCGGCGCGGTCACGAACGGCAGGCCGGTGAGCTTCGCGAGCTCGGCCGCCACCTGTTCGGCATAGCCCTTGGGTGCGTTGAGGCCGGTGCCCACGGCCGTGCCGCCCAGCGCCAGTTCGCTCAGGTGCGGCAGCGCGGCGCGCACGTGCGCCTCGCCATGCGCGAGTTGCGCCACGTAACCCGAGAACTCCTGGCCCAAGGTGAGCGGCGTGGCGTCCTGCAGGTGGGTGCGGCCGATCTTCACGATGTCGGCGAAGTCCTTCGACTTCTGCTCGAGCGTGCCGCGCAGCTTGGCGATGGCCGGCAGCAGCTTGTGCGTGATGGCCTCGACGGCCGCCACGTGCATCGCGGTCGGGAACACGTCGTTGCTCGACTGGCTGCGGTTCACGTCGTCGTTGGGATGCACCAGGCGGCCCTCGCCGCGCTCGCCGCCCAGCAGTTCGCTCGCGCGGTTGGCCAGCACCTCGTTGACGTTCATGTTGGTCTGCGTGCCCGAACCGGTCTGCCAGACCACCAGCGGGAACTCACCCGGGTGCTTGCCGGCGATGACCTCGTCGGCCGCGGCGACGATCGCATTGGTCTTCTTCTCGTCCTGCAGACCCAGCGCGTGGTTGACCACGGCCGATGCGCGCTTGACCTGGGCCAGGGCCTTGATGATCTCGCGCGGCTGCTGCTCGCCCGAGATGTCGAAGTTCTGCAGCGAGCGCTGCGTTTGCGCGCCCCACAGCTTGTCGGCCGGCACGTCGATCGGTCCGAAGGTGTCGCGCTCGGCACGGGTCTTGGGGGAAGTCGTCATGAGAAAAGCTCCGCAGTCTTGAAAAGGGGTGCGCCCGCTCGCCGGACGCGGCCCCGAGTATCGCCCGATAAGAATGGCTCTCATCTGACGCGGCCATTGCGTTCCAGACTACAGCTGTTCGCAGGCGGCGGATTGACATGCTTCATGTCAAAAAGTTATAATCATCGTCTTTCGCGGACCTGCAAGTCATTTACAAATCCCGTTGCGGGATGACGCTGCAGCTCCCACCGGCACTACTCGCGGATCTTCGAATCCCGTCGCGGTGCAGGTTCTCCCGCCGGGCCCAGCCCGGCACACCGGCCGGATAGTTCCGGCCCCACTGCCACGTCACGCTTCTCCAGGCGGCGCCCCTCGACCAGGCCCGTTGCCCGCGAGCGAAGCATCCGGCGGGCACTGGTTTCGTCGCCACGTCGTCCTCAGTGCCTTCCGGCAGCCATCGGCTGATGGCGTGGCCGCTGCCGTCCCGCTTCCAGGCGGAACGGCACCCGTCCAACCTTCGCACAAGGAGCCCGGCATATGGCCAAAGGAATTCTCATCGACCACGTCTTCAAGGTCTTCGGCGACGCACCCGAGGACGCGCTGGCGCTGGTGCGCCAAGGTCTGTCGAAGAAGGAGATCCTCGCGAAGACCGGCCAGTCGATCGGCGTGTTCGATGCCACCTTCGAGATCCAGGCCGGCGAGATCTTCGTGATCATGGGCCTCTCGGGCTCGGGCAAGTCGACGCTGGTGCGGCTGCTGAACCGGCTGATCGAGCCGACCGCGGGCCGCATCGTGATCGACGGCGCCGACATCAACGAACACTCCGACGCCAGGCTGCGCGCGCTGCGCCGCAAGGACATCAGCATGGTGTTCCAGTCCTTCGCGCTGATGCCGCACATGACGGTGCGCGAGAACACGGCCTTCGGGCTCGAGCTGTCGGGCACCGGCAAGAAGGAGCGCCTGGCGCAGGCCGACCTCGCGCTCGCGCAGGTGGGACTGGCCGGCTGGGGCGACAGCTATCCCGACGAGCTCTCGGGCGGCATGCAGCAGCGCGTGGGCCTGGCGCGCGCGCTGGCCTCCGATCCCTCGATCCTGCTGATGGACGAGGCCTTCTCGGCGCTCGACCCGATCATCCGCACCGAGATGCAGTCCGAGCTGCTGCGGCTGCAACAGCAGCAGCGCCGCACCATCGTCTTCATCTCGCACGACCTCGACGAGGCGATGCGCATCGGCGACCGCATCGCGATCATGAAGGACGGCCAGGTGATCCAGGTCGGCACGCCCGACGAGATCCTGCGCTGCCCGGCCAACGACTACGTGCGCAGCTTCGTGCGCGGCGTGGACGCGGCGGCCGTGTTCAAGGCCGCCGACATCGCGCGCAAGCCGCTGACCGTGGTCTGCGAGCATCCCGAGCGCGGCGCCCGCGCGGCGCTCAAGCTGCTCGAGGACCAGGACCGCGACTTCGCCTACGTGACCAGCCCCGACCGGCGCTACCTCGGCACGGTCTCGGCCGACACGCTGCGCGCCGCGCTCGACGGCCATTCGGGACCGCTGGGCCTGCGCCATGCGTTCCTCGCCGACCTCGGCACCATCGAGGCCGACGCGCCCGTGGCCGGACTGATCGGCCAGGTCGGCCAGGCGCCCTGCGCGGTGCCGGTGGTGGCGGCCGACGGCCGCTTCTGCGGCGCGATCAGCAAGACCACGCTGCTGAAGTTCCTCGACCGCGACACACCGCCGATCGATCCCGCGCTGCCGCCCGCGCCCGCCGCGAGCGCTGCCCCGGCCCATGTCCTGGCCTGAACCCGATTTCGAAGGAACCGCCGAGAAGATGAACGACACCACCCTGCCCTCCGACCTCGCCACCGCCACCGCCACCGCCAACGATGCCGCCGCCGCGCTGGCGCAACAGCCCGCGCCGGCGCCCGTCGCGCTCGATCCCTGGGAAGCCCTGTCGGCCGCGCCCGATCCCGCGGCCACCAGCGCCTGGCTCGACGCGCCCGTGCCGTCCGACGCCGCGCACCAGCTCGCCGGCCAGGCCGATGCCGCCGGCTTCCAACTGCACCGCCTCTGGGACGGCTCGCTGCCGGTCGAGTCCTGGATCAACCAGGGCCTGGGCTGGGTGGTCGAGCATTTCCGCCCCTTCTTCCAGACCGTGCGGCTGCCGATCGACAGCACCCTGAACTCGGTGCAGAGCCTGCTGACCGGGTTGCCGACGCTCGCGATGATCGCGCTGATCGGCCTGCTGGCCTGGCAGTTCGCGGGCCGCGCGCTGGCCATCGGCAGCACCGTCGCGCTGCTGCTGGTCGCGATGCTGGGCATCTGGCCCGAGGCCATGGTCACGCTGTCGCTGGTGCTGACCTCGCTGGTGTTCTGCATGGTGATCGGCCTGCCGCTGGGCGTGCTGCTGGCCAGCAGCGACCGGGCCCAGCGCGTGATGCGCCCGGTGCTCGACGCGATGCAGACCACGCCGGCCTTCGTCTACCTGGTGCCGGTGGTGATGCTGTTCGGCATCGGCAACGTGCCGGGCGTGATCGTGACCATCGTGTTCGCGCTGGCGCCGCTGGTGCGCCTGACCAACCTGGGCCTGCGCCAGGTGCGACCCGACCTGATCGAGGCCGCGCGCGCCTACGGCGCCTCGCCCTGGCAGATGCTGGTGAAGGTGAAGCTGCCGCTGGCCATGCCCTCGATCATGGCCGGCATCAACCAGGCGCTGATGCTGTCGCTGTCGATGGTGGTGATTGCCTCGATGATCGCCGTGGGCGGCCTGGGCCAGATGGTGCTGCGCGGCATCGGCCGGCTCGACATGGGCCTGGCCACGGTGGGTGGCCTGGGCATCGTGCTGCTCGCGATCTCGCTCGACCGGCTGACGCAGGCCATGGGCCGGCCGCGCCGCGGCGGCCAGCGCTGGTGGCATGGCGGGCCCGTGGGCCTGGCGCTGCGCACGCTGCAGCGCGCGCTGGCGCCGTCCGCATCGCGCGGCACGGAAGAAGCCGTGCCTACGCTCTCGACCCAGGCCCGCTGAAGTACAGGAGGAACACGACGCATGAAGACATCGATGAATCCCTTCGCACGCAGCCTCGGCCTGCTGGCCCTGGCCTTCGCGGCCGCGACGACCTTCACCCTGCCGGCGCACGCCGCCACCGACCTGCCCGGCCAGGGCATCGTCGTCAAGCCGCTCAAGAGTTCGCTGGCCGAAGAGGCCTTCCAGACCTTGCTCGTGATGCGCGCGCTCGAGAAGCTCGGCTACACGGTCGAGCCGATGAAGGACCTGGAGCCCGCGACCGAGCACCTGGCGATCGCCAACGGCGACGCCACCTTCATGGCCAACCACTGGAGCCTGCTGCACGCCGACTTCTACAAGAACAGCGGCGGCGACGCGAAGCTGTGGCGCCAGGGCGTGTACGCCGACGGCGCGGTGCAGGGCTACCTGATCGACCGCAAGACCGCCGAGCAGTACCACATCACCAACATCGCGCAGCTCAAGGAGCCGGCGATCGCGAAGCTGTTCGACACCGACGGCGACGGCAAGGCCGACCTCACGGGCTGCAACCCCGGCTGGGGCTGCGAGCTCGCGATCGAGAACCACCTGGGCGCCTACGGCCTGCGCGACACCGTGACGCACCGCCAGGGCAGCTATGCCGCGCTGATGGCCGACACCATCGCGCGCTTCAAGCAGGACAAGCCGATCCTCTACTACACCTGGACGCCCTACTGGGTCAGCGCCGTGCTGCGCCCAGGCGCCGACGTGGTGTGGCTGCAGGTGCCGTTCTCGGCCTCGCAGGGTGGCGAGAACCTGGACACGCGCCAGCCGAACGGCAAGAACTACGGCTTCCTCGCCAACCAGGAACGCATCGTCGCCAACCGCGAATTCGCCGAGAAGAACCCGGCCGCGGCGAAGCTGTTCGAGGTCATGAACGTGCCGATCGGCGACATCAACGCGCAGAACCTGCGCATGAGCGAAGGCGCCAACAGCCAGCAGGACGTGGAGCGGCATGCCGACGGCTGGATCCGCGCGCACCAATCGCTGTTCGACGGCTGGATCGCGCAGGCACGCGCCGCGGCGCAGTAAGCGTCGGCCGCGGCCGGGATCAGAAAGCGACCCGGTCCGCGCCCTTGAGCGCCAGCATGGCGCGCGCCTCGTCGGGCGTGGCGATCTCGTAGCCCAGTTCCTCCAGCAGGCGGCGCACCTTCGCGACCTGCTGCGCGTTCGACGTCGCCAGCTCGCCGCGCGCGATCTGCAGCGAATCCTCCAGGCCCACCCGCACGTGGCCGCCCAGTGTCGCGGCGGCCACGGCCAGCTGCATCTGGCTCGCGCCCGCGCCCAGCACCGACCATTGGTAGCCGGTGCCGAAGAGCTTGTCGGCGGTGCGCTTCATGAAGACCAGGTTCTCGAGGTCCGCGCCGATGCCGCCGAGGATGCCGAGCACGAACTGGATGAAGACCGGCGCCTCGAACAGGCCGCTGTCCATGCAGAACTTCAGGTTGTAGAGCTGGCCCACGTCGTAGCACTCGTGCTCGAACTTGATGCCGTGCGTTGCCAGCGCACGGGCCGCCATGCCGATGTCGCGGAAGGTGTTGCGGAAGATGTAGCCGTCGGACTCGCGCAGGTAGGGCTCCTCCCAGTCGAACTTCCATTCCTTGTAGCGCTGCGCGAGCGGATGCATGGAGAAGTTCATGCTCCCCATGTTGAGCGAGCACATCTCCGGCGAGAAGCGCAGCGCCGGCGCGATGCGTTCGGCCACCGTGTGGTTGAGGCTGCCGCCGGTCGACAGGTTGACCACCGCGCCGGTCGCGGCCCGGATGGCGGGCAGGAAGGCCTGGAAGCGTTCCGGCTCGATGGAGACCGCGCCCGTCTCCGGATGCCGCGCATGCAGGTGCAGCACCGCGGCGCCGGCCTCGGCCGCCTCGATGGCCTACCGGGCGATGTCCTCGGGTCGGTAGGGCAGCGCGTCCGACATGGTGGGCGTGTGGATGGCGCCGGTCACGGCGCAGGTGATGATGACTTTTCGGGAAGGCTTGGTCATGGCGTGGCCGATGGGGTGGGTGTTCGAAGGGGTTCGGGCATGGCATCCAGCCCGATGGGGGCGCGCTGCCAGACCAGCTTCAGGACGGTCTCGACACCCGCCTGCGGCTGCGGCGCGGTGCGCAGTTCGACCGTGTCGCCGGCCAGCCGCACCTCGCGGCGCAGGCGGGTCCCGACCCAGTTCGGGTAGCTCGAGATGTCGACGTGGTGCACGATCCAGTCGCCCTCGCAGACGTAGCGCCCGGCATAGCCGATCGACGAGCGATACGCCGCTGCGCTCTCGGCGTCGGTGGCGTCCTGCCGGTCCGAGCCCGAAAGGCGCGCGCGGCCGTCGTGCGTGATGAGCGCCGTCATCCGGCCATCGGCGCCGTAGTGGATGACGCCCGAGGGCCGGGCGCCGTAGACGTCGAACAGACGTTGGCCACGGGGGTCCACGGCATAGGCCTCGCGCAGGTACCAGGTACCCAGCAAGGTGTCGTCCGGTGCACCGCTCATGGCAGCACCGCCACGGCCCGCACCCAGCCGGCCGAGGCCTTGTGGATCTTCACGGGGAAGCAGATGACGTGGAAGCCGCTGGCGGGCAGGAGATCGAGGTTGGTCAGTTTTTCCATCTGGTAGTAGCCCGTGGTGCGGCCGGCCTTGTGCCCCTCCCAGATCAGGGAGGCGTCTCCGGTGGCGGCGTAGCGCCGGGCGGTGTGCGAGAAAGGGGCGTCCCAGGACCAGGCGTCGGTGCCCACCACGCGCACGCCCTGCTGCGTCAGCCAGAGCGTGGCTTCGCGGCCCAGGCCGCAGCCGCTGTCGAGGTAGTCGGGTTGGCCGTAGCGCGCGGCGGCGGCCGTGTTCACCAGCACGATGTCCAGCGGCTGCAGCACGTGGCCGATGCGCTTCAGCTCCGCGCCCAGGTCATCGACCGTGGCGACGTGGCCGTGCGGCAGGTGGCGCAGGTCCAGCTTCACGCCGGGGCGATGGCACCAGTCCAGCGGCACCTCGTCGATGGTGGCGGCGGGCCGGCCGCCGTCCATGGTCGAGGCGTAGTGCCACGGCGCGTCCATGTGGGTGCCGTTGTGGGTGGACAGGTCGATGCGCTCCACCGCCCAGGCCTCGCCATCGGGCAGGTCCTCGGGCCGCAGGCCGGCGAAGGGCCCGGCCAGGGCCGCGAAGGTTTCGCGGTGGTGCTGGTAGCGGATGCGCGGCCCGTTGCCCGGGCGGTCCACCGGCAGGTCGTTCTCGATGGCGACGGACAGGTCGATCAACTGCATGGATGCCCCCGCCTCACTGCTGCGCCAGGCCGATGGACTTCACCAGTCCGGGCCAGCGCTGCGTTTCGGTCCTCAGGTGCGCGGCGGCCGCCTCCACCGTGCCGCCCACGGGCTCGTTGGCGAACTCGCGGAACTTCGCGGCCACCTCGGGCTGCGCGAGGATCGCGTTCGCCTCGCGATTGAGGCGCGCTACCACGTCGGCGGGCGTGCCGGCCGGCGCCACCAGCATGAACCACAGGGAGAAGTCGATGCCCGGCAGGCCGGCCTCGGCGAAGGTGGGCACCTCGGGCAGCAGGCTGGTGCGGGCGCGGGTGGAAACGGCCAGCGGCCGCACCTTGCGCGACTCGATGAAGGGCCGGATCGTGCCCACGTTGTCGCACAGCGCCTGCACGCTGCCGCCCAGCAGGTCGGTGATGGCGGGGGCGGCGCCCTTGTACGGCACATGGGTCACGCTGGCACCGGCCTCGCGGGCGAACAGCCCGGCGCAGATGTGGTGCGGCGAGCCCTCGCCGGCGTTGGCCAGGGTCAGTTGGCCCGGATGCTGGCGCGCGAAGGCGATCAGCTGGCGCAGGTCGCCCGCGGGGGCGCCCGGGCCCGCCACCAGCACCAGCGGCGCCGACGAGACCTGCACGACGGGCGCGAACGCACGTGCCGGGTCGTAGGGCATGCGTGCGTACAGCCCCGGGTTCACGGCCAGCGGGCCCAGGCCCGCGAGCAGCAGCGTGTAGCCGTCGGGCCGGGCCTTGGCCACCGCGTCGGCGCCGATGTTGCCGTTGGCGCCGCCCCGGTTGTCGACCACGAAGGGCTGGCCCAGGCGCTGCGAGAGCTTGTCCGCGAGCAGGCGGGCGATGTTGTCGGTGCCGCCGCCCGCGGGGTAAGGCACGACCAGGCGAACGCTGCGCTCGGGGTACTGGGACCAGGCCGGCGCGGCGGCGAGCACGGCCAGGGACAAGGCGGCGGCAGCGCCGCGCAAGAGGGTGAACAGGGTCATCGGGTCTCCACCGGCGGTTCATCCGCCTGGCTTATTAGTTAGTCGATCGACTAATAATAGCCGCGGAATCGGACCCTCGGCAAGGCCAGTTACCATCGGTCCCCTCCCCCGCAGCCCGCGCGATCGCGATCCCCGATGCCCGCCACTCCCAAAGCCTCCACGGCCGAAACGCCCGCGCCCAAGGCCCCTCGAACACCTCGCAAGACCGATGGCCGCGAAGCCATCCTGCGCGCGGCCGAGCGGCTGTTCGCGGAGCACGGATTCGAGGGCTGCTCGCTGCGCGCGGTGGCCGACCTGGCCAAGGTCAACCAGGGGATGATTCATTACTTCTTCAAGTCGAAGGACGCCCTCTTCCTCGAGGCCTACATGCGCGGCGGCCAGCCGCTGGTGGACGAGCGCATGCGGCTGCTCGATGCCGAAGAGGCGCTGCAGGACGGCGGTCCCATCGGGCTCGAGCGCCTGATCGAGATCTTCCTGACGCCGGCCGTGGCGCTCGCGCTCAGCGGCGCGCGGGGCCGCAACTTCCTGCGCATGCAGGCCCATCTGCAACTCGACGGCACGCGCTTCGGCAGCAAGCTGCGCAGCTCACTCTACGACGACTCCTCGCGTCGCTTCGTGCGCGCCTTCGCGCGCAGCCTGCCCGGGCTCTCGCAGGAACAGGTGGCCTGGCGCTTCATCTTCGTGCTGGGCACCTACCAGTACGTGCTGGCCGACACCGGCCGGCTCGAAGTGATCTCCGACGGCGCGAGCAATGGCCGCGAATTCGACAAGGCACTGCGCGAGATGATCCCGTTCCTGGCGGCGGGCATGCGCGCGGCGGGGCCCGCCTGACAAGGTGTGAATAAACCTACTGCGCGCCCCGATCTCGCACCTGCGGTCCTCACCGTACAAAGTACGGCTCCGGTCCTCGGCGCGACCTCGGGGCGCTCGCTACGGTTTCTTCACACCTTGTGAGCGCCCCAGCCGGCGAAACCCGGCGCTGAGATAATCGGGGGGCGTTTCCACACCCTAAAAAAGCTCCCCCACCATGACGACCACGATCCAGCAGGCCGACCTGATCGAATCGATCAGCGCCGCGCTGCAGTACATCAGCTACTACCACCCCGCCGACTACATCGCCCACCTGGCCAAGGCCTACGAGCGCGAGCAGAGCCCCGCCGCCAAGGACGCGATGGCGCAGATCCTCACCAACAGCAAGATGAGCGCGACCGGCCAGCGCCCGATCTGCCAGGACACCGGCATCGTCAACGTGTTCCTCAAGGTGGGCATGGACGTGCGCTGGGGCGGTTTCACCGGCAGCCTCGACGACGCCATCAACGAAGGCGTGCGCCGCGGCTACAACCACCCCGACAACACGCTGCGCGCCTCGGTCGTGGCCGATCCGCAGTTCGACCGCAAGAACACCAAGGACAACACGCCCGCGGTGATCTTCACCGAGATCGTGCCCGGCGACAAAGTCGAGGTCACGGTGGCCGCCAAGGGCGGCGGCAGCGAGAACAAGAGCAAGCTGGTGATGCTGAACCCCGGCGACAGCGTGGTCGACTGGGTGCTCAAGACCGTGCCGACCATGGGCGCCGGCTGGTGCCCGCCGGGCATGCTGGGCATCGGCATCGGCGGCACGGCCGAGAAGGCCGCGCTGCTGGCCAAGGAAAGCCTGATGGACGACCTCGACATGCACGAGCTGCAGGCCAAGGCCCAACTCGCCAAGGAAGGCAAGGAAGAGCTCACCAAGGTCGAGGCCCTGCGCCTCGAGCTGTTCGAGAAGGTCAACGCCCTGGGCATCGGCGCGCAGGGCCTGGGCGGCCTCGCGACCGTGCTCGACGTCAAGATCAAGATGTACCCGACGCACGCGGCCAGCAAGCCGGTGGCGATGATCCCGAACTGCGCAGCCACGCGCCATGCGCACTTCGTGATGGACGGCAGCGGCCCGGTCTACCTCGAGGCGCCCTCGCTCGACCTGTGGCCCAAGATCGACTGGGCACCCGACGAGAAGAAGAGCAAGCGCGTCGACCTCGACAAGCTCACGCCCGCCGAAGTCGCGAGCTGGAAGCCCGGCGACACGCTGCTGCTCAACGGCAAGATGCTCACCGGCCGCGACGCCGCGCACAAGCGCATCCAGGACATGCTGGCCAAGGGCGAGAAGCTGCCGGTGGACTTCACCAACCGCGTCATCTACTACGTGGGCCCGGTCGACCCGGTGAAGGGCGAGGCCGTGGGCCCGGCCGGCCCGACCACCGCCACGCGCATGGACGGCTTCACCGAGATGATGCTGGCCCAGACCGGCCTGATCGCGATGATCGGCAAGGCCGAGCGCGGCCCGGTCGCGATCGAGGCGATCAAGAAGCACAAGAGCGCCTACCTGATGGCCGTGGGCGGCGCCGCCTACCTCGTGAGCAAGGCGATCAAGACCGCCAAGGTGGTGGGCTTCGAGGACCTGGGCATGGAAGCCATCTACGAATTCGACGTGGTCGACATGCCGGTGACGGTGGCGGTCGATGCGGGCGGCACCAGCGCGCACATCACCGGCCCGGCCGAGTGGCAGAAGCGCATCGCCAGCGGCGAATTCAAGACCATCACGCTGGAACCCGCTTGAGCCTCGCCGCGCGTCCGCAGCCGTCCGCTTCCATTTGGCCCGTCGGCGTGTTCGACAGCGGCGTGGGCGGGCTGAGCGTGCTGGGCGCGCTGCGCGCCGAGCTGCCGCGCGAGCGCTTCGTCTACTTCGCCGACACCGCGCATGCGCCCTACGGCGAGCGCGGCGACGCCTACGTGACCGAGCATTCGCGGCGCGTGGTCCAGACGCTGGTGCGCGAGCACGGCATCAAGGCGCTGGTGGTGGCCTGCAACACCGCCACCACGGCCGCGATCCACGTGCTGCGCGCCGAGAACCCCGAGCTGCCGATCGTCGGCCTCGAGCCCGCGATCAAGCCCGCGGTGGCGGGCAGCGCCACCGGCCACGTGTCGGTGCTGGCCACGCGCGGCACGCTGGCGAGCGCCAAGTACGCGGCGCTGCGCCATACCTTTTCCCATCCCGAGCGCATCCGCTCGGTGCCCTGCGACGGGCTGGTGGCGGCGATCGAGCGGCTCGACGAGCTCGCCATCGACCAGCTCTGCGCCCACTACATGGCGCTGGCCGGCCCCTTCGGCGGCGACGCCGGCGAGACCGACACCGTGGTGCTCGGCTGCACCCACTATCCGCTGCTGCAGGACCGGCTGCGGCGGCTGGCACCCTCCGCCGTCCGTTTCCTCGATTCCGGCGTGCCGGTGGCGCTGCAGACGCGGCGGCTGCTCGGTACGGCGGGGCTGCTGCGCGAAGATGCCGCGGCCCACGGCGAAGGCTGGGTGGCGCTGCGCAGCAGCGGCGATGCCGCGGTGCTCCAGGCCGCGGCCGCGCGCTGGCTGGGGCTGCGGCCTGCCGACCTGCTCCCCGACCGCCCGCAGGCGACCACGGCCTGAACGGCCGCCTCGTTCCATGCGCCCGCTGCGCCACCTCGCCCTCCTGCTCGCCGGCCTGCTCGCGGCCGGCGCGGGCCATGCGGCCTGCGAGAGCGGACTGGCCGAGCGCATGCACGCCAAGCTGCATCCGCACCGGCCGCTCGACGAGCGGCTTGCCGCCTGCAAGCCCTGGCCGGCCTATCCGGGCCGCAGCATCGTCGTGCTGCCGATGCCGCGCGAGACCAGCGACAACGGCGCCAAGGTCTACGACCTCGAGGTGCTGCTGATCCAGCGCCCCGACAACGGCAACACCGAGCGCGACACCGTCATCGGCCGGCTCTTCCAGGCCGAGGCGCTCGACGAGGACCGCCACAACCTGATCCAGGACGTGCGCATCGACACCTCGCGCTACGTGCTCGCGAGCGACACCCGCGCCTTCGGCCTGCGCGTGCGCTACCGCGACATCGGCGCCGCCAGCGCCGCGAGCGAGACGCTGCGCCTCTACGTGCAGCAGGGCTCGAAGCTGCGCCAGGTGCTGCAGGAGATCGAGCTCGACCGCGAGAGCGGCGAATGGGATGCCTCGGCCTGCGCCGGGCATTTCGAGAAGCTGCGCACCATGCTGTCGGTGGGCAAGGCCGCGAGCAACGGCTATGCCGACCTGATGCTGTCGCGCACCGTCGTGCAAAGCCGCGCGCAGGCATCCGAGGACCAGGGCTGCGTCGAGAAGGCGCTGCCCGCGCGTTTCAATTCGGTGACGCTGCGCTACGACGGCGAACGCTACAAGGTACCGAAGTCGCTGCGGCAGTCTTCGTTCTGACATCGCGTCTTTACCGTGAAGCACCTCGGTGTTTCACTGAAATGTCATCCCAAAGTACCAGCATGCGCGGTTTGTTCAGAACAACCAACGCGCACCATGACAACGCCCACTCCGCTTCGCTCGACCCGCATTCCCTTCAAGCCCATGCTGCTCGCCAGCGCCCTCTCGCTGATGCTGGCCGCCTGCGGTGGCGGCGGTAGCGACGGCGGTTTCATCGGCTTCCTGCCGCCCCCGCCGCCCGCCACGGCGCCGCCGCCGCCTGCGCCGCAGGGCCAGTTGGTCTCGAGCGCGACCTTCACGCCCAATGCCGGTACCAAGGTCGGCTCCTCCGACGCTTCCACCGCCTTCGCGCTGCCCGACGGCTTCATGATCGTGGCCGACGACGAGGCCAACGTGCTGCGCGTGTATCCGCGTGCCGGCGGCGCCGCGGTCAAGGAATGGAGCTACCAGGACAACGACCCCAAGCTGACTGGCGAGCTCGATCTCGAGGCCGGCGTGCGCATCGGCGACACGCTGTATCTCACCGGCTCCAACAGCAACAAGAAGGACGGCTCGGACGCCCCCGCGCGGTCGCACCTGCTCGCGATCAAGGTCAGCGGCACGGGTGCCGCCACCGCCTTCAACTACGTCGGCGAGTTCGCCCAGCTCGAAAGCCAGCTCGTGGCCTGGGACACCGGTAACGGCCACGGCCTGGGCGCCGACCACTTCGGCTTCGCCGTCTCGGCCGGCAAGGGCGTGATCCCCGAGCAGGTCAACGGCTTCTCGATCGAGGGCATGACCTCCTCGCCGGGCGACACCGCGCTGTGGCTGGGCTTCCGCGCACCGCAGACCAGCACCTCGACGCGCACCAATGCCCTGATCGTGCCGGTGCAGAACTACGCCGCGCTGGTGAACAAGACCGCCACGCAGGCCAGCTTCGGCGCGCCGATCGAGATCGACCTCGGTGGCCGCGGTATCCGCTCGATCGACAAGGGCACAGATGGCCGCTACCTGATCACCGCCGGCCCCGCGGGCCCGGCCAGCGCCGACGTGGACCGCAACTTCGCGCTGTTCTCGTGGAGCGGCAATCCGGCCGAGGCACCGGTCGAGCTCTCGAACGACCTCGACGCGCTGCGCAAGGCCACCGGCGGCAGCTTCGAGTCGGCCGTGGAAGTGCCCGGCCCGGTCGCGGCCGGCACGCAGGTGCAACTGCTGCTCGACAACGGCGACACCGTGTGGCCGGGCCAGACCGACGCGTCGAAGGACCTGCCGCCGGCCGACCAGAAGTTCGAGGGCTTCGTCGTGCGCCTGGGCCAGCCCTGGGTCGATACCGCCGCGCCGGTGCTCAAGAGCGCCTCGCCCAAGGCCGGCGACGGCAGCGTGGGCGTGAACTCGAAGATCACGCTGAATTTCAACGAGGGCGTGCGCCTGGGCGCGGGCAACATCGTGCTGCACAAGGCCGACGGCAGCGTGGTCGAAACCTTCTCGGCCGCGAGCCCGGCCGCGCGCGTGCAGCGCAGCTTCAACGTGCTGACCTTCGCGCCGAGCCAGCCGCTCGCCGCGTCCACCGGTTACTACGTGACCGTGGACGCCAACGCCGTGCTCGATGCCAAGGGCAATGCCTTCGCGGGCGTGTCCGATGCGAGCACCATCGCCTTCACCACCAGCGCGCCGCCCTCCTTCGGCCCCGGCGACATCCTGTTCCTGGGCCTGAACGCCGACAAGACCGACGCCTTCGCCTTCGTGCTGCTCAAGCCGATGGATGCCGGCACGCGCATCGTGTTCACCGACCGCGATCGCACCGCCGACAAGGAGTTCGACGGCGTGACCAACGAGAGCGCCTATGTCTGGACCGCCGACCGCAATCTCACGGTGGGCACCATCGTGACCATCCAGCCGGACGTCAGCAAGAACACCAACCCGATCGCCAACATCGGCACCACGCAGGGTGCGGGCGGCGGCCTCAGCGCGACCAACGAGACGGTCTATGCCTTCGTCGGCGGCACCGTCGCGGGTCTGGGCGACGGCGCGGCTGGTGCAATCAGTGGCGTGGGTACCTACCTGGCCAGCATCACGGTGGGTCCGGCCACGGGCGCGGGCAGCATTCCCGCCGCGCTGAGCAGCGCCGGTGTCGCGATCAACTTCCCCGACAAGTTCGACGTGCTCTACAGCGGTCCGATGCTGCCGGCCTCGCCGACGCCGACCGACATCGCGAACTTCACGGCCAGCGTGAAGAACACGGCGAACTGGAAGTCCCAGGCCGGTACCGGCTGGCCCCTGACCAACGGCAGCCTGTTCGGCGGCTCCTGAGACCTACGCCTGCCCTCGCAGCGCGGCCTCGCGGCCGCGCCGCACGTCGATCGGCCACAGCAGCAGCAGGCCGGCGACGAACAGCACCGCGGTCGACAGGATCGCGATGCGCTGGTTGCCGGCCGTGAGCCAGGTGACCGCGCCGTAGGCCAGCGGGCCGACGATGCTCGCGAGCCGCGTGGCGAAGGACCAGAGGCCGAAGAACTCGGCCATCTGGGCCGGCGGCGCGAAGTAGCCGGTCATCGCGCGGCCGGCCGACTGGCTCGAACCCATCGCCAGGCCCGCGATGGCCGCGGCCCACCAGAAGCCGCCCTTGGTCGTGACCAGCGCGGCGATCACGCAGACGGCGATCCAGGCCACCAGCGTGACGGCCAGCGAGGTCTTGTGGCCGATGCGGTCCTGCAGGTAGCCGAAGCCGAAGGCACCGAGCGCCGCCGCGATGTTGAGCACGAAGATCAGCACCATGGTCTCGCTCGCGACGAAGCCGATCACCTGCTCGGCATAGATCGCGGCCAGCGTGATCGCCACCGCCACGCCGCCCTGGTAGCAGACGGTGCAGGCCAGCAGGGTCATGAAGTCGCGGTAGGCGCGCGCCTGGCGGAAGGTGGAACGCAACTGCTGCCAGGCACCCGGCGCCTTGGCGTCGCCGAGGGCCTGCGCGCTCGGCTTGGCGCGCTCGGGCAGCAGCGCGAAGGTGGCGCAGGCGGCCGTGCCGTAGATCGCGGCGGTGATCAGCATCGTCACGGGCACGAAGTGCGAGGCCGGCAGGCCGCGGGCCTGCGACCACAGCACGTAGGCCAGGCACAGGCCCAGCGCCAGCATGCCGCCGACATAGCCGAAGGCCCAGCCCCAGCCGCTGACCTTGCCCATGCCCTCGGGCGTCGCGAGCTCGGGCAGGAAGGCGCCGGTCAGCGACTCGCCGTAGGAGTAGAAGGTGTTCGACACCACGATCAGCAGCATGGCGACCGCCACGCCCGTGGCGCCCGAGAAGCGCGGCGAAAGCGCCAGCGCCGCGGTGCCGATCACGCAGCCCAAGGTGGTGATCGCCAGCAGCCGCTTCTTGGCCGCGCGCAGGTCGGCCCAGGCACCGATGGCCGGCATCGTGAACATCACGATCGCATAGGAGATGCTGAGCGCCACGGTCCAGGCGAACGGACCCCAGGCCGCGCCCTTGGCGATGCCGCCCACGAAATAGGCGGCGAACACGGCCGTGATGACCACGGTCGTGTAGCCCGAGTTGGCGAAGTCGTACATGGCCCAGCCGAACACCTCGCGCTTGCGCACGCCGGCGTTGAGGGCGGAAGAAGGAAAGAGCGCTGCCATGCGGCGGATGGTGGTGGCGCCGCGTGGCAGGCGTGTGGCGCTCAGTGCAGGTGGCGAGGGCGGCGTCCGCCGCCATGGCCGCTGCTGCCGCCGCCACCGGTACCGCCGGTGCCGCGCGGGCGCTTGCCGATCTCGAGCGAATTCACCAGGGCATCGAAGCGGTCGCTGAACAGGCGGTCGATCTCGGCCACCACGCCGCCGAGTTCGGAGCCGTCGAAGTGGCGCTCCATCAGGTTCACCACGTCCTCGACCAGCAGGTCGCGCTGCACCTGCATGATCGCGGCCGGATTCGGGCCCACGAACAGCATCACGAAGTCGTCGCGCGACTCCTCGTCGGGGTCGCCCTCTTCCTCGTCGAAGTCGGTGTCGTAGAAGGTGACCTCGATGGCCGCGCCGCGCTCGGACAGTTCGTTCAGCGCCATGCACATCTCGTCGAGCGCCTGGCGGAAGTCCTCATCGCCGGCCACGGTCCAGCACATCTGGAGCATGTGGTCCTTGGGCTCGAAGCGGATGCCGGGTTCTTCCTCGTAGGAGCTGGCGGCGCCGTCGGCGAGCGACTTGGCGCCCGCGTATTTCCACAGTGGCTTCAGCGCTTCCTGGATCTGGTCGAAACCGACGTCCGAACGCAGGGCCACGTCGCCATGCACATGAATTTCGAATGGAGCGTTGTAGCGAGGCATTGAATGCTCCCTTGTTAGATGTGGTGCCCGGAACGGGGGTCGAACCCGTATGCCCCGATTAAGGAAGCGGCGGATTTTAAGTCCGATGTGTCTACCAATTTCACCATCCGGGCCCCGGGTTGAATGACGACGATACCCCAAATGAAAACAGCCCCGTCAACGTCGGTTGGCGGGGCCTGGGATCATCGAAGCTGTTCAACGGGAGAAGTGTGGAGGCGCGATCCGGAGTCGAACCGGACTAGACGGATTTGCAATCCGTTGCATAACCGCTTTGCTATCGCGCCACGCAGAAAAAACGAAATCGAACTAGCGAAAAAAAGGGAAGCTGTTGCTTCCCTTTTTCAAAACTGGAGCGGGAAAAGAGTCTCGAACTCTCGACCTCAACCTTGGCAAGGTTGCGCTCTACCAACTGAGCTATTCCCGCGTTTCGAGCCTTGAATTATAGACCAGATTTTCGAGGTTTCGCAAGGCGAGCCCCCGAATTTCATGATCGTGTCGTTCAGTGCTTGACCGAGCCTTCCGAAGCCTGCGACTCGCGCTGCTTCGCGATCTCGGCCACGGCCGCCGCCGAGGCCGCGACCTCTTCGTCGGACAGCGGCGTGGGCAGCTTCTCGAGCGCGATCTCGAGCACCTTGTCGATCCACTTGACCGGCACGATCTCGAGGCCGTTCTTCACGTTCTCGGGAATGTCCTGCAGGTCCTTGGCGTTCTCCTCGGGGATCAGCACCGTCTTGATGCCGCCGCGCAGGGCCGCCAGCAGCTTTTCCTTCAGGCCGCCGATCGCCGTGACTTCGCCGCGCAGCGTGATCTCGCCGGTCATCGCCACATCGGCGCGCACCGGGATTCCCGTGAGCGCCGACACGAAGGCCGTGGTCATCGCCGCGCCCGCGCTCGGGCCGTCCTTCGGCGTGGCGCCGTCGGGCACGTGGATGTGGATGTCGCGCTTCTCGAACACCTCGTCCTTGATGCCCAGGCGGCGCGAGCGGCTGCGCACCACGGTGCGCGCGGCCTCGACCGATTCCTTCATCACGTCGCCCAGCGAACCGGTGCGGCTGATCACGCCCTTGCCGGGCATGGTCACGGCCTCGATCGTCAGCAGGTCGCCGCCGACCTCGGTCCAGGCGAGGCCGACCACCTGGCCGACCTGGTTCTGCTTCTCGGCCAGGCCGAAGGTGAACTTGCGCACGCCGAGGAAGTCGTTGAGGTTCTCGCCGGTGACCGTGACCTTGGGCGTCATCTGCTTGAGCAGCAGGCCCTTGACCACCTTGCGGCAGATCTTCGAGAGCTCGCGCTCGAGCGAACGCACGCCGGCTTCACGCGTGTAGTAGCGCACGATGTCGCGCACGGCCTCCTCGGTGACGAGCAGTTCCTCTTCCTTCACGCCGTTGTTCTTCAGCTGCTTGGGCAGCAGGTACTTGATCGCGATGTTGGTCTTCTCGTCCTCGGTATAGCCCGACAGGCGGATGACTTCCATGCGGTCCAGCAGCGCCGGCGGGATGTTCATCGAGTTCGAGGTGGCGACGAACATCACGTCGCTCAGGTCGAAGTCGACTTCCACGTAGTGGTCGCCGAAGGTGTGGTTCTGCTCGGGATCGAGCACCTCGAGCAGCGCGCTCGACGGGTCGCCGCGGAAGTCGGTGCCCAGCTTGTCGATCTCGTCGAGCAGGAACAGCGGGTTGCGCGTGCCGATCTTGCTGAGCCCCTGAAGCACCTTGCCCGGCAACGCGCCGATGTAGGTGCGGCGGTGGCCGCGGATCTCGGCTTCGTCGCGCATGCCGCCGAGCGCCATGCGGGTGTACTTGCGGCCGGTCGCCTTGGCGATCGACTGCCCGAGCGAGGTCTTGCCCACGCCCGGCGGGCCCACGAGGCACAGGATCGGCGCCTTGACCTTGTCGACACGCTGTTGCACCGCGAGGTACTCGAGGATGCGGTCCTTGACCTTCTCGAGGCCGTAGTGGTCGGCGTTGAGCACCGCCTCGGCATTCGCGAGGTCGTGCTTGATCTTGGTCCGCTTGGCCCAGGGCAGGCCCACCAGCACGTCGATGTAGTTGCGCACCACGGTGGCTTCGGCCGACATGGGCGACATCAGCTTGAGCTTCTTGAGCTCGCCCTCGGCCTTCTTGAGCGCGTCCTTGGGCATCTTGGCGAGCTTGATCTTCTTCTCGATCTCCTCGATGTCCGCGCCCTCCTCGCCTTCGCCGAGCTCCTTCTGGATCGCCTTGACCTGCTCGTTGAGGTAGAAGTCGCGCTGGTTCTTCTCCATCTGGCGCTTCACGCGGCCACGGATCTTCTTGTCGACGTTGAGGATGTCGACCTCGCGCTCGAGCTGGCCGAACAGGTTCTCCAGCCGTGCCTTGGTGTCGTCGAGGTCGAGCACCGCCTGCTTGTTGTCGAGCTTGAGCGGCAGGTGCGCGGCGATCGTGTCGGCCAGGCGACCCGGATCGTCGATGCTCGAGATCGAGGTCAGGATCTCGGGCGGAATCTTCTTGTTGAGCTTCACGTACTGGTCGAACTGCTGCATCACAGCGCGGCGCAGCGCCTCGACCTCGGTGCCCTTCTCGCCGCCCTCGGGCGCCGCCACCGGCGTCACGTTGGCCGAGAAGTGGGTCTCGCCGTCATCGATGCGGTTCACGCGGGCGCGCTGCTGGCCTTCGACCAGCACCTTCACCGTGCCGTCGGGCAGCTTGAGCATCTGCAGGATGGTCGAGACGCAGCCGACCTCGAACATGTCCTCGACCGAGGGCTCGTCCTTGGCGGCGGCCTTCTGGGCCACCAGCATGATGCGGCGCTCGGCCTCCATGGCCAGCTCGAGCGCCTTGATGCTCTTGGGGCGCCCCACGAACAACGGGATCACCATATGGGGGAACACGACGACATCGCGCAGCGGCAGCAGCGGCAGATCGATGGCGTCGGCGGGCAGAGGGGTATGACCGGACATGGATATCCTTTGATTGATCAAGCAAAGATGGTCGGCGACACGGGCATTTCAAGCCCGCGGCCGCAGTCTTTGTCGAAGACGCCGGGCATCTCGGGGGGAAGAGCCGGCTTGGGAGTCACTCAGGCCTTCTTGGCTGCCTCGCGGTACACGAGCAGCGGGGGCTTGTTTTCGTCGATGGTCGATTCCTCGACCACGACCTTGTCGACGTTGGTGGCATTGGGCAGCTCGAACATCGTGTCGATCAGCGACTGCTCGAGGATCGAGCGCAGGCCGCGCGCGCCGGTCTTGCGGGCCAGGGCCTTGCGCGCGATCGCCTTGAGGGCGGCGGGGCGGATCTCGAGGTCCACGCCCTCCATCTGCAGCAGCTTGGTGAACTGCTTGACCACGGCGTTCTTGGGCTCGGTGAGGATGCGCACCAGCGCGTCCTCGCTGAGCTCGGCCAGCGAGGCCACCACGGGCATGCGGCCCACGAGTTCGGGGATCAGGCCGAACTTGATCAGGTCCTCGGGCTCGACCTCGCGGAACACCTCGGTGAGGCTGCGCTGGGCCTTGCTCTTGACGCTGGCGCCGAAACCGATGCCCGAGGCCTCGGTGCGGTTCTCGATCACCTTCTCGAGGCCCGCGAAGGCACCGCCGCAGATGAACAGGATGTTGGTCGTGTCGATCTGCAGGAAGTCCTGGTTCGGGTGCTTGCGCCCGCCCTGGGGCGGCACGCTGGCCATGGTGCCTTCGATCAGCTTGAGCAGCGCCTGCTGCACGCCCTCGCCCGACACGTCGCGCGTGATCGAGGGGTTGTCGGACTTGCGCGAGATCTTGTCGATTTCGTCGATGTAGACGATGCCGCGCTGTGCGCGCTCGACCTCGTAGTTGCAACTCTGCAGCAGCTTCTGGATGATGTTCTCGACGTCCTCGCCGACGTAGCCGGCCTCGGTCAGCGTGGTGGCGTCGGCCATCACGAAGGGCACGTCGAGCTGGCGCGCCAGCGTCTGCGCCAGGAGCGTCTTGCCCGAGCCCGTGGGGCCGATCAGCAGGATGTTGCTCTTGCTGAGCTCCACGTCCTCGCCCTTGGCCTTTTCCTTGTGGCGCAGGCGCTTGTAGTGGTTGTAGACGGCCACCGACAGCATGCGCTTGGCCGGCTCCTGGCCGATCACGTAGTTGTCGAGGTTGGTCTTGATCTCGAGCGGCGTGGGCAGGTCGTTGCGCGCCTCGCGCGCTTCCTCGCCGGCCGGCAGTTCGTCGCGGATGATCTCGTTGCAGAGGTCGATGCACTCGTCGCAGATGAAGACCGAAGGACCCGCGATCAGCTTCTTCACCTCGTGCTGGCTTTTGCCGCAGAACGAGCAGTAGAGCGTTTTTTCGCTGGAAGTGCCTTTTTTCTCGGCCATGGACAGGTGCCTCGTAACGGGTTTGGACAATGATAACGAAACAAAAACGGCGTTTCCCGTGTGGAAAACGCCGTTGTTGCCTTTTTGGCGCCTCCGGCATCGCGACGCCGGTGCGCCGAACCCCGCTCAGGGGCGCTTGGCGATGACCTGGTCGACCAGGCCGTAGTCCTTGGCCTCGTCGGCCGTCAGGAAGTAATCGCGCTCGGTATCGGACTTGACCTTGTCCAGCGGCTGGCCGGTGCGCTCGGCCAGGATGCGGTTCATCTGGTCCTTGGTGCGCAGGATGTCGCGCGCATGGATCTCGATGTCGGTGGCCTGGCCGCGGGCGCCGCCGAGCACCTGGTGGATCATGATCTTCGAGTTGGGCAGCGAGAAGCGCTTGCCCTTGGCACCGGCCGCGAGCAGGAACGCGCCCATGCTGGCCGCGAAGCCCACGCACAGGGTCGAGACCTCGGGCTTGATGAACTGCATGGTGTCGTAGATCGCCATGCCGGCCGTGACGCTGCCGCCCGGGGAGTTGATGTAGAACGAGATGTCCTTGTCGGGGTTCTCGCTCTCGAGGAACAGCAGCTGGGCCACCACGAGGTTGGCGGTCTGGTCGTTGACCTCGCCCACCAGGAAGATGATGCGTTCCTTGAGGAGCCGCGAGTAGATGTCGTAGGACCGTTCGCCACGGCCCGATTGCTCGATGACCATCGGGACCATGCCGAGGCCTTGGATTTCCTGTGCGCTCATGAATTTGCTCCGGAGAAGGGTTCGTTCGCTGTCGTCAATCTGAACTGTACGCCTGAGTGAAATGGGGCTCGTGCCGCAAAGCACAAGCCCCATGGCGTCCCGGGCCGAGGCGGCGATCAGGCCTGTTGCTGCTGCGCCATCAGTTCGTCGAACGATACCGACTTCTCGGCGACCTTGGCTTTGCCGAGCACGAAATCGGTCACGTTGTTCTCGATCACCACGGCCTCGACTTCGGCCAGGCGGTTGTTGTCGCTGAAGTACCAGCGCACCACGTCGGCCGGCTTCTCGTAGCTCGAGGCGAGCTCGTCGATGTGGGCCTTGATCTGCTCGGGCTTGGCCTGCAGGTTGTTGGCACGCACCAGCTCGGCGACCACCAGGCCCAGGCGCACGCGGCGCTCGGCCTGGGGACGGAACACTTCCTCGGGGATCGGGGCCTTGTCGGCGTCCTTGATGCCGCGCTGCTTGAGCTCGGCGCGCGCGCCTTCGATCATGCGGTTGACTTCGGACTGCACGCTGGCGTTGGGCAGGTCGAGCTCGGCGTTGGCCACCAGCGCGTCCATCACGGCGTTCTTGTTGCGCGCCAGCAGGCGGAACTTGACCTCGCGCTCGAGGTTCTTCTTGATGTCGGCGCGCAGGCCGTCGACCGTGGCATCGGCGATGCCGAGCGACTTGGCGAGCTGCTCGTTGACTTCGGGCAGGTGCGAGGCTTCGATCTTCTTCAGCGTGACGAGGAAGTCGGCCTGCTTGCCGGCCACGTCCTGGCCGTGATAGTCGGCCGGGAACGACAGCGGGAAGGTGCGGCTGTCGCCGGCCTTCATGCCGCGCACGGCGTCTTCGAATTCCTTGAGCATCTGGCCTTCGCCGACCACGAACTGGAAGTCCTCGGCCTTGCCGCCCTGGAAGGGCTCGCCGTCGATCTTGCCTTCGAAGTCGACGGTCACGCGGTCGTCGTCCTGGGCCACGGCATCCTGCGCGCGCTGCGCGAAGGTGCGGCGCTGCTTGCGCAGGATGTCCAGGGTCTTGTCGATCGCGTCGTCGCCCACTTCGGCCGACAGCTTCTCGACTTCGGCGCCCGACAGGTCGTTGATCTTGACTTCGGGGAACACCTCGAACACGGCGTCGAAGGACAGCTCGCCCTCGGGCGCGCCTTCCTTCTCGGTGATGCGGGGCTGGCCGGCCACGCGCAGCTTGGCTTCGTTGGCGGCCTGCGAGAAGGCCTCGCCGACCTTGTCGTTCATGACCTCGAACTGCACCGAGTAGCCATAGCGCTGGGCCACGACGTTCATCGGCACCTTGCCGGGACGGAAGCCGTCCATCTTGACGGTGCGCGCGAGCTTCTTGAGGCGCGAATCGACTTCGGACTGGATGATGCCGACCGGCAGGGTCAGCGTGATCTTGCGTTCGAGCTTCTCGAGGGTTTCAACGGTCACGGTCATGAACTTCTTCCTAATGAGGGATTGGCTGGTGCGCGGGGCCGGACTCGAACCGGCACGTTCTTGCGAACGTCAGGACCTAAACCTGGTGCGTCTACCAATTTCGCCACCCGCGCTTTTGCCTTTTTCAGGTGAATGCAAAAGCGGACGGCCTGGGCGCCGGGAAGAACCCGGCAGTCCAAGACCGTCCGCTCGAAATCGGTCAACCGCGCATTTTAGTCGAAACCGGAAGGCTCCCGGCTTCTCCCCGGCACGGAGTTCGCTGCCTGGCGGGGCGGGACAAACCCTGCATCCGCCCGTCAGGCCGCCTGGGGGCCCGGCAAGGCGCCGGTGCCCTGCGGTGGCGGCGGCTTCGCTTCCTCGCGCTTGACCCGGAACGCCGCCGCATACATCGCCGGCAGCGCCAGCAAGGTCAGCACCGTCGCCACGATCAGCCCGCCCATGATGGCGACCGCCATCGGGCCCCAGAACACGCTGCGCGAGAGCGGGATCATCGCCAGCACGGCGGCCGCGGCGGTCAGCACGATCGGGCGCAGGCGGCGCACGGCCGACTCGACGATGGCGTCCCAGGCCGGCACGCCGGCCGCGCGGTCGTGCTCGATCTGGTCGATCAGGATCACGGCGTTGCGCTGGATCATCCCCATCAGCGCGATCACGCCGAGCAGCGCGACGAAGCCGAAGGGCCGGTTCAGCACCAGCAGCGCACCGGCCACGCCGGCGATGCCCATGGGTCCGGTGATGAACACCAGCAGCGAGCGGCTGAAGCTGTGCAGCTGCAGCATCAGCAGCGTGAACACCAGGAACAGCATGATCGGCACGCCGGCCACGATGGAGGCCGAGCCCTTGCTGCTCTCCTCCACGGCACCCGCCACCTCGATGCGGTAGGCGCCCTGCCCGGCCGCGTGCCAGCCGGCCTCGAGCTCGCGCAGCTTCGGCAGCAGCTGGTCGGTCACGGTCGCGCCCTGCAGGCCCTCGGTCACGTCGCCCTGCACGGTGATCGCGTAGTCACGGTTCTCGCGCCACATCACGCCCGGCTCCCAGGTGAACACCGGTCGGGCGATCTGCGTCAGCGGGATCGAGCGGCCCGAGGCCGTCGGCAGGTAGGCATTGCCGATGTCCGAGATGGCTTCGCGCTCGTCGGCCGACTGGCGCAGCACGATGTCGATCAGCAGGTCGTTCTCGCGGTACTGGCCCACGGTGGTGCCGCTGAACATGGTGCGCGAGGCCTGCGCGATGGCCTGGCTGGTCACGCCGAGCGCGCGCGCCTTGGCCTGGTCGACCTCGAGGCGGATCACCTTCACCGACTCGTTCCAGTTGTCGTTCACGCCGCGCATGTTGGCGTTCTCGCGCAGCACGGCCTTGACCTCGTCGGCATGCGCGCGCAGCTGCGCCGGATCGGTGCCGATCACGCGGAACTGCACCGGGTACGGCACCGGCGGCCCGTTGGGCAGCAGCTTCACGCGGCCGCGCACCTCGGGGAATTCCTGCGCCAGCAGGCCGGGCAGCGACAGCCGCAGCGTCTCGCGCACCTTGAGGTCGCTCGCCAGCACGATCAGCTGCGAGACGTTGGACTGCGGGAACACCTGATCCAGCGGCAGGTAGAAGCGCGGCACGCCCGAGCCGATCCAGGTGCTGACGGTCTTCACGCCCGCTTCCTTGAGGATGCGCTGCTCGACCCGCTTCGCCACCTCCTCGTTGGCCTGGAACGAGGTGCCCTCGGGGAACCAGATGTCGACCAGGATCTCGGGCCGGCTCGAGTCGGGGAAGAACTGCTGCTGCACCTTGCCCATGCCGACGATGCCGAGCGCGAAGATCAGCACGGTGGCGCCGATGGTCAGCCAGCGATGCTGCACGCACCAGTTCACCGCGCGGCGGAAGGCGTTGTAGAACGGCGTGTCGAACAGCTCGTGCGGCGGCGCGTCCGGGTCGTGCGGCTTGACCTTGAGCAGCAAGGTGCCCAGGTACGGCACGAAGTACACCGAGACGATCCACGACAGCACCAGCGCGATCACCGTCACCGCGAAGATCGCGAAGGTGTATTCGCCGGTCACCGACTTGGCGATGCCGATCGGCAGGAAGCCCGCGGCGGTGATCAGCGTGCCGGTGAGCATGGGCTTGGCCGTCACGTCGTAGGCGAAGGTGGCGGCGCGGACCTTGTCGTAGCCCTCCTCCATCTTCCGCACCATCATCTCGACCGCGATGATCGCGTCGTCCACCAGCAGGCCCAGCGCGATGATCAGCGAGCCCAGCGATATCTTGTGCAGCCCGATGCCGAAGTAGTTCATCGCCAGGAAGGTCACGGCCAGCACCAGCGGGATGGTGATCGCCACCACCAGGCCGGGACGCATGTCGATGTACCAGCCGAAGCGCCCGCCCTTGTGCAGGCCCAGCGAGATGATGCTGACCGCCAGCACGATGGCCACGGCCTCGATCAGCACGCGCACGAACTCGTTGACCGAGCTCGCCACGGCGACCGGCTGGTCCTGCACCTGCGCGAGCTTCACGCCCAGCGGCAGCTGCTTGTCGATGCTCGCGGTGGCCGCGCGCAGCGCCTTGCCCAGCGCGATGATGTCGCCGCCCTTGGTCATCGACACGCCGAGCGCGATCACTTCCTTGCCCTGGTGGTGCACCTTGACCGCGGGCGGATCGATGTAGCCGCGACGGATCTCGGCGATGTCGCCGAGCTTGAGCTGGTTGCCCGAGCTGCCGCGGATCGGCATCTCGCGCAGCTGGTCGACGTTGGTGAACTGGCCGCCCACGCGCACCTGCACCACGTCGAGCGGCGACTGGATCGTGCCGGCGCTCTCGACCGCGTTCTGCGAACCGAGCTGCTGCAGCACGGCGTTGAAGTCGAGGCCCAGCTGCGCCAGGCGCTTCTGGGATATCTCGATGAAGACCTTCTCGTCCTGCACGCCGAACTGGTCGACCTTGGCCACGTCCTTCACGCGCAGCAGCTGCTGGCGCACGTCGTCGGCCAGGGTCTTGAGCTCGGCATAGCTGAAGCCCTCGCTCTCGAGCGCGTAGATCACGCCGTAGACGTCGCCGAAGTCGTCGTTGAAGAACGGCCCCTGCACGCCCGCGGGCAGGGTGCCGCGCATGTCGCCGATCTTCTTGCGCACCGTGTACCAGACGTTGGCGACCTCGCTCGCCTTCGAGGAGTCCTTGATCTGGAAGATGATCTGCGACTCGCCGGGCTTGGAGTAGCTGCGGATCTTGTCGGCGTACGGCGCCTCCTGCAGCGTGCGCTCGAGCTTGTCGGTGACCTGCTCGGCCACCTGCTGCGCGGTGGCGCCGGGCCAGTAGGTGCGCACCACCATCGCGCGGAAGGTGAAGGGCGGATCCTCGTCCTGCCCGAGCTGGAAATAGGCGAAGGCGCCCAGCAGCATCAGCACCAGCATCAGGTAGCGCGTGAGCGGCGCGTGGTCGAGCGCCCATTTCGAGAGATTGAAGCCGCCCGCGCGGGCGGCCGGCTCGGCGCCGTGGTTCGCCTTGTCAGCGCCGCTCATTTGCCGGCACCCGCTGCGATCTCCTTCTTGTTGGCGGCCACGGGCGCGACGCCCTGCGTGGCACTGCCCGCGTCCGCACCGCCCGCCGCCACTTCACGCGGCTGGTAGATCGTGACCTTCTGGCCCGGCGACAGCACGTGCACCCCCGCCACCACCACCTGCATGCCGGGCGTCACACCGGCGCCGATCACGGCCTCGTTGCCGTCGGCGGTCGCCACCTGCACCGGCTGCGAGCGCACGGTCATGGTCGACTTGTCGAGCACCCACACGGCCGTGCCCTTGCCTTCCTGGCGCAGCGCGCTGGTCGGCAGCTTGACGACGGCCGGGCCGCTGCGCGCGAGCGCCTGCGGCCGCGCATAGACCGTGGCGCCGAGCGCGGGCGCGCTCGCGGCATCGATCGCCACCTTCACGGTGAAGGTGCGGGTCACGGCGTCGGCGCTGGCCGCCACCTCGCGCACCTGGCCCTGCAGTTCCTCGCCGCCCGACCAGCCGCGCACCGCGACCGCCGAGCCGGGCTTGATCAGGCCCGCGCGGTCCTCGGGCACCGCGAACACCACGTCGCGCGCGCCGTCCTGCGCGATCCGCACCACCGGCGTGCCGGCCTGCACCACCTGGCCCGGTTCGGCCTCGATGGCGGTGATGACGCCGGCCACGTCGGCCACCAGCGTCGTGTAGTTGGCCTGGTTGCCCTGCGACGAGAGCTGGGCCTGCGCCTGCTCGAGCTGGGCCTGGGCCGCCTTCCAGGTCGATTCGCGGCGCTCGAGCTCGGCGCCGCTGATGAAGTTCTGCTCGCGCAGCTCGCGGTAGCGCTTCAGGTCGGCCGCGGCCAGGTCGCGGTTGGTCAGCGCCGCGGCCTGCTGGGCACGGGCGGCCTCGGCGGCCAGCCGGTAGTCCTGCGGATCGAGCTGGGCCAGCACCTGGCCGGCCTGCACGCGCTGGCCGAGCTCGGCCTGGCGGCGCGTGATCTTGCCTGCCACGCGGAAGCCCAGGCGCGACTCGACGCGCGCCCGCACCTCGGCCGAGAACTCGGGCTGGGCATCGAATTCGCTGGTGCCCACTGTCACCAGCTTGACCGCGCGGACCGGTTCCTCCGCGGGTTTGGACGGCGAGCAGGCGGCCAGGGCCACGAGGGCGGGAACCAGCAGCCAGGCGGCCGCGCGGTCGAGCGAGAAGATGGATTGGGAGGCGGTCATGAGACACCCTGGAAGGAACGAACCGGGTCTTTAATGACCCACCGGTTAGTAATCTAGGGTAAACGTGAACCGCTGTCAATTACCCGCCGGTCAGTAGCGCCGGCGGCCGCCTTGTGCTCAGGTCCGCTGGCCCATTTCCACCAGCCGGTTGTCGGGCAGCTCGAAGTAGTCCGAGGCGCGCCCCGCGTTGCGCTGCAGCCAGCCGAACAGCGCGCGCCGGATCGGGTTGAGGCCCGGCAGGTTCTCCTCGCCCACCGAGGCGCGCGAGACGAAGTACGAGGTCTTCATCGAGTCGATCGCCAGCGTCTTCTGGTAGGCCAGGATGCGGATGAACTCGGGCACGTCGGGCCGTTCCATGAAGCCGTGGCGCGCCGTCACGACCCAGATGCCGGTCATCAGCGACTCGGCCTCGATGCGCAGGCGCGCGTCGACGCGCGGCGTGTCGCAGGGCAGCACGCGCAGCACGATCACCTGCTCGTGCAGCACCTGGTTGTGCTTGAGGTTGTGCAGCAGCGCATGCGGCACCGACGTGACGTTGACGTTGAGGAACACCGCCGTGCCCTGCACCCGGTGCGGCATGTGGTGGGCCAGCGATTCGAAGAAGGGCCGCAGCGGCAGGCTCTCGGCCGCGGCCGCCTCCAGCCCCAGGCGGCGTCCCTTGGCCCAGGTGGTGAACAGCAGCATCACGCCCGCGGCCACCGCCAGCGTGAGCCAGCCGCCCTCGGCCACCTTGAGGCTGTTGGCGACCACGAAGGTCAGGTCGACCGCCGCGAAGGCCGCCACGCCCAGCGCCACCGCCGGCTTGTTCCAGCGCCACAGCCCCCAGGCCACGATGCCGGCCAGCAGGGTAGTCGTGACCATGGTGATCGACACCGCGATGCCGTAGGCGGCCGACAGCGCGCTCGAGCTGCGGAAGCCCAGCACCAGCAGCAGCACGCCCACCATCAGCAGCCAGTTGACGGTCGGCACGTAGATCTGGCCGATGGCCGTGCCCGAGGTCTGGATCACGCGCATGCGCGGGAGGTAGCCCATGCGCATCGCATGCGCCGTGAGCGAGAAGGCGCCCGAGATCACGGCCTGCGAGGCGATCACCGTCGCCATCGCGGCCAGCAGCACCATCGGCAGCACGCCCCAGGCCGGAAAGAGCCGGAAGAAGGGATTGTCGATGGCGGCTGGATTGGCCAGCACCAGCGCGCCCTGGCCGAAGTAGTTGAGCACCAGCCCCGGCAGCGCGATGAAGAGCCACGCGAGCCGGATCGGCCGCGCGCCGAAGTGGCCCATGTCGGCATACAGCGCCTCGCCGCCGGTGAAGGCCAGGAACACCGCGCCCAGAACCGCCAGCGACTGCAGCCGGTGCTCGACCAAAAACAGCACGGCGCGCCGCGGATCGAGCGCCGCCAGCACCTGCGGCTGGGCCAGCACCTGCAGCAGCCCGGCCACGCCGATCACCACGAACCACAGCAGCATCACCGGTCCGAACACCTTGCCGACCGCGCCCGTGCCCTTCTTCTGCACCGCGAACAGCGCGATCAGGATCACCACCGTGATCGGCAGCACCGCGCGCTCGAGCATCGGCGCGCGCACCTCCAGCCCCTCGACCGCCGACAGCACCGAGATCGCCGGCGTGATCAGGCTGTCGCCGTAGAACATGGCCGCGCCCACCAGGCCCAGCAGTCCGATCAGGTGGCCGAGCCAGGGCTTCGCACCGATGCGCGAGGCGGCATTGCGCGCCAGCGCCTGCAGCGCCAGGATGCCGCCCTCGCCGTCGTGGTCGGCGCGCAGCACGAACACCACGTACTTGAGCGTCACCACGAACAGCAGGCCCCAGAAGATCAGCGACAGCAGGCCCAGCACCGCGTCGGGCGAGAACGGCACGCCGTGCTCGGGATTGAGCGTTTCCTTGAAGGCGTACAGCGGCGAAGTGCCGATGTCGCCGAACACGACGCCGAGCGCCGCGATCACGACCAGGCCCTTGCCGGCCGGGTGCGCCGCGTCGCCTTGCGCGGTGGAGGTCCTGGCCGGTGCATTCATGGGGCAAGAATCGGGAGTGGGGACGCCGGGAGCATAGCCGTGCTGGTTGACAATCGCAGCGTGTCCCAGACGCCCCCTCCCCCCCTCGCCGCCGCCGCCCCGACGCACTACGAGAATTTTCCCGTGGCCTCGTGGCTGTGCCCGCCGCGGCTGCGCGCGCCGATCGCGGCCATCTACCACTTCGCGCGCACGGCCGACGACATCGCCGACGAGGGCCAGGCCACGCCCGCGCAGCGGCTGGCCGAGCTGCACGCCTACCGTGCCGCGCTGGCCGATGCGGCCCAGGGCCGGGTCGACCCGGCCGGGCGCTGGGCCGGGGTGTTCGGCCCGCTGGCCCACAACATCGAAACCTTCGGCCTGCCCGAGACGCTGCTGGCCGATCTGCTCGACGCCTTCATGCAGGACATCGTGAAGACCCGCGACGGCAGCGACTACGCCGACCGCGAGGAGCTGCTCGACTACTGCCGCCGCTCGGCCAACCCCGTGGGCCGGCTGCTGCTGCACCTGTACGGCGTGCACGACGCGCCCTCGCTGGCGCAGAGCGACGCCATCTGCAGCGCGCTGCAACTCATCAATTTCTGGCAGGACCCGAGCGTGGACCTGCCGCGCGGGCGCTTCTACTTCCCGCTGACCGACTGCGCCCGGCGCGGCTTCACGCGCCAGCACTTCAAGGTGTTCGCGCCGCTCTCGCCCGCCTACCCGCCGCCGCAGGAGGCGATCAACCTGATCTCGGTGGTGTCGTTCTGGGCCCGCGAGCTGATGCACCAGGGCGCGCCGCTGGTGCACCGACTGCCGGGGCGCGCCGGCTGGGAGCTGCGCCTGGTCGTGCAGGGCGGCCTGCGCATCCTCGACAAGATCGAGGACCTGGGCTTCGACAGCTTCACGCAGCGGCCCACGATCGGCAAGGCCGATGCCCCCGTGCTGCTCTGGAAGGCGCTGCGGATGCGGAGACAATCACGGCCCATGAACGCAGCGCCCTCCCGATGAATCCCGAGCAATACGTGCAAGACAAGGCCGCCGCCTCGGGCAGCAGTTTCTATTACGCCTTCCTGTTCCTTCCCAAGCCGCGGCGCGCGGCCATCACCGCCTTCTACGCCTTCTGCCGCGAGGTCGACGACGTGGTCGACGAGGTCAGCGACCCCGGCGTGGCCGCCACCAAGCTCGCCTGGTGGCGCACCGAGGTGGCCCAGGCCTTCGCGGGCACGCCGCGCCATCCGGTGATGCAGGCGCTGATGCCGCACGTGGCGGCCTACGGTATCGAGGCGCGCCAGCTCGACCAGGTCATCGAGGGTTGCCAGATGGACCTCGAGCAGACCCGCTACCTCGACTTCCCCGGCCTCGCGCGCTATTGCCACCTGGTGGCGGGCGTGGTGGGCGAGGTGGCGGCGCGCATCTTCGGCCAGACCGAGGCGCAGACCACCGCCTACGCGCACAAGCTCGGGCTCGCGCTGCAGCTCACCAACATCATTCGCGACGTGGGCGAGGACGCCCTGCGCGGGCGCATCTACCTGCCGGTCAACGACCTGCAGAAGCACGAGGTCAAGGCGCACGAGATCCTCAACCGCGTGCATTCCGAGCGCTTCGTCGCGCTGATGAAGTTCCAGGCGCAGCGCGCCCATGCCGCCTACGACGAGGCGCTGGCGCTGCTGCCCGCGGCCGACCGCCGCGCGCAGAAGCCCGGCCTGATGATGGCCAGCATCTACCGCACCCTGCTGCGCGAGATCGAGCGCGACGACTTCCAGGTGCTGAACCAGCGCGTGAGCCTCACGCCCGTGCGCAAGCTGTGGCTGGCCTGGAAGGTGCAGGCGCTGGGCCGGCTGTGAGGCTGGCGGTCGTCGGCGCCGGCTGGGCCGGCCTGGCCTGCGCGGTCGAGGCCGTGCGCCAGGGCCATGCGGTCACCCTGTTCGAGGCCGCACCCAGCGCTGGCGGCCGCGCGCGCCGCGTCGACGACATGCACGGCATGGCGCTCGACAACGGCCAGCACATCCTGATCGGCGCCTACGCCGCCACGCTGCAGCTGATGCGCGATGTCGGTGTCGATCCCGAACGGGCGCTGCTGCGCCTGCCGCTGTCGCTGCGCTTCGCCGATGGCGGCGGCCTGCAGCTGCCGCGGCTGCCCGCACCGCTCGACCTGCTGGCGGGCATCTTCCGGGCGCGCGGCTGGACCTGGCGCGACAAGTCCGCGCTGCTGCGCACCGCGATCGGCTGGCGCCTCAAGGGCTTTCGCTGCGACGCCTCGACCACCGTGGCCGAGCTCTGCGCGGGCCTCACGCCGCGCGTGATGCAGGAGCTGATCGAGCCGCTGTGCGTCTCGGCGCTCAACACGCCCGTTGCGCAATCGAGCGGCCAGGTCTTCCTGCGCGTGCTCCACGACGCATTGTTCAGCGGCAGCGGCGGCGCCGACCTGCTGCTGCCGCGCGCCGACCTCGGCGCGCTGCTGCCCGATGCGGCGCTCGCCTGGCTGCGCGCGCATGCCGCGAGCCTGCGCATCGGCCAACGCGTGCGCGCGATCGCGCCCGAGGCGAAGGCCTGGCGCGTCGACGGCGAAGCCTTCGACCGCGTGGTGCTGGCCTGCGCGCCCTGGGATGCCGCGCGGCTCGTGCGCGCCAGCGGCCTCCCGGCCGAGGCCTGGTGCGCCAACACCGAAGCACTACGCTTCGAGGCCATCGCCACGATCTACCTGCGCGGCGCCACGCCGCTGGCCGAACCGATGCTCGCGCTACGCAGCGACCCGGCCACGGCGCCGGCCCAGTTCGTGTTCGACAAGGAACGGCTCTGCGGCCTGCCGGGCGTGCTCGCGATGGTCGTGAGCGCCAACGAGACGCCGCGCGAGCTGCTCGAGACGCAGGCGCTCGCGCAGGCGGCCGCGCAACTGGGCCAGGCCGGCCTGCGGGTGGTGCAGACCGTGGTCGAGAAGCGTGCGACCTTCGCCTGCACGCCTAGACTGGCGCGGCCACCGGCCACCATCGCGCCCGGCCTGCTGGCCTGCGGCGACTATGTGGCAGGCCCCTACCCCGCCACGCTCGAGGGCGCGGTGCTCAGCGGCCTGGCCGCTGCGAGGGCGACGGCATGAGCAGCGAGTTGCGCTACCTCGACTTCGACTACAGCGAGGACGCCGACGGCCATGGCAGCTTCGATGCGATGGCCTCGGTCGCGCCCGAACGCGTGGGCGAGGTCCGCGCCGAGATCGACCGGATGCTGGCCTGGGCCGAGGCCGCCTTTCCCGATGCGCGCGGCGCGCTCGACGAGGGGGCGGTGTGGGACTATGACCTGCAGCACACGCGCGACGATGCGCGCTTCGAGACCCTGGCCTTCTCGCTGAGCGGCACGGCCGATTTCTGCGCCGCGCTGCGCGAGCGCTTCGGCCTCGACTAAGCGGCAGCCTTGTTGCGCAGCCGCAGCAGGCTCAGCCCCAGCAGCACGAAGGCGCCACCCGAGACCTTGTTGAACAGCCGCGTGCGGCGCGGGTCCGACAGCTGCTTGCGCAACAGGCGCGCCAGCAGCACATAGAAGGCATGCGACAGCACCGAGGCGGCCGCGAAGGTGGTGGTCAACACCGCGAACTGGGTGGCGATCGGCGCGTCCTGCGTGAGGAACTGCGGGAACAGCGCCGAGAAGAACAGGATGCTCTTCGGGTTCGTCAGTGCCACCGTCAGGCCATGGCCGAACAGGCGCCAGCTCGAACGCGGCGAGCCCGCCGCCGAGGCGCCCTGCAGGTCGGCGAACACGCTGCCCTGGCTGCGCCACTGCTTGATGCCGAGGTAGATCAGGTAGGCCGCGCCCGCCAGCTTCAGCACCATGAAGGCATGGGCCGAGGTCGAGAGCACCACGCCCAGCCCGGCCATCGCGGCGGCCGACACCATGAAGAGCCCCGTCGCATTGCCCAGCGAGCTGATCATCGCGCGGCGCGGACCCACGGACATCGAGTTCGACACCGCCAGCAGCACCGCGGGGCCGGGCGTGAAGGCGACGAGCAGGGTCACGCCGCAGAAGAGGAGCCAGTTGGACAGATGCATGGGGAGCTTTCGCGCGGCGCGCTCGCGCCGCAGGCCGGGGAAGCAAAACTATAGTCGGGCCACCCGTTCGCCGCAGCCGCGGCGGAAATTGCCCTCACGGCCCACCCTCCCCCTTCACCCCACCATGGTCACCTGCTACCTGCGCTACATCGTCGACCCCTACAAGCTCAAGGAGTTCGAGCACTACGGCAAGCTCTGGATTCCCTTGGTCGAGAAGTTCGGCGGCCAACACCACGGCTACTTCCTGCCCTCGGAGGGCGTCAGCAACGTGGCGCTCGCGATGTTCAGCTTTCCCAGCCTCGCGGCCTACGAGCGATACCGCGCCGACTCGATGCAGGACGCGGACTGCCAGGCCGCCTTCCGCTATGCCGAGGAAACGCGCTGCTTCCTCAGCTACGAGCGCAGCTTCTTTCGTCCGGTCTTCGCCTGAGGATCAGGCGCCGAGCGCCACGCACAGTGCATGCAGGTTCGGCACGATCAGCTGCGGCCGCGCGCCATGCACCCAGGGCCGCTCGTCGCGCACCAGCCAGGCGGCCTGCATGCCGGCGTTGAGCGCGCCCACCACGTCGAGCTCGGCATCGTCGCCCACGTGCAGCACGTCCTTGGGCAGCAGGCCGACCGAGGCCGCGGCCGCGCGGAAGATCGGCGCATGCGGCTTGCCGCTGCCGAAGGCGCGCGCATTGAAGGCGGTGCGGAACCAGCGCGCCACGCCGGTCTTGTGGATGTCGGCATTGCCGTTCGACACCGCCACCAGCGGATAGCGTTCGCTGAGCCACTTGAGCGCGGGCAGCGCATCGTCGTAGAGCGTCACGCGCTGACGTTCGGCGAAGAAGGCATCGAAGGCCGGATCGGCCAGCGCCGGGTCCTCGCCTGCGCGGCGCAGCGCGGTGCGTATCGATTCGCGGCGCAGCGCGCTGAGGTCGTGCGCGAGGTCGGAACGCTCCTTGGCCGTGGCTTCGCGCAGTTCGCGCAGCACGCCCGGCGTGACCAGCAGCGCGGCCGTCTTCGGCGCCTCGCGCAGCAGCCAGGCATGCAGCACGGCCTCCGCGCGTTCGATGGTCGGCCAGATCGGCCAGAGGGTGTCGTCGAGGTCGAGGGTGATGGCGCTGATGCGCTTGAGATCGAGCGGCGCGTTGCTCGCGGGGACCGTGGGGTCGGAAGTCATGCCCGAGAATATCGCATGCCTCCAAGTCCCTCGCTCGCCCCCGGCAACGCCCCCCGCAGCACCGCCGTCCTCTGGTGCAACCTCGGCTCGCCCGATGCCCCCACCGCCAGCGCCGTGCGCAGCTATCTCGCGGACTTCCTCGGCGATCCGCGCGTGGTCGAGATCCCGCGCCTGCTCTGGCTGCCGATCCTGCACGGCATCATCCTGCGCGTGCGACCCGCGAAGTCGGCCGCCAAGTACGCGAGCATCTGGCTGCCCGAGGGCTCGCCGCTCAAGGTCTGGAGCGAACGGCAGGCCCAGCGCCTGGGCGACACGCTGGGCCGGCGCGGCCACCGCGTGGCGGTGCGCGATGCGATGCGCTATGCCAACCCGTCGATCGGCGCGCGGCTCGATGCGCTGCAGGCCGAAGGCGTCGAGCGCGTGCTCGTGCTGCAGGGCTATCCGCAGTACTCGGCCACCACCACCGCGAGCGTGATCGACGCCGTCAACGACTGGAGCCGCGCGCAGCGCAGCGTGCCCGAGTTCCGCTTCGTCAACCAGTTCCACGACGACCCCGGCTACATCGAGGCGCTGGCACGGCGCATCGAGGCGCACTGGCGCGACCAGGGCCGCGGCGAGGTGCTGCTGCTGAGCTTCCACGGCATTCCCGCGCGCAACATCGAGCTCGGCGATCCCTACCAGTCGCAGTGCCTCGAAACCGCGCGCCTGCTCGCCGCGCGCCTGGGCCTCGCGCCCGCGCACTACCGCGTGACCTTCCAGTCGCGCTTCGGCAAGGCCAAATGGCTCGAGCCCTATACCGAACCCACGCTGCGCGAACTCGGCGCCGCGGGCGTGAAGCGTGTCGACGTGGCCTGCCCGGGCTTTCCGGCCGACTGCCTCGAAACGCTCGAGGAGATCGCGATGGAAGGCCGCGAGGCCTTCCTGCATGCGGGCGGCCAGCAGTTCAGCTACATCCCCTGCCTCAACGACGGCCCGGCCTGGATCGACGCCCTCGCCGACATCGCCGAGCGCCATCTCGCAGGCTGGAGCACGCGATGAAGCCCGAGCTGCACGAGGCCAACCGCCTCTCGTGGAACGCGGCCACGCTCGCGCACAACAGCCACAAGGGCGACCAGGCGGCCTTCTTCCGCGACGGCGGCAGCACCCTGTTCCCCGAGGAGGCCGAACTGCTCGGCGAGGTGAAGGGCCTGTCGGTGCTGCACCTGCAATGCAATGCCGGGCAGGACAGCCTGAGCATCGCGCGCCTCGGCGCCGAGGTGACGGGCGTCGACATCTCCGACGAGGCCATCGACTTCGCCACCCGGCTCTCGCAGCAGTCGGGCATCGCGGCGCGCTTCGTCCGCTCGGACGTCTACGACTACTTCCGCGACGCGCAGGCTCGCGGCGAGCGCCACGACATCGTGTTCTGCTCGTACGGCACGCTGTGCTGGCTCTCCGACATCGCGGCCTGGGCACGCGGCGTGGCGCAGTTGCTCGCGCCCGGCGGCCGCTTCGTCTTCGTCGAGTTCCATCCGTTCGCGCTGGTGTTCGACCCGGCCTGGAAGTTCCACTACGACTACTTCAACGACGCCCCCGTGCCCGAGGAAGGCGTGGGCGACTACGTGGCCGCGTCGGGCGACGGCCTCGTGCGCGAAGACTACGAGCGCGGCGTGGAGAACTTCAGCAACCCGCACCCGAGCTTCGAATTCACCTGGGGCCTGGGCCAGGTGACGACCGCGCTGTCGCAGGCCGGGCTGGTCATCGAGCGGCTCGACGAGTACCCCTACGCCAATGGCTGGAAGCCCTTCGAGGGCATGCGCGACATCGGCGGCCGCCGCATGGCGCCGCCCGAGGGCATGCCGCGCATTCCGCTGATGTATTCGATCCGCGCGCGCAAGCCCTGAGCTGCCGCCGGTGCTGCGCTCAGCTCGCGGCCCGGCGCGCCAGCAGCGCCTCGATCGCGGCTTCCATCTCGGCGTATTCGCCCTCGCCGAAATGCCGCCGCATCACCTGCCCCTTGGCGTCGACCAGATAGAACGCGGGCCAGTACTGGTTGTCGTAGGCCTTCCAGGTGGCGAAGCCGTTGTCCTGCGCCACCGGGTAGCGGATGCCGAAGCGCTGGATCGCGTCCTGCACGTTGCGCGTCGACTTCTCGTAGGCGAACTCGGGCGAATGCACGCCCACCACCACGAAGCCCTGGTCCCTGTACTTCTCGTACCAGCGCACCACGTGCGGCAAGGTGCGGATGCAGTTGATGCAGGAGTAGGTCCAGAAATCGACCAGCACCACCTTGCCGGCCAGCCCCTGCAGGGTGAGCGGATCCGAGTTGAGCCACCGGTCGATGCCCGCGAACTCGGGCGCCTTGCCGTAGTCGCGCAGGCCCGGCGACACGGCCAGCGCGCTGCGCACCGGCCATCCGCCGCCCACGGCCGCCACGAACGCGGGAGCGCCGACCGCCAGCCCCGAGAACGCCCTTCTGGACACCATGTTCATGATCGCGAACCTCGCTCGAATGTCAGACCGACAGCGGTCAGGCGCGATTGTTCGCGGCACGCGCCGTGCGTGCGCAGGTGTCACGGCAATTTGAAGGTTGTCCCGGCGGCGTAAAGACCAGGGTCAGGGCCGCCGCCCTTCGCGGCCTCAGAACTTGCCGAGATAGTCCATCTTGCCCACCGGCACGCCGGCGTTGCGCAGCACGTCGTAGGCGGTGGTGGCGTGGAAGAAGAAGTTGGGCAGCGCGAACTGCAGCAGGTAGCGCTGCGCGGTGAAATGCACCTCGGTGCCGCGCGCGGTGATGACCACCGGGCGCTCCTCGTGGCCGTCGATCAGCGCGCGGTCCACGCCGAGCAGGAACTCCTCGGTCTTCGCGATGCGCACCAGCAGTTCGTCGTAGCTCTTCTCCTCGTCGGGGAAGCTGGGCGCGGTCACGCCCGCGATGCGCGCGGTGCCGAGCTTGCAGGCATCGCTCGCGCGCTGCACCTGGCCGGCCAGCGTGAGCATGTCGGGCGCGAGGCGCGCATCGACCAGGGTCGAGGGATCGATGCCGTTGGCCTGCGCATGGGCCAGGCCCTTGCCGAGCACGTGGCGAAGCTGGGCCAGCCCGCGGGTGAAGACCGGCACGGAAATGTCGTACATCGAAAGCGCCATGGTGCGAATGCCTCTGTGTGTTGCTGTGGGGTGATGACCGGCGGCGATTGTGGAGGCCGCCGTCCCCTCAGCGGCCGGCGGCGCGAATAAACCCTTCGATGCACTCCAGTTGTTCGGGCACGTTGAGCGCGGGCGCGTGGCCGCAGCCCTGGATCTCAACGACTTCGAGCCGCCCCGCCGCGCCCGGGCCGCGATGCCGCATGGCCTCGATCACCTCGGGCAGCACCAGGTCGGACTCGGCGCCGCGCAGGCACAGCACCGGCGCCTCGATGACGTCGTAGTGCGGCCAGATCAGGTAGTCGTCCTCGCGCGTGCTGAACTGGCGCACCATGGCCGGGTCGTAGTGCGGTGTGACGCGGCCGTCGGGCAGCCGGCGCGTCGAGGTCTCGGCGAGCCGGCGCCACTGCGCGTCGCTGAGCCAGCCGTAGGGCTTGTAGACGCCGCGGAAGAAGGTCTCGAGTTCGCTCACCGTGTCGAAGGCCGGCGGGTTGCCGGCATAGGCACGGATGCGCTCGATCGCGGCCTGCGCGAGTTCGGGCGCGTTGTCGTTGAGCACCAGGCTCGCGATGCGCGCCTTCATGCGCGGCACGACCAGGCCGCCCGCGCAGACGGTGCCGATCGCGCCGCCCATCGAGGTGCCGACCCAGTGCACGCGCTCGAGCGCCAGTTCGTCGCACAGCGCCTCGGCCAGTTGCGCATAGAAGGCGAGCCGGTACTCCTCGTCGGGCAGCGGGCTCCACTGGCTCAGGCCGCGGCCGATGGTGTCGGGGCAGATCACGCGAAAGCCGCGCGCGGCGAAATGCTCGGCCAGTTCGTCCATGTCGCGGCCGGTGCGCGCCAGGCCGTGCCAGGCGATCAGCACCTGCGGATCGGGCCCGGTCGCGGGCCAGTCGAGCCAGTGGATCTCGCGGCCCGCGAGCCGTGCGTAGTGGGAGGAAGGAACGATGCGGGAAGTCATGAGGTCGCTCATCGCGCGGCGCTGGCGCGGCGGGCCCGCAGCTTGCCGACGATGCCGGTGGGGAAGTAATAGACGGACAGCACGAACAGCACGCCGAGCCACAGCAGCCAGCGGTCGGGCGACAGCAGCGCCGCCAGCCACGGCAGGCCGCTCGCGGCCTCGCTGCCCATGCGCAGCAGGTCCTGCAGATAGCTCTGCGCGACCACGAACAGCACGGCGCCGATGGCCGCGCCGTAGATCGTGCCCATGCCGCCGATCACCACGATCAGCAGCACGTCGACCATGATCTCGAAGCTCAGCGAGGTGTCGGGGCCGTTGTAGCGCAGCCAGATCGCGAGCATGGCGCCGGCCAGCGTGGCGAACAGCGCCGACAGCACCGCGGCCGTGGTGCGGTAGACCACCACGCGGTAGCCGATCGCCTCGGCGCGGAACTCGTTCTCGCGGATCGCCTGCAGCACGCGGCCGAAGGGGGAGTTGACGATGCGCAGCATCGCCAGCACCAGCACCACGGCGGCCACGAACAGCAGGTAGTAGCACAGCAGGCGACCGTCGAGGGAGACGCCGAGGAACGGTTCCTCCGCGAACTCGAAGCTCGGCGAGATCAGCTCGGGCAGCTTGAAGGTCAGGCCGTCCTCGCCGCCGGTGAAGTCCGACAGCTGCGAGGCCAGCGTCTGGAAGGCCGAGGCCACGGCCAGCGTGATCATCGCGAAGAAGATCGCGCGCACCCGCAGCGAGAACAGGCCGATGGCGAACGAGAGCAACAGCGAGACCGCGAGCGAGGCGCCCAGGCCCAGCAGCACCGCGCCCCAGTCGGGCCCGAGCCGCGAGGCCGAGATCGCGATGCCGTAGGCACCGATGCCGAAGAACATGGTGTGGGCGAAGCTCACGATGCCCGTGTAGCCCAAGAGCAGGTCGAAGCTCGCGACCAGCACCACGAACACCAGGATCTTGGCCGCGACGCTGAGCGCCTTCACGCCCGGGAACAGGAAGGGCGCGAAGGCCAGTGCGAGGAACAGCGCCACCAGCAGCACGGCCAGCAGGCGGCTTCGGGGCATGTCGTTGGAGAGGAGTCGTTTCAGGAACATGGCTCGGTCCTCAGCGGTTCGCCACCGGATACACGCCCTGCGGACGCCACAGCAGCACAGCCACCATCAGGAAGATGCTCGCGAACTGCGTGAGCGCGGGCAGCACGAAGCCGATGTAGTTGGTCATCAGGCCCACGAGCAGCGCACCGAGCAGCGCGCCGCCGGTGGAGCCGAGGCCGCCGATGATGATGACGATGAAGATCAGCACGTTGACCTGCGCGCCCATCTGCGGCACCAGGTTCTGCTGGAACAGGCCCCACATCACGCCGCCCAGCCCGGCCAGCGCGCTGCCGACCACGAACACGCCGACGAACAGGCGGCCGATGCGGTAGCCGAGCGACTCGACCATCTCGCGGTCCTGCACGCCGGCGCGGATCAGCAGGCCGATCTTGGTGCGGCTCAGGGTCCAGGCCAGCAGGCCGAACACCACCACGCCCACCGCCACCGCGAGCAGCCGGTACTTGCTGATCGCCGCGTCGCCCACCAGCAGCGAGCCGCGCAGCGCCTCGGGCAGCGGCAGCGGCACCTGCGCCGGGCCCCAGATCACCTTGATCAGTTCCTCGCCGATGATCATGCCGCCCATCGTGATGAGGATCTGCTTCAGGTGCTGGCCGTAGACCGGCCGCACGATGAAGCGCTCGAAGGCCAGGCCGACCGCGCCGGCCACCGCCATCGCGACCAGCATGGCCGGGAAGACCGCCACCAGGTTGCGCCACAGTTCCTGCGAACCGGTCCAGTCGCCCATCAGGCCGAGCACGCTGCTGGCCACGAAGGCGCCCAGGGCAATGAACACGCCGTGGCCGAAGTTCAGCACGTCCATCAGCCCGAACACCAGGGTCAGGCCCGAGGCGATGATGAAGATGATCATGCCCATCGCGAGCCCCGCGACCGTGAGCGTGAGCCAGGTCGAGAACGAGCCCGTGAGCGGCAGCGCGACCAGCGCGAGGACGGGCACCAGCAGCAGCGGCTTCCAGTCGAATTCGATTTTCATAGGGCCAGTCCGAGCAGCGACTGCTGCAGTTGCGCATCGGCCGCGAAGGCCGCCATCGAGCCGCTGTGCACCACGCGCCCGTTGTCCATCACCGCGACCGCGTCGCCGAGGCGCAGCGCGAAGTTGATGTTCTGTTCCACCAGCAGGATCGTGACGCCGCTGCGCTTGAGTTCGTCGAAGGCGTCGATCATGTTGTTGATGATGGCCGGCGCGAGGCCCTTGCTGGGCTCGTCGACGATCAGCAGCTCGCGCGGCTCGACGATGGCGCGCGACACGGCGAGCATCTGCTTCTGGCCGCCCGAGAGCTTGCCCGCCGGGTGGTTCCAGAACTTCTCGACCGCGGGGAACAGCTTGAAGATCCACGCGAGGCGCGTGTCGTCCATCTGCTGCGCGTTCTTCGCGCCGCGCGCGGCCAGCAGCATGTTCTCCTTCACCGTGAGGTCGGAGAAGATGCCCATGTTCTCGGGCACGTAGGCGATGCCCAGCTCGGCGATCTGCGGCGTGCGCAGGGCCGTGATGTCGCGCTCGCCGAAGCGCACCCTGCCCTGCGACGCATGCCACAGGCCCATGACGGTGCGCAGGGTGGTGGTCTTGCCCGCGCCGTTGCGGCCCAGCAGCATCGTGAGCTGGCCCTTGGGCACGGCGAGGTCGACGCTGTGCAGGATGTGATAGGCCCCGATGTGCGTGTGCACGCCCTCGAGGGTCAGCAGGTTGGTGCTCATGCAGCAGCCTCCTTCGCGATGCCCAGGTAGGCTTCCTGCACCACCGGCGAAGCGATCACGGTGGCCGGATCGCCGTCGGCCACCAGCGTGCCGTTGTGCAGCACGATGATGCGGTCGGCGAGCTCGCGCACCACGTCCATCTTGTGCTCGACCAGCAGGATGGTCTTGCTGCGGTCCTGCTTGAGCTGGCGGATCAGATCGAGGATCACGGGCGCCTCGGCCGCGTTCATGCCGGCCGTGGGCTCGTCGAACATGAAGACCTTGGGCTCGAGCGCCATCAGCAGCGCCACCTCGAGCTTGCGCTGGTCGCCGTGCGGCAGGCTGGCCACGGTGGCGTGCTCGCGCGACTTGAGGTTGGTCTGCGCCAGCAGCTCGTCGGCGCGCGCGGTCAGCGCCGCATGGTCGCTCCAGATGCTCCAGAGGTTGAGCCCGCGGCGGTGCGCGCCCTCGCGCGTGGCCTGCACCGCGAGGCGCACGTTCTCCAGCACCGTGAGGTTGGGGAACAGGTTGGTGAGCTGGAAGGCCCGCCCCAGCCCGGCGCGGGTGCGGGCCGACGGCGACAGCCCCGACAGCGGCTGGCCGTCGAGCGACACCGTGCCCGCGCTCGCCTTGAGCTGGCCCGAGATCAGGTTGAAGTAGGTGGTCTTGCCCGCGCCGTTCGGGCCGACGATGGCCGTCAGCGTGCCCGGCGCGAATGCGCAGCTCACGCCGTTGACGGCCACGTGCCCGCCGAAGCGGATGGTCAGATCTCGGGTCTCAAGCATCGTTGGTCATTGCGAAAACGAAGAATCCAGGAAGGTCGACCGGCCTCAACAGCTGCCGATCACGTAGTAGTTGGGGCCGGTCTGCTTCAGCGTGGTGGTCACGTAGATGTTCCACAGGCCCATCGATTGCCCCGAACCGTAGGCATAGGTCAGGCCCCACAGCGCATAGGCGCGGCCGGCCACGGTGTGGGCGTAGTTGCTCGCCGTGAAGCAGGTGCCGCCGCCGCTGCCGCCCGTGGTGGTGCCGGTGGCCGCGGTCGACATCGCGCCCTCGGCATTGGCCGCGGTCAGGCCGGTCACGGTCCAGCTGTAGCTGGTCGAGGGTGCCAGGCCGGTGTCGGTGTAGCTGGTGCCGGCCACGGGCGAGGCGTTGACCTTGCTGCCGCCGCGGTAGACGTTGTAGCCGCTCGCTCCGGCCACGGCGGTCCAGCCGATGACCATGCTGGTGCTGGTCGCGCCCGAGGTGCCCACGCCGGTGGGCGCGGGCAGCGCGCTGCCGCCCCCGCCGCCGGTCACGCGGTCGACCATGGCCTTGACGGCCGCCATCTGCGGGCCGGACTTCTTGGCGTAGTTGACGCTGCCGTAGCCCCACCAGTCCCAGCAGCTGTTGGTGGCCGCGGTGCTGGTCTGCGGATAGACCAGCACGATGTTGTTGGTGTCGGCCCAGCGGTTGTAGCCGGTCCTCTTCACGTACTGGTCGCCCACGTCCGTGTAGTTCTGCTTGCAGCCGTGCAGCACCACGTGCACGCGGCAGCTGTTGCCGCTGCCGGCCGCGCAGGCCGCGGGCGTGTAGAGCCAGCCGGTGGCGGCCATGCCCGAGCCGCCCGAGAACTCGCCCTGGTTGAACTCGGTGAAGCTGCCGCCCAGCGTGCCGTTGTTGCGTGCGTTGAGCGGGCCGTAGAGGTGCGTGAGGATTTCGCCCGCGAGATCGAAGCCGCAGTTGTTGATGTAGGGCGAGGCCGTGGTGGCGCAGGCACCGCCGTAGTCGTCGGTGACCATCGCATGGCCCGCGCCGAGGTTGTTCTTGTAGACCGTGTTGGCCGCCGGCACGAAGCTCTGGTAGTAGGTCTTGAGGTCGTCCATCACCGGCTGCTTGACCGTGTTGTCGGAGGTGCCTGAGAACAGGTAGACCTTCGAGCCCGTGAGGTTCGACACCGGATCGATCGCGCCGCTGGCGGCCCAGCTGTTGGTGGTGCTCACGAGCGTGGACACCGGGATGCTGCTCGCATGCGTCATGCAGCGGCCGGTGGCGTTGAGCACCGAGCCTTCGGCGCAGTAGTACGGGCCGCCGGCCACCACGCCGGCGCCGCGCTTGAAGGTGGCCGAGTAGGCCACGTGCAGTTGCACCGCCATGAAGCCGCCGGCCGACAGGCCGGACACGCTGACCTCCGCCGGGTTCGCGCCGAGCGCCGGCAGCGGCACAGCCGCCGCCGCGCCCTGCGCGGCCACCGCCATGGCCGCGGCCATGGCCAATCTCTTCCAGTTCCAATTCATCGCTGGCATCGCTGTCTCCTTCCGTTATGGGCGTAAGAACGCTGCTTGGCTGATCGAGGACTCGGCCGTGGAGCGCGCCGCCCGCGCGGACGCAGGCTGGCGCTTCGCCCGGCGGCCATCCGGGGCGAAAGAGAAAGAAAAAGGTGGGCGGCGCTCGGCGCCGCGTTCGGGTGGCGGGAAGCGCCGGACTCAGCGCTTGTTCTTGATCGGAATGTCCATCTCTTCGGGCTTGATCTCGTGCACCAGCTCCGGCACGCCCCAGGCGAAGGCCGGGTCGACCTTGATCTTGAAGTGGTACATCGACTGCATCGCCTGATGGTCTTCCTTGCGGAAGGTCATCTTGCCCTTGGGCGTGTCGAAGCTCATGCCTTCCATGGTGCTGATGAGCTTGTTGGTGTTGGTGTCGCCGTTGGTCTTCTTGAGCGCCGTCACCACCGCCATCGCGGCCGAGAAGCCGCCGGCCGTGAAGAAGTCCGGCGGCGTCTTGAATTCCTTGTAGTGCGCCGCGACCATCGCCTCGTTCACCGGGTTCTTCGGGATGCCGAAGTAGTAGTAGGCCGCGCCTTCCATGCCCGGCAGCGCCTTGTAGGCCGCCATGGCCGGCAGGATGTTGCCGCCGGTGGCGATCTCGATGCCGTAGCGCTTGAGGTCGAGGTCGACGATCTTGAACGGGTTGCCCGCGCCGGCCCAGACGATCCAGATGATCTTGCGGCCCGGCTGGTCCTTGAGCTTGTCGATCAGGCGCTGGGCGCCGGCCGTGAAGTCGGTGGTGGCGGGCGGCAGGTACTCCTCGTGGACCAGCTTGGCCTTCTTGAGCGCGGCACCGAAGGCCTTCACGCCGTCGCGGCCGAAGGCGTTGTCCTGCGCCAGCGTGGCGACCGTCACGCCGGCCTTGTCGACCGCCACCGCGTTGGAGATCGCGTCCTGGCTCGAATTGCGGCCGGTGCGGAAGATGTACTTGTTCCACTTGTCGCCGGTGATCGAGTCGGCCACGGCGGGCTCGACCAGCAGGATCTTCTTGTACTCCTCGGCCACCGGCAGCATCGCCAGCGCCACGCCCGAGGCGGTCGGGCCGACGGCCAGCGCGGCCTTGTCGTCGGAATAGGCCGCGGCCAGCAGCGACTTGCCGAGGTCGGGCTTGCCCTGGTCGTCCTTCTCGATCACGACCAGCTTCTTGCCCGCGACGGTCATCGTGCCCTCGGTGGCGTAGTTCAGGCCCATCATGAAGCCGGTCTGCGTCTGCTTGCCGTAGGCCTCGAGCGCGCCGGTCTTGCTGTAGATGTGGGCGATGCGGATCTCCCCGGACTGGGCCCAGGCGGGTGCGGCGGCGGCGCAGGCGGCGAGCGCGGCCAGGGCGACGAGGTGGCGACGGTTCATTCGTTGTCTCCTGATAAAGATGACTGAATATTGCACACTTCGTGCCACGCGCTAAGCCGTTGATAACAAAGGTTTCTCCATTCGGAGAAAGCGCGATTCGGCTGAATTCAGAACAGTTGTCGTGTCTGAATTTCAGGCGACTGTCTATTTTTCATTCAGGGTTTTCGCGGAGGCCCGGCGCTCCTCGATCCATTGCCTGAACTGCCGCTCGGCCTGCAGCCGGAATTCGTTGCGCGCGTGGTTGCAGGCCGCATGGGCCAGCCGCCGGTGCTTGGGCGAGCGCACGCCGCCCAGGGTGGCGTCGACCAGGTGCTCGATGGTGGCCGATTCGGGCCGACCATGCGGCTCCTCGAAGTCCATCGGCAGGCCGCACCAGTGGCAGTTGGGGCCGAAGGTGGAACGCAGGGCGCGGACGCTCACAGGCTGGCGTACTCGAGGATTTCCTGGCCCATCAGCGTGCAGTCCTTGCCCGCCACGTGATAGATCAGGCGCATGCGGTAGTTGCCCTTGTAGATCGAGCCCCAGACCTCGAGCACGCGGAACTGCTGCGCCTTGTTGGCGGGGTTGCGCAGCGGCGGCAGTTCCTTGACCTCGGAGCCGACGCGGATGCGATCGTCCTCGCCGAAATGGAACACCAGCAGCTTCTTCGCGCGCGCGACCGCCTCGTCGGCGCAGGGTGGCGCGGCCAGGGCGGCGCCGGCACAGGCGCACGATGCGGCGAGGACGAGGGAGCGGATCGGTGTCTTCATGGAAGGCTCTGGTGGAAGGCAGGTTCGCAGGCGGGTGGAGGCCGCATTGTCAGGTGGGCGTGTCGACCTCGTCCCACTCGCGGTCCTCGAAGCGCACCAGCCAGTTCAAGGCGCGATGCCGCTCGGCAATCACGCCCGCATCGAGCTCCGGCGGCACGGGGACCTGCTGGAGCCCGGCCTGGCGTACGCGCCAGTGCAACCGGTAGTGCAGGTCGAGCCCATCGAGGATTTCGCCTTCGCCGCGCATGCGCAGCGAACGCAGCGCGCCCGGCAGGTCGCGGGCTTCCAGCATCGTGCGCGCGGCGAGCGGCACGTCGCAGATCGCGCCGGGAAAAGGCAGCGCATCGACCAGGCCCATCGCCCACTCGAGCAGATACAGGCACTCGTAGCGCCAGCCGAACTGGACGACATCGGACGCCAGCGGTTCGGGGTCCGAGAGGAAAGCCTGTTCCGCCGGCGTGAGATGCGCCCGTGCCGAGGGCAGCCGCTCGAACAGGTCCTCGGGCGCCAGCGGCTCCTTGCTCGCGAGGGACTCGGCCCGTGCCGATACCGCCAGCAGCGCGAAGGCCCGGCCCGCGATCTCCTGCGGCGCGCGCAACCGCAGCTCGGGCTCGCAGACCAGCGGCGGCAGGTGCCGCGGGACCTCGATGCCCCGCGCCGCGAGCGCTGCCTCGGTGCGCGCCTTGCGCTCCCAGGCCTCGGACGGATAGGGCAGCGCGGCTTCGCCATCGGGCTCCTCGCCCGCCGCCGACAAGAGGATGCGCCCCCGGGGATCGCGGATGCTGCCGTCGGGCAGGAACACGATCGCGTTCGCGCGCACGGCCCAGTCCGAGAACGCATCGAGCAGGCCCTCGTCGATCGACAGGCTCAGGTGCTGGCGCACGCGCTGGACATGACGCATCACGTGATAGCGGTTGCGCGACATCGTGCCGTCGCCGCGACTCAGCACGTAGCCGACGAAGCCGGCCAGGTGGGGCGCGAGTTCGGGGTCCGACAGATCGCGGCGACCCTGCAGGGCATGGGGAAATTCGAGCGCCGGTACATCGGCGCGCGTGCAGTAGGCGTTGACCAGGACCCGCTCGCCCTGCCCGGCCTCCTCGGCGCGGCTTGGCGCCGGCCGGCCCAGCGCCCCCTTCAATCGCGTCAACAAGCCCTTCATCGATGCTGTCCTCCTTCGTGGTCCGCGCTCGGCGCGCGGGTCAATCCGCCTGGTTCGTCATGCGCTCGTACAGGGTCGCCCGCGAGATCCCCAGCAGCCGCGAGGTCGCGAGCTTGTTCCCCCCGGTCGCCGCCAGCGCCGCGCCGATCGCGCGGCGCTCGAGCTCGGCCACCTGCTGCGCGAGCGGCCGCAGCAGCGCGGCTTCCTCGTCGGCATCGTGGGCGTCGCGCAGCGCGGCGGGCTGCGCGATCTGCTCGAGGCCGGCTTCGCGCAGGATGCGCTCGAGCTGCGCCGCGTCGATGCGCTGCGAGTCGCTGCGCATGGTCACCTGCTCGAGCACGTTGCGCAGCTCGCGGATGTTGCCGCGCCAGTGCTGGCCGGCCAGCAGCGCGAGCGCATCGGGCGTGAGCTCGGGCGGGGCCTCGCCGCTGCGCAGCGCCATGTCCTCGCCGAGCGCCTCGACCAGCGCCGGGATGTCGGAGCGCCGCTCGCGCAGCGGCGGCACGCGCAGCGGCAGCACGTTGAGGCGGTAGTAGAGGTCCTCGCGGAACTGGCCGCGGCGCACCAGCTCGGGCAGGTCGCGCGAGGTGGCGGCGATCACGCGCGCATCGAAGGGAATCAGCTTGTTCGAACCGAGCGGCTCGATCTCCCCTTCCTGCAGCGCGCGCAGCAGCTTGGCCTGCAGGCCCAGCGGCATGTCGCCGATCTCGTCGAGGAACAGGCTGCCGCCGTCGGCCAGCTTGAACTTGCCCTCGCGCCCGCGCTTGTCGGCGCCGGTGAAGGCGCCCGGCGCGACGCCGAAGAACTCGGCCTCGAGCAGGGTGTCGGGCACGGCCGCGATGTTGAGGCTCACGAACTGGCCCCTGGCGCGCGCCGAGGCCGCATGGATCGCATGCGCGAGCAGTTCCTTGCCGGTGCCGGTCTCGCCGAGCAGCAGCACCGGGCTCGCCGACTGCGCCGCGCGGCGCGCATGGCGCTTGACCTCGACCGCGGCCGGGCTGCTGCCGATGAAGCTCGCGAAGGTGTACTTGGAGCGCCGCTGGCCCTCGGCCGCCTGCTGGTAGAACGGGTTGTTGCGCTGGCTCGCGAGCTCGCGCCGCGCATCGTCGAGGTCGCGCTGCAGCAGCGCGAACTTGCTGATCAGCGGCTGCAGGGTGGTCTCGGGCTGGTCGAACAGCACGATGCCGATGGCGCCGATCACCTCGCCCGCGCCGTCGGCACGCTCCTCGCGCAGCGGGATGCGGCTCACGACGAAGGTGCCCGCCTTGTTGGTCAAGAGGTCGATCAGGATCGGCTCGCCGCTCTCGAGCACGCGGCGCATCTGGGTGTTGGGGATCACGTCCTCCACCATGTGGCCGAGGAACTGGTCGATCGACGAGAAGCCCAGCGCGGGCAGGAAGCGCCGGTAGCCCTCGTTGACCCAGACGATGCGCCCGCTGCGGTCGACCAGGAACATGCCCTGGCTCATGCGCGAGAACAGGTGGAACATGGAACGCGCGGCCAGCGCGAGGATGCCGTCGGCATCGAGCGGCAGGGCGGAGGGCGCGGCGGCGGTGGAGGCAGGCATGCGCGAATCGTAGCCTGCATCAATCCGCAACAAATCCGGCATCGCCGGCCGGCGCGGCCGGGTCAGAATGCACGGGCGCGCGAGCCGGCACCGCGATCGAAAACCACACCAAGAACAGGGTGCCGCCGCCAGGCAGCGATGGGCCCCTCCCCGCCACCCACGCGCGCCGCCAGAACGCTGCGCCCCGCTCCCGATCGCCCACCATCCTCCGTTGCACCTTGTCTTCAGGAGCCCTTCAGCATCGCCTCAGGCGAGCCTAAGTTAATCAATCGTTTGATTTTCGGCATGGTGTAATCGCCCGCATGAAGTCCACGGCCCCTCCCTCGACGCTGCCGGCGCGCAAGACCGCCGCCGCCCCGCGCGCGCCGCGCAGCGACGGCGCCGAGGCGCGCCAGCGGCTGCTCTACACCGCGCTGCGGCTGTTCGCGCAGAAGGGCTTCGCCAAGACCTCCACGCGCGAGATCGTGCGCGAGGCCGGGGTCAACATCTCGGCCATCAGCTACTACTTCGGCGACAAGGCCGGCCTCTATGCCGCCACCTTCAGCGAGCCCATGGGCGGCAACGCCGGCGACTTCGTGGCGCTCTACGCCGCGCCCGGCCTGTCGCTCGAGGAATCGCTGCGCATCTTCTTCGCCAAGATGGTCGAGCCCTTCGACCAGGGCGAGGTGGTGCGCCAGTGCATCCACCTGCACATGCGCGAGATGCTCGAGCCCACCAGCCTGTGGGCCAAGGAGCTCGAGCGCGACATCAAGGACCCGCACCGCGCGATCGCCGCGATGCTGTGCCGCCACCTCGGCGTGGCCCGCGCCGACGACGACATCCACCGGCTGACCTTCGCGATCACGGGCCTCGCGATGCAGCTGTTCGTGAGCCAGGACGTGATCGAGGCGATCCGTCCCGCGCTGCTGCGCACGCCGCGCGCCGTCGACACCTGGGCCCGGCGCCTCGCCGGCTATGCGGTGGCGCTGGTCGAGGCCGAGGCGCTGCGCCGCGCCGCCGACCCGGTGCCGCCTGCGCGCACGCAGGTGCGCCGCCCCCCATCCCGCTCCGGGAGAAAGACAGCATGAGACGAGTTCCACGACCGATCGCCATCCTCTGCCTCAAGGCAGGCCTCGGGCTCGGCCTGGCCGCCGGCCTCGCCGGCTGCGGCCTGACCCGCCCGCCCGCCGCGGTCGGCGCGCCCGCCCCCGCGCAATGGCATGCGCCGCTGCCGCATGGCGGCTCGCTCGCCCAATTGGCCGAATGGTGGCGCCAGCTCGACGATCCGCTGCTGGTCGACCTGATCGCTGCCGCCGAGGGTGCGAGCCCCAACGTGGCGAGCGCCGCGGCGCGGCTGGCCGAGGCGCGCTCGACCCGCGTGCAGGCCGGCGCCGCGCTGCTGCCCAGCCTCGATGCGACGGGTTCGGCGAGCCGGGGCACCGCGGGGCTGACGGGCGGCACGCCCGGTGGAAGCAGCGGCGGCGCCAGCTCGGGCTCGGGCAGCACCTCGGCCACCACGCCCATCACCACGCTGCAGGCCGGCCTGCAGACCAAGTGGGAGATCGACCTGTTCGGCCGCCTGCGCGCCGACCGCGACGCGGCCGTGCAGCGCGAGCGCAGCGCCGATGCGAAGTGGCACGAGGCGCGCGTGTCGGTCGCGGCCGAAACCGCCAACGCCTATTTCGCCGAGCGCGCCTGCCAACAGCAGCTGCGCGTGGCCGAATCCGACACCCGCTCGCGCGGCGAGACCGCGCGCCTGACCGACCTCTCGATGCGCGCCGGCTTCACCGCGCCGGCCGATGCCGCGCTCGCACGCGCCAGCGCCTCCGACGCCTCGGGCCGGCTGACGCAGCAGCGCGCGCAGTGCGCGGTGCAGCGCAAGGCGCTGGTGGCGCTCACCGGCATTGCCGAGACCGAGCTCGAGACCCGGCTCGCGGCCGCGCCCGCGCAGCGCGCGCTGCCGGCCGTGGGCCGCATCGACAGCGTGCCGGCCAATGCCATCGCCCAGCGGCCCGACGTCTACGCGGCCGAACTCGGCGTGGCCGCGGCCAGCGCCGACGTGGGTTCGGCCGAGGCCGAGCGTTATCCCCGGCTCACCATCTCCGGCAACATCGGCCGCACGGGCTTTCGCGTCAGCGGCTTCCGCGAATCGATCGAGACCTGGACCGTCGGCCCGGTGGCGCTCACCGTACCGCTGCTCGACGGCGGCGCGCGCGCGGCCAATGCCGACGCGGCCAAGGCGCGCTACACCGAGGCCGTGGCGCTCTACCGCGCCAACGTGCGCCAGGCGGTGCGCGAGGTCGAGGAGGCGCTGGTCAACCTCGACGCCACCGACGCGCGCACCGGCGACGCCGACACCGCGGTGCAGAACTACCAGGCCTCGTTCAATGCCACGCAGGCGCGCTTCGACAGCGGCCTGGCGAGCCTGTTCGAGCTCGAGGATGCGCGCCGCACGCTGTTCAGCGCGCAGACCGCGCGCGTCTCGCTGCAGCGCGAGCGCGCCGAGGCCTGGGTCGCGCTGTACCGCTCCATGGGCGGCGGCTGGACCCGCCCGGGCACCGCGGCAGCCGCCGTCGAAGCCGCGCCGAAGCGCGTCCCCGTGACCATCATCACCACGCCGGGCCGCACCCTCACCATCTACCGCTCCTCCACCCCGGCCGCCAAGGTCGCGACGTCGCCATGAAAAGCCCCTCCCGCTCCACCCTCATCGTCGTCCTGGTCGTCATCGCCGCCGTCGCCGCGGCGCTGTTCCTGTTCGGCCGCGGCAAGCCCGCCGACGCACCGGCGCAGCAAGGCCAGCAGGCGCCCGCCAAGGATGGCAAGGCCGCGCCGTCGCGGCCCGTGCTCACGGTCACCATCGGCCAGCCCGAGACCACCGAGCTCGCGGTGACGCTCGCGGCCAACGGCAACGTCGCGGCCTGGCAGGAGGCCAGCGTGGGTTCCGAATCGAACGGGCTGCGGCTGGCCGAGGTGCGCGTCAACGTCGGCGACCTGGTGAAGAAGGGCCAGGTGCTCGCCACCTTCTCGCCCGAGACGGTTCAGGCCGACATCGCGCAGGCCAAGGCCTCGCTGGCCGAGGCCCGCGCCACCGCGGCCGATGCGGCCGGCAACGCGGCGCGCGCGCGCACCCTGCAGGCCACGGGCGCGCTGAGCCAGCAGCAGATCAACCAGTACCAGACCAGCGAGCAGACCGCGAAGGCGCGCGTCGAGGCCGCCGAGGCGGTGCTGGCGGCGCAGCAGGTGCGCGGCCGCAACACGCAGGTGCTGGCGCCCGACGACGGCGTGATCTCCGCGCGCAGCGCCACCGTCGGCAGCGTGGTGTCGGCCGGCACCGAGCTGTTCCGGCTGATCCGCCAGGGCCGGCTCGAATGGCGCGCCGAGGTCACCTCGGCCGAGATCGCGCGCATCGCGCTCGGCACGCCGGTGTTCGTGGTGGGCGCCAGCGGCGCGCAGGTGCAAGGCAAGGTGCGCAGCATCGCGCCCACGGTCGATCCGCAGACGCGCGCGGCGCTGGTCTACGTCGACCTGCCGCCGGTGCAGCAGAACACCGGCATCAAGGCCGGCATGTTCGCGCGCGGCGACTTCGAGCTCGGCCGCAGCAGCGCGCCCACGGTGCCGCAGAGCGCGATCGTGCCGCGCGACGGCTTCAACAACCTGTTCCTGCTGAAGGAGGACAACCGCGTCTCGCAGCTCAAGGTCCAGACCGGCCGCCGCGTCGGCGACCGCGTGGAGATCACGAGTGTGCTGCCGCCGGGCGCGCGCATGGTGGTCCAGGGCGCGGGCTTCCTCAACGACGGCGACTTGGTGAAGGTGGTCGATGCGCCGGCGCGCGCCCCGGCCGCCGCAGCATCGGCCCCGGCCGCGCCGTCCGCCGGCAACGGCAAGTAAGCCAGCCCCGGAGAAACCGCCATGAACGTTTCCGCCTGGTCCATCCGCAACCCCATCGCGGCGGTGATGCTGTTCGTGCTGCTCACCTTCGGCGGGCTGCTGTCCTTCAACGCGATGAAGGTGCAGAACTTCCCCGACATCGACCTGCCGACCGTCACCGTCTCGGCCTCGCTGCCGGGCGCCGCGCCCTCGCAGCTCGAGAACGACGTCGCGCGCAAGATCGAGAACTCGATCGCCACCGTGCAGGGCCTCAAGCACATCACGACCAAGGTGCAGGACGGCGCGGTCACGCTGATCGTCGAGTTCCGGCTCGAGAAGCCGGTGCAGGAGGCCGTGGACGACGTGCGCTCGGCGGTGCAGAAGGTGCGCGCCGACCTGCCGGCCGACCTGCGCGACCCGGTCATCACCAAGCTCGACTTCGCGGCCCAGCCGGTGCTGGCCTTCACCATCGCCTCGAGCCACATGGACGCCGAGGCGCTGTCGTGGTTCGTCGACAACGACGTGAGCAAGAAGCTGCTGGCGCAGCCCGGCGTGGGCGCGGTCGCGCGCGTGGGCGGCGTCACGCGCCAGGTGCACGTGGACATCGATCCCAACAAGCTGCAGGCGCTCGGCGCCACCGCCGCCGACATCTCGCGCCAGCTGCGCCAGGTGCAGGTGGAGAGCGCGGGCGGCCGCTTCGACCTCTCGGGCAGCGAGCAGCCGGTGCGCACGCTCGCCACCGTGACCTCGGCCGACCAGTTGAACGCGATGCAGATCGCGCTGTCGGACGGCCGGCGCGTGCGCCTGGACCAGGTGGCGCGCATCAGCGACACCATCGCCGAGCCGCGCGCGGCCGCGCTGCTCGACGGCAAGCCGGTGGTGGGCTTCGAGGTGGCGCGCAGCCGCGGCGCCAGCGAGGTGGAAGTGGGCGCGCTGGTGCACAAGGCGCTCGACGACCTCAAGGCCCAGCATCCCGACATCGAGCTCACCGAGGCCTTCAACTTCGTGGAGCCGGTGCAGGAGGAATACGACGGCTCGCTGCACCTGCTGTACGAGGGCGCCATCCTCGCGGTGCTGGTGGTGTGGCTGTTCCTGCGCGACCTGCGCGCCACCTTCGTCTCGGCCGTGGCGCTGCCGATGTCGGCGATTCCGGCCTTCATCGGCATGCACCTGCTGGGCTTCTCGATCAACGTGGTGTCGCTGCTGGCGCTGTCGCTGGTGATCGGCATCCTGGTCGACGACGCGATCGTGGAGGTCGAGAACATCGTGCGCCACCTGCGCATGGGCAAGTCGCCCTACGACGCGGCGATGGAGGCGGCCGACGAGATCGGGCTGGCGGTGATCGCCACCACCTTCACGCTGATCGCGGTGTTCCTGCCCACGGCCTTCATGAGCGGCGTGGCCGGCAAGTTCTTCAAGCAGTTCGGCTGGACCGCCTCGCTCGCGGTGTTCGCCTCGCTGGTGGTGGCGCGGGTGCTCACGCCGATGATGGCGGCCTACCTGCTCAAGCCCATCGTCGACCAGGAGAAGGAGCCGCGCTGGCTGTCGGTCTACATGCGCTGGGTCACCTGGTGCATGACGCACCGCTTCAAGACCATGGTGCTGGCCACGCTGTTCTTCTTCGGCTCGCTGGCGATGATCCCGCTGCTCAAGACCGGCTTCATCCCGCCCGACGACAACTCGCAGACCCAGGTCTACCTGTCGCTCGCGCCCGGCGCCACGCTGGCGCAGACGCAGGCCACGGCCGAGGAGACGCGGCGCCGGCTGATGGAGGTGCGCCACGTGCGCAGCGTCTACACCACCGTGGGCGGCGGCAGCGCGGGCGGCGATCCGTTCGCGAACTTCGGCACGCCCGAGACGCGCAAGGCCACGCTGACGGTGAAGCTCGATCCGCGCGGCGACCGGCCGCGCAAGCAGGTGATCGAGAACGAGATCCGCCGCGCCCTCGAGACCCTGCCCGGCGTGCGCAGCACCGTGGGCCTGGGCGGCTCGGGCGAGAAGTACATCCTCTCGCTGTCGGGCGACGACCCGGCCACGCTGGTGGGTGCCGCGCGCGACGTGGAGCGCGACCTGCGCACCATCGCCGGCCTGGGCAACATCACCTCCACGGCCAGCCTGATCCGGCCCGAGATCGCGGTGCGCCCCGACTTCGCGCGCGCCGCCGACCTGGGCGTGACCAGCAGCGCGATCGCCGAGACGCTGCGCGTGGCCACCCTGGGCGACTACGACCAGTCGCTGCCCAAGCTCAACCTCGCGCAGCGCCAGGTGCCGATCCTGGTGAAGCTCGAGGACAGCGCGCGGCAGGACCTGGCGCTGCTCGAACGGCTGACCGTGCCCGGCAGCCGCGGCCCGGTGATGCTGGGCCAGGTGGCGCAGCTCACGGTCGAGGGCGGCCCGGCCGTGATCGACCGCTACGACCGCTCGCGCAACGTCAACTTCGAGATCGAGCTCTCCTCGGTCGGCCTGGGCGACGCCAAGAACGCCGCGATGGCCCTGCCCTCGATCCGCAACCTGCCGCCGGGCGTGCGCGTGACCGAGGTCGGCGACGCCGAGGTGATGACCGAGCTGTTCAACAGCTTCGGCCTGGCGATGCTGACCGGCGTGCTGTGCATCTACATCGTGCTGGTGCTGCTGTTCAAGGACTTCCTGCACCCGGTGACCATCCTGTGCGCGCTGCCGCTCGCGCTGGGCGGCGCCTTCGTCGGGCTGCTGCTGGGGCAGAAGGCGCTGTCGATGCCCTCGCTGATCGGCCTGATCATGCTGATGGGCATCGCGACCAAGAACTCGATCCTGCTGGTGGAGTACGCGATCGTGGCGCGCCGCGACCACGGCATGAACCGCTGGGAGGCGCTGCTCGACGCCTGCCACAAGCGCGCGCGGCCGATCATCATGACCACCCTGGCCATGGGCGCCGGCATGGCGCCGATCGCCTTCGGCTGGAGCGCCGCCGACTCGAGCTTCCGCTCGCCGATGGCGATGGCGGTGATCGGCGGGCTGATCACCTCGACGGTGCTGAGCCTGCTGGTGGTGCCGGCCGTGTTCACCTACGTCGACGACATCGAGCATTGGATCCGGCGCATGGTGCGCAGGCTGCGCCGGCAGCCGCCGGATCCGCACATCGACGACGACCTGGCGAAGGCGCCCTAGAAGTCGAAGCTGGCCTGCACCTGCCAGGTCCGCGGCGGCGCCACCGAGATGAAGTTGCGCCCCGCGATGGTCCAGTAGTTGTCGTCGAGCAGGTTCGAGATGCCGGCGCGCAGGGTGGTGGCCACGCCGTTCACGCGCGTGGCGTAGCGCGCGCCGATGTCGATGCGCTTCCACGAGGGCACGCGCTGCGTGTTGGCGAGGTCGACCCAGGCGCTGTCGGTGTAGATGTAGCGGCCGGTCAGCGTGAGGCCGGGCACGGCGGGCACGTCGTACTCCAGGCCGAGGTTGGCGGTGAACTCGGGCACGCCGATGGCCTTCTTGCCGTCGCTCGCGCCGCCCGCCGTCTTCGACATGCGCGCGTCGATCCAGGCCACGCCGCCCAGCAGGCGCAGGCCCTTGCCGATCTCGCCGAAGCTCTCGATCTCCACGCCCTTGTTGCGCTGCAGGCCGGCGGCGCGGAAGAAGTTGTCGCTGTCGACGAAGGCCGTGGCCTTGCGGATGTCGAAGTACGCGACCGTGAGGCCATGGCTGCCTCGGTCCCACTTGAGGCCGAACTCGTGCTGGCGCGACAGGTAGGGCGCGAGCTGCTCGCCCGCGTTGCGCGCACCGGCCGGCGCCACCGCGCCCTGGGCCAGCGACTCGGCGTAGTTGCCGTAGATCGAGATGCCGTTGTCGAACCTGTAGAGCGCGGCCACCGTGGGCGTGGTCTTCGACTGGTCGTAGGGCAGCTTCCTGATGCGCTGGTGGCGCGCGCCCAGCGTGACGAACAGGCGGTCGCCGAAGGCCGAGATGGTGTCGGCCACGGCGAGGCTGTCGAGGTCGAGCGCCGGGCTGTCGACGCCCGGCACCAGCGGCACGCCGAAGGCGAAGGGGTTCGGCACCAGGTTCTGCGTGTAGATGCTGCCGACCACGCGCTGGGGCAGCGGCAGCGACTGCGAACGCATGTCGAGCAGCTGCTGGCGCTGCGACACGGCGCTGAGCGCGAGCTTGTGCTTCGTCGCCCCGAGCGAGAAGCTGCCGCGCACGCCGACATCGGCCACCTGGTTGGACTGCGTCCACAGCAGGCTCGAGGCGCTGCTGTAGTTGACCTGGCCCAGTCCGTTGATGGTGGTCTGGTCGATGTAGCGGCGCTCGGGCGCGGTCTCGCGCAGCTTGCCGAAGCGCGCGTAGGCGGTCCAGTTGTCCGCGAAGTCCCACTCGGTGCTCAGCAGCGCGAAGGGCTGGCGCACCTCGAGCATCTCCCACGAGGGCTTGGGATGCACCTTGGGATCGGGCGGCGGCGGCAGCGCGGCGCCGGCCTGCAGCAGCCAGTGGTTGAACAGCGGCGACGAGGTGCGCCGCGTGTAGCCGGCATCGAGCACGGCGCGAAAGCGGTCGCCGCGGTAGTCGAGCGCGATCTGCGCCGCGGCCAGACGCCGGTCGGCGCCGTCGTAGACCCGGCCGTCCTCGGCGCTGAGGTTGATGCGCGCGCCGAACTGGTGGTCGGCGCCGAAGCGCTGGCCCAGGTCGACGTGGGTGCCGAGCAGCGAGCGCTGGTTGGCCGAGAGCGTGATCGAGCGCACCGGCGCGTCGGTGGCGCGCTTGGGCACCAGGTTGAAGCTGCCGCCGGTGGTGCTGCCGTAGCCCGAGGCGCCGACCAGCCCGGTCGCCGGCCCCTTGAGCACCTCGAGGCGCTCGTAGTGCTGGATCGGGATGTTGCTGTACGCGAACAGACCCTCGAGGCCATCGAACAGGTAGGCGTCGCTGTTGGTGAGGAAGCCGCGGATCGAGCTCTGGTCGAGCGGCGAGGTGGCCGACAGGCTGGTGCGGATCGAGGGATCGTTGGCCACCATGTCGTTGACGTTGCGCGCGCCCTGGTTGCGGATCAGCTCGGCCGTGTAGGCCTTGGTACTGAACGGCGTCTCGAAGATGTCGGCCGTGCCCAGCATGCCGAGCCGGCCGCCGCGCGCCACCTGCCCGCCCGCGTAGGGCGCTGCCAGCACTTCGGCCGCGGGGCCGGCGGCCGTGACGGTCACCGGCGCCAGTGCCGCGCCGCCGGCCCCGGGGACCACGGGCGCGCGCGTCTCCACCCGGCGCAACGAGAAGCCGCCGCCCTGGCGCGGCACGGCCTCGAGCGCGCTGCCGGCCAGCAGCGCGGCCAGTCCGCTCGCGATGCCGTGGCGGCCCTCGAGCCCGCGCGTGACGGCGCCCGCGACCAGCGCCGGGTCATAGCTGAGGTTGACGCCCGCGCTGCGCGCGAAGCGGTCGAGCGCGGCATCGAGCGGGCCGGCGGGCACGCTGAAGCTGCGGATCTCGTCGGGTGCCTGCGCGCGCGCCGCCTCGGGCAGCGCGGCGGCGGCGAACACGGCCAGGGCCAGCGCGGCATGCAGCGCCGTGTGCAGCGCGAAGGTCGGCGCGCCGGCGGCGCGGAATCGGGAAAGGCTCATGGGTCTGGACAGGCTCGAAGGATGGAAGGCGCTCGTCGCCGAGCGGGTTCATCCAGGAGGTCGGACGAGAAACGCGATCCCCTCAGTTTTTTCGCGCCGTTCTCTAAAAAATTTTCGAAGGACCCGCTCAGGCCGGCGGCCCGACCGAGACCCAGTAGCGCGTGCGCAGCCGCACCGAGATCGGCTGCGTCTGCGCGAGGAACTGCAGCGCGCGGTCGCTGTCGCGCACATGGAACACGCCCGAGACGCGCAGTTCGGCCACGGCCGGATCGCACAGCACCACGCCATGACGGTAGCGGCCGAGCTCGGCCAGCAGGTCGGCCATGCGGATGTTGCGGCCGGCGATCACGCCGTCGACCCAGCCGTCCTCGTCGAAGCCGCGGCTGGCGGCCGGCGTGCTGCCCGATTCGGCCAGCCAGCGGCTCTGGCCTGCCTGCACCACGGCCTCGGCGGGACCGTCGCCCGGATGCAGCGCCACCGCGCCCTGCTGCACGCTGACGCGCGCGCGCCGTTCGTCGATGCGCACCACGAAGCGCGTGCCCAGCGCCTGCATCCGGCCGAACGGCGTGTAGACCCAGAACGGGCGCTTCGCGGCGGCGCCGGCATCGTCGCCGGTGCTGACCATGATCTCGCCGCGCCGCAGCACCACGAGGCGGCGCTCGCCGCCCAGGTCGGTGCTGACCGCGCTGTCGGTGTTGAGCACCAGCGTCGTTCCGTCGGCCAGCCGCAGGGTGCGCTGCTCGCCGGTGTCGGTGCTGGCATCGGCCAGCAGGCGCTGCCACGGCGCGTGCTCGCGCAGCAGCCAGCCGGCGCCCAGCGCCACGCCGGCCAGCGACAGCAGCTTGAGCGCGGTACGGCGGCCGCGCTGCTGCCGGTGCAGCTGCGCGGCCTGCAGGGTGTCGCGCGCGGGGCCGGCCGGCATGCCGGCAAAGCCGCGCCGCAGGTCGCCGACGCGCTGCCAGGCTTGCGCATGGCGCGGATCGGCCGCCAGCCATTGCGCGTGCGCGCGCTGCATCTTCGGCGTGGGCTCGCCATGGGCCAGCCGCACCGACCACAGGATGGCGGCGTCGATCACGTTGTCCGGCAAAACAGTGCTCATGCTTCGAAGCGGAACGCGTAGCAAGCGCGCAACGCCTTCGCCACGTAGCGCTCGGCGGTGGCGAGCGACACGCCCAGCCGCTCGCCGATCTCGCGGCAGCTCAGGCCGTCGAACTGGGCCAGCAGGAAGGCGGTGCGCACGGCGGGCTTGAGCGTGTCGAGCATGCGGTCGATCTCGACCAGCGCCTCGAGGATCAGCAGGCGCTGCTCGGGCGAAGGCGCGGTCGCCTCGGGCATCTGCGCGAGGGTTTCGAGCCAGGCCTGCTCGAGCTCGCGGCGGCGCCAGTGGTCGATCACCAGGCCGCGCGCCACCGACGACAGGTAGGCCCGCGGCTCCTTCATGCCCACCGGTTCGCGCCGCGCCAGCAGGCGCAGGAAGACGTCGTGCGCGAGGTCCGCGGCATCGAAGGCATTGCCCAGCCGACGGCGCAGCCAGCCCTGCAGCCAGCCGTGATGGTCGCTGTACAAGCTTCGGACTTCCTGCTGCAAGGCGGATTCGGCCGCGGCCATGGCACCTCTCCAACGAGTGCCGGGCACCCATCAACGAATAAGAATAGTTCTCATTTTATGGAATTCGGCCACCGTCTGAAACCGTTCGTGTTCGCGCACAGGGCGGCAACCCAAAGAAAAAGCGCCGCGGGCATCGCTGCCCGCGGCGCTGTGTCGGTTGGCGACCGGCCTCAGCTCGAGGCCGCGAGCCGCGCGAGTTTCTTCTCGCTCATGCGCTTGGCCACGCGCGGCAGCACCAGCACGGCGACGATCACGATGACGATCACGATCGACTCGGGCCGCTGGAAGAACACCACCGGGCTGCCCTGCCCCATCGAGATCGCGTTGCGCAGGTTGGCCTCGGCCAGCGGGCCCAGGATCATGCCGACCACCACCGGCGCGGTCGGGAAGTCGAAGCGCCGCATCACCACGCCCAGCAGGCCGATGGCATAGAGCAGGAACAGGTCGAAGGTGTTCTGGCGCATGCCGTAGGCACCGACGGTCGCGAAGATCAGGATGCCGGCATAGAGCTGCGGCTTCGGGATCTTGAGCAGCTTGACCCATAGGCCCACCATCGGCAGGTTCAGCACCAGCAACATGATGTTGCCGATGTAGAGCGAGGCGATCAGCGCCCACACCAGCGCGGCCGAGGTGGTGAACAGCTGCGGGCCCGGCTGGATGCCGTAGTTCTGGAACGCGCCCAGCATGATGGCCGTGGTGTTCGAGGTCGGGATGCCGAGCGTGAGCAGCGGGATCAGCGCGGCCGTCACGGTGGCGTTGTTCGCGGCCTCGGGACCGGCCACGCCCTCGATGGCGCCGGTGGTGCCGAACTCCTGCTTGGCGTCGGCGTCCTTCGCCATCTTCTTCTCGGTGGCATAGCTCAGGAAGGTCGGGATCTCGGTGCCGCCGGCCGGGATGCAGCCGAAGGGCGTGCCGATGGCGGCGCCGCGCAGCCAGGCCGGGATCGAGCGCTTCCAGTCGCGCTTGGTCATGTGCACCCGGGTCAGCTTGTTCTGGCCCTCGACCACGCGGCCTTCGTAGAGCACCGCGTAGAGCACCTCGGCCACGGCGAACAGGCCCACGGCCACCAGCACGATCTCGATGCCGTCGAGCAGCTCGGGCATGTCGCCCGTGTAGCGGCCCTGGCCCGAGATCTGGTCGAGGCCGACGCAGCCGATCGCGAGGCCCGCGAACAGCGCCGTCATGCCGCGCAGCGTGCTCTTGCCGAGCACCGCGCTCACGGTGGTGAAGGCCAGCAGCATCAGGAGGAAATACTCGGGCGCCGCGAGCCGCACCGCGTAGTCGGCCACGAAGGGCGCGAACAGCGTGACGACCACGGTGGCGATGGTGCCGGCGACGAAGGAGCCGATGGCCGCGGTGGCGAGCGCCGCGCCCGCGCGGCCACTCTTGGCCATCTTGTTGCCCTCCATCGCCGTCACCATGCTGGCGGTTTCGCCGGGCGTGTTGAGCAGGATCGAGGTGGTGGAGCCGCCGTACATGGCGCCGTAGTAGATGCCCGAGAAGAAGATCATCGAGGCCGTGATGTCGACCTTGCCGGTGATCGGCAGCAGCATCGCCACCGCGACCGCGGGGCCGATGCCGGGCAGCACGCCGACGGCCGTGCCCAGGGCGCAACCAATGAGGCACCACAGCAGGTTGATCGGGGTGATCGCGGCCGCGAAGCCGCTCATGAGGGCGTTGAAGATGTCCATGTCAGATCCACCCGGTAGCAGTGAGGCCCGGCAGGCTGATGGCCAGGAACTTGGTGAACATCCAGAACACCGGCGCCGAGATCGCGACGCCGGTCAGGAAATCGACCACCCAGGTGCGCGCCGAGCCGGCGGCCGACTGGCCGCTCGCGCGGCGCAGGCCCTGCACCGCGAGCAGATAGCACAGCGCGCAGCTCAGGATGAAGCCGATGGTGGTGATCAGCGCCGCGTTGAGCAGCAGCCCGGCCGAGACCCAGACGAACCCGGGCCAGTAGGCGCGGTCGTCGCCCGAGGGCGCCTCGAGTTCGCGGAAGCCGCCGCTGCGCGCTTCCCAGGTGATCCAGGCGCCGCAGATGATCAGCACGATGGACACCAGCCAGGGCAGGAAGTTGGGGCCGACGCCGCCGTAGCCGGCCTCGGAGGAGATGCCGATGGCGCCGAAGGCCAGCGCGGCGCCGGTCAGCAGCACGCCGACGCCGACGACCGTTTGAGGCCACGGCGCGGACGGCGCGGCGGGGGCGGCGCCCGGGTCGGGCGGCGCCATCGAGGGATTTGGTGTTGTCATTTCTGGCTCCCGGATTCGAGCGAGACGGGCTGGATTTGAAAACGGCACGCTGTCGTGAGGGACAGCGCGCCGTGTGGGCTGGGTGGAGCGGAGGCTCAGACCATGCCGGACTTGGCCATGATGGCGCGCAGGCTCGCGAAGTCGTCGTCGACGAACTTGCTGAAGGCGTCGCCCGAGAGCACGGCCGGCGTCCAGTCGTTCTTCTTGAGCGACTCGGCCCACGAGGCGCTCTTGAGCGCGGCCAGCACCATCTCGGTCAGGGCCTTGCGCTGCTCGGCGCTGATGCCGGGCGCGCCGTACACGCCACGCCAGTTGCCGATCTCGACGTCGATGCCCTGCTCCTTGAGCGTGGGCACGTTGATGCCGGGCAGGCGCTGGGCCGAGGTGACGGCGATGGGCTTCATCTTGCCGGCCGCGATGTATTCGGCGAACTCGCTGTAGCCGCTGCCGCCGATCGTGACGTTGCCGCCGAGGATGGCCGCGGTGGCCTCGCCGCCTCCGCGGAATGCCACGTAGTTGATCTTCGAGGGATCGGCGCCGACCTTCTGCGCGATCATGGCCGCGGCGATGTGCTCGGTGGAGCCGCGCGAACCGCCGCCCCACTTCACGCTGCCCGGGTCCTTCTTGAGCTGCTCGACCACGTCCTTCATGGTCTTGAACGGCGAGTTCGAGGGCAGCACGAAGACGTTGTATTCGGTGGTCATGCGCGCGATCGGCGTGGCCTGCTCGAGCTTGACCGGCGGCTTGCCGGTGATGATGCCGCCCAGCATGACCGAGCCCATCACCATCAGCGCGTTCGGATCGCCCTTGGAACCGTTGACGAACTGGGCCAGGCCCAGTGCACCGGCGGCGCCGCCCTTGTTGTCGTAGGCCACCGTGTCGGCCACCTTGGCGTCGGTCAGCGCCTTGCCCAGCGCGCGACCCGTGGTGTCCCATCCGCCGCCGGGGTTGGCGGGAATCATCATCTTGACGTTGGCCGCGGCGCGTGCCGACAGCGGCAGCGCGCCGGCGGCGGCCAGCGCGGCCAGGGACTTCAAAAAGGTATCGCGACGCATCGTTGGTGTCTCCTGAGGGGGAAAAGGAACGGAACCTGACTTGGACCTGAACCGCTATCATGCGCCGCCCCGCTGTCAGTTGGCTGTCCACCGGACTGGGGAAAACACCGAAGCCCACCCCGCCCCGAGTCCCCGTGTGCGCGCGCCCGCGGGCCGCCCCGATCCATGAAGTTGCTGCTGGTCGAAGACGATCCCTCGATGCAGGTCACGCTGCAGCGCAGCCTCGCGCGCCGCAAGATCGACGTGCGGGTCTGCGGCGATGGCGCGCTCGCGCTCGAGCACTGGCGCGCGGTCGAGCCCGACGTGGTGGCGCTCGACCTGAGCCTGCCCAATCTCGACGGCCTGCAGGTGCTGGCGCAGGCGCGCGCCGAGGGCCTGCGCACGCCGGTGCTGCTGCTGACCGCGCGCGGCACCGTGGGCGACCGCATCGTCGGCCTCAACGCCGGCGCCGACGACTACCTGCCCAAGCCCTTCGACCTCGACGAGCTCGAGGCCCGCATCCGCGCGCTGCGCCGGCGCAACCAGAACGCCGGGGCCGACCCGGTGCTCAATCCGCAGGAGGTCGGCGGCCTGCGCTTCGAGCCCGACAGCGGCGCCATCTACCACCGCGCCGAGGTGCTCGAGCTCACGCCGCGCGAGCTCGCGCTGCTCAAGGCGCTGATGATGAAGCCCGGCCACGCGCTCACCAAGGAACGGCTGTTCGAGCTGGTGTTCCCGGGCGAGACCGACGTGCAGTACGAGGCGGTCGAGGTGGTGGTGTACCGGCTGCGCAAGAAGCTCGTGGGCACCGGCGCCGCGCTGATGACGCTGCGCGGCCTCGGCTACCTTCTTCGCGCGGAGCCATGACGACCAACCTGTCGCTGCGCGCGAGGCTGCTGTTCGGCATCCTCGCGCCGGTCGCGCTGCTGATCGTGATCAACAGCGTGAGCCTCTACCGCCAGAGCCTGGCCGCCGCCACCACCGCCTACGACCGCACGCTGCTCGCCTCGGCCAAGACCATCGGCGAACAGCTCGACGTGGAAGGCTACGACGAGCATGCCGAGCTGCGCGCGATCGTGCCCTACTCGGCGCTCGAGGCCTTCGAGGCCGACAACCGCAGCCGGCTCTTCTACCGCGTCTCCACGCTGCATGGCGAGATGATCTCGGGCTTCGGCGAGCTGCCGTTCTGGCACGGCCGCATTCCCGATCGCACGCCCTACGCCGCGCTGGTCGACTTCTATGACGCACGCTTTCGCGACCAGCCGGTGCGCGTGGCGGTGCTGCTGCAGCCGGTGGCCAGCGCGCGCGGCCGCGGCATGGCCGTGGTGCAGGTGGCCGAGACCCTGGAACTGCGCGAGACCCTGGTGCGCAAGCTGCTGCTCGACACCCTCTGGCGCCAGTTGCTGCTGATGGGCGTGATCGCGGCCGTCACCGTGTTCGTGGTGCAGCGCGCGACCCGGCCGGTGCGCCAGCTCGGCGAGGCGATCGACCGGCGCGCCGCCGACGACCTGTCGCCGATCGACGCGCCCGATGCGCCGCGCGAGCTGCGTCCGCTGATCGATGCCACCACCGAGGTCATGGGACGGCTGCAGCGGCTGCTCGACCACCAGAAGCGCTTCGTGCGCGACAGCGCCCACCAGTTGCGCACCCCGCTGGCGGTGCTCAAGGCGCAGGTGCAGTCGGCGCGGCGCGGCGACCTGGCGCCCGAGCAGGCGCTGGTCGAGATCAATCAGACCGTGGACCGCGCGACCGCGCTGGCCAACCAGATGCTCTCGCTGGCCAAGGTGGAGCAGCTGCGCCAGCAGCCCGAGTCGGTGCGGCTCGACCTGGCCGAGGTGGCGCGCCAGATCGTGCTCGACCTGTCGCCGCTGATCGCCGACAAGGCGCTCGACTTCGAGCTCGATGCCGACGCGCCGGTGCCGGTGCGCGCCCACCGCTGGATGCTGCAGGAGCTCACGCGCAACCTGCTGCACAACGCGATCAAGCAGTCGCCGGCCGGCGGCGCGTTGTCGGTGGCGGTACGCGCCGAGGCCGGCGAGGCGATGCTGCGGGTGCGCGACAGCGGCCCGGGCATCTCCGCCGAGCTGCGGCAGCGGCTGTTCGCGCCCTTCTCGGCCGGCGACAGCGCCAGCGGCTCGGGCCTGGGCCTCGCGATCTGCCGCGAGATCGTGCTCGCGCTCGACGGACGGATCGCGCTCGACAACCGCACGGGGCCCGACACGCGGGACAATATCGCCGGGCTCGACGCCGTCGTGCACCTGCCCCTGGACCGGCACACCTCCTGATTTATGGATCGTCTTCGCATCGACAAATGGCTTTGGGCCGCCCGCTTCTTCAAGACCCGCTCGCTGGCGGCCGAGGAGATCGGCAAGAACCGCATCCTGGTGAACGGCGACGTCGCCAAGGCCTCGCGCGAGGTCAAGGTCGGCGACGCCGTCGCGATCCGGCTCGGCCCGTTGACCCGCACCGTCACCGTGCGCGGCCTCAGCGGCCAGCGCGGCCCGGCGCCGGTGGCCCAGCAGCTCTACGAGGAAACGCCCGAGAGCCTGGCCGCGCAGGCCGCCTTCCGCGAGCAGCGCCGCATGGGCAGCGAGCCCGCGCTCGCCATCGAGCAGGGCCGCCCGACCAAGCGCGACCGGCGCGTGCTCGACGACGCGGCGCGCCATGCCGAGTGGGACAACCGCTGGAGCGCCTCGATCGATCCCGACGAGCGCTGACAGCCGCGGCGCGCGCATCGCGTACCCTGTGGCCTTCGTTCATTCAACGGAGACCGCAGGCCATGGCCAGCTTCAAGAAGTACCGCGTCGGCAGCAAGTTCCAGCTTTCCCGCATCGATCCCGGCGACACGCCCTTCCTCAAGGGCAACGAGGCCGCGCAGCGCGACCGCCTCGACGCCCTGGCGATCGAGCTCGACGAACAGCAGAACCTGCTGCATGCCGAAGGCCGGCGCAAGCTGCTGGTGGTGCTGCAGGGCATGGACACCAGTGGCAAGGACGGCACCGTGCGCTGGGTGTTCTCGCGCACCTCGCCGCTGGGCGTGCGCGTGAGCGCCTTCAAGGCGCCCAACGACGAGGAGCGCGCGCACGACTACCTGTGGCGCTGCCATGCCGTGGTGCCGCGCACCGGCGAGGTCATGGTGTGGAACCGCAGCCACTACGAGGACGTGCTGGTGCCGGTGGTCGAAGGCTGGATCGACAAGGCCGAAACCAAGCGCCGCTATGCGCAGATCGAGGACTTCGAGCGCCTGCTCGTGGAGACCGGCACCACCATCGTGAAGTGCATGCTGCACATCGACAAGGAGGAGCAGCGCCAGCGGCTGCAGGCGCGCATCGACACGCCCGGCAAGGAATGGAAGTTCAGCATGGCCGACCTCGAGGTGCGCACCAAGTGGGATGCCTACCAGCGCGCCTACGACAAGGCACTGGCCGCGACCTCGAGCGCGCATGCGCCCTGGCACGTGATCCCGGCCAACAGCAAGCGGCACCGCAACCTGATGATCGCCGAGCTGCTGGTGAAGACCCTGCACGAGATGGACCTGAAGCCGCCGCCGGCCGATCCCGCGCTGCGCGGGCTGGTCGTGAACTGAGCTGCACGCCTTCAAGGGCCGAGCGCCCGCGCGCGGACTGCGCGAGCGCCTACGCGACGCCGTCACCGAAGCGAACTAAGGTTCCACCGTGCGGATCGAAGCCCCTGCGACGGTGCTTCGCCGCGCATCCACTCCCATGAAGGACTCCAACATGAAAAAGACCCTCTTCATCCTCGCGGCCGCCCTCGGCCTGCTCGCTTCCTCCGGCGCCGTCATGGCCCAGCCCCATGGCGGCCCCGGCTACGACCGACCGCACATGGCACCGCACCACCGCAAGCACAAGGTCTGGGTGCCGGCCCACCGCGAACACGGCCGGCTGGTGCGCGGGCACTACGTCTGGCGCTGAGCCAGCCCAACGAAAAAGCGGCGCCGAGGCGCCGCTTTTTTCTTGATCGGTCGAACCCGGTTCAGGAGCGCCGCATGGGCGCCTGCGCCAGCACGCGGCACTGGCCGAACTCGCAGCGCACGGCCCAGCTGCCACCGTTCTCGCACGGCACGGTGTAGGCCTCGTAGCCCGGGCCCTTGGCCGTGAGCTCGGCGCGCGGCTGCAGGTTGCAGCGGCCGTTCTTCGCGATCCGCTCGACGTTGTAGGTGTCGACGCCGGTGCGGCGCGGCGCGAACGACTCGACCGGCGAGTAGCCGTAGGCATAGAAGCTGTCGCGCACGTTGGGGTCGAGGTTGCGGTAGCCGCGCTTGGCCATGCAATGGACCACGGCGATCTGCTGGTGCTCGGCGATCACGGCTTCGGGCGGGCGCGAAGTCATGTCGGCCACGACCGCGGCAACGCTGGTCCAGGCGGCGGCGCCCGCGATGCCCTGGCCGTGCACGGTGATCAGGCCCAGGCCGAAGGCGGCCCACATGCCGTTGTTGTCCTCGTTGCGTGCGGTGATGCGCAGGGCGGAGGTGCGGCAGTCGGCCACGTCGGCGTCGTAGCGCGCCTTGTCCACGCCCTGCATCGCCACCATGGGCACATAGGACAGGCCGCGGCCGGTTCCGGGCTCGGTCGGCGTCGGCGGCGTGCTGACGCAGCCGGCCAGGGCCACGACCGCGCACGCAAGGCTCAACAGCAGCTTCATGGGATCCCTCGTCCTCTACTTCGCGTAAGTTGCGGCGGATTTAACCATACATAAAGTTACTTTTGCATCGCCTCGTTGCGGATCAGCGACGCGCGCGTGCCGCGCTCCTACGCCGGGCGACCCTCGGCCTTGGGCACACTGCCCCCATGCAATCCACGAGCACCCGGCCCGGCAGCGCCATCCGCGAACTCTATGCAGCCCTGTGGCACTTCGCCGCCGGCGCGCGAGGCCAGCTGCTGGGCGCCACCGCGCTGCTGGCCAGCTCGCAGCTGATCCGCCTCACCCTGCCCTACCTGGCGGGCCAGGCCATCAACGCGCTGCAGCGCGGCGACTTCGGTGGCGCCGGCCGCTGGATCGCCACGCTGGCCGGGGTCTACGTGGGCGCCTGGGCGCTGCACGGGCCGGGCCGCATCCTCGAGCGCAACGTGGGCGTGAAGGTGCGCGAGACGCTGGCCGACCAGCTCTATGCGCGCATCGCCGCGGCACCGCTGGCCTGGCACGACGGCCACCATTCGGGCGAGCTGCAGCACCGGGTACACCAGGCCAGCCGCGCGCTGTCGGACTTCGCGCAGAACCAGTTCATCTGGCTCACCAACCTCGTCAACTTCGTCGGGCCGCTGGTGGCGCTGGCGCTGCTGTCGCGCACCAGCGGGGCCACGGCGCTCGCGGGCTACGTGCTGATCGCGGTCGTGATCCTGCGCATCGACCGCGCGCTGATGCGGCTGGCGCGCACCGAGAACGATGCCGACCGCCGCTACGTGGCGGCGCTGCTCGACTTCCTCGGCAATGCCTCGACCGTGATCGGACTGCGGCTGCAGGGCGCCTCGCGGCTGCTGCTGCGCCGGCGCATGCGCGCGGTGTCAGAACCGCTGAAGCGCACCGTGGTGCTCAACGAGGGCAAGTGGTTCGCGGTCGACCTGATGGGCCTGGCGCTGACCTGGGGGCTGGTGGTCATCTACGTCTGGCAGTCGCGCACGCCGGGCCAGGCCGTGATGCTGGGCGGCGTGTTCATGATCTACCAGTACGCGCAGCAGGCCGCGGGCGTGGTCACCTCGGTGGCGGCCAACTTCAGCTTCTTCGCGCGCATGCACACCGACTACGGCAGCGCCGCGCCGATCTGGGACGCGCCGAAGGGCGACTCGCTGACCACGCCACCCGAGCAGGTGCCCGCGGCCGAGCGCATCGATGCCGAGGCCGCCTGGCAGACGCTGGCCGTCGATGCGCTGGACTGGAACTACGCACCGCGCGGCGGCGCACCCACGACGACGACGGCCCCCAGCGAGGAGCGCCCGCGCGGCGGCCTGCACGCGGTGTCGCTCGCATTGCGGCGCGGCGAACGCGTGGCGCTGGTCGGCCCGAGCGGCGGCGGCAAGAGCACCTTGCTGCGCGTGCTCGCAGGCCTCTATGCGCCGCAGGGCGGCGTGCTCGCGCTCGACGGCCAACCCGCCGACTGGACGCAGCTGCGCCGCATCGCCACGCTGATCCCGCAGGAGACCGAGCTGTTCGAGGCCAGCGTGCGCGAGAACCTCGCCTTCGGCCTGCCCCTCGACGACGACGCGCTGCGCGCCGCGCTGCATGCGAGCACCTTCGACGAGGTGCTGGCCGCCACGCATGGCGACCTCGACACGGCGGTGTCGGAGCGCGGCTTCAACCTCTCGGGCGGCCAGCGCCAGCGGCTGTGCCTGGCGCGCGGCGTGCTCGCGGCCCAGGGCAGCTCGCTGCTGCTGCTCGACGAACCCACGAGCGCGCTCGACGCCGCCACCGAGGCGCGCGTGCTCGAACGCATCGCGCAGGCCTTTCCACGCGCCTGCGTGGTGGCCTCGGTGCACCGGCTGAGCCTGCTCGAGCGCTTCGACGCGGTGGTGCTGATGGAGGCCGGCCGCGTGGTCGATGCCGGCCCGCGCGACGCGGTGTTCGCGCGCCAGCCCTTCCTGCAACGCATGGTGGCGCCCGCGGCCGCGGCGCCCTGAGCCGGACCCCGCTGCATAGAATCTCGCGCTTTCGGGCACGAGCACCGCACTGCGCATGAAACCCAAGGCCGGCAAGGCGAGCATCAAGGACGTGGCCACGCTCGCCGGCGTGTCGCTGGGCAGCGTCTCGCGCGTGATCAACAAGGTCGAGAACGTGAGCCCCGCGCTGCGCGAGCGCGTCGAGCGCGCGATGCGCGAGCTCGACTACCGACTCAACCATGCGGCGCAGGCGCTGCGCTCGCGCAGTTCGCGCACGGTGGGCTGCATGTTCACCGATGTCGCCAATCCGCTCTACGCCAAGCTCTACCGCACCTTCGAGGCCAAGCTGCGCGAGGCCGGCTACATGGTGCTGCTGGCCAACAGCCTCAACGATCCGCAATGGGAACTCGAGATCCTCTCGATGTTCCAGGGCCGCCGCATGGACGGCGTGATCATCGCGCCGGGCAACGAACGCGACCCGGCGGTGCTCGAGGCGGTCGAGAAGCTCGGCATCCCGGCCGTGATCCTCGACCGCGACATGGACGTGGCGCAGGACCAGCTGCTGTTCGACCATCCGCGCGGCGTGAAGGAGGCCGTGCTGCACCTCGCAAGCCTGGGCCATCGCGAGATGGGCCTGGTGGTGGCCGACATGCAGAACCGGCCGATGCGCCGCCGCATCGAGGGCTTCGAGGCCGGGCTCGAGGCCAGCGGCCTGGCGGCGCGGCCCGCGCACATCGTGCGGCTGCCGACCTCCACCAGCCCCGCCTTCGACGCGGTCACGCAACTGCTCGAGGGCGCGGTGCGGCCCACCGCGCTGGTCACGCTCGGCACCAGCGTGCTGGCCGACGTGCTCAACGCCATCGCCGCGCAGGGCCTGCGCATTCCGCGGGACATCTCGCTCGTCACCCTGGGCGACCCCGACTTCGCGCGCAGCCACCGCCCGCCGATCAGCAGCGTGACGGTGGACCTCGACCGCGCGGCCGAGGACGGCGTGCGGATGCTGCTCGAGCGCATGCGCGACGCGCCCGATGCGCCGCCGCGCCATGTGCTCGCACCCACGCGGTTCGTGCTGCGCGGCTCGTGCGGGCCGGCGCCCGCGCAGGCCGCCCCGAAGCCGCGCAAACGCGCGGCCTGATCCTCTTCCACGGTGGCCCGTCCGAGCGCCCTACACCGATCGATGAAACGATTCACCCTGGGAGAAACACCGTTCGTCGGTGCCGGCCTCGCGACTTAAGCTGCGGACCATTCCATCCACCGTCCCCGGCCCCGCGCCCGCACCGTGAACACATCCACCGCCTCCACACCCCATGCCGAAGCCGCCAGCAGCAGCCTCGAAGGCCGCGTCGCGATCGTGACCGGCGCCGGCTCGCGCAGCGCCGAGATCGGCAACGGCCGCGCCGCCGCCCTCCTGCTCGCGCGCCGCGGCGCGCGGGTGCTGCTGCTCGATGCGCAGCTCGACTGCGCGCGCGAGACCGAACGCATGATCGTGGCCGAGGGCGGCAGCGCGCTCGCCCTGGCCTGCGACGTGTCGGACGCCGCGCAGTGCCGCCAGGCCGTGGCCCGTGCGGTCGAGGCCTGGGGCCGCGTCGACATCCTGGTCAACAACGTCGGCATCGGCGGGCCGGCCGGCAATGCGGTCGATCTCGACCTCGAGGAATGGGACCATGCGCTGCGCGTCAACGTCACCTCGATGATGCTGATGGCGAAGTACGCGATCCCCGAGATGCGCAAGCTGGGCCGCGGCGCCATCGTCAACATCGCCTCGGTCGCGGGCCTGATCGGCGGCACGCCGGCGCTGCTCTATCCGACCTCGAAGGGCGCGGTGGTCAACATGACCCGCGCCATGGCCGCGCACCACGGCGTCGAGGGCATCCGCGTCAACTGCGTGGCGCCCGGCATGGTCTACACGCCGATGGTCGCGGGCCGCATGACGCCCGAGGTGCGCGAGCAGCGCCGCAAGCGTTCGCTGCTGCAGACCGAGGGCTCGGGCTGGGACGTGGGCCAGGCCGTGGCCTACCTCGCGAGCGACGAGGCGCGCTGGGTCACGGGCGTGATCCTGCCGGTCGACGCGGGCGCCACGGCCGGCAACGTGCCCTCGCCCGGCCTGCGGCCCGACACCCGCGCCGCCTGACATCCACCGACCGAGGACCCAACACCATGCCCCGCGTTCCCCTGCTGCCCGAGCATCCCGAGGATCCCGCCGCTGCGGCGCTGTTCGAGCGCGTGCGCGCCGCGCGCGGGCCGGACTTCCACCTGCCCCATCTCTACCGCGTGCTGGGCACCGCGCCCGAGCTGTTCCGCGGCTGGCTCGACTTCGCGTGGCCGCTGCGCCTGAATGCGAAGACGCCGCGGCTGCTGCGCGAGCTGATGATCCTGCGCGGCGCGCAGCTCTCGGGCACCGCCTACGAATGGGCCCATCACCTGCCGATGGCCACCGAAGCCGGCGTGAGCGAGGCGCAGATCGATGCGCTCGCGCACTGGCGCGACAGCGATCTCTTCGATGCCGACGCGCGCGCGGTGCTGCAGCTCGCCGAGGAGGTCACGCGCGGTCCCTCGGCCTCGGCGGCCACCGTGGCGCAGCTCAGGGCGCGCGGCTTCGACGACGCGGCCGTGGTCGAGCTGGTGCTGACCGCGAGCTTCTATGTCTGCGTGAGCCGCTTCCTGCAATCGATGGACGTCGAGCTCGAGCCCGGCTACGAGGCGCATCGCGCGCGCATGTGAACGCCGTCAGGCAGCAGCAGACGCTTCGCTGAGCAGCCCCATGAAGATCGGCCGCACGTAGAGCGCGACCACCGAGGCCTCGCTCGCATCGGGCACCCAGCGGTGCAGCTCGGCCGCGCCGTTGATCAGGCCCACCACCAGCTGCGCCGCGATCGCCGCATCGAGCGGCCGCAGCGATCCGTCGACGAGACCGTCGACCAGCATCGCCGCCATGCGCTCGATGCGCTGTTGCAGCGTCCGGTGAATCCGCGCGCGGTCGGCCGCCTCGGGCAGCGCGCTGGTCGACGACAGGCGCAGCAGCGGGCCCTCGGCCGAGAGCTGGAAGCGCACGAGCATGCGCGCCGCCAGGCCCGCGCGCTGCCAGCCGCTGCCGCCCGTTTGCTCGGCGAGGTCGAAGGCGCGGCGGATGACCTCGAAGGTGCGCTCGAAGCAGGCCGAGATCAGGTCCAGCTTGTTGTCGTTGTGGTGATAGAACGAGCCCTTGGTGACATTGAGCCGCGCCGAGATCTTGTCGACCGAGGCGCCGCGGTAGCCCTGCTCGTTGAGCAGCGCAGTGGCCGCGCGCAGGAAGGCATCCATCGCGGGGTTGTCGGTGGGCGCGTGCAGCGCGGCGTCCTCGGACAGCGCCGCCGCTTCCCATCGTGCCGCCGGCGCACCGAGCCCATGGAGCACGATGTCGGCCACGCGCGCGGCCATGCGCGGGTACTGCGCCGGCTCGTAGCGGTCGAACCAGGCCGGCAGCCAGTGCACCAGCGACAGCAGCAGGTGGGTGCGCGCATTGCGCATCTCGCGCGGCCAATGTGCCGTCGCCCCGTCCTTGAGCAGCCCGCGCACGCGGCGGAACATGCCGGTGTAGGCGGTGTGCACGGTCTCGAGCTGCGGGCTCGGCAACGCGCGCACGTCGCTGAAGGCCACCACCGGCGGATGCTCGCCGAGCGCCACCGTCGCCAGCAGCGCGGCATGGCCCGCGAGGAAGGCACGCACCCGCGCCTCCACCGTGGCCTCGCGCGTAGCGGCCTCGGCGATGCCGTCGAACAGCACGATGGCGCGCAGGAAGCAGGCGGTGGCCAGGTCTTCCTTCTTGCGGTAGTAGTAGGTGACGCTGTTGGTCACCAGGCCCACGCTGGCCGCGATGCCGGCCAGGGTCGCGCCCTTGACGCCCTGTGCGTTGAACTGCGCCGCGGCCGCGTTGAGGATGGCATCGCGCTTTTCCTGGAAACGCGCGGTCTGCGGCTCGCGGGCGGTGACGGCGGTCATGGGGGCAAGCTTCTTCGGCGGCGGGAAGGACGGTGGGCCGCGATGATACCGAGCAGGAATCGAAGAACAAGTATTCGCGCATTCATCGGCATCAGCCATGCGAGTCACCTATGTTCCACCATTTTGGAATGACCGGTTTGTACTGGAACGGCGCCCTTGCTATCGTCGCCAGGCCCGGCTCGCGCCGGATCCGACCAACGAAGAAAGAGGAGACCGTCATGGACTTCACCCTGTCCGACAAGCAAGTGCACTGGCGCGATCGCGTGATCGCGTTCATGAAGGCGCACGTGTACCCCGCCGTGCCCACCTACATGGCGCAGATGCAGGGCTTCGGCGAGAACCGCTGGCAGGTCGTGCCGATCGTGGAGGAGCTCAAGGCCAAGGCGCGCGAGGCCGGGCTGTGGAACCTGTTCCTGCCGCTCGATTCGGTGCCCTCCGACAGCCCCTACAGGGGCGCCGGGCTCACCAACCTCGAGTACGCCGTCTGCGCCGAGGAAATGGGCAAGGTCGGCTTCGCCTCCGAGGTCTTCAACTGCTCGGCGCCCGACACCGGCAACATGGAAGTGCTGATCCGCTACGGCAGCGACGAGCACAAGAAGCGCTGGCTGCAGCCGCTGCTCGAAGGCCGGATCCGCTCGGCCTTCCTGATGACCGAGCCCGACGTGGCCTCGTCCGACGCCACCAACATCGAGACCTCGATCCGCCGCGACGGCGACCACTACGTGATCAACGGCCGCAAGTGGTGGTCCTCGGGCGTGGGCGATCCGCGCTGCGAGATCGCCATCGTGATGGGCAAGACCGATCCCGAGGCGCCGCGCCATTCGCAGCAGTCGCAGATCCTGGTGCCGTTGAACACGCCCGGCATCGAGATCGTGCGCATGCTGCCGGTGTTCGGCTTCGACGACGCACCGCACGGCCATGCCGAGGTGGTGTTCCGCGACGTGCGCGTGCCGGCGGCGAACCTGCTGCTCGGCGAGGGCCGCGGCTTCGAGATCGCGCAGGGCCGGCTCGGCCCCGGGCGCATCCACCACTGCATGCGCTCGATCGGCGGCGCCGAGGTGGCGCTCGAGAAGATGGTGCGCCGGCTGCAGTCGCGCACCGCCTTCGGCAAGCGCATCGCCGACCAGTCGGTGTGGGAGCAGCGCGTGGCCGAGGCCCGCATCGACATCGAGATGACGCGCCTGCTGTGCCTCAAGGCGGCCGACCTGATGGACCGCGTGGGCAACAAGGTGGCGCGGCTGGAGATCGCGATGATCAAGGTGGCGGCACCGCGCACCGCGCTGCGCATCATCGACATGGCGATCCAGGCCCACGGCGCGGCCGGCGTCACCACCGACTTCGGCCTGGCCAAGCAGTACGCCAGCATGCGCACGATGCGGCTGGCCGACGGACCCGACGAGGTGCACAACCGCTCCATCGCGCGCATGGAGTACGGGCGCTACGCGGACTGACAACTTCGAGGAGACACAAAACCATGTCCTTGTTCTCGCTGGCCGGCAAGGTGGCCATCGTCACCGGTTCCTCGCGCGGCATCGGCCGCGCCATCGCCGAGCGCCTGGCCGAGCACGGCGCGAAGGTCGTGATCTCGTCGCGCAAGCCCGAGCCCTGCGCCGAGGTGCGCGACGCCATCAACGCCGCGCACGGCGCGGGCGCGGCGATCTCGATCCCGGCCAACATCTCGTCGAAGGAAGAGCTGCGCCACCTGGTCGAGGAGACCACGCGCCAGCTCGGGCGCGTCGACGTCGTGGTGTGCAATGCTGCCTCGAACCCCTACTACGGCCCGCTGGCCGGCATCGAGGACGACCAGTTCCGCAAGATCCTCGAGAACAACGTGATCGCCAACCACTGGCTGATCAACTTCGCGGTGCCGCAGATGATCGAGCGCAAGGAAGGCTCGATCATCATCGTCTCGTCGATCGGCGGCCTGCGTGGCTCGCCGGTGATCGGTGCCTACAACGTCTCGAAGGCGGCCGACTTCCAGCTCGCGCGCAACCTCGCGGTGGAGTACGGGCCGCACAACGTGCGCGTGAACTGCATCGCGCCGGGACTGATCAAGACCGACTTCGCGCGCGCGCTCTGGGAAGACCCTGAGAACCTGCGCCGCCGCACCGAGAGCACGCCGCTGCGGCGCATCGGCGAGCCCGACGAGATCGCGGGCGCGGCGGTGTTCCTGGCTTCGCGCGCGGGGGCCTTCATGACCGGGCAGAGCCTGGTCATCGATGGCGGCGTGACCTGCTGAGCGCCGCGGCGCCGGGACCGAGCCGGGCTCAGTCGGCGCTGCAGGTCCAGGCGCGGACGAACTGGACCGCCTTGGACTGGGCGCGCTGGAAGGCGATGTCCCAGGTCGGCTGCTCGGAAATCACCAGGGCGCAGCGCGGGACGCCGTCCAGGAAGATCTCGGCCACTCCGGCGCAGGAGCCGTCGGCGTTCATCGTGGGTTCGAAGGCGCCGGTCCAGTGGTCCGGCAGTTCGAGAACGAGGGATGGGGCGTGCATGTGCGACCAATCTTAGGACGCACGCCCGAAATCGACAACAAAAGTTAACATTCCCGCCGGAACAAAGTCACGCTTCCCGCGCAAAAGCGGAAATGATTTGCTAGCAATCCGACGGGATTTCGCTGGGGGTTCCGATCTTCGGGCCGCCAGCGGGTGGCCGATGGCCCCGACTCAGGGCCGCGGCAGGCTCGAGAGAAAGGTCGAAACGAACAGCGACGCGGCGCGACCGACGTCGAGCACCTCCGACAGGTCGAAACGCTGCGGCGTGGCGCCGCTGTCGTCGCCCGCGTGCCTGACCTCGATCAGGACCTCGCTCGCGAGCTCGCGGTCGCCGCGGGCTTTTCCATTGGGCATCAACCAGGTGTCGAGCGTCTCGTGTGGAATCCGGCGAAAGATGGCGACCGCCGGAACATAACGAAAACACCGCTCTTCGGCCGTGGCGATGGGCATGCTGACGCGACAGGCGAAGCTGTCCTGCAATGTGTTTGTCACTCCCTGTACCTTTTTTATGTGACGAGTTACGTAAGTTAATTCCTCCCCGCATGCCAGAGAAGAATCAGGTTACGTTTTGCACTGGCTGTTTGTGAATAACACACGCTTGGGGATTCACAGTTCACGTTTTCACAGCCACATCGCGCGCCCTCCACGCGCTGGAGCGGCTCGATTCACAAGGCTTGGCAGTCCGGCGCTAAGGTTTTGACCTTCGTCACGTGCGCGATTCGGCCTACAGCCGAAGACATCAGGTAACTGACGGCAACGTTTGTTAAACGGCCCGACCATCGCTCCAGCCCATCGACAACAGGAGGTACTGATGAGCTTCAAGGAGATCAACGATCGTTTCGGCCTGCAGTTCCAACGCGGCAGCCGCGTGTTCTGCGACGGACGCCTGGGCACCATCACCGGCGCGACCCACTCGCACATCCGCGTGCGCTTCGACGGCCGCCAGAACGGCGCGCCCTGCGATCCGCTGGAAGTGCGACTGGTGGACAGCATGCCGGCGGTGCTGCCCGCCATGCCCGCTGCACCGCTGTCGGCGCTCGGGCAATAGGCGAAGCGATCGGGCGGCGGTGCGATACCGCTGCCGTGCTGTCAGGCCGCGAAGGAACGAAAAGAAGGAAGCGCCACCCAGAGCGCATTCCGAGCGGCCAAGAAAAAAGCCCAGAAGCAGCGATGCTTCTGGGCTTTTCCGTCCTTGGACTTTTGTCCTCGGCACGGGTCTTGGCGGAACCGGAGGGATTCGAACCCTCGATGAGGCTCTACACCCCATACTCCCTTAGCAGGGGAGCACCTTCGGCCACTCGGTCACAGTTCCTGAAAGAAGCCGAGATTATGCCATCACTCAGGCGGCTGGTTGGTCCAGATCGAAGGCTTTGTGCAACGCGCGCACTGCCAACTCCATATATTTTTCGTCGATCACGACCGAGGTCTTGATCTCGCTGGTCGAAATCATCTGGATGTTGATGCCCTCTTCGCTCAGCACGCGGAACATCTTGCTCGCCACGCCCACGTGGCTGCGCATGCCGATGCCCACGATGCTGACCTTGCAGATCTTGGTGTCGCCGACGATCTCGGTCGCGCCCAGCGAAGGCATGACCTTGGCCTGCAGCAGGTCGACGGTGCGCGCGTACTCGTTGCGATGCACCGTGAAGCTGAAGTCGGTCTTGCCGTCCTTGCTAAGGTTCTGGATGATCACGTCGACTTCGATGTTGGCGTCGGCCACCGCACCGAGGATGTGATACGCGATGCCCGGCTTGTCGGGCACGCCGAGCACCGAGATCTTGGCTTCGTCGCGGTTGAAAGCGATGCCGGATACGACGGCTTGTTCCATGTTTTCGTCTTCCTCGAAAGTGATCAGCGTGCCGGACTTGGCCTCTTCATTGATGTCGATGTCCCACGGCGTGAAGCTGGACAGCACGCGCAGCGGCACCTTGTACTTGCCGGCGAATTCCACCGAGCGGATCTGCAGCACCTTGGAGCCCAGGCTCGCCATCTCCAGCATCTCCTCGAAGCTCACGGTCGAGAGGCGACGCGCATCGGGCTCGACGCGCGGGTCGGTGGTGTAGACGCCGTCGACGTCGGTGTAGATCAGGCACTCGTTGGCCTTCATCGCGGCCGCGATCGCCACCGCCGAGGTGTCGCTGCCGCCGCGGCCCAGCGTCGTGATGTTGCCGGCATCGTCCACGCCCTGGAAGCCGGTGATGACGACCACGCGGCCCACCGCGAGGTCGGCGCGCACGCGGGCGTCGTCGATGCTCTCGATGCGGGCCTTGGTGTAGGAGCTGTCGGTGCGCACCGACACCTGCCAGCCTGCGTAGCTCACGGCCTCCACGCCCTCGGCCTGCAGCGCGATCGCCAGCAGCGCCGACGAGGCCTGCTCGCCGGTGGAGGCGAGCATGTCGAGTTCGCGGTTGTGCGCCTCGGCCGGTTTGCTGGGTGCGAGCTCTTTCGCCAGGCCGAGCAGGCGATTGGTTTCGCCGCTCATGGCACTCGGGACCACGATCATCTGGTGGCCGGCGCGCGCCCACTTGGCGACGCGCTTGGCGACATTGCGGATGCGCTCGGTCGAGCCCATCGACGTGCCGCCGTATTTGTGAACGATCAATGCCATGGGTGAATTCTGAGAGAAGAAAAATCCCGCGCTTCAACCATATGCGGCGCATGCGGCGAAGGCGGCGCCCCGCAGGCTGTCAGCGCGAGGCTGCTGGCGAGGGCGGGGCATTGTACCAATGCAGCCGATCCCCCCTGCGTTCGGCGAAACCGTCGGCCACCTTGAGGTGGATCCGGTGGCCGCGCGTGGTGCAGGCGCGGACCTGGTCGAGCAGTTGGTCGAGCTGCGCCGCGCTCGGTGCACGGCCATGCGTGCGCGCGAGCCAGTGGCGCAGCAGATTGGCCTGGCGTGCGCGCGACAGCGCCTGCAGCGCGGCGATCCGCGGCGGCTCGCCGGCGGTCTCCAGATCCTGCGCAGCGACCTCGTCGAGCAGCTGCTGCGCCTGCGCCGCATGGCCGGCACTGCGCGCGAAGGTGCCGCGGAATTGCGGGAAGGCCTCGGTCAGCGCGGGCAGCAGCACGGCGCGGATGCGGTTGCGCGTGAAGCGCGCGTCGCTGTTGGTCGGGTCCTCGATCCAGGGCAGCCCGGTGGCCGCGAGCCATGCGCGGATCTCGCTGCCTGGCACCGCGAGCAGCGGCCGGTGGAAGTCGATGCCGCCGCGCAGCGCATGCGCGGGCATGGCCGAAAGACCCGGCAGCCCCGCGCCACGCGACAGCGCCAGCAGCAGGGTCTCGATCTGGTCGTCGGCGTGATGGCCCAGCGCGATGGCGCGCACGCCCTGCTCGCTCGCCATCGCGGCCAAGGCCTCGTAGCGCGCGCGCCGCGCCGCATCCTCGGGGCTGTCGCCGGCCGCATGGCGCGCATCGACGCGCCGCACGCTCACGGGCACGACTAGCCGCTCGCAGACCGCGCGGCAATCGCGTTCGAAATCGTCGGCCGCCGACTGCAGGCCGTGATGCACGTGCAAGGCACGCACCTGGCCCGGCCAGCGCTCGGCACAGGCGGCCAGCAGTGCGGTGGAATCGGCGCCGCCGCTGAAGCCCACGGCCAGCGGCAGATGCGCCGGCTCGAACGCGGCCATGGCCCGTTCGAAAGCGGCGGTCATGGCGGTGCCGCGGCCGGCTCAGCGGCCGGCGTCGGCCTTGGTGTCGGTGAAGCGGCCGTAGCTTTGCAGGCGCTCGTAGCGGCGGTCGAGCAGTTCGCGCGGCTTCAGGTCGCTGACCTGGCGGAACGCATCGTTGAGCGCGCGCTTGAGGAAGGCGGCCATCTGGCGATGGTCGCGGTGCGCACCACCCACCGGCTCGCTCACGATCTTGTCGACCAGGCCCAGGGCCTTGAGGCGGTGCGCGGTGATGCCGAGCGCGTCGGCGGCTTCCTGCGCCTTCTCGCTGGTCTTCCAGAGGATCGATGCGCAGCCTTCGGGGCTGATCACCGAATACACGGAGTACTGCAGCATCAGCACCTGGTCGCCGACCGAGATCGCCAGCGCGCCGCCGGAGCCGCCCTCGCCGATGATGGTCACGATGATCGGCACCTCGAGCTGCGCCATCTCGAAGATGTTGCGGCCGATGGCCTCGGACTGTCCGCGCTCCTCGGCGTCGATGCCGGGATAGGCACCGGGCGTGTCGACGAAGGTGAAGACCGGCAGCTTGAACTTCTCGGCCGTCTTCATGAGGCGCAACGCCTTGCGGTAGCCCTCGGGCTTGCTCATGCCGAAGTTGCGCGCGGTGCGCTCCTTGGTGTCGCGGCCCTTCTGGTGGCCGAGCACCATGCAGGGCGTGCCGTTGAAGCGCGCGAGGCCGCCGACGATCGAGAGGTCGTCCGAGAAGTGGCGGTCGCCGTGCAGTTCGACGAAGTCGGTGAAGATCTCGTGGACGTAATCGAGCGTGTAGGGGCGTTCCGGATGCCGTGCGATCTTGGTGATCTGCCAGGGCGTCAGGTCGCTGTAGATGTCCTTGGTGAGCTGCTGGCTCTTTTTGCCGAGCTGATCGATTTCTTCCGAGATGTCGACCGCGGATTCGGTCTGCACATAGCGCAATTCTTCGATCTTGGTTTCGAGCTCCGCGATGGGTTGCTCGAAGTCTAGGAAGGTTCGTTTCGCCAACGTCTTCTCCTGTTTTTCAGTATGCGACGACCGGCGCCGGGTCGAGAGAGCGCCAAATATACCAAGTCGCCACGCTGCAATACGGGGCCCAGGCCACGGCCACGTCGCGGGCATCGCTGCGGCTAACCGGATCACCCGAAAAATAGTTGACGCTGATGCCGTTGAGCAGCCCCAGGTCGTCCACGGGCAGCACGTTGGGCCGCATCAGGTGGAAGATCAGGAACATCTCGGCGGTCCAGCGGCCGATGCCGCGGATGGCGACGAGCTCGTCGATGATGAGCTCGTCGGCCATGTCGTTCCAGGCGTCGACGTGCACCTTGCCCGAGTCGAAGTGCAGCGCCAGGTCGACCAGGTAGTCGATCTTGCGCACAGACAGGCCGGCCGCGCGCATGTCGTCGACCTTGAGCTTGAGCACGTTGCGCGGCGTGAGCTTGCGCGGCAGTGCGGCGAAGCGGTCCCAGACCGATTGTGCGGCCTTCACCGAGATCTGCTGCCCGACGATGCTGCGCGCCAGCGTGACGAAGGCGTCGCCATGCGATTCGAGGCAGGCATCGCCGAACTGCGGAATCAACCGCTTCATCACGCGGTCCTTCTTGGACAGGTGCCTGCAGGCCTCCTCCCAATAGTCCGGCGTGATGATCTCGACGCTCGTCTTGGGCAGGGTGGGCATGGGATTGGTCGTTCCGTTCACTGGGCAACGGCCCAGGTGGTGCCGGTGGGCGAGTCCTTGAGCACGATGCCCTGGTCGAGCAACTCCTTGCGGATGCGGTCGGCCTCGGCGAAATTCTTCGCGGCCTTGGCATCGGCACGCTGTGCGATCAGCACCTGGATGGCCGCGTCGTCGAGCGCGCTGCCCGCCTGCAGGAAGGCCTGGGGGCTGTCCTGCAGCAGGCCGAGCACGCCGCCCAGCGCCTTGAGCAGGCCCGCGCTCTCGGCCGAGCGCGTGCGATTGACCTCGCCCGCGAGTTCGAACAGCACGGCGATCGCCTCGGGCGTGCCGAAGTCCTCGTCCATCGCGGCCTTGAAGCGTGCCGCGTGCGGCTGCGTCCAGTCGAGCACGACCTCGGCGGGCGCCACCAGGTCGAGCGCGGTGTAGAGGCGCTTGAGCGAGTTGCGCGCATCGTCGAGATGCACGTTGCTGTAGTTCAGCGGGCTGCGGTAGTGCGTGCGCGCGACGAAGAAGCGGATGGTCTCGGCGTCGTACTTCTTGAGCACGTCGCGGATCAGGAAGAAGTTGCCCAGGCTCTTGGACATCTTCTCGTCGTCGACGTTGATGAAGCCGTTGTGCATCCAGGTGCGCGCGAACGGCGCCAGGCCGGTCGCGCCTTCGGATTGCGCGATCTCGTTCTCGTGGTGCGGGAACTGCAGGTCGGCGCCGCCGCCGTGGATGTCGAAGCGTTCGCCCAGCAGGTCGCAGGCCATGGCCGAGCATTCGATGTGCCAGCCCGGGCGGCCGGGTCCGAACTCGCTGGCCCACTTCACCTCGTCGGGCTCGCTGGGCTTGGCGCTCTTCCAGAGCACCGGGTCGAGCGGATCGTCCTTGCCGTCGAGCACGGCCACGCGCTCGCCCGCATGCAGCTCGTCGAGCGACTTGCCGCTGAGCTTGCCGTAGCCGGGGAACTTGCGCACCGCGTAGTTCACGTCGCCGTTGGGCGCGCGGTAGGCCAGGCCCTTCTGCTCGAGCGTGCCGATCATCGACAGCATCTGCGGAATGAACTCGGTGGCGCGCGGCTCGTGCGTGGGGCGCTCGATGCCCAGCGCATCGGCGTCCTCGTGCAGCGCATCGATCATGCGGTCGGTCAGCGAGCGGATGCTCTCGCCGTTCTCGACCGCGCGGCGGATGATCTTGTCGTCGATGTCGGTGATGTTGCGCACGTAGGTCACGGCGAAGCCGCTGGTCTTGAGCCAGCGCTGGACCACGTCGAAGGCGATCATCGAGCGCGCATGGCCCAGGTGGCAGAAGTCGTAGACCGTCATGCCGCAGACGTACATGCGCACCTGACCGGGCCGCAAAGGGGAGAACTCCTCCAGTTCACGCGAAAGCGTGTTGTAGATGCGCAGACTCATGAGATTCGGAAAGCGTCGTGTCGCGCTCGTGCGATGCGGGCGAACGACGGTGTTTTCAGGGGTGATGGGGCTGTGGCGACGAGGCGGCTGGACAGGGCCCCTCGGCTACAATGCCGGGCAGTATAAACGGCTGCCGCCGAGTCTTCTTCCGGGTGTTTTCGAGCCCTTGCGCAGCGCAAGGCTTGCTCCCGACCCGGCTCCACCCCGCCCCCAATTCCGCAGCATTCGTGCCGCACTTTTGCAGAGGCTTCATGAAGAACGCCGTGTTTCCCAGACTTTCGATCGCCATCGCCCTGCTGTTCGGCCTGTGGGCCTCCGCGGCCCAGGCCAACGACTACGACGACGTCAACCTGCTGCTGCGCCAGGGCAAATCGAACGAGGCGCTGGCCAAGGCCGACACCTACATCGCCGGCAAGCCGCGCGATCCGCAGATGCGCTTCCTGCGCGGCGTGATCCTCACCGAGCAGGGCAAGAAGGACGAGGCCGTCAAGACCTTCACCCAGCTCACGCAGGACTTCCCCGAGCTGCCCGAGCCCTACAACAACCTCGCGGCGCTCTATGCCTCGCAGAGCCAGTTCGACAAGGCGCGCGATGCGCTCGAGACCGCGCTCAAGCTCAACCCCAACTACGCCACGGCCGAGGAAAACCTCGGCGACGTGTATGCGCGTCTCGCCGCCCAGTCCTACACCAAGGCGCAGCGCTTCGCGACCACCAACACCAGTGTCGCGCCGAAGCTGGAACTGATCCGCCAGATCTTCACGCCGAAGACCGAGGCCGACGCGGCCGCACTGCCCGGCGCCGCGCCCGTGGTGCGCAAGCCGGTGGGCCGCACCAGCAAGTAGGCGGCGAAAGCCAGCCGCTCGCACGCACCCGCGCAGCCGCACGCCGGAACGTTTGCCGCAGGCTCGTGCTCTCACGGCCAGCCTTCATCCTTTTCATCCCTCGGACACGGAGCTCTTCCTTGACGATCCAAGCCCTCTCCCGTTTCAGCCGCCGCGGCGCCCTCGTGCTCGCGGCCACCCTCGCCATCGCCGCCACGGCCCATGCCCAGGCGCAGCAGCGCGTGAAGCTCGCGACCTCGGCCGGCGACATCGTGGTCGAGCTCGATGCGGCCAAGGCGCCGAAGACGGTCGAGAACTTCCTGCAGTACGTCAAGGACAAGCACTACGACGGCACCGTCTTCCACCGCGTGATCGACGGCTTCATGATCCAGGGCGGCGGCTTCACGGCCGACCTGCAGCAGAAGCCCACGCGCGCGCCGATCCCGCTCGAGGCGAGCAACGGCCTGAAGAACGACAAGTACACGATCGCCATGGCGCGCACCGGCAACCCGAACTCGGCCACCTCGCAGTTCTTCATCAACGTGAAGAACAACGACTCGCTCAACGCCCCCAACCCCGACGGCTACGGCTACACGGTGTTCGGCAAGGTGGTGGCGGGTACCGACGTGGTCGACAAGATCCGCGGCGTCGCCACCGGCAACAAGAACGGCATGCAGAACGTGCCGGTCACGCCCGTCGTGATCCAGTCCGCCACCCTGGCGAAGTAAGCCGGCCCCGCCAGGCATCCACCCCTTTCAAGGAGCATCAGCATGAGCAATCCCCAAGTCGACCTGCATATCCAGAACCTCGGCGTCATCACGCTCGAACTCGACGCCGCGAAGGCGCCGAAGTCGGCCGCCAACTTCATCGAGTACGTGAAGAAGGGCCACTACGACAACACGGTGTTCCACCGCGTGATCCCCGGCTTCATGGTGCAAGGCGGCGGTTTCGAGCCCGGCATGAAGCAGAAGCCCACCGGCGCCGAGATCGAGAACGAAGCCAACAACGGCCTCAAGAACGATGTCTACACCGTCGCCATGGCCCGCACCAGCGCGCCGCACTCGGCCACCGCGCAGTTCTTCATCAACGTGGCCGACAACGGCTTCCTCAACCACACCGCGCCCTCGGCCCAGGGCTGGGGCTACGCCGTGTTCGGCAAGGTGGTCAAGGGCACCGAGGTGGTCGACAAGATCAAGGCCGTGAAGACCGGCCGCAAGGGCTTCCATGACGACGTGCCGCTCGAGGACGTCGTGATCGAGAAGGCCGTCGTCGTCGGCGAATGACGGCACGGCCGACGGCGGCATGAACACGGCAGCCACGCCTCCCGCGGCCTTCGCGGAACTGGTGGCGCCTGCCGCATGGCGCACCGTCGACCTGATCTCCGACCTGCACCTGCAGGCCGGCGAGCCCGCCACCTTCGAGGCCTGGCGCGGCTATCTCGAGACCACGCCGGCCGACGCGCTGGTGATCCTCGGCGACCTGTTCGAGGTCTGGGTCGGCGACGACGCGGCCGCCGAACCAGGTTTCGAGGCCCAGTGCGCCGAGCTGCTGCGCCGCACGGCCGCGCGGCTGCCGGTGTTCTTCATGCACGGCAACCGCGACTTCCTCGTCGGCGCCGCGCTCGCCGCCCAAAGTGGCCTCACGCTGCTCGACGATCCCACGGTGCTGGTGCTGCACGGCGAACGCTGGCTGCTGAGCCATGGCGACGCGCTGTGCCTGGACGACACCGACTACCTGCGCTTTCGCGCCCAGGTGCGCACGCCCGAATGGCAGTCGGCCTTTCTCGCGCGCCCGCTCGCCGAGCGCCGCGCCCTGGCACGTGCGATGCGCGTGCAGAGCGAGGACCGCAAGCGCGATCCCTCGGTGGTCTGGGCCGATGTCGATGCCGATGCCGCGCGCGACTGGCTCGCGCGCGCCGATGCACGCACGCTGATCCACGGCCACACGCACCGTCCCGCCGACCACGACCTCGGCGGTGGCCTGCGCCGCCTCGTGCTCAGCGACTGGGATGCCGCCGCGCATCCGCCGCGCGCGCAGCTGCTGTGCCTGTCTCCCGCGGGCGCCCAGCGCGTCGATCTGCGCTAGGGGTTGCCGACGCAATGCTCGACTGGCTGCGCCGCCTGCGCCATCCGCGCGCCCTGCCCCCGATTCCCGAAGCCACCTGGCAGGCCACGCTCGCGCGCTATGCCTTCCTGGCCGAGCGCCCGGCCGCCGACGTCGAGCGGCTGCGCGTGCTCACGGCGCAGTTCCTGCGCGACAAGCAGTTCCATGGTGCCCAGGGCTTCGTCATCACCGACGAGGTCGCGCTCGCGATCGCGGCGCAGGCCGTGCTGCCGGTGCTGCACCTGCGCGGCGGCCTGGTCTGGTACGACGATTTCGTCGGCATCGTGGTGCATCCCTCCGAGGTGGTCGCCCAGCGCAAGGTGGTCGACGAGGCCTCGGTGGTCCACGAGTACGAGGAAGTGGTGGCCGGCGAAGCCATGGACCACGGCCCGGTGATGCTGAGCTGGCAGGACGTGCTGGCCAGCGGCGTCACCAGCGAGGGCGGCTACAACGTCGTGATCCACGAGTTCGCCCACAAGATCGACATGCGCGGCGGTGATGCCGATGGCTGCCCGCCGCTGCCGCCGGGCTTCGCGGGCAGCCGCAATGCGCGCGAGGCCCGCGCGGCCTGGCTCGGCGTGCTGCAGCCCGCCTACGAGGCCTTCCGCGAGCAGACCATCATGGCCGAGCGCTTCGGCGCCGAGCCGCCCTGGCTCGACGACTATGGCGCGACCTCGATCGGCGAATTCTTCGCGGTGGCCTGCGAGGCCTACTTCGTGAACCGCGCGAACTTCGGGCGCGATTTCCCGGGCGTGCTCGAACTCTTCGACCGCTTCTTCGGGCCGCCGCAGAGCCGAGGCTAGACGGCGACCCGCGCGCCCGGCGCGATCGTCGACGGCGCCGCGTTGAGGGTCTCGATCGCGAAGCCGGCCGCGGCCTTGTAGCGCGCCATGTAGGCCTCGCGCTCGGCCGCCGGAATGACCTGCTCGATGTCGTCGAACACGCCGCCGCAGCGCTCGTCGACCAGTCCCAGCAGGCCGAACGGGCCGGCACCGCGGTTGCGCAGCACCAGCGCCGAGATGTCGGCGCACAGGCGCTCGTCGTAAGCGCGCAGCGCCGCCGGCGTCACGCCGTGCGAGAGCATGGAAGCGCCGAGCACGCGCGCATCGACGATGGCCTGGCTCGCGCCGTTGGAACCCACCGGGTACATCACGTGCGCGGCGTCGCCGAGCAGCGCGACATGGCCGTCGACCCAGGTCGGCACCGGGTCGCGGTCGATCATCGGGTACTCGAAGACCTCCTTCGCGCCGCGCAGCATCGAGGGCACGTCGAGCCAGCCGAAGTCCCAGCCCTCGAAGTGGTGGGCGAAGTCGCTCAGTTCGACGCGCCGGTTCCAGTCGCCCTGCGTCCAGCCCTCGGCGTTGTCGACCGTGATCTCGGCGATCCAGTTGATGGTGGCCAGGCCCGTGGCGGGATCGGGCGGCGAGATCGGATAGAGCACCACGCGGTGCCGCAGCGAGCCGAGGCCGACGAAGGACGCGCCGCTGCGCACCGGCACGCCCGGCGTGGTGCCGCGCCACATGATGGCGCCGCCCCACTGGATCGGCGGCTGCTGCGGATGCATCTGCGCGCGCACGGCCGAATGCAGGCCGTCGGCCGCCACCAGCAGGCGGCCCTCGACCTCGCTTCGCTGGCCGTCGCGCGACTCGATCAACGCGGTGACGCCGTGCTCGCCGTTGCGATAGCCCGCGACCCGCTGGCCGAGCTGGATGGCCTCCGGCCCGAGCCGCTCGAGCGCCGTGCGGTACAGCAACATCTGCAGCTCGCCGCGATGCACCGAGTACTGCGGCCAGCGGTAGCCCGCGCGCAGGCCGCGCGGCTCGGCATAGACCTCGTTGCCGTTGCGCCCGACCAGCGCCCACTCGCGCGCCTGGATGCCGATGCGGTCGAGCACGTCGTTGCCGATGCCGAGCTCGTGCAGCTCGCGCACCGCGTTGGGCTGCAGGTTGATGCCCACGCCCAGCGGTTGCAGCGCGGGCACCGCCTCGAACACGCGGCAGGGCACGCCGATCTGATGCAGGGTCAGCGCGAGCGAAAGGCCGCCGATGCCGCCGCCGGCGATCAGTACGGGGGAAACGTCGGGGGTGGAGGCCATGCGGCGATCGTCGGAAGTCGGAAAAAGGAGGGGCCGCACGAGGCGGCCCGAGGAATGCCGGGCTCGCCACGGGCGCTCGGGCCCGCGGCGGCGCGCCGGTCTCTTACTTGCGCAGCAGCGCCTTCAGCGCGTTCTGCAGACGCCGTGCGCTGGTCGCGTCGTGCGCCGCCGCCAGCACCTTGCCCGCGTCCTGGCCCCAGGTCTGGGCCGGCGCCGGATCGCCGCGCTTGGTCAGCAGCTTGAGCTGCAGCGCACGGCGCGCCTCGAGCTGCTCGGCGGGCGTGGGCACTTCCGCGGCCATCTCGAGGCGCAGCAGCGCTTCGGCGGCCTCGTCGGCCCGCGCGGCCGGCGAGGCACCGATCGCCTGCGACCAGCTGCTGCGCACCGCCGGCGTGACCGCGCGGCCGAGCTCCTGCACGCTCGGCAGGCGCGCGGCATCGCGCTGCTCCCAGGCACCGAGCACCTGGGTCAGGGCTTCGCCATGGGCCTGAGCCGCCAGCTTGCGCAGCGCCATGTCGGCACGCTCGAGCGCCTCGCGCTGGGCGCGGAAGGCGGTGTCGCCCAGGCGAGGACCGCGGTCCTCGCGCGGCGGGTAGTCGCCGAAGCGGCCGCCCGGTGCGCCACGGTCGCCACCGCGATCGCCGCGGCCATCGGGACGCGGGCCGCCGCGGTCGCCGCCCGGACGGCCAGGGCCGCCAGGACCGCCGGGTCCGCGCCGGTCGCCGAAGCGGCCGCCGCCGCGGGTCGCGGGTGCCGCGGGTTCGGACTTGCGGTTGCCCGGACGGTCGTCGCCGCGCACGGCCACCACGGGGCGGGGCGCGGGCTTCGGCGGCGCGGCCGGTGCCGGGGGTTCGGCAGCGGCGGCTTCGCCGGCATCGTGCGCCGCGCTGTCGGCGCGCGCCGAGGCGTCGGCACCGTCGGCCGGTGCCACGAGGTCGGGCGTGGCGGCGGATTCATGGGCCGGCACGGCCGCGGGCGAAGCCTCGGCATCGCTGGGCGACGGCGCCTGCTCGGCGCTCTCGCCGAACTCGGCGGCGGCCTGGTCCGGTCCCGACACCTCGGTCGCACCGACCGAGGGGCCATCGCCCGATGCGGCCCGCTGCGGCGCCGGGGCTGGCGCCGGTGCCGGAGGCGGCACCTCGCCGCGCAGCGCGCCTTCGAGCTGGGCGATGGCGCTGCGGATCTTCTGCGCGTCGCCGCTGGCATTGGCCGCGTCGAGCGCCTTCGAGGCGTTGAGCACGTGGCGGTCGCGGTCGCTCATCGCGGCCGAGGCCTTCTCGCGTTCGGCCGACTTGCGGTTGAAGGCTTCGTCGATGGGCGCGCGGAAGGCGTCCCAGAGCTTCTGTTCCTGGCGGCGGTCGAGCGGCACGCCCTGCGCCTCGGCCTGCCAGCGCTGCTGCAGCGCCTTGACGGCATCGATGCGCAGCACGGGCTGGGCGCCCAGCTCGGTGGCCTCGGCGATCATGGCCTGGCGGCGTTCGATGCTGGCCTTCTGCGCGGTCTCGAACGGCGCGCGGGCGGCACCGAAGGCTTCGTTCCATTGCGGCTGCAGCTCGGCGAACACCTTCTCGCCCACGTGGCCGGCATCGCGCCAGCGGTCGGCGAACTGGTGCAGCGCGCGGTTGTGCGCCTTCAGGTCGGTGGCGCCCGCATGCTCGGCGGCCCAGGCCTTGACCTCCTCGATCAGGGCCACGCGCAGCGCGCGGTGTTCGGCCGCGTCGGCACGCACCTTCTCGAGCCAGGCCTCGACCACCTTGTGGGCCTCGTTGCAGGCCTCGTCGAAACGCTTCCACAGCGCGTGGTTCGGCACGCCGCCCTGGTCGGCCTGCTTCCACTGGTCGCGCAGCGCGCGCAGGGTTTCCTGCATCTTGCGGCCGCCCAGCGCCTGGCCTTCGGGGCGCTTGAGCAGGCCCTCGGCCTTGGCCACGAGGTCTTCACGGACCTTGTCGGCGCTCCAGCGCTGCCAGCCTTCGAGTTCGCCGGCCGCGACCAGCGCGGCATGCACGCGCGCCTCGAGCGGGGCCTCGACCAGCTTGCCGTGTTCCTTCAGCACCGCGCGCAGCGCGGCGGCGGCGCCGGCGCTGGCCTTGCCATGGCCCTCGGCGGTTTCCTGTTCGAGCTTGGCCAGCGCGGCCTGCACGGCGTCCTGCGCGGCGGCACGCACCGCGGGATCGACCTTGGGGGCCGGCGGACGCGCGGGTGCCGCGGCCTTGGGCGCGACGGCCTCGCCACGCGCGGCACGCAGTTCGTCGGCCCAGACCGGGACGGGCGGCAGCGGCGCGGTGGCATCGGCCGCGGCGGCAATGGCCTGCGCCAGCGCGCTGTGGAAGGCGTCGGACACGACGAGCAGCTGCGCCTTCGACGACTCGAGCTGCGGCGCGAACTTGGCGTCGAGGCTGGTCCAGTTGGCGTCGGCGACGATGTCGGCGGCCTGTTGCTGCCAGTGGGTGACGTCGGTGCGCAGCGATTCCTCGGCGACCTGGGCGTCCTGCCAGCCCTTGGTGGACAGCACCTCGAAGCGCTGCGCCAGCAGCACGGCGGCCTCGCGGTGGACCTGGGCGCGGTGCTGCAGGTCCTCGATGCCCTTGATGCGCTCGGCCAGCCGCACCTTGAAGCCGGCCAGCGGCTCGCGCGACAGCGGCGCGCCGGCCTTGGCGGCATCGCGCTGCCAGGCGAGCGCGTCGGCGATGTTGAGCTTGGACTGGCCCAGCAGCCCCTCGGCCTTCTGGGCCCATTCGGCGGCGATGGCCTCCTGCCCCTTGGCGCGCTTGAGCTCGTCGAGTTTCTCGCGCAGCAGGCGGGCGGCACCCTTGTCGCGGCCGCTCAACTCCTTGAAGACTTCCTGCATCTGCTCGGGTGCCGGGTTGCTCGCGAGCCAGTCGCGGATGCGCGAGGCACGCTCGCCCGAGGTCGGCGCGGTGAAGGCGCCGCCGGTCAGCGAATCGAGGGCCTGAAGGTCGTGTGGCTTGGAAGAATTAGAGGTCACGTGCGCGAGATCGTTGTCTGAAGAGAGAAAGCGAAGGCGCCGGCAGAGGCCGGCGCAGACCGCCATTTTGACCCACTTGCCGCGCGCCGTCGAAATCCACCTTGCGGCGCGGCCCGGCGATGCGGCGAAACGACGCCTGGATCGGTCGCGCCGCAGGGGGAAACGGTGCCTGCATATATAGCAGTGCCCCGTGAAAAACCAAGGGGCGCCGCGCGGCGCCCCTTTCGATGCTCAGCGCATCGCGAGCTTGAGCTCGGCGCCCGGCTTCCAGTCGTCGCCGCTGGCCGTGGTGCGCACCGCGCCGAGGAACAGGCGCTCGCTGGTGAGCTTCTGCGACAGCAGGTAGTCGCGCACGGCGGCGCCGCGCGCCACCGCCAGCTGGCGCATCGACTCCTCGTCGACCGGCACGCTCGCGAGCAGCAGGTTCTCCATCTCCTTGAGCGGCAGGTCCTTGGCCAGGCCGACCATGTTGCGCGGCTTGGTGATGTCGGCGCGCTTGTAGACGGCGGTCAGCAGCTCGGGGTACTCGGCGTCGGTGACCGGCGGCACGTCGGTGCCGGCCTGGCCCCCGCGCACCACGGCACGGCGCTTCTCGGCCAGGGTCATCTGGCGCAGGCGCTGGCGCTGGTAGGCATCGCGCTCCTTCTCGAGGCTGGCGGTGCCGATCACGGTCATCTCGAGCGTCGGCCGCTCGGCCAGCGCCTTCACGACCTTGTCGAGGCTTTCCTCGGACGAGGCGCTCAGCTCCGAGCTGCCGGGCTCGAAGGTGATGGTGCTCGACTCGCTGCTGCCGCCGCCGCCCAGGCCGCCGGTCAGCAGGCTGAACGGCGCGGTCACGGCCTTCACGATCAGGTTGACCACCGCCTTGAAGATCAGCGGCCCGATGCTGAACTGCGGGTCGTTAAGCGAGCCGCGCAGCGGCAGGTCGACGTCGATCACGCCGTTGCGGTCGGCCAGCAGCGCCACCGCGAGCTTGACCGGCAGGCTGTTGGGCGCGCCGGCGACCTCCTCGCCAAACTGCAGCTGGTTGAGCACCAGCTTGTTGGTGGCGGTGAGCTGGCCGTCGGGCGCGATCTTGTAGTTGACGTCCATGCTCATCTTGCCGCGCTCGATGCCGTGGCCGGCGTAGCGCACCGAGTAAGGCGACAGCGGCGCGAGGTCCAGGTCGCGCATCTTCGCGGTGATGTCGAGCTCGAGCGGCTTGGCCAGCGGATTGAGCTTGCCGGTGATCTCGAGCGCCGCGGTCTGCTGCGCCTTGCCGCGCAGCTCGAGCTCGGCCAGCGCCGGCCGGCCGCCCTGCCCGTTCGGCGGATTCGACGAGAAGGAGCTGAGCTTGCCGGTCAGCTCGCTGAGGTCGGCCGAGTAGTTGGGCTTGACGAACAGGTCGGTGAAGTCGATCTTGCCGTTGACCAGGCTCATCGGGCCGAAGTTGATGACCGGCGCCGGGCCACCGGCGGCCGGCGCGGCCTGGGCCACCGCGGCGGGCGCGGAGGCCGGCTTGGCCGGTTCGGAGGCGCCGCCGACCATCAGCTCGGCCGGCACCGGCGCGCCGCCCGTGGGTCGCTCCGGTCCACGCGTGGTGGTGGTCGTGCCGCCCAGGCTGCGGCGCGAACGGGTTTCGACGGCCGCGGCCGTGGCCGCGTTGGCCTCGGCCTCGCCCTTCTTGGTCAGGCTCAGCAGGTTGAGCTGGCCGTTCGGATCGACGATCACGCGGGCGAAGAAGTCGGTCAGCGTGGTCTCGCGCACGTCGACGGTGGGCGCCGCATTGGGCGCCAGGCCCACCTGCAGGCCGCGCAGGCTCAGCGTCTTCCAGCTCAGCAACTGGTTGTTGTTGCGGTCGAAGCCCGGCGACTGGGTCAGCGACACGCTGTTGGCGCGGAAGTCGTCGAGCGCGGTGTCGCCCGCCAGCTTGACGGTCATGCCCGCCGGGGCGGTCGCGTAGTTCACGCTGCCGCGGTAGCTGACGAAGGCCCGGCGGATGTCGACGTTGAGCGCGTCGGCGTAGTAGGCCTTGAAGGCATGGGCCGGGAACGAGGCCACCTCGAGCCGGCCTTCGGCGGCCAGCGGCTTGAGCACGATGTGGCCCTTGTAGTCGAAGCGGCCCGGGTCGGCGCGGCGGCCCGAGCCGATGCGACCCGACACCTGCAGCGGCGACTTGGTGGCGGTCTCGGGCGCGAGCTTCTCGGCATTGAGCTTGAAGGCCGTGATCTCGACCGCGACCGGCGTGGCGCTGGCCTTGTCGGCATACGAGAGGCTGCCGTTGTCGACCGCGAACGTGCCGACGGTCAGCGCCCAGGGCTTGGTGTTGGCGCCCGGCGGTGCCGATTCGGGGCCGCTGCCGGCCGGCTTGGGCGCGGCCACCTTGGCCTCGGCTTCGGGCCTGCCGCCCGCGGCGGCCGGCGTCTTGAGCCAGCGCTCGAACATCCAGCGCTTCTCGCTGTCGCGCTCGATGCTGACCTTGGGATTGGTGGCGGTGAACGAGCCCACGGCCAGCGTGTGCTTCGCCATGTCGACCTCGGTATCGCGCAGCTCGAAGCGGCCGACGCTCGCGAGCGCGGTCTTGGCCTGGGTCAGCGCCAGGTTGTCGGCCGCCACCCGCTTGGCCTTGAAGCGCAGGTCGGGCGGTGCCCAGGCGATGTCGATCTCGCCGCTGAGCTTGCCGTCGAGCGTGGGTTCCAGGCTGTGGGCCAGGTAGGGCGCGGCCAGCGAGAGCGGCAGCGCGTCGACCTCGGTCTGCACGTCGGCCGCCTTGTCGGTGCCGCTGCCCTTGAACTTGAGCGTGGCGCCGCCGACCGCGGTGCTGCCGCTGAACTGGGCCGGCTTCTCCATCGGCCAGGTGAGGGCCGTGACGTCGATGCCGAGCTCGGTGACGTCGATCGCCGCGCCGGGCTGCACGGTCTCGTCGCGCCAGCCGATGCGCCCGCCGCTGAGGGCGACCTTGTCGACCTGGACCTTGAGCGTGGGCTTGGGTGCCGCCGCGCCCGCCGCGCCGCTCGCGGCACTGACGGGCGGTGCCGGCGGCTTGGCCGCGACCACCTTCTCGGTCTGGCCCGTGGCCGGATCGCGCGCCATCAGGTTGAGCTGGCCCGAGGCATCGCGCGCCACCACCAGTTGCGGGCTCGCCAGCGCGACCTCGCTGAGGTGGAACACCGATTCGAGCGGCCGCACGTCGGCCAGCGCGAGCTTGAGCGAGTCGAAGGCCAGCAGGTCGCGCCCGCGCGCATCGGCCAGCTTGGCGCCGTGAGCCTCGACCGTGCCGGTGACCTTGAGGCCGACCGTGGTGGCCTGCTGGAAGTCGATCTTGAGGTCGGCGTCGAGGCTGCCGGCCTGCAGCTGCACCGGCAGGCCGCCCGGGATGTAGCCCAGATAGGGCGCGAGGTCGAGCCCCTTGAACTGCACGTGGGCGTCGGTCTTGCGGCTGGCGGCGAAGGGCGTGGTCAGCGCGGCCGAGTCGAACTTGCTGCCGTTGAGCGCGAAGGCCAGCTTGGGCTCGGTGTTGACCTCGCGCTGCGAGGCCAGGTTGCTGAGGAACGGCACCTTGAGCACGAAGTCGCGCAGCTCATGGCGGCGCTTGACGGTCTGGTCGTCGAAGTCGACCGCGCCCTCGGTGATCGCGATGTTGTAGATGGCGAAGCGCGCGGGCTCGGCCTTGGGGTCGGGCGGCGGGCCGGAGGCCAGCTTGGCCAGGATGTCGTCGATGTCGTACTTGCCGTCGGCCTGGTGGGTCAGCAGGATGGCCGGTGCCTCCACCGTCACCGCGTCGATCACGGGCGCGAGCCGGAACAACGACTGCAACTCGGCATCGGCATAGATGCGCCGCACGGCGACCTGGGTGTTCTTGCCGTCGGCGGTGGCGATGCGCAGGTTGTTGAGCGTGAGCTCGAGGGTCCAGGGCTTGAAGCCGATGCGCTCCACCGTGACCTGGCGGCCCAGCTTCTCGCTCGCGATCTTCTGCAGCTGGCTCTTGGCGATCGGCGGCACCGCCAGCCAGGCCAGGACCCAAAGGCCCAGAAGCACGAGCAGTGCAACGATCCCGCGTCGCACCCATTTGTTCTTTCTTAAGCTTTGTATCGAGGCGGCAGCATTCATTCGCGCGAGTGTGCCCCAAACAGGCGGCAAGCCAGAAACAAGAAAGCCCGGCGACGCGACGAATGTCATGTCACCGGGCTTGATGGCGGGCATAGACCCATTGCCATCGTTTCGCTCGACCGGAAGTCGATGGTTCCTGTCGTGCTGGCAGCAAGAGATTGCCGCCGTGGATCCTCCGCCGTTCGAGCCCGCGGCTTGCACCGTGACTGCCTGGCTTCGGAAAGCACCTGAAAACCTCAGGCCTGTTCAGCTTAGGCGCCCCTTCCCGGCTTTTCAAACCCGATTTTTCAAGGGATTTCCCTTAAGAAGGACGCGGTCCCAGACACGGATTTGAAACATTTGTTCGACACTTTTAAGAATTAAGACTGAATTCCTTATGCTTGACCGGGTATTTAGCAACGATAGAATCCCGCCTGCTCCGATCGCCCGACGCGACGGAACCACCCTGTATCCGCTGCCGACTCCCCCCGGCTTGATCAGACGGCCGCGCACCTTATCCCCCTGAGCGCGGAATCTGATTGGTACCAATCCAAGCGCCGCTGCCTCCATCCCATCGCCCTTCCCGGCGCTGCGACAGGTGCCGCACAGAAAGGAAGAGCGATGAACAAGGCGTTTGATGCCACGGCCCGCGGGCTGAGGACCTTCGTGTCCGATGTGGCAGACGGCTTTTTTGAAATCACGCACAACGGTTTCGCCCTGCTGGGCCTGGCCATCGTGTTCGCGGTCCTCGCCCTCGTGGCGCGGCCCGACCTGCGCCATCAAGGCGAAGAACAGCTCATGGGCTGGCTGCAGTCGCGCAAACCCGCGCCCGAAGCCACTGACCTCGAGCCGACCGCGATCGAGCGCACGACGGCCGCGAGCCCCGGCGACCTGCCCAAGCAGCAGGCCGCCGTGGCCTACTGGCTCAGCAAGAAGTACCGCGTCGCGGCCGAGCCGCTGAGCGTGCTCGTGGCCGAGGCCTACAACATCGGCAAGCACACCAAGCTCGATCCGACGCTGATCCTCGCGATCATGGCGGTCGAGTCCAGCTTCAACCCGTTCGCGCAGAGCCAGGTCGGCGCGCAGGGCCTGATGCAGGTCATGACCCGCGTGCACGGCGACAAGTACGAGCCGGCCGGCGGCACGCTGACCGCCTTCGACCCCGTGACCAACATGCGGGTCGGCGTGAAGGTGCTGCAGGAATGCATCGCCCGCGCCGGTTCGCTCGAAGGCGGCCTGCGCTACTACGTGGGCGCGGCCAACCTCGAGGACGACGGCGGCTATGCCGGCAAGGTGATGGCCGAGCGCGAGCGCCTGCTGCAGGTGGCCAGCGGCCGCGCGCCCTCGCCGTTCGCGCCGACGCCGCCGGTGCTGCGTCCGCAGCCGCTGCCCCTGCCGGTGGTGGCCCCGGCCAAGCCCGACGAGGCGACCGAGCCGGCCAACGGCCCCACGCCACCCAAGGTGGCGCTGCTGTCGGCCGTGTCCTGAATCTCCTTTCGCCCGCCGCCGGGCCGGTCCGATCCGCTACACTCGACCGGGTACGCGACTGGCGATAGGCGCGGTGCCGACAAGGCACCCGCGCTGACGTGGACTACCACTGGGAAGCGTACCGCCTGCGACGTCGCTCCAGACGCGCAGGCGATCAGCCGTTCGCCTGGGCAGCCCTTGTTTGGTTGAAGAACAAGGACCTCGTCTTCAAAGGACTGCCATGTACCAACGCAACATCCTGGTCGAACAGACCGATCCCGAAATCTGGGCTGCCATCCAGGCCGAAAACGCGCGCCAGGAACACCACATCGAGCTGATCGCGAGCGAGAACTACGCCTCGCCGGCCGTCATGGCCGCGCAGGGCTCGCAGCTCACCAACAAGTACGCCGAGGGCTACCCGGGCAAGCGCTACTACGGCGGCTGCGAGCACGTCGACGTGGCCGAGCAACTGGCCATCGACCGCGTGAAGCAGATCTTCGGCGCCGAAGCGGCCAACGTGCAGCCCCATTGCGGCGCCTCGGCCAACGAGGCCGTGCTGCTGGCCTTCCTGAAGCCCGGCGACACCATCATGGGCATGAGCCTGGCCGAAGGCGGCCACCTGACCCACGGCATGCCGCTCAACATGAGCGGCAAGTGGTTCAACGTGGTGAGCTACGGCCTGGACGCCAACGAAGCCATCGACTACGACGCGATGGAGCGCAAGGCGCACGAGCACCAGCCCAAGCTGATCATCGCGGGCGCCTCGGCCTACTCGCTGCGCATCGATTTCGAGCGCTTCGCCAAGGTGGCCAAGGACGTCGGCGCGATCTTCATGGTCGACATCGCCCACTACGCCGGCCTGGTGGCCGCGGGCGTGTACCCGAACCCGGTGCCACACGCCGACATCGTGACCTCGACCACCCATAAGAGCCTGCGCGGCCCGCGCGGCGGCATCATCCTGATGAAGTCGCAGCACGAGAAGGCGATCAACAGCGCGATCTTCCCGGGCCTGCAAGGCGGCCCGCTGATGCACGTGATCGCCGCCAAGGCGGTGGCCTTCAAGGAAGCGCTGTCGCCCGAGTTCAAGGCCTACCAGCAACAGGTGGTCAAGAACGCCCAGATCGTGGCCGAAACGCTCACGCAGCGCGGCCTGCGCATCGTGAGCGGACGCACCGAAAGCCACGTGATGCTGGTCGACCTGCGCGCCAAGGGCATCACCGGCAAGGAAGCCGAGGCCGTGCTGGGCAGCGCCCACATGACCATCAACAAGAACGCGATCCCCAACGACCCCGAGAAGCCGATGGTGACCAGCGGCGTGCGTGTAGGCACGCCGGCCATGACCACGCGCGGCTTCAAGGACGAAGAGGCCCGCATCACCGCGAACCTGATCGCCGACGTGCTCGAGAACCCGCGCGACGCCGCGAACATCGACGCCGTGCGCGCCAAGGTCCACGCGCTGACCAGCCGCTTCCCGGTCTACCGCTGACCTCGAAGAAGAAGCCCTGACCGCATGAAATGCCCTTTTTGCGGTCATCTCGAAACGCAGGTCGTCGAGACCCGCGTTTCGGAAGACGCCGACTTCGTGCGCAGGCGCCGCCAGTGCGGTGCCTGCGACAAGCGCTTCACCACCTACGAGCGCCCCGACGTCAATTTCCCGGTCGTCGTGAAGAAGGACGGCAGCCGCGCCGACTTCGACTCGACCAAGGTCCGCGCCTCGATGATGCTGGCGCTGCGCAAGCGGCCGGTGAGCATCGAGCAGATCGACAACGCGCTGCTGCGCATCGAACAGAAGCTGCTCGCCAGCGGCCTGCGCGAAATCGAGTCGACCAAGGTCGGCGAACTCGTGATGCGCGAACTCAAGAAGCTCGACAAGGTGGCCTACGTGCGCTTCGCCTCGGTCTACCGCAGCTTCGAGGACGTGGACGAATTCCGGCAGCTGCTGCGCGACATCTGAGCCGCGGCGTGTCGACGCCGGGCCGCGGGACGGCCGCTATCCACCGCCCTGCCCGCACACTCCAGTTCCGCACTCTCCCTTCCGATCGGGGTCGCAACTTCGAGGCCGCCCCGACGCCGAGAGGACGATGGCCGCGCGCCGCCCCGTCTCGGCCCTGAACGCGAGGCAGCCCGCGCCGAAGCCCGCATTGCGCACGCGCCGCGAGAAGCCATTGCCGTCGTAGTGCACCCCTTGCGCCAGCCCGTCGCCCAGTTCCCGGTCGACCGCGATGCCCGACGGCAGCCCGTCGAAGCGCCGCAGCACGTGCGGCGCGTGGTCGCCGCCAGCATCGGCCACCACCGCCCAGCCCGCATCCCAGCCGGCGCCGCCGTCGGCCAGCACGCTGACTGGCTCGCCGCGCCGGATGGCCTCGATCCGCGCCATCCCGAGCGCGGCCACGAAGGCCTGCGACACGGCCGCCAGCCGCTGGTGGAGCAGCAGCGCGCGAAAACCCGGCACGCCGACGGCGGCCAGGATGGCGACGATGGCGATCACGGTGAGCAGCTCGATCAGCGTGAGCCCACGTGCCGGTCCCGCGCGCTTCATTGCCAGCACCGCGCACGCTGCGCGCCATCGCAGCCGCGGCCGCCCGTGCTGTCCAGCCACAGGTTGCCGACCGGCGGGTCCGAGAAGCCGGGCTTGAGCCGGGCCGAGAGCCGCAGGCAGTCGTCGAGGCTGCGCTGGCCGTCGCAGTGCTCGCTGCGCACGAGGTACTTGCCGCCCTGCCCGCTCTCGGCGGAATCGCCTTCGTAGCGCCGGTAGCGGCCATCGACGGTGAAGTGGCGCTCCTGCTGCTGCATCTGCGCGAGCAGCGCCGACCGCGCCTCGGCGCGCCAGCCCCGGTGCACCGCATCAACGTAGGAAGGAAAGGCGATGGCCGCGAGGATGGCGACGATCGCGAGTGCGATCAGCACCTCGATCAGGCTCCAGCCGAGGGCCGCGCCGGCTCGATGGCCGTGGCGGGAGATCATGGCCATGTCCTTTGCGGGTCCGGCACCTGGCGCCAGTTGAGACGGCCGGCCCGACGCGACACCGTGGCACCGCCGGTCGGCTGCGCGACCGACACCGACGTGCCCTTGCGGGTACCGGGGCTGAGGACCGAGAGCCGCCGCGTCTCGACGCGCCGACCGGCCGGATCGGCGGCACCGTAGGACGCGTTGCCCTGCTGGACCACGAAGGGTGCACCGAGCAGCCCCGCCTCCGAGGGCACGCAGGTGCCACCCTTGGACAGGCCGGTCATCGCGTCGACGGCACAACTGCGGCCGCTGCCTTCGCCGCAGGCCGCCTGCGGCGGGATCAGCGTGTTGAAGAACAGGCGCCCATCGGCCAGCACGGACCGCTCGACCTGGCGCTCGCCCTGGTCGCGCGACGCCGGCAGGTCGAGGTACCAGCCGCGCCGCCGTGTCGTCGCGCGGTCGAAGGCGCCGTAGACGAAGGCCTGGCCCTCGATGGCCGTCAGCCCGCCCTCGATGGGTCGTGCCTGCCGTGGCGCCAATTGGGTCCGCGCTTCGCCCACACGGATCGGCGTGCCCGTGTCCTGCACCGCATACACGGTCTGGACGCCGCGACGCGAGGCGCCGAGGTCCGCCGGCTCGACGAACTGGCCGGTGCCGAACAACACGATGCCACCGCCGCCGGGCCCGAGCCCCACTTCCGGCGGCACCGTGATCGGCTGGCGCCGGCTGCCCGCGCCGCCGTCCATCGCGACCATCAGCGGCGCACCGCCGAAGCCCAGCGCGTTGGCCTCGCTCCAGGGCGCATCGTGTTCGAAGTCGAACTTCCACAGATTGCCCTGGGTATCGCCGGCATAGAGCCAGCGGACCGTTCCGTCGTCGGCCGCATGGTCACCGGGCGCGCTCGCGAGCGCATTGACGAGGCTGGCATCGGCGGGCCGGGGCAGCAGGATCTTGTGATAGTCGAGGCCGCGCCGCCAGGGCGTGCCGGCCGGCTTGTCGAGCGACAGCAGGAACAGCGCGGCGCGTTTCTCGGGGTTGCGGTTGTTGAAGCCCGAGGGCACGACCGCGAACCAGGCATGGGTGGCCGGGCGGCCCGCCGTCGCGGCCCTGGTGCGGAACTTCAGGAGGCGCGGCGGCTGCATCAGGTGGCCCATGTCGGGGTCGTCGGCGCTGCCGAACTCCCACAGCACCTTGTCGGCCGAGAAGGCCCGCGGATCGCTGACATCGAGCGCGAACACACCGGCGGCGCCCGCGCCCAGGCCCGAGACCAGCACGCTCTTCCACAGGCCGTTCGCCGTGCGCGCCTCGGCCACGGCGGGCGTGCCGTCGACATAGGCGCGATGCGCGCCACCGGGCTGCGCGAGTTGGCCCAGCGCAGGAAACAGCAGTCGCGGGACGTAGCCGAAAAGCTCCTCGCCCGTGCGCGCCGAGAAGGCATGCAGCATGCCATCGTTGGCCCCCAGATAGACCGCGGGCTCGCGCTGGCGATGCGTGGAGAGGAATGCCGGGTAACCGCTCTCATCCAGCACAGGGTCGGGCGCGCCAACGAACACCGGGGCCGCATGCGCGACATCGCCCATCACCGAGTCGCGCACGCGGAAACGGCCACCCGCCAACGAGGCTTCGTTTCGGCGCTCGCCACGCAGGTAGTTCAGGCGGTCGCGGGCCAGGGTGTCGGTGGCCCCGGCAGGCATCGGGGATGCGGGTTCGGTCTCCGTGCGCAGCGAGCGCCGCAAGGGCTCGTCGAGCGCGTCCCATTCGAAGGGAATGCCAACGCCTGCCGTCGACAGCGTGAAGAGCTTTCGCGGCGCCGATGCACCGGATTTCTCCACGCGTGCATCGAGCAAGGCGCCCGCATCCCACGACGGCGTGTCGGCCACGCGCAAGGCGCCCGTGTCCGGATCGGTGAACAGGCGAAACGACAGCAAGGTGCCAGCCCAGCGCCGGCTGTCGGAGCGCGGCAGGTAGAGGCTCGCGCCGGCCGCGCCCACCGTATCCGAGGAGATCGCGGCCGTGGCATTCGCGCCCAGCGGCGGCGCGGTGGCACGGCGCAGCACGCGGCGCAACGCATCCGCCGTCGATCGCTCATCGCTGGCGAGGAAGTAGTTGGCCGGCATCGGCTGCCCGTCGTGGTCGAGCCCTTCCGCCCATTCGGCGTTGCTGAACCATGCCGACTTGCCCGCTGCGTCCGGGGCGCCGAAAAGCGCGGAGCTTCGGAATGGATCGCCATCGCCGTTGCGGTCGACGAATCCGCCGTACTTCGCGGCCAGGTAGAGCGCGCTGCCGCGCTGGCGCGTACCCACCACAGCGCTCCGGTCGGCATCCAGGTCGACCGCGAAGGTCTGCACACGCGCATCGGGATGGTCGCCGCGGATCCGCTGCGTGTGCGCCCAGTACGCGAGCCCCGCCATGCCGAAGGAGCCCTGGGCCGAGCCCGCCCTCCGATTCTCGAAAGCACCGACGAGCCGGGCCCAGTGCGCGGTGTCGGGCGAAAAGGCCGCACTGCCCGAACCCGGCGCCGAACCATCACGCCCGGTGTCGAGGTCGCCGATGTTCAGGATGTGATGTCGCTGGCAGTTGCCGAGCACCGGGTCCGCAGGCGTCGGCAGCTTCGCCTGCAGGTAGCGCAGCGATTCATGGAACAGCTCGCCCGCAGGATCGAAGCGCGCGTAGTCGCCCGAGCGTCCGAAGCGGTTCACCGCCGCGATGACACCCTGCGCGGTGCCCGCAAGGTCGTCGCGGAACACGCCGGTGCGCGCATCCCATTCGGCCCGCGGGTTCTCGACCCCGTCGAACGCGGCGTCGGTCTTCTCCGGCCCGATGGACTTCATCGCTTCGCGCAGCACGCCGCCATGGCGCCTGGGATCGCTGCCAGGCAGGTAGCCGAACACCGCGAAACGCGCGTCGCCCGCATGGACCTGCAAGGCGCCCACGGGTTTGTGATGCCCGCTGGGATAGGCGGCGCAAAGATCGCGGCGCACGACGGCCTCGTCGGCGGCGCAGACCTCGACGCGCGCGAAGTAGAGATCGGCCCTGACCGCCGAGACGCAGCCGCGGTCCGCATCGGTGCGCATGTCCGCATCGACGACCAGCCGCTCCCCGCAGTTCCGGATGCGCAGCGTTTCGTCCGCGCGAAGCCCAGCACGCGGTGTCAGCCGCTCGAGATGCCCGCGCACGGTCTTGACGGGAAGCTCGACACCAGCCCCGATCGGCCAGGTCGCCCGCTGCAGCACGGTCCGCTCCGGCGTGTCCACCACGCGGTCGCCACCGGTCAGCGCCATGCGCAGCTGATCGAGCGGCGATGCCGTGGCCCAGTTCAGCAGATTGCCGCTCCACTGCCCGCGGCAGGCGATCTCGCCACCGGCGAGCGTGGTGGCCGTCGCGGTGCGGCGGAAGTAGCCCTCGACACGCAGGTAGTCGTAGCAGCCCTTCGCATCCCAATAGCCTTCGTAGACCTTGGCGGGTTCGAAGCCGCCGAGGTAAGCCGGTCCCGCGTTCGAGGCCTTGATCGCCAGGTCGATCACGATGTTGGGATCGGGCTGACCGGCCAGCGCGTGGACCGGCACGCTGGTCAGCAGCGCATCGGGCGGCGTCGTGGATGCGATGCCGGCCCCTGCCGGCGCGCTCCACGTCGCGCAGAAAACCAGGGCGATGCACACGATGAATGCGCGAAGCAAGGGCATGGCAGTCCGATCAGGAGGAAGGAGAAGAAGCGTCGGCACAGCCGGGACTCGCCGACGGCTTGGCCAGCGTGGTCTGCAGCAGCACGCGCGTCTCCTCGCGCGGCCCGTAGCCGATGGCGGTGACGCGGAAGACATGTGTCGCGACGGCCGCGCTCGCGCTGTGCAGCACGCCCTGCGGGCCGCTGCCCCGGCTGCGCAGGGCCTCGACGACATAGCGCGGCGCGCGCACGGACAGGCCACCGGCACCGGTGGCATAGACCTGCCCCGTAAAACGGCCATAGGCCACCGACCGGTTCGCATCGGGTGCGAAATCGACCTGCGTCCACGCCGGCGGATCGCCCACCGGCGCGGCCGCGCAGAGTCCCAGCCGTGCGCCGGTCCCGGCGCAATCGGCAACGAAGGCCGACACATCGCGGCCATCGAACAGGCACAGCCGCTGCGCCGCATGGTCGTTGGGCCCGAGCACGTCGCGCTCGGCATCGAGCAGCGCGGCCTCGGCCGCCTGGAAAGCCACCTCGGTGTCGCGGTCGTTGCGCGCGATGCGCTCGCCGACCAATGCGTTCTGCGCCGCGGCGAGGCCGAGCACCGACACCACGAGCAGCAGCATCAGCACGACGATCAGCGAGAAGCCACGCGAGGCGCGCACCGGCCGGTTCATGGCGCGGCCTCGCGTTGGCTGTTGCGCAGCGCCACCGTGAAGCTCGCGACACGCCGCAGCCGCCCATCGGCCGCGGGCCGGAAGCGCACCACCGGGAACTCGGGGCCGAGCGGATAGAGCTGCGCCTCCTCGGGCCGGGGCCAATTGCCCGGCCGTGCGCTGCGCGCCACCATCCCGATGCGCAACGCCACCACCTGCCGCCAGGCCGAGTTGCCCAGCGACGACGCGGCCGCCACCGCATCGAGCTGCGCGGCATCGAGCCACTGCTCGGGCGTGCCGTCGCCGTCGAGGTCACGCCCGAACAGCACGCGGAACACTTCGATGCCACGCGCCAGCGGCTCGGACCGAAAGCTGCCGCGCCGGTCGCCGCGGTATTTGCAATAGAGCTCGGGCTCCCCGTCGGCCGCCTCGGCGACATGGAAGATGCTCCAGGCCCGGTCGGCCGGCGTGGCGGTGCCGGCGCTCGGCGCGGGCTTCGCGAAACCCATGCAGTCGACCATGGTGCCGTCGGCCTCCGCGGCGCTGCCGTCGTCGTCGGTGCGCGAGCTGCCGGCAAAGCGCACCAGCAGCGAATCGCTGTCGTTCACGCCGCGTGCGTTGTGCCTCCCATAGCTTTCGCCGCTGGCGCCGACACGGGTGTTGCGAGCACCGACGATGTCGAGGTCGAGGGGATCGTTCACGGCGGACGCGACCGTATCGCCGGCCGCGCGATCGGCATAGCCGGCCTGCCGCACCGTGCGCCGCACGACGAAGGCGGCGAAGCGCAACGACTCCTCCACCGTGCGGGCCTCGGACTCGGCAACGAACAATTGCCGGCTGCCGCCGAAAGCCAGCATGGCCGCGAGCACCACCACCAGGCCGAGCGCCAGCGCGACCATCAGCTCGACCAGCGACACGCCACGCAGCCGCGCGCGCCCTGGGGGTTCGACATGCTCAGCCACCGCGCGGCCCCTCGCTGACCTGCGCGGGCATCAACGGCATCGCGAGCCGCGGCGCTGCCGATGCCCCCGCGCGGCGCTGCGCCTCGCTCGCGTTGCGCGGCAACCAGCCGAGCTTGACGACCAGCAACGGTCCGTCGGCCTCGCAGTCCCAGGCATGGGCGCCCGCTGCGTCGTTCCATGGATTGCCGTCGAAGCAGACCGTGATGCGCGCGCCCGGCAGGGCCTTCGCGGCACGGCGCTTCCACGCCTGCATGTCCCAGCGCGCGAGGTCCTCGGGCCTGCAGGCGGCGCCAGCCGCGGCGCAATCGGTGACGCCCGCCTCGCCCGCGGCAGACCCTGCCGTCCATTGCGCCACGAGGTAGCCATTGACCGCATCGCGCCGCCCCGCCACGGCCCGGTTGAGCCGCGTCTTCTCCGACAGCTCGCGCACCAGGTTCAGCGCCGCGCCGAAGTTCGCGGCCTCGCCGCTCGCGCGCACCGCATGCAGCAACATGGCCGCCGCGCCCAGCAGCCCCAGGCTCAGCAGCGCGATGGACACCAGCACCTCCACGAGCGAAAAGCCCGCGGCGGCATGCGCCGTTCGATTCGACCTTGCCATATCCGTCCTCCCCCCGTTCTCTTCCGGTGTCGCGTGTCTCGCGATCGAAGGGCAAGCGTACGAGCGCACCGGGCGCGAGCGCCGCGCCGTCCATCCGCATTCGCGCGCCGCTCGTATGATCCCGACGCACCCGTGTCAACTTTTCCTCGCGAAGCCTCCATGCCCTCCCCCCAACACGACGCGCAGCACATGGCGAGCGCCCTGCGCCTGGCCGCGTCGGCGCTGCTGATCACCGACCCGAACCCGCGCGTGGGCTGCGTGATCGCCGATGCGCAGGGCCGCGTGCTCGGCCAGGGCCACACGCAGAAGGCCGGCGGCCCGCATGCCGAGGTGATGGCGCTGCGCGACGCGGCCGCACAGGGGCATTCGGTCGCGGGCGCCACCGCCTACGTCACCCTCGAACCCTGCGCCCACCATGGCCGCACCGGCCCGTGCTGCGATGCGCTGATCGCGGCCGGCATCGGCCGCGTGGTGGCCTCGCTCGCCGATCCCAATCCGCTGGTCGCGGGCCAGGGCTTCGAGCGGCTGCACGCGGCAGGCGTGGCGGTCGAAGTGGGGCCTGGCGCCGAGGAAGCGCGCGAGCTCAACCTCGGCTTCCTCTCGCGCATGGTCCGCAAGACCCCCTGGGTGCGCATGAAGGTCGCGGCCTCCCTCGACGGCCGCACCGGCCTCGCCAACGGCGTGAGCCAATGGATCACGGCCGAGGCCGCGCGCGCCGATGGCCACGCCTGGCGCGCCCGGGCCAGCGCGGTGCTGACGGGCGTCGGCACGGTGCTCGAGGACAACCCGCGCCTGGACGTGCGGCTGGTCGAGACGCCGCGCCAGCCGCACCTGGTGATCGTCGACAGCCACCTGCAGACGCCACCCGACGCTCATCTTTTCATAGCAGGCCGCGCGGTCTGGATCTACGCGGCGGTGCGCGACGAAGCCCGCGCCGCGGCGCTCGAGGCCCGCGGCGCCACGGTCAGCTGCCTGCCGAATGCCCACGGCAAGGTCGACCTGCCCGCGCTGCTGCGCGACCTCGCGGCGCGCGGCGTCAACGAACTGCACGTGGAATCGGGCCACAAGCTCAATGGCTCGCTGCTGCGCGAAGGCTGCGTCGACGAGCTGCTGGTGTATCTCGCGCCCAAGCTGATCGGCAGCGGCCTGGACATCGCGAGCCAGATCCACGCCGACGGCCCGTTGGTCTCGCTGGCCGGGGCACTGCCGCTGAAATTCCGCTCGGCCGACATGATCGGGCCCGACCTGCGGATCGTGGCGTGCGTGGCCGGCCGGGACGCTTTCTGACGCCGCCCGCAGCGCGCCGGCTGCCGTCCACAGCCGCCCGGCAAGACGCCCGCGCGACCGCGCCGGCGGTCCCGAAGTGCCAGGAAATGCCGCGGGCCTTCCGGACCTGCGAAAATGCGCGGATGTTCACCGGAATCATCACCGGCGTGGGGCGTATCGCCGCCATCCACGACCTCGGCTCCTCCTCCTCCCACGGCAAGAGACTCGGCATCGCGGCGCCCGACGGCTACCTCGACGATGTCGGCCTCGGCGACAGCATCGCGCTCAACGGCGCCTGCATGACCGTCACCAGTTTCGACCCCGCGCAGAGGCTCTTCACCATCGACATCTCGGCCGAGTCGCTCGATAAAACAGCGGGCCTGACCGAGGAAGGTGCGCGCATCAACCTCGAGAAGGCGCTGCGCGCGAGCGACCGCCTCGGCGGCCACATCGTCTCGGGCCACGTCGACGGCATCGGCACCGTGAGCCGCTTCGAGCCCGTGGGCGAGAGCTGGGAGCTGCGCGTGGTCGCGCCGCAGGCGCTGGCGCGCTTCCTGGCCTACAAGGGCTCGATCACCATCAATGGCGTGAGCCTCACGGTCAACACCGTCGCCGACGCGGCCGACGGCAGCAGCGAGATCAGCATCAACCTGATCCCGCACACGGTGCAGAACACCTCGCTGGGCGACCTGCGCGCCGGTTCGCGCGTGAACCTCGAAATCGACACCGTGGCGCGCTACGTGGAGCGCATGCTCCAGGCGGGCGTGCTGCAGCCGGCCCGGCCGGCCTGACACCGACATTCCCCGCATCCAAGGACCCCGCCCCATCATGAACGCATCCGTCACGCCGATCGGCGCCTCGCGCGCCAATCGGACGCCCGCGCCGATCTCCCCGGTCGAGGAGATCGTGGCCGAACTGGCCGCCGGCCGCATGGTCATCCTCGTCGACGAGGAAGACCGCGAGAACGAGGGCGACATCGTGGTCGCCGCCAACCACATCACGCCCGAAGCCATCAACTTCATGGCCCGCCATGCGCGCGGCCTGATCTGCCTCACGCTGTCGCGCGAGATGTGCGAACGCCTGCACCTGCCGCCGATGGTGGCGCGCAACGGCACCAAGCACGCCACCGCCTTCACGGTCTCGATCGAGGCCGCCGAGGGCGTGACCACCGGCATCTCGGCCGCCGACCGCGCCCGCACCGTGCAGGCCGCGGTGGCGCGCAACGCCGTGGCCGCCGACCTGGTGCAGCCGGGCCACATCTTCCCGCTGCAGGCGGTCGACGGCGGCGTGCTGATGCGCGCCGGCCATACCGAGGCCGGCTGCGACCTCGCCGCCATGGCCGGCTGCTCGCCCGCCTCGGTGATCTGCGAGGTGATGAACGAGGACGGCACGATGGCGCGCCTGCCCGACCTGCAGCTGTTCGCGGCCGAGCACGGCCTCAAGATCGGCACCATCGCGGCGCTGATCGAGCACCGCAGCCGCACCGAATCGCTGATCAAGAAGGTCGGCTGCCGCGAGATCCAGACCGCCTGGGGCGCCTTCACGGCCCATGCCTTCGTCGACCAGCCCAGCGGCGGCGTGCACCTCGCGCTGGTGCGCGGCAAGTGGGCGCCCGAGGACACGGTCGACGTGCGCGTGCACGAGCCGCTGTCGGTGCTCGACGCGCTCGAGATCAACCGCTCGCTGCACTCGTGGAGCCTGGACGCCAGCCTCTCGCACATCGCGCAGCTCGACAGGGGCGTGGCCGTGCTGCTGAACTGCGGCGAAACGGCCCACGAGCTGCTGGCCCAGTTCGACGGCACCGCGCGCCCCGCGCAGGCGCCCGAGCGCGGCCGCATGGACCTGCGCAGCTACGGCATCGGCGCGCAGATCCTGCGCGAATGCGGCGTGCAGAAGATGAGATTGCTCGGCACGCCGCGGCGCATGCCGAGCATGGCGGCCGGCTACGGCCTCGAGATCGCCGGCTATCTGGCAAAGGACTGAACGACATGCAAGGTGCAAACCAGGGCGCGGCCGACAAGCCGCTGGACGGCAACAGCGGCAAGGGACTGCGCATCGGCATCGTGCAGGCGCGCTTCAATGCCGACATCACCGATGCGCTCGCCAGTGCCTGCCTCGACGAATTCGCGGCGCTGGGCGTGGCCGCCAACGACATCCACCACGTGCGCGTGCCCGGCGCGCTCGAAGTGCCGGTCGCGCTGCAGGCGCTGGCCGAGCGCGGCGGCTACCACGCGCTGGTCGCGCTGGGCTGCATCATCCGCGGCGAGACCTACCACTTCGAGCTGGTGGCCAACGAATCGGGCGCGAGCGTGAGCCGCGTGGCGCTCGACTACAAGCTGCCCATCGCCAACGCCATCCTCACCACCGAGAACCTCGAGCAGGCCGTCGCCCGCCAGACCGACAAGGGCCGCGACGCGGCCCGCGTGGCGGTCGAAATGGCGCGACTGCTGGCCGACCTTTCATGACCGACGACAACACCCAAGAAGACCAGGGAGGCGCTGCGCCGCAGCGTTCCGCACGACCGGACAAGGCGCGCGCGACGCGCACCGGCCTGACCTCCACCGGCGCGCGCAAGGCCTCGGCCAAGTCCAACCGCACCCGCGCGCGCGAGTTCGCGCTGCAGGCGCTCTACCAGCACCTGGTGGGCCGCAACGAGGCGGCCGCCATCGACAGCTTCACGCGCGACCTCGCGGGCTTCCACAAGGCCGATGCCGCGCACTACGACGCGCTGCTGCATGGCTCGATCGAAGGCGCCGAGCAACTCGACGCGCTGATCGTGCCGCTGCTCGACCGCAAGCTGGCCGAGATCTCGCCGATCGAGCATGCCGTGATGTGGATCGGCGTCTACGAGTTCCAGCATTGCCTCGACGTGCCGTGGCGCGTGGTGCTCAACGAGTGCATCGAGCTCGCCAAGGAGTTCGGCGGCACCGATGGCCACAAGTACGTGAACGCGGTGCTCAACGGCCTCGCGCCCCAGCTGCGTCCGCTCGAGGTCGAGGCCGACCGCGCGACCGGCAAGGCGCGGCCCTGATCCCTTCTCCTCTTCTCTCTTCTTTCGCGAAGCACCCCGCATGAGGATTTCGACCCGGGCCGAGCGCATCGAGCCCTTCTACGTGATGGAAGTGGCCAAGGCCGCCGGCAAGCTGGCGCGCGAGGTGGCCCACACCGACCGGCCGATGATCTTCCTGAACATCGGCGAGCCCGACTTCACCGCGCCGCCGCTGGTGCAGGAAGCCGCGGCGCGCGCGGTGCGCGCCGGTGCCACGCAGTACACCCAGGCCACCGGCCTCGACCACCTGCGCGAACGCATCAGCCAGTGGTATCGCGACCGCTTCGGCGTCGACGTGCCGGCGCGCCGCATCGTGGTCACGGCCGGCGCCTCGGCCGCGCTGCAGCTGGCCTGCCTCACGCTGATCGAGGCCGGCGACGAGATCCTGCTGCCCGATCCCAGCTATCCCTGCAACCGCCACTTCGTGAGCGCGGCCGAGGGCAAGGCGGTGCTGATTCCGACCACCGCCGAGGAGCGCTTCCAGCTCAGCGCCGACAAGGTCGAGGCCGCCTGGACCGACAAGACCCGCGGCGTGCTGCTGGCCTCGCCCTCGAACCCGACCGGCACCTCGATCGCACGCGACGAGCTGCGGCGCATCCACGAGGTGGTGAGTTCGCGCGGCGGCATCACGCTGATCGACGAGATCTATCTGGGGCTGTCCTACGACGATGCCTACGGGCAGACGGCGCTGGCGATCGACGACAACGTGATCAGCATCAACAGCTTCAGCAAGTACTTCAACATGACGGGGTGGCGGCTGGGGTGGCTGGTGGTGCCCGATGTGCTGGTGCCCGTGGTCGAACGGCTGGCGCAGAACCTGTTCATCTGCGCGAGCACGGTGGCGCAGTACGCGGCGCTGGCTTGCTTCGAGGCGGAGAGCATTGCGGAGTACGAGCGGCGGCGCGGCGAATTCAAGGCGCGGCGCGACTGGTTCATTCCGCAGCTCGAGGTGTTGGGGCTACCGGTTCCGGTGGTTCCCGATGGAGCTTTCTATGCCTGGGCCGATTGTTCGGGGCTGGCTGCTCGGCTCGGGATTTCGGGGAGCTGGGATTTTGCGTTCGAGGCTATGAAGCGGGCGCATGTGGCTGTGACTCCTGGTCGCGACTTCGGGACTGCTGATACTGCTAGCTTCATTCGGTTCTCTACTGCCAGTTCTATGGCGCATCTTGAGGAAGCTATTGGTCGGTTGCGTGGTTTGGCTGGATGAAGGTTTCGGCTTTCTGGTTTGAAGCTGCTTTTTTGTTAAGGCTGTTGGCCGGGATTTCGCCCCGGCGGGCGAGTCACTTTCTTTTGCTTCGCCAAAAGAAAGTAACCAAAGAAAAGGCGACCCCGCTGTCTG